>NZ_KB849202.1:0-26484 GCF_000367985.1 Acinetobacter sp. CIP-A165
AATGATGACGAGTAGGGCGAGGCACGTGAAACCTTGTCTGAATATGGGGGGACCATCCTCCAAGGCTAAATACTCCTGACTGACCGATAGTGAACCAGTACCGTGAGGGAAAGGCGAAAAGAACCCCTGTGAGGGGAGTGAAATAGATCCTGAAACCGCATGCATACAAGCAGTGGGAGCCAACTTGTTTGGTGACTGCGTACCTTTTGTATAATGGGTCAGCGACTTACATTCAGTAGCAAGGTTAACCGAATAGGGGAGCCGTAGAGAAATCGAGTCTTAATAGGGCGTTTAGTTGCTGGGTGTAGACCCGAAACCAGGCGATCTATCCATGAGCAGGTTGAAGGTTGGGTAACACTAACTGGAGGACCGAACCCACTGTCGTTGAAAAGCCAGGGGATGACTTGTGGATAGGGGTGAAAGGCTAATCAAGCCTGGTGATAGCTGGTTCTCCCCGAAAGCTATTTAGGTAGCGCCTCGGACGAATACCATTGGGGGTAGAGCACTGTTTCGGCTAGGGGGTCATCCCGACTTACCAAACCGATGCAAACTCCGAATACCAATGAGTACTATCCGGGAGACAGACTGCGGGTGCTAACGTCCGTAGTCAAGAGGAAAACAATCCAGACCGCCAGCTAAGGCCCCAAAATCATAGTTAAGTGGGAAACGATGTGGGAAGGCATAGACAGCTAGGAGGTTGGCTTAGAAGCAGCCACCCTTTAAAGAAAGCGTAATAGCTCACTAGTCGAGTCGGCCTGCGCGGAAGATGTAACGGGGCTAAAACTATGTGCCGAAGCTGCGGATGTAACTTTTAAGTTACGTGGTAGGGGAGCGTTCTGTAAGCCGATGAAGGTGTATTGAGAAGTATGCTGGAGGTATCAGAAGTGCGAATGCTGACGTGAGTAACGACAAAACGGGTGAAAAACCCGTTCGCTGAAAGACCAAGGGTTCCAGTCCAACGTTAATCGGGGCTGGGTGAGTCGACCCCTAAGGCGAGGCCGAGAGGCGTAGTCGATGGGAAATTGGTTAATATTCCAATACTTCTGTGTAATGCGATGAGAGGACGGAGAAGGTTAAGTCAGCCTGGCGTTGGTTGTCCAGGTGGAAGACAGTAGGCATGCATCTTAGGCAAATCCGGGGTGCTCTATGCTGAGAGTCGATAGCAAGCTGTACTTGTACAGTGAAGTGGCTGATACCATGCTTCCAGGAAAAGTCTCTAAGCTTCAGTTACACAGGAATCGTACCCTAAACCGACACAGGTGGTCAGGTCGAGTAGACCAAAGCGCTTGAGAGAACTCTGCTGAAGGAACTAGGCAAAATGGTACCGTAACTTCGGGAGAAGGTACGCTGCTGACGGTGATGATCCTTGCGGTCTGAGCTATTGGCAGCCACAGAAACCAGGCCGCTGCAACTGTTTATTAAAAACATAGCACTCTGCAAACACGAAAGTGGACGTATAGGGTGTGATGCCTGCCCGGTGCTGGAAGGTTAATTGATGGGGTTAGCGTAAGCGAAGCTCTTGATCGAAGCCCCAGTAAACGGCGGCCGTAACTATAACGGTCCTAAGGTAGCGAAATTCCTTGTCGGGTAAGTTCCGACCTGCACGAATGGCATAATGATGGCGGCGCTGTCTCCAGCAGAGGCTCAGTGAAATCGAATTCGCCGTGAAGATGCGGTGTACCCGCGGCTAGACGGAAAGACCCCGTGAACCTTTACTGCAGCTTGACATTGAACTTTGACCTTACTTGTGTAGGATAGGTGGGAGGCTTTGAAGTTAGAACGCTAGTTCTAATGGAGCCATCCTTGAAATACCACCCTGGTAATGTTGAGGTTCTAACTCTGCCCCGTAATCCGGGGCGAGGACCATGTCTGGTGGGTAGTTTGACTGGGGCGGTCTCCTCCTAAAGAGTAACGGAGGAGTACGAAGGTGCGCTCAGCGTGGTCGGAAATCACGCGTAGAGTATAAAGGCAAAAGCGCGCTTAACTGCGAGACCCACAAGTCGAGCAGGTACGAAAGTAGGTCTTAGTGATCCGGTGGTTCTGTATGGAAGGGCCATCGCTCAACGGATAAAAGGTACTCTGGGGATAACAGGCTGATACCGCCCAAGAGTTCATATCGACGGCGGTGTTTGGCACCTCGATGTCGGCTCATCTCATCCTGGGGCTGAAGCAGGTCCCAAGGGTATGGCTGTTCGCCATTTAAAGAGGTACGCGAGCTGGGTTTAGAACGTCGTGAGACAGTTCGGTCCCTATCTACCGTGGGCGCTGGAAATTTGAGAGGATCTGCTCCTAGTACGAGAGGACCAGAGTGGACGAACCTCTGGTGTACCGGTTGTCACGCCAGTGGCATCGCCGGGTAGCTATGTTCGGAAGGGATAACCGCTGAAAGCATCTAAGCGGGAAGCCTACCTCAAGATAAGATTTCCCTAGGACTATATGTCCTCTAAAGAGCCGTTCGAGACTAGGACGTTGATAGGTTGGATGTGGAAGTACGGTGACGTATGAAGCTGACCAATACTAATTGCTCGTGAGGCTTGACTATACAACACCCAAGCAGTTGTATATATAGCTTAATCGATTCATAAAACATCAATTCATCTTGATTTAGTGAAATAGCTAGATATGAGCGAGGATAAGCAAAGATTAATAATCTTTGCCCGAGCGCAAGACATAAAGCTATGCTTTATGTTACACTTCAGACTTAATATACTAATCCGTTAATAACTCTTTGGTTCGTAAGTAAGGCACACACTGTGAAATTTAACTCACATCGTGATTAAGACCCCAAAACACCACAACAGTTTGCTGGCGACAATAGCAAGAGTGAACCACCTGATCCCTTCCCGAACTCAGAAGTGAAACCTCTTCGCGCTGATGGTAGTGTGGCACTTGCCATGTGAGAGTAAGTCATCGCCAGCTTTTAAATACTAAACCTCCCAACTTATGTTGGGAGGTTTTTTATTGCGTGGGAAAAATACTCTGTCAGCAAAATAGTTTAAGATTTAAAGAATTGTGCTACCTTTATTTTAATTAGATGCTGAATAAGAAATGATATTAGGGCTGCCATGATTTTTTATACACTTTTATGTGGTATTGGTGCGGTCTATTTATGTTTCTTAATGTGGAAAAGATTGAAAAAATCTAAGCAAAAATATCAAGCACCTAGAATAATTCGTAAATGGGTCCTTGATAATCCTGAAGGAGAGCTTTATGAAGCTTTTATCACATCTGATCAGAAGGTCTGGTCTGCTTGCGGGCGTTATGCACATTCTTCTGGTTCAGCGAGTACGACTTAGTCTGATTTTCTCTCAGGCGATTTAAATGAACTTGTGCAAAGAACTATGGGGTAGAAAGTGCTTGAAGAAATGCTTGAATGTCTTAAGCAACAAAATATAAAGTAGTTGATATTTCTTCATCATAAAAAGATGCAATCTGCTCTGATAAGTGTTTCCATTTAACTTGAACTATCATTTTCAAGAGAGCGTTGAGGTTAAAGTAGGCCCCTTATTACAATAAATATTTATACTTCCGCTAGTTTTTGAACAAATAAGTCAGTAGAAAAGAATTTTCCTTATATGCTCAAACATTTCTTTATGTTATAAATAATTTTATAGGCATGTTTTTTGCTTGATTTTTGAAGGAAGATTTTATGAGATTATCTGTTGGGTTGAAAGTTACGAATAGTCTATCGCTAACTCCTCAATTGCAGCAGGCAATTCGGCTCTTACAGCTTTCAAGTTTAGAGTTGGAGCAAGAAGTACAAATACAATTAGATAGTAACCCGTTACTGGAAAAAATTGAAGAGATTGGCACAACAGAAAGCTTATCTACATTAGAGCCAGCGGAAAATGCGGATTTAACAACAGAACTTAATGCTGATCATCTACCAAATGATTTACCCGTTGATACAGAATGGGATGATATTTACACCCATCAGTCTACAGCTTTAGGATCACCTGAGTATGAAGAACGAGAAGATAATCGACAGGTTCAACATAATCTAAAAGAACATATTTTAGAACAAGTTAATTTATTACATTTTTCTAATATAGATAAGTTGATTGCATATTGTTTAGTAGATTCTTTAGATGATAAAGGATTCCTAGATGCTGATTTAGATGAAATTCTGTTTGCTGTAACGCGCATATTGCAAGAAATGGATAGTGAGGAAGAGGTTGAATTAGATGAAATCGTTGTTGTTCTTAAACATATTCAACATTTAGATCCAGTTGGTGTTGGTTCACGGAATCTTGCAGAATGTCTTATGATTCAACTCGAAAGTTTGAACGAGAAATCCCCTTATGTGGCTGAAGCAAAGAAGCTTCTGAAGAGTTATGAGCTGCTCATTGCAAATGATTTAAATAAGTTGTTAAAACAAACGGGCCTATCTAAAGAGCAGTTAAAAAGTGCAGTTGATTTATTAAAAACTTTGAAGCCTTATCCTGGTTTAGAGTTCAATCAGCAAGAATCTGAATATCAAGTTCCAGATGTCGTTGTTGCTAAAAAAGATCTACATTGGCAAGTGCAACTTAATCCTGATGTCATTCCAAAATTGAGAATCAACTCCTTTTATTCCAGCATGATTCGTCGTGCTGATCAAAGTGATGACAATGTTTATCTACGCAATCAGATGTTGGAGGCTAAAAATTTCATTAAAAGTGTTGATGAGCGTCATAAAACACTATTAAAAGTCGCGACGTGCATTGTTGAGCATCAAAGAGCATTTTTAGAGTTGGGACCTGAGGCGATGAAGCCTTTGGTGTTGCGTGATGTGGCTGAAGAAGTTGAATTACATGAATCGACAGTGTCTCGCGTGACAACCAATAAATATATGCTGACGCCGCGTGGGCTTTTTGAATTGAAATATTTCTTTTCAAGTCATGTCGGAACAACGGCAGGTGGGGAGGCTTCTTCCACAGCGATTCGAGCCATGATTAGAAAATTAGTTTCGAATGAAAATCCGCGTAAACCTTTGTCGGATAATATAATTGCTGAGATGTTAAAGGTAGAAGGAATTGAGGTCGCTCGACGGACCGTCGCAAAATATCGTGAATCGTTACATATTCCATCATCTTCTGAAAGAAAAGTCTTGATCTGAATTTCAAGGTGTGACTATTCTAGGCATTCATTATGACCAAATAATGAATTTTTTAATAATCACTAGAGGACTCGCTAAGATGATTTAATGAGTGTTGAACCACATTATATGCATTAGATTGCTTGGGCGATGTTTTCGTATCCTAAGAAAAGGTGAGGGATAGAATTATGCAAATAACGATTCGTGGACACCATTTAACCATTACACCTGCAATTGAAGAGAATATTAAAGAAAAGTTTAGTCAAATGACCAAGCATCTAGATCAGGTAAATAGTATGCAGATCAAATTGGCTAAAGATCATCAAGTTGATAAACGTTCACATAAAGGGAGTGCAAACCATATTGCAGAAGCAATTATACGTCTGCCGGGGATTGAATTGTTTGCACAGGCGACAGCCGATGATATGTATACTTCGATAAAAAAACTAACAGAAAAATTAAAGCGACAGCTTGCAAAACATAGAAAAATACAATGTTCTTATCAACATGAACTTGCAATTTTGACTTAATTTTTAAGTTGAGTGAAAGAGGCTTTTTATAGAGCCTCTTTTTTTAGTGATAAAAAAAGAAAACGCTTACTGAATTATATGAAAAAGTTATAGTAAAATAGCGCGTTTTACACCAATGGTTGTATAAGAGGTCTTGGCAATGAATAGTGAGCAGCTCACGCAAATTTTAAAAGAAGCTTTTCCTGAAGCAGAAGTAGCAGTGAGCGGACAGGCTGGCAAGTTTGACCTTCGTATTGTTGATGACCAGTTTGAAGGTAAACGTACCGTCACTCGCCAACAGGCTGTTTATGCACCCCTGAATTCTTATATTGCGAGTGGTGCAGTTCACGCTGTTACGATTCGCGCAATGACAAAAGACGAATGGCGTAAAGCAAGCCTTTTCGGAGTATAAATATTAATGGATAAATTTTTAATTACGGGCGGTGTTAAGCTCGAGGGCGAAGTGCGCATTTCTGGTGCTAAAAATGCAGCTTTGCCTTTACTTGCAGCAATGATCCTTGCTGACTCTCCGATTACGCTAACCAACGTACCTAATCTAAAAGATGTGAATACATTGGTTGAGCTGATAGCTGGCTTGGGTATCACCATGCGTTATGAGGGTGAAACGGTTTGTGCTGATGCTTCGACATTAGATAACCAATTTGCACCTTATGAACTTGTAAAAACGATGCGCGCCTCTATTTTGGTGCTTGGTCCATTGTTGGCGCGTTATGGCAATGCTAAGGTTTCATTGCCTGGTGGTTGTGCGATTGGTTCACGTCCAGTTGATCAGCATTTAAAAGCATTAGAAGCTTTAGGCGCACAAATTGAAGTTGAAAATGGTTATGTCCATGCTTCAGTTGATGGTCGCTTAAAAGGTGGCGAAGTTGTTTTTGATATGGTTACTGTCGGTGGTACAGAAAACATCTTAATGGCTGCGGCATTGGCTGATGGTGTAACCACGATTCGTAATGCTGCTCGTGAACCAGAGATTACTGATCTTGCGCAAATGCTGATTAAAATGGGCGCGAAGATTGAAGGTTTAGACACGGATACGTTAGTTGTAACTGGTGTAGAAAGTCTACATGGTTGTGAATACGCTGTGGTTGCTGACCGTATCGAGACGGGTTCATATTTAGCTGCTGCTGCGATTACGGGTGGTCGAGTTAAAACCACGCATACTGATCCTTTATTGCTAGAAGCGGTATTGGAAAAATTTGAAGAAATGGGTGCAGAAGTTACTTGTGGTGATGACTGGATTGAGTTGGATATGCAGGGTAAACGTCCTAAAGCTGTGAGTTTTAGAACACTACCGCATCCAGATTTCCCTACAGATATGCAAGCACAATTGATGGCGGTGAATGCAATCGGTCGTGGTTTTGCAACGATTTCTGAAACAATTTTTGAAAATCGTTTTATGCATGTACCTGAACTGTCTCGTATGGGTGCAAACATTCAAGTCGAAGGGCATGACGCGGTTGTAACTGGAGTAGAGACACTTCAAGCTGCACCTGTGATGGCGACTGATTTGCGTGCTTCATTTTCCCTAGTCCTTGCAGCTTTGGTTGCAGAGGGTGAGACACTGATTGATCGTATTTATCATATTGATCGTGGTTATGAACATATCGAAGAAAAATTGCAAAGTTTAGGGGCTCAGATTAAGCGAGTAAAAGGATGAATGACTTAAGAAACGATGATCCAAATTTTGATGTAATGGGCAATTTTGATCATGGTTTAACTTTGGCACTCAGTAAAGGTCGTATTTTAAAAGAGACTTTACCTTTACTTGAAAATGCAGGCATTAATTTACTGGAAGATCCAGAAAAGTCGCGTAAGTTGATTTTTCCAACTACGCATAAAAAAGTACGTATTCTTATTTTACGTGCTTCGGATGTGCCGACTTATGTTGAAAATGGTGCAGCAGATTTTGGTGTGGCGGGTAAAGATGTATTGATGGAGCATGGCGCACAACATGTGTATGAATTGCTTGATCTAAAAATTGCCAATTGTAAGTTAATGACTGCGGGTAAAGTGGGAATGCAACGTCCGAAAGGGCGTTTAAAGATCGCGACCAAATATGTCAACTTAACACGTCAATATTATGCAAGTTTAGGTGAGCAAGTGGATGTGATTAAGCTCTACGGTTCAATGGAACTTGCACCGCTCGTTGGATTGGGCGATTACATTGTCGATGTGGTCGATACAGGAAATACCTTGCGTGCCAATGGTTTAGAGCCATTAGAGGAGATTTGTAAGGTTTCTTCGCGTTTAATCGTTAATAAAGCAAGTTTCAAACGTAAACAAGCGTTATTAAACCCAATCCTGACTCAACTTGAGCAGGCGATTAAAGAACGTTCGAAATAAAAGCGCCTATTCTGTACAAAGGTCAACTTAGGTTGGCCTTTTATTTTTTAGTTTGTCGGGATTGCGCATGACATAGATATTTTGAATCTGCTGGTTGCAATCAAATGCAAATGTCATCGCGATCACACAATTATGCTGTTGATCATATAACTTAAAGCCAATATTGCCATTGAGATGGCATATTTCCCAAAAAAGCTCATTCCAAGCCTGAAAGAGCAAGCGCTCAAAAAAGCGTAATACACTGGGCTGATCGATGAGTGGTTGAGGAATAGCTGAAACCTTACCGCCACCATCAGCAGCAAGCTGAATATCTTCACTCAGAAGTTTTTTAAGTTGATCGAGATTGTGCGAGTGAATAGCATATCTAAAGGCATTTAGTAAAGCCATCTGATGTGAAGTTGGTAATGTCGAGAGTGCCTTTGGTTGTTCTGAAATTCGCTTTCTTCCACGTACTACTAATTGCCGACAATAACTGTGCTGCTCTTGGAGAATTTCAGAAACCTCTTGGTAATCAAGATTAAAGATATCATGCAGTAAGTAAGCAGCTCGTTCTTTGGGTGAGAGTTTTTCAAGAACTAAAAGAAATGCAGTAGATAGGGTGTAATCAGATTCGATCGACATCTGTTCTGTATGTTGATACGGTTCGGGTAACCATGTACCCACATATTCAGTCCGTGACTTGTGGTGTGAACGAAGTAAGTCAATACAATGACGAGTACATACCGAAGTAAGCCAAGCTTGGGGATTGAGGATTTCCTCTTTAGGCTGCATTTGCCATTTTAGAAAAATATCCTGTAATACATCATCTGCGTCATGTGTTGAACCTAAGAGACGATAAGCTAGGCCGAACAAGAATGCTCGGCTTGCTTGAAATAGATCTAAATCGTGTTTCGTGAGATTTTGTTGATTTTGCATCATCTTTAATGTTGTGAAATGCCAATACGATTCCATAAATTAATCATGCCAATCAATAAAGTTAAAGCAGATATTTGCTGTTCGTTAAAATATTTTAATAGGTTGGAACGCAGCGGCGCATAATCTGTTTGAGGGTGTAGTGTCGTTAATGCTTCTACCCAAGCAAAAGCAACTTTTTCTTGGTCACTGTAGTCTGCACAATGACGCCATACGATGAGGCGGTCTAGACGTGATTGGGTTTCACCATCTGCCAATGCTTCGGCAATATGCATTTTTACGCAATAAGCACATCCATTGATTTGTGAAGCTCTTAACAGAACTAAATGATAAAGTGGGCGTTCGATCAAGGCTAAGTCATCAATATTCTGGTGTACTTGATGAAGATGATGTACTGCACTTGGTAAATGTTTTTGCGGATGAATATTACTGTTCGTCATTTTAAAACTCCTGATATGAAAAAATAGGGTTCTTAGATTGACGAATCAGCATTCAAATTTGTGACAAGGATCTAAAAATAATTTTTAAGAGATTGTTTTATTTTAAAAATATTTCTAGTTTTTTAGGTGAGTAATGCTATTGGATTGCTCATCGGCAAACTAATTTTATCTCATAATTTTTTTAGGCTGATATTGCATCCACAAATTGGGTGAAAAAGAGTAAACTTAGCGCTCTCTTATTCGCCTTGTGGGTAAATTGATGCGACGTTTATCGACTCAGGATCAAAATTTTAAACAGACATTTGCTGAGCTATTGGCATTTGAAACTGTCAATGATCCTCAATTAATACAAACTGTAGATCAAATTATTGCTGATGTTCGTCAGCATGGTGATGATCATGTGCTGAAATTAACGCAACAGTTCGATCGACATCCCGCGCATCAATTCTCTGATTTAGAACTCACTCAAGCACAACTTAAAACTGCATTTGAGGGATTAACGGTTGAAATCCGTGACGCATTAGAACTGGCTGCAAAACGTATTCGTGCTTTCCATCAAGCTCAAAAGCAAGAAGGGTGGACTTATATTGATGAGTTAGGAAATACTTTAGGTCAAAAAGTTACACCACTGGATCGGGTCGGAATTTATGTGCCAGGTGGTTTAGCTTCTTACCCATCTTCTGTATTGATGAACGCACTTCCTGCCCATGTTGCAGGTGTTCCTGAAATCATTATGGTTGTTCCAGCACCAAATGGTGAGTTGAATCCATTGGTTCTAGCAGCAGCCTATTTGGCTGGTGTGAGTCGGGTCTTTACGATTGGTGGTGCACAAGCCGTGGCTGCTTTGGCTTATGGCACACAAACTGTTCCAGCAGTAGATAAAATTACTGGTCCAGGAAATCGTTTTGTTGCAGCGGCAAAAAGGGCCGTATTTGGTCAAGTCGGTATTGATATGATCGCAGGGCCTTCAGAAATTTTGGTTTATGCCGAAGGCGAAAATAATGCGGATTGGCTTGCGATGGATGTGTTGTCACAAGCGGAACATGATACGGTTGCCCAAGCCATTTTTATTACACCTGATGAGGCACTTTTAAATGCTGTTGATGCAGCCATTGAAAAGCATTTAAGTGAATTACCAAAAGCCGAAATTGCCAGAACTTCGATTCAAAATCGTGGTGCTTTGGTTCTCGTTAAAGATCGTGCAGAAGCAGTTGAATTGATTAATCAAGTTGCACCTGAGCATTTAGAGCTTTGTTTAGATGATGCTGAACAGATGAGCCAAGAGATTCGTCATGCTGGTGCAATCTTTATGGGGCGTTATACGCCTGAAGCGATTGGTGATTATTGTGCAGGTCCAAACCATGTCTTGCCAACATCGGGTACAGCGCGCTTCTCGTCTCCACTTGGCGTCTATGATTTCCAAAAGCGTTCTAGCCTAATCATGTGCTCGCAGGAAGGTGTTAAACCTTTGGCGAAAACTGCGGATGTGCTTGCGGTACAGGAAAATCTTGATGCTCATGCTCGTTCAGCACGTTACCGTTATCAATAAATCTAATTTAAAACTTCTCCCTAAGCCTCTCCTTATAGGAGAGGGAATAGCCACCTGCAGACTTAATATTTTGGTGGAATAAGTTTGAATATTCCTCTTCGAGAGCTTAGGTGAGGGTTAAAAGAGAAAATAAAATGTCGAATATCACAACAGAACAAATGCGTTTTTGGAGTCCTGAAGTTCGTGAATTGGAACCGTATATTCCCGGTGAGCAACCCAAAATTCAGAACTTATTAAAGCTCAATACCAATGAAAATCCATATCCGCCATCACCGAGAGTTGAGGCGGCGGTCCAAGCTGTTTTGGCAAATCAAGCCGATGCATTGCGCCTATATCCTGATCCTGATGCAACAGCCTTGAAGCAAGCGATTGCCAAACAGCAAAATGTTGAGATTGCACAAGTCTTTGTGGGAAATGGTTCAGATGAAGTTTTAGCACATATTTTTAAAGCATTTTTTATTCAAAAAGAAGCTGTGCTTTATCCAGATATTACTTATAGTTTTTATCCTGTTTATAGTCAGTTCTTTGGCATCCACACCAAGCAAATTCCATTGAATGAAAATTTTGAAATAGATGTTGCAGATTATAAGCAAGCGAATGGTGGGGTGATTATTACCAATCCAAATGCGCCAACCAGTATTGCTTTGGGTTTGGATCAAATCGAACAGGTTTTACAAGCAAATCCTAATCGAGTGGTTGTGATTGATGAAGCTTATGTCGATTTTGGTGCTGAAACTGCTGTTCAGTTGGTCAATAAATATGAAAACTTAGTGGTCTGCCAAACGACGTCTAAATCACGTTCATTGGCTGGTTTGCGTGTTGGATATGCCATTGCACAAAGTCATTTGATTGCTGCCCTTGAAGCAGTAAAAAATAGTTTTAACTCCTATCCGATGGATCGTTTTGCCATTGCAGCCGCTGTTGCTTCCTTTGAGGATCAGGCTTACTTTGATGCGCAATGTAAAAAAGTCATAGACAGTCGTGAAAAGTTGATCAGTGAGTTAATGGCTTTAGGTTTTCAAGTATTGCCATCAAAAGCCAATTTCATTTTTGCCACGCATCCAAAACATGATGCGGCTCAATTGATGCAACAACTACGTGATCATGGGATTTTGGTCCGTTATTTCAATAAACCTCGGATTAACCAATTCCTGCGTATCACGATTGGTACAGATGAACAAAATAAGCGTTTAGTGGGTACGATAAAAACGCATATTTTATAAATCTATTTTTGATTTAGAGGTCTGTTTTCTGCCATGTGTTGAGTAAATTGAGCATGGCAGAAATTTTATCAAAACATTCTTGATATTCAGCTTCTGCATCAGAAGCGATGGTGATACCACCACCTGCCCACATGGATAATTCGTTTTGATATTTTTGAATACTGCGAATTAAAATATTCCATCGACCTGTTCCATCAAAATTAAAATATCCTAAACTACCGCAATAAGCACCGCGCGGCGCACCTTCTAGTTCCTCAATAATTTGCATGGCACGAATTTTAGGTGCTCCTGTAATTGAACCACCAGGTAGGGCAGACAATA
Source organism: Acinetobacter sp. CIP-A165 (assembly GCF_000367985.1). Taxonomy (NCBI): domain Bacteria; kingdom Pseudomonadati; phylum Pseudomonadota; class Gammaproteobacteria; order Moraxellales; family Moraxellaceae; genus Acinetobacter; species Acinetobacter sp. CIP-A165. The sequence continues at coordinate 12,396 of NZ_KB849202.1, forward strand.
ACATTTGCATAGGATTGATTTCTTCTTTCATGGTCGCGGTAATTTCACTGACCATGTGATGCACTTGATTGAAACTTTCGATTTCAAATAGTTTGGTGGTTGTGACCGAACCTGTCTCAGCGTAAACACTTAAATCATTGCGTAATAAATCAACGATCATGACATTCTCAGCTTGGTCTTTTTCCGAGCGACTGAGTTTTTCTTTAGACCGCTGATCCTGTTGAGGGTCATTAAAACGTGGCATGGTTCCTTTGATGGGACGGGTTTTTATTTTTCGATTATTTTGGAATTCAATAAATAACTCAGGAGAACAACTGAGTAATTCAAAATCATTAATTTTTAGATAGCCTGCATAAGGTGCGTGTGTGAGCTGCCATAATGCTTGTGCTGAATTTAATAACGAACCTTGAGCATTCGCTTTGAACTCTTGGGTGAGATTAATTTGATAACAATCTCCCGCTTTAATGTATTCCTGAACGTGTTGGAATGCATTTAGGTATTGTTGTTTTGACCAGCGAGGGTGGGATTCTTCAAGTAAAGTAAGTGCGGACAGGTTCTTAGATGTTGGTTGAGCAATCAGATCAGATATACATGCATAAATAGCCTGAGCACATTCTTCGCGGCTATGAAAGTACCAAGCATTGTCCTGAAATCTCAAGAAAGTTGAGTATTGACCTAAGAAAAAACTGGGTTGAGGGTTGCTGGAAATATTGACATGCTGATTGGCACTATAGTCATAACTGAAAAAACCAATATATCCGCCATCAAATGCAACATTTTGCTGAGAGTTTTGAGTGGTTTGATCAAAGCTTGAGAACTCGGTAACGGTTGCTGCTTCTGGTTGTAATTGATATTGATTGAATGCAGTTTGATGAAACTGTTGAAGTATGGATTGCTGAGATACTAGAAATTTTTTAGGTAAAAAAGCAATCACTGGAAAATTTTGGTCATGCAAATAGACCAAACCCGTTAAATCATAAAGTTGGGAGAGAAGGTCAAATGCAGATGTAAGTTCTGTATTAAGCTTTTGTTTAAAATAAGACATAAAATGAAAATATATTCATCTACATTTGGGAAAGAGGATTGTACTACAATCAAAAAATGCACGTGATATTTTATAATTATTTAGAATGAAAAACAGACAGACATTTTAATTGTATGATCAAAAAAGCTTGGGACGTAAATGTCAATGTTATTGATACAGAGAAAGGAAAGAAAAATTTTGCTTACATTTTATGGTTACTTTTTAGAGAGTAGACAGAGGGTGTGGTTTTTGACAGTTATGATCAAAATTTAAATATTTAATTTTTATAAATAACTATGTTTTTTAGATACTTATTTATCTTTCTCTATTACGGGTTTGAATGTATTGATGCGCGCCGTTTATCGGGTTGTTACTAAAAAACATTTAACAGTAGTTGAACATAAAATAACAAACGAGTAATTTAGTAGTTGCTAAGCGAACTACTCAAGGATTGGAAGTTCAGGTTGTCATTTAATAAAAAACAACAGTGGACAGTTTAGAGTAGTGAAAGTCAAAAAATAAATGCTCTTGGGAGAGTGCTCAATGAAAATGTTTACTAAACTAGTTTTAGTTTCTTCAATGGCGATTAGCGCAAATGCAATGGCTATGCAGGCAATGGACGATACTGCACTCAGCGCTGCGACAGGTCAAGATGGGATCAATATTGGTATTGCTTTAGGTGCTGGCGGTATCTCTATCGATAAATTATATATTCACGATAATGATGGTTTACAAGCATCAACTGGCATTACTGGTGCAACAGGTGTTGCGGGTGCGATCACAATTGATGGTCTTAGTATTACTCAAGTTGGTACTGGTAACTTACTCGATTTAGTGATTGATACTGATGCTGGTACTGGGGGTGAAGCATTCCTGAACATCGCGGCTACTGTTGGTGCGGTAGATGTGAGCATCGGTTCTATCGGTGTTGCGGCATCTAACGGCGCTGCTTTAACTGATACTACGACTGCTGTTCGTGGTGTGGTTGGTACACCAACGGAAATTCTATCTGGATTGGACTTGTCTTTAGGTTCGATTACTGCGAATGTTCAACTAGGTGCTACACCACAAGGCGCGATGATCAAACTTGATTCTACTTTACAAGGTGGTTTGACGATTTCTAACCTTGGTATCAATGATGCTGCGGGTGGCGGTCAAATCTTCCTAGACAATATTTATGTTCGTGGTACGGGTAATGCGACTGGTGACTTAGATATTCAGGCTGATATCTCAGTAACGCAAAATGGGCTTGTATTACAAAACAACAGTACTCAAGGTATGAATGTGTATATCGCTGGTGTGCGTTTGGGCGACAGTGCAACTGCTGCTACTAACGCTTCAATCGGTGATGTAGAAATTCAAGGTTTAAATGTTGGTTCATCAACAATTACCATTTCTGGTCACTAATTTTTATTTAAACAAAAAAAGCGCTTCATGCGCTTTTTTTGCATTATATGTTTTCGATAATTATTGATATTGTCATATTGTATCTATAGCGATGTTTTGGATACATAAAATAAGCCCAACCCAAGATAAAAACATACATTTCGTCAAAAAAAATAAAAAAAAGCTGTATTTTTTCATAAAAAAAGGTATCTTCAACAAGCAAGGACGTAGTGTTTGTGACTAAACACTAAAAATAAAATGAATAAGGCAAGTGCTGCCACGGTTAGAAAAAGAGACTTATGTTAGAGATCGCTTTAGGCTCGGCATTGATGTATTACTTCACAACGCAAGCCTTTGAAATAGAAAAAAAAACCTGAGGGGACTGTTCACTACACAGAAACCCTAGATTCTCGCAACCCTTCTTTTACACGGAATCACCGTGAAGCCGTCACAATTAAACCTGCTGTAGAGGATCAGTTTCGCGGTATCGTCCGTCAAGCTTATGACTATAGCTGTGGTTCGGCTGCATTAACCACGTTGTTAAATGGTTATGGTGGTTTGAGCTTAACAGAACAGCAAACCATGTCTGGTTTACTTCAATACGGTGAATATCAACGCATTATTGAGCGCCGTAGTTTTTCATTATTAGACATGAAGCGCTTTGTTACGGCATTGGGGTTGAATAGTGGTGGATATCGAGGGAAGTTCTCTGATCTGATCGAATTAAAACAACCCGCTATCGTTCCTATTACTTATGCAGGCTTTAAGCATTTTGTGGTTTACAAAGCCTATAAGGATGGACGTGTTTATGTCGCTGATCCCGCTTTGGGCAACATCAGTTTTGATGAGGTCCGTTTCAAAGAGGTTTGGGATAACAATACGCTTTTCCTTGTCGATGTGCCTGAGCAATATCGTAAAGACTTATTAGCACTGCAAGATGCTGATATGCGTCATGTAGAAGATGCGACCATCAATAAATATGCACTTGCAGACATTCAATTTCAAACACCTCGGTTTGAGCGTTTAGCGGATAGAGCATCGACCATGCGCCGCGTGTTGGAAACAAACAAAGATTCAGCGAACTACAATCAGCCAGTGACGACATATATGCGGATGTACTATAAGCGCAAATAGTCCTTAAGTTTTAGTAAATTAAATGCATAAGTAGGATGTTATAATGAATAATCAATGGATGAATATGAGTGTGCTTGCCTTAAGTCTAAGTGCAATCACAACAACTCTTTATGCGGAAGATCAAACACCACTAGATCAGGTTGAGCAGGTTCAAGACGCACAGACCTTAGCTGTAGAATCAGATGAAGCCGCTGATGCTACGTCAGTTGTGGTAGAGCCATCGCCGGCTGAAAATAGTGTAAATCAGGCTGCGAGTGCATTACAGCAGCAGGAGGGTGATGCGACACAAGAAGCCAATCTGCAAGAGGTCTTTACGTCTAGTGAGCGTCAGTATTCATTAATCAAGAAGGGCGTGATTTCTTCATATTATGACATTGATTATACTTATTATCGCGATAGCCGTATTGATGCTTCGATGGAAGATGGGCGATTAAATAATCTTCGGGTGGAAGAAGATGCCAATCATACATTGACCAATACCTTTACCTTGCAATATGGCTTTTTAGATAACGTTACCTTATCTGCTTCATTGCCTTTTATGGCGAAAAAACAACTATTAGATGATAAAACAGCAGCAGGGCTAGGCGATATTTCTTTTAGTGCACGTTGGGAGCCATTCCCACTCAAACAAGGGCGTTTACCACTGATTGTATTTGGTAGTTTATCGACCAAGACAGGTGATAGTCCTTATGAAATTGCGACTGATGAACTATCGACTGGTAAGGGATATTACTCAGTTGGTGGTGGTGCGAGTACGCGTAAATATATCGATCCTGTGGTTTTATTTAGCTCTGTTTCAGCAAGCTACGGTTTTAAAGAGTCAGGATTAAACCAAGTCCGTGGTAATCGTATTTTAGAAAGTTTTGATCCAGGTTTAAGTGGTGGTTTCTCATTCGGTTTTGCTTATTCATTTAACTATGATGTCTCATTGACGATGTCATATCAACAAAGCTTTAACACGGGTGCAAAGTTCTATTTCAAAAATGATGAAAGCTTTAAGTCAGCAGATCAAAGTAGCTCGATGTTGTCGTTTGCTTTAGGTGTTCGTGTTTCGCCTAAAACCATTGTCAATGGAACTGTTGGGATCGGCTTAACCGAGGATGCACCAGATGTATCATTAGGCTTGTCTTTCCCGCTTGATATTATAGGTTTCGGTAAGAAACTACGCTAAGGAGACGTAATGGTGAAATACCCTAAATTATGTCCTTTGACGATTAGTATCTTGATTGCAGGACTTTCCAATATTACACATGCTCAATTAGGGCAAGATTTATCGGTTGATTTGAGGTCGCTGGCATTGGGAAATGCGGTAACTGCAGATCCACCTGGCATTAGTGCAGTGCATTTTAACCCTGCTGCTCTCGCAAAGTTGGAGGGTTTACAGACTGATGTACAAGGGATTTTAGCTAACTTTTCAATTAAACGGGATTATACAGCACCCGCTGGTTACAATGTTTTTGGTTATTCTGATGATCCATTGGTTTGTAATGATGGCCCAGAGATTGATGCACGAATATGTACAGACTTTAAGGGCACAGTATCTGGAGATGTTGAGTACGCGAGTATTTATGTTCCAGGCTTAAAGAAAATTGTCGATCTAGGGCCGAATATGCCTTTGGTTGCGCCTACGGCGGGCATTTCATATAAGCCACCTGGCTCAAAAGTAACTTATGCGACAGCAATATATGCACCCTTAGTCGCGGGCTTTGGTGCTGAAGACGGCAATCCCAGTAACTATATGGGACAGCAAGTTGCATTAGAGCGTATTACGTATTTATCACCATCATTTGGTTATCAAGTCAATGATCACTTGGCGATAGGTGCTTCATTTGGGATGTCGTATCAAGCGATTGCATTGAAAACAGACTTGCGGTTTCCCAATGAGATGATTGGGGTGTTACGGATGGTCGATGAGGTTGTCTGTGCTCCATTTAAAGGTAATGGCGATATTATTACCGATTTATTACTCTTTGGAATGTGCAATTCAAAAGAAGGGATGAATCCATTTAATAAAATGGGGGCGCTTGAAGTCTCTATGGAGCAATCGCTGAGCCCAAGTTATAACCTCGGGATTTTATGGGAGCCAACAGATGATTTTAGTTTTGGTATGGTTTATCAAAGCGAAGCAAAAATGCGTCTGCGAGGTAAGTATCTCATCAATAATGCAGTTGCGCCACAGCAACTTGTTGCAGGCCTTAACTCATCAGCAACAGGGCAAATCCTTGCAGCGATTTTAGGCTTACCAGGATTTGTGCCAGATATTGAGTCTGGTTTGGTTGCGATGGATTTTAAATATCCACAACATTTTAAGGCAGGGATCAAATATAAAATATTCCCAGACTTACAGATGAATTTTGATGTCGGTTGGACAGATTTCTCTGCATGGGATAAATTTCAATTTGAGTTCGATCGCCAGATTTCATTATTAAAAGTAGCAAAATTATTGTCTGCTGATGTCACCGATCGTTCACTCGCATTGCCTTTGAGATTTCAGTCGGCTTGGCGTTGGGGGATTGGCTTTGAATATTCAGCGACAGATCGTTTAAAGCTACGGATGGGATATGAGCCGCGAACCAGTTCAATTCCTGATGATAAACGCAATACCATGGTACCGATTAACAATGCGCAGTTATTTGGCTTGGGTTTAGGCTACCGATTTGATCAAGATACAGACTTAGATTTATCAATTGGTTTTTTACGCAGTCGTGATGATATTCCAGCAAATACCAGTAGCCTAGCCAACAAAACTGGGGTTGATAATATTCTACTCAACCCATATGCAGGTCTAGATATTAAAACAAATACGAAGGTTACATTACTTGGTATTAATTATAGAACAAGATGGTGATGCAAAAGACAATGAAACATGGATCTAAATTTGCGATGCTCATGCTAGGTGCTGTATTGGCAAATGGGTCGACTGGCTATGCAGATGGTTTTTATACAATTATTGGGCCAGATGGTCGCCCAATGATTGTGCCTAAAAAAAATGTACAACGGGATGTATCGCCAAAAAAACAAGTTGAGCATGTCACCCCTCAAAAGAAAGCTGAACCATTAGATAAGTCAAAGCCAGTTCGATTACAATCATCTGAGCCAAAATCAAATACAGGCAAAGACTTAGGATCACAACAGCAATCACAATCCTTAAATCCTATTGTGGTTTCGCCTGCTCCAAGCTCAACGAAAGATACAGCAATCGAAACTCGTGTTCTCACGCCCTCGGCTGAGAAAGAAATAGCAAATCGCGTGGTGACCAAGACAAATCCTCAGGTAGAGGAGAAAGCGATTATCCAACCGAAGAAAATAGAAAAAACGCAAATGCAGGTTGCTAAAGAGCAGCAACCATCTATTGTAAAAGAGACCTCCAACCCCTCATCTTTAGCTCCTATTCAGCAAACAACAACGCCAAGCGCTTTCGCTAAAATTGATGGCATTGAATATGTGAATAATGAATACCTTGAAGACCAAGAATTCAATTTGGATGGGAAAAAGCGTTTTTATATGATGCCAGACGGCAGTGGTCGTTTAGAAACGGTGGAACGTAAAAAAGGGGTGAGTCGATCAGTTCTTGACAAGCTTCTAAATCGTTCAGTACAAGCTGATGCCCCCATTGTTTTGGCTGACAGTTATATACGGTTGTCTGAACAGGATTTGTCGCTCGCATTTGAAGATGACCGTTGCTTTTTAACAGATTATTCTAAATCTATTAAGACATTAGCACCTCAAAAGGAGGTGGGTGTATGGCCACGTAAGCCTTTAAAAGAAAAGTTTGAATATGACTTAGTTAAAATGGATGCCTCCATTGAGTATATGCAGATTGATTCTTATGCTATGAGTACTGAAAAGCCTGTTTATTATTGGCCTTTGGTGGTTTTTCTCGATGAAAAAGGCTGTATCAAAGAAGGCGCAAGCGGGTTTAAGAGCGGCGTGACAAATGCGAATTTTTTACAGCATGCGTCTATTCATGGGGTCATCAAAGTCCCTTCAGATGCTCGCTATATCATGATGACGCCGTTGGCTTCAGCAGTGGATGTATCAGAACACGAACTCTCGAATCAAGGACAGATCAAAATCTCGGCTATACAGTAATTAAAATTTAGGATGAATGATGTATGAATAAAAGAATCGTATTGCCATTTGCACTTTCTGCATTCGCCATTCTTTTGAATGGATGTGGTGGAGAAAGCGCTAAAATTAATGAAGACCCAACTAAGGGTACGAAAGGTGTAACTTCAAATACCAGTTGTGATGTCACAGCAACTAACTGCTTACAGTTTGCGATGGATTATCCTATAGCAGGTTTAAATTTTGATTGTAGTTCAGATAATGTGCATCATTTTGCGACTAAATTTGAGAGTAATGCGGTGACGGGTGCCTGCAAATTGGGTGATACGGTAACGTTTTATCTACAAGGGGAAGAGTCGCCGAAGATTAGTTTAGGTGCTGTGAAACTTGATGATATTTCTAAATTAAAAATGCAAACTCCATCTCGTATGAGAGTGATTGATCTGGCGATGGCGCTGACTGGGAAAACACCGACGACTTTGGATGAGACGGATGAGACCATTGGTGTCGCGATGGCATTGGTTAGAATTTTCCAAAGTTTAGGCGCTGAGCAAGGTAGTAATGTTATTGGTGATATTCAACCAACTGAAATAACGCAAGAAAAGAAGAATCAACTTGCGGGTATTGCTAGCTCGATTGGTGTCAATGAATTGAGTAGTGGTCAATATGTTGAGCTGATAAAACCTTGGGTCGATGTCAGCCCAGTTTCTAATGAGCAGGCATTGGAAACGTTGACAACATTATTAAACTTTTCTAATACTGGTGTGTGGGTCGCGAACCGAACAGTTTTTAAATCTGGGGACAGTACTAAAAACACACTGCTGCCAGAAGGCTTTTTTGGCTGTAATACGGATTATTCAAAATGTTTAGATGCAAAGGTCAATAATTTATTACATGCGATCGGAGAGGCATTGTTATTGACAGATCGCCAAGGTTATATCTTTGGTTATGGGCATCAATGGCGAGGAAGTGCGATTAAAGATGGGAATGTGATTGCACCTACTATTCTCACAACGACAACCAAATCTGTGAAAATGCAAGTCAATCCTCAGTACAGTTGGTTAAATCCATTTACACAAGCGATTGAAGTGGATCGACCTTTGTCTTTTAATTTTAATTCGAATGCATCCGATGATTTGATTGTTAAGCAAGGGAAGTTGATGAATGGAACGACGATTGCTGGAACAGAAGGATTCTATCGAGGTTTAGTCAATCTTAAAGATAGTGACAAAGTCGATAGCTCTCATTTAGGTCAATGGCAACAAGCCCTCGGCAATCAACCTTTTAGAGGCACGGTTGATATCATAAAAGTGAATCCCACCAGTTTCCTTTCAAAAGATATTTTTAAAACTGAGCTAAATGTTGCATCGGGACAACGATACGTATTTCCACTCTATGCGACATTAACCTTTAGGTTTGATGAAGTTGCAAAACTACCGCCAGTAGATTTAGGTATCGTCATTGATGAACATGGGGATATTCGGACTGATATTCGGAAAGACGCTACCGCAACGGATATGTCTGGACGATGTGCAACAGTCAAGTCTGTAAATGCGAACGGAACATATACAGATGAATATGATGAAACCCAATACCGTATTGGTACAACGGGTGCAACACAGTTTTCAACCAATGATAAATCTGTCTCTGTACGTATGATCTTATCTCATCCAAAATTTGAGACCATTGATGGTGCGTTATTTGGTTTAAATATTGATGGAATCGGTGGGGCAAAGATGAATATCCATAATTTATTGGATGGACAGCCAGCAGGGATTAACTTAACGAACTTCTCAAATAATACCGTTGTTTGGAATAATATTCATGCAATTGCTTTGGATAGCTATATACGGTTTTATGACGGACTAAAAACGGATAAGGATAAATATGTTGCGCCTACCGCAGAAGAGCGTGAGTTGGCGAAACGTTGGGCTGGTACAGTAACCATTAAAATCGCAGATCAAAATATTCCTGCGTGTACTTCCATTAAAACCAAGTCTTAGATTTTAGTGATCTAAAAGACCGCGATTTGCGGTCTTTTTTATTTAACCAGTATGGTCTAAGCGTGTGCCTAATGTTTCTAAATGAGGTGGAAAGAAACCGCTTTTACGGTCAGCAAAATAGTGCCTTAATGTTTGTTCCACACTAGGAAAGGCAAGTTCGTTCCAAGGGATCTCATGTTCTTCAAACAATCGGCATTCTAAACTTTCCTCACCTGCACCAAACATACCTTGTTTTAATATCGCTTTAAATAGCACATAGATTTGACCAATACGTGGAATATTGTAGGTGCAATAGAGTTGTTCAATTTCAACTTCTGCTTCAGCTTCTTCACGGGTTTCTCTCGCTGCGCCTTGCTCCATGGTCTCGAATAATTCCATATAGCCTGCGGGTAATGTCCATAGCCCGTAGCGTGGTTCAATTGCACGACGACAAAGTAAAACCTTATTTTCCCAAATGGCCAATGCACCACAAATCACTTTAGGATTTTCATAGTGAATGTGACCGCAATGGGTACAAACAAGTCGTGATTTATGATCACCTACTGGAATTTTTTGTTCGGTTTGATGCCCACACGCAACGCAAAAGCTCATAATTATCATCAGCGATAGAGATAGCTCAGCATAACTGAATTTTTATGACTGCGCATCAACTCTATATTTGCTGTTCAAATTTCAGCTATGATGCATAATAAAGGAAAATGCGAAAAAGAGATGAGTCATATGGAAGAACCATCGTTAATACAACTTTTACAACAACGGTTGCGTTTTTCCAAACGAATCCAACAGGCGGATGCGGCTGTTTTAATTGCGATTACGCAAGAGGCTCAACCTAAAGTGTTGCTGACGCGCCGTTCGATCCATTTATCCCAACATGCGGGTGAGGTTTCATTTCCGGGTGGGAAACGTGATCCGAGTGATACCAGTAATATTGTGGTTGCTTTACGTGAGGCCCAAGAAGAAACTGCATTAAATCCATTTGATGTGAAGCTGATAGGTGATTTGCCGATCCAACGTGCGCGTAGTGGTCTGTTGGTTAAGCCAATTGTGGGATTGATTCCTGCGCAAGTTGATTTAATTGCACAGCCTTCTGAAATTGATCGGATTTTTTTTGCTGAGCTTCAAGCACTGATCGATGCCCCACCTTTGCCGTATGAAGTTCGTTTAGCGCGTCAGTCATTATATTTTCCAAGTATGCAGGTTGAGAGCGAGGTGGTTTGGGGCTTAACAGCGAGAATGTTGGTTTCTTTGTTCCAATATGGTTTAGGGCATAAAAAAAACTGGCCTTTTCTAGTCAATCCACCTAATTTTGGTCTGTCTAAGTTTTAATTTTTTAAAGAAGTATTTTCTCATGATGTATACGTATCAAGGATTGAGTCCGAAAGCATTGCATGAACCTTGGGATGGCTGGGTTGCACCAACAGCGACGGTTATTGGTCAAGTGGAGTTTGGTCGCCAAGTGAGTATCTGGTTTGGTGCTGTAGTTCGCGCAGATAATTGTGTTATTCGTATTGGTAATTTTTCTAATATTCAGGAAAATGCTGTGGTACATACGGATGCTGGGATTGAGCTGAATATTGGTGAATATGTCACTGTGGGTCATAAGGCGATGTTACATGGTTGCAGCATTGGTGATAATTCCTTGATTGGGATGAATGCTGTGATTCTGAATCGGGCAGTGATTGGTAAAAATTGTATTATTGGTGCGAATGCCTTGATCCCTGAAGGTAAAGTGATTCCTGATAATTCAGTAGTGATGGGTTCACCCGGCAAAGTGGTAAAGATGATTGGTGAGCAGGATGTTGAACGTTTGCGTTGGAGTGCTATGCATTATGCGGAACACTATAAGCATTTTTTAGCATTAGAAGAATTTCATTTTTAGGCGTGTCTTAATCCAAAGTAAAATGTGCCAAACAGAAGTTTGGCTTTTTTGTATCAAAATAGAGAACAACTCGAATATCAGAATGGAGTGTGGTATGATATCGCTCGTTTTTCATCATACTTCGCCTAAGGTTTTTGCATGAAGTTGCTTGCATTGGAAACTGCCAATGAGCAGTGTTCCGTATCATTAATTGATGCGACTCAAGAGCTCTATTTTCAATTAGATGGGCGTGCAAAAGCACAAACACAAACGATTTTACCTTTAATTGAACAAGCTTTATTACAAACACAAAATCAACTTAAAGATTTGACCGCAATTGCCTTTAGTCGAGGACCGGGTTCATTTAGTGGTGTACGGATTAATGCTGCGGTTGCGCAAGCATTGGCTTGGTCACATGATCTGCCCGTCATTCCTGTTTCCAGTTTACAAGCGTTGGCACAGGCCGCATATCGTTTGCATGGCTTAACTCAAGTAACTGCTGTGTTAGATGCACGAATGCAAGAAGTGTATATCGCGAATTTTAGCTTGGATGAGCAGGGTGTCATGCAGGCAGTTGATGATGAAAAATTATTGCGTTATGAGCAAGCCACAGCCTATTGCAAATATATTGCAGTGGGTTCAGGGGCCGCGTTGATTCAGTCAGAACAGACACAATCACAAGCAATTGTGGCGACAGCACAAGATATTGCAAGTATTGCGAAGGTTTATGCAGCAGAACAAAAATGGGTAGATGCAGCATATGCATTGCCAGTTTATTTGCGCGATGATGCATGGAAAAAAATTCCAGAACAAGGTAAAGCGGGTTAGGTATGGATTTGTTACTGCTGCTTAAAGCAGCGATCATGGGTATTGTTGAAGGTATTACCGAGTTCTTACCGATTTCAAGTACAGGTCACTTGATTTTGGCATCGGAATTAATGGACTTTTGGACACCTGAAAAAAGTGCTGTTTTTGTCGTCTTGATTCAGATCGGTGCGATTGCTGCCGTGATCTATGAGTATTGGTCACGCTTGTGGAATGCTGCAACAGGTATGGTCACTGGAGAAGAAAAAGGACGCCGTTTGGGCTTTAGTCTCATTTTTGCTTCGATCCCAATTGTCTTGGTCGGGTTAACCTTTGGTCAATGGATTAAAGAAGTGCTCTTTAATGATCTTGTGGTTGCTTTGGGTTTGATTATTGGCGGCTTAATCATTATTTGGGTGGAGAAAAATCCACCTCAGATCAATGCAGCAGAAGTTGAAAATATTACCTTTAAGCAAGCCATCTGGATTGGTTTAATTCAGGTGTTGGCTTTGATTCCTGGGACATCGCGTTCAGGCGCAACCATTATCGGTGCAATGTATTTAGGCGTATCACGTAAAGCGGCAACCGAATTTTCCTTTTTCCTCGGTATCCCTGTGATTATTGGTGCAGGTTTATTGGACTTGTATCAGAGTTATCATGTACTTGATGGTTTCGATGATTGGATCGTACTTGCGGTTGGCCTGATCGTTTCGTTTATCTCGGCTTTACTCTTGATTCGTGCATTGGTTGCTTATGTGGCTAAGCGTGATTTTATGGTTTTTGCGTGGTATCGAATTGCATCGGGTTTACTCATTTTATTACTTTTCTTTACTGGTTGGAAATTATGGTAGGCGAGTTTCGCTTATTTTTTGAAAGCTCAGAAGTCGAGAAAGCACAGCACTATCAAACTGTGCTTTCTTTACGTGGGGTGGTGGTCGAGCTTTGTCTGATCGAGCAATTAAATGCTCGATTTTTGCGTTTGAACCCTGAACTTGCTTTATGCGTTGATGGATCGGGTTTGTGGTTATGTGCCAACGGCATGAAAATGCGACCTGATTGGCAGGCAGAAATTCCACGCTTAAAACGTGCTAGTCTTAAGTCGGAAATGCTCGCTCGCGCATGTCAATTGGCTGAGAAACCGAATTTGGTTGATGCAACCGCGGGTTTGGGGCATGACAGTTTATTGATGGCGCATTTAGGTGCACAGGTTCATTTGGTCGAACGGAATCCGATTCTATTTTGTTTATTAGAAGATGCAAAAGTTCAAGCAGAGCAAGATCCATTTTTACAGCTAACGATGTCGCGCATAGAGCTCGTTTTTGCTGATTCAGCGGTTTATTTAGAACAGCTTAAACAACAAGATCAGTCCGTTGATGTGGTGTATTTAGATCCCATGTTTCCTCAACGTGATCAAAATCATCAAGCAATCAAAAAACAAGCCCAAGTGAAGAAACAAATGCAATTATTGCACTTGTTGTTACCTGAGCATGGTGAAGTGGATTTAGGCGATCAACTGCTTGCTTTGGCTAAGCAAGTGGCAAAACGCGTGATTGTGAAGCGTCCACGGCATGCTGTTTTTCTCGCTGAGCAAGTTGCTGATCATCAGTGGTTAGGTGATGCTTGTCGTTTTGATGCTTATTTTTCAAAAGATTAATTTTAAAATAGATTCAAATGATTGTGTGGCTTCGGTCAATGCTCAGTAAAGATTTGTGATATAGTGATGTGGTTCTAGGATTTTAGACCACGCCTATAAGTGATAATCTACTCCCCAATAAGCATGGGAAATGCTTGTTTTTGGAGTCAACCATGACA
>NZ_KB849202.1:32229-150392 GCF_000367985.1 Acinetobacter sp. CIP-A165
TACTAAAAGTAATGGCAGCATAATTTAAATATTTAGAGCGGATTTATCACTTATAAAACTGAATTGAGTGGTCTAATTAACGGAACCACATTATAGTGCCAAAGCATAATTGCTAAAAAAATCTGCTCCAGCATACACTAGCATTTCGCACCGCATCTTTTTAAAAAATGAAATTCATTCTGTAAAAGATTGGCATATTTTGAGTTTAATCCCGAAGAATTTTATGATAGACCTCAAACCATCGATAAATATCTGGCATGATTTTAAAAGTAACCAAATTGCTGGAATGTGGTTGTTTCTAGGTTCGCGTCGATCTTTACAAGTGGTTCACCCTTCGATCACGCAGCTGATTCTGTGGGGGATTTTGGGCGCTTGTACCAACTCACTTTATAGTTGGTTGGTGGCGGGGCAGGTTGGAGACTTTAACTCTCAAGGTTTGATTGGTTATGCGCTTTGGCCTTTTATTGCCCTAATTGTTGGTATTTTTTTATCACAACGGATGAACCAACCACGCTTGATGCTCGTTCCTGCATTACTGTGGTTAGTGCTTGATACCAATATCCTGCTTTTACAGTGTTTGGTCCAATATCTTGGTTCAAATGGTTATCTCAATTTTATTCCCGATAGTATTTATAACGGTTTGTTGCCACCATTATTTGCAGGACTTTTTGTTTGGCAAAGTTTGGCTGTGATTTGGGTTTTTTCTCGTGCGTTGAATTGGCCATGGTGGGAACGTACTTTGGTCTTCGTGGCGACCATTGCAACTTTGGTGGTTTGGCAGTTATCGGTAAAAGATCAACCGATTTGGAAGGTTGAAGAAAGACCAGCCACTTTTGCAGAAGACGCCTTCTATGCTCAAAGCCATTTATTAAATAATGCGTTAGATCAAATTCAATACAGCGATATTGCTAACAGCCATTGGTATTTTTTTGGTGTGGCTGGAGACAGTTATGCGGATGTATTTAAGTCTGAAATTGAGCGAATAAAAGAACAATTTGATACCCGTTTTGGCACTTTTGGTCGCTCAATTATGCTGGTCAATAATCCTGCAACACGTTTAGATATCCCGATTGCATCTAAAACCAGCATTGAATTGACTTTGCGCCGTATTGGTCAGCAAATGAATCGTGATAGTGACGTTTTATTTCTTTACATGACCTCACATGGTGAGCGTAATCATTTTGAGCTTGAAAATGCGCCTTTAGATTTGGGGCAAATTGATCCGAAATGGTTACGTGAGACACTTGATAAATCAGGGATTCGCTGGCGTGTGATCGTTATTTCAGCATGTTATTCAGGCAGTTTTGTTCCAGCACTACAATCGCCAGATACCTTAATTATTACGGCTTCCGCGGCAGATAAGACCTCGTTTGGTTGTAATAGTGAAGCGGACTATACTTATTTTGGTCGTGCTTTTTTTGATTTAGCCATGCGCGAACAACATTCGATGAAAGCGGCTTTTGATCAAGCAAAGCAAACGGTAACCAAATGGGAAGTTGCACAAGGGGTTGAGCCTTCTGAGCCACAGTGGTCGATTGGTCGAAATATGGAACTCATGCTACCGCAATTGGAGCCGTATTTATTCCCAACGCAGAATATGGCAACAACTGATACTACAAAAACACAGGATAATGAACATGCAGCTACTACAAAAAAATCGTTGTTTTGAGGGTGAGCAACGTGTTTATCAAATTGAGTCTCAACATCTTAAGGGCTTAACTAAAGTCGGGGTTTATCTACCGCCTGCGGCTTTAGAGGGCAAAGCATGTTCAGCTTTATTTTATCTTGCAGGCTTGACGTGTACGGAAGACACTTTTGCGATCAAAGCCCATGCACAACGTATGGCTGCTCGACTCAGTCTGATTTTAATTACGCCAGATACTTCGCCTCGAGGTGAAGATGTTGCACAAGGTGATCATTGGGATATCGGGCAGGGCGCAGGATTTTATCTGAACGCGACGCAACAGCCTTGGGCAGCGCACTATCAAATGGAGTCTTATCTGGTTGATGAGCTGTATGCACAAGTGTTGCATGCGTTTCCAATTATTGAAAATCGAGTCGGAATTTTCGGGCATTCAATGGGTGGTCACGGTGCATTGACCTTGGCATTTAAATATCCTAAACAATTTAAATCGGTTTCTGCATTTGCCCCAATTTGTGCGCCAAGTATTTGTCCTTGGGGTGAAAAGGCATTTAGCCAATATTTAGGTGATGATCGACAAGCTTGGTTGGCACATGATGCAACCGCTTTGGTTCAGCACAAAGGGAAGTTGTTTGAGGAAATATTAATTGATCAAGGTATAGATGATCAGTTTTATAGCCAACTCAATCCCGAAGCATTCAAGCAAGCGTGTTTGGATGCAAGTCAACCGATTACCTTGCGTTTGCACCATGGCTATGATCACGGATATTACTTTATCCAAAGTTTTATGGATGATCACTTACAGTTTCATGCCATTCAACTCGAAAAAGTAGGCGATTAATCTAAAAGAAGCTCAAATGGTGCTTCTTTTTAACTACGTTGCCATTCAGCAGTAAATTCTTGCTGTGCCATGCGATTTAAATGATCAATCACCACTTGTTCTAAACGTTCGACATCTTCTTGTTGGTTTTCAATAAGGACGTCTAAATGTTGTTGTTGAGGTGTTAATGTTACGGTTGCAGTCGGCATAAAGATTTTTGAATGCGTTTCCGTTTCAGCCACTTCAAACTTATGTTTCCAGTGATTTACTAAACGTTTGCTAATACGTTTTCCTTCGATGGTTGTAATTTGTGTAGTGCTATTCATTTCTCTAAGTCTTGTTGTGGCTTGATTTTCAACTTAGCAAATTTGATTTTATTTGAAAATAGCATTCCTGCAACGTGCTGTTGCAACTTTGCAATGCTGTATTGATGACTTTGTAACAGGCGGAGTTACGGTAAATTTGTTATACTTCACCCATCATTTTCTTAGTTTTTGCCAGGTCATCCATGTCCAAGCCGTATTTAATTGCTCCTTCGATTTTATCTGCTGATTTTGCACGTTTAGGTGAAGATGTAGAAAAGGTTTTAGCTGCGGGTGCAGACGTTGTACATTTTGATGTGATGGATAACCACTATGTACCGAATTTGACTTTTGGTGCACATATTTGTACCGCATTAAAAAAATACGGCATCAAAGCACCGATTGATGTGCATTTAATGGTGTCGCCTGTTGACCGTATGATTGGTGATTTCCTTGATGCAGGCGCAGACATTATTACCTTTCATCCTGAAGCATCCCATCATATTGATCGTTCTTTACAATTGATCAAATCGGGCGGTGCGAAAGCAGGTTTGGTGTTTAATCCTGCAACGCCGTTACATTATTTAGATTATGTATTAGATAAAGTTGATCAAGTTCTTATTATGAGCGTAAATCCGGGTTTTGGCGGACAAAAGTTCATCCCAACGACGTTAGAAAAGCTACGCCAAGCGCGAAAAATCATTGATGCGAGTGGTCGTGATATTCGTTTAGAAGTTGATGGTGGTGTAGGTCCAGCCAACATCCGAGAAATCGCAGAAGCCGGTGCAGATATGTTTGTGGCGGGTTCAGCAATTTTTGGTCAACCAGACTATAAAGCCGTGATTGATCAAATGCGTGCAGAGTTGGCTAAAGTTGGTGCGAAAGAAGTCTAGTATTTTTTTAACACAGGGTGTGGATAACTTTGTTTATAACTAGGTGGATAACAGTGTTGATAAGCAAGGGGATAACATGTTGTTAAAATAAACAAAATGATTTCAACTGTTTATATTCACAGCAAAATGATGAAAAAAGGACAATTTTTTGTCCTTTTTTTGTGCGCTAAGATGTTTATTTTGCTTTATTTTTATTCTTACGGTTCTTTGGGCACAATTGTGTGATTAAACAGCAGCTTTAATCTAAACGACGATTAAGTTATTACAATTCGAACATGAAGTTGATTGTGCAAATCAATGAAAGAAATTATGCTAAACATATCGAACAGCTTTCATCATTGAAACCAAGGATATTCAGTGCAACTTCTCAAACAATACAAACAACTGTGGTTTGTATTCCTGATGATTTTTTTCATTGGGGGAAGTGGTGTGGTTGCTGCTGCAGTTCCAGCGATTCAATTTGAACAAAAAACGGGTATAACAACACAAACGATGCCGTGTCATGAACTATACAGGGCAGATCACCATCATCAGATGTACATGCCCGATACAGATGTTTCGACTTCAGCAAAATGTCATGAAGCACATCTGCAAGGTGGTCAGCATTGTCAGGACTGCAATAGTCCAACGCATTGTCAAACGACAAACTTTGCGTTAGATCAACAGACGCCGAAGCTTTCTTCCTTAGTGTTGTTAGAGCTGCATACGCATAAAAATACCGACTATCAAGCCCGACATCTTGCTGGATATTGGCAAGAGATATTACGCCCTCCTAAAGCCTGATCTGCTTTAAGTTTCCCTCTTTTTCCTTGTGCCATATCTGGCTTGGGTCTAGTGGAAATTTATACCGCTTAAAGTCAGTTTTATTAGATTAGGAAAATATCATGTCTTCAAAAATATACGCTGGCGTTGTTGCCAGTCTGAGCCTATTGTTTGCACCCTATAGTTGGGCTGCGATTAAAGAATATCATCTCAATATCAATCAAGAGATGGTTAACATTACTGGGAAACCAGTCAAACGCATGACGGTAAATGGTAAATTTATTGCACCGCTTTTAGAGTTTGAAGAAGGCGATGAAGCGGTCATCCATGTCCATAATCAATTAAAAGATCAAGATACCTCTTTGCATTGGCATGGTTTACTTTTACCCGGTCTGATGGATGGTGTGCCAGGATTTAATGGTTTCCAAGGCATTCAGCCAAATGGCAGTTTTGAGTATCGTTTTAAGGTACGTCAAAATGGAACCTATTGGTATCACGCACATAGCAAGGGACAAGAACAAGATGGGCTATATGGCGCACTGGTGATTTATCCAAAAGGCAAACAGCCTGTTGCGGCACATGAAAAAGCACAGCGTGACTATGTGGTGATGCTCTCTGACTTCCATGAAACGGACAGCGATCAGATCATGGCAAATCTTAAGAAATCTGCGGAGTATTATCAGAATCAACGTGAAACGGTTGCCGATGTTTGGAAACAAGTCAAACAACAGGGTCTAAAAGCGACATGGCAAGACCGTTCAATGTGGAATCAGATGCGGATGCTTAAAACGGATTTGTCTGATGTCACAGGCTATACTTTTCTTGTAAATGGAAAAACACCACAACAGAACTGGACGGGCGCATTTAAAACAGGTGAAAAAGTTCGTCTGCGTTTTATCAATGCCTCGGCTATGTCATTTTTTGATGTGCGTATTCCAAATCTAAAAATGACGGTGGTGAGTGCGGATGGTCAGCCAGTACAACCTGTAGCAGTCGATGAGTTTCGTATTGGTGCAGCGGAGACCTATGATGTACTGGTTGAGCCAAAACAGCCACATTATCAAATCGAAGCTGAATCCATTGATCGTTCGGGTTTTGCCATCGCTTCGTTACATAATGAAATTCAAACTCAGCATCAGCATACGATTGAAATGCCTAAACCACGTCCACGTTCATTATTGACGATGGATGATATGGGGCATAGTTCGAATGCTCAGATGGATCACAGTGCGCATAGTCAAATGAAGATGGCTGAAATGGATCACAGTACCCACGCGCAGATGAATCATGATACTCATGACCAAATGGATTATAGCGCTCATCAACAGCAGACAACTGCTCGTAATGAAAAGTCAAAACCTGAAACAGTATTTGGTTGGGCCAATGCAGCAACGCCTGTGGGACATAAAGCTTTGCAGTACGCTGATCTGAAATCCTTAACACCGCAGCCTGATATCCGACCAGCCGAAAGAGAGTTGGTGATTCGTCTTGGTGGCACCATGGAACGTTATATTTGGACCATCGATGGGAAGAAGTTTAGTGACAAAGATTTTGAACCGTTGAAAGTACAGTATGGTGAACGTATTCGTTTGAAGTTTGTGAATGAAAGCATGATGGCGCATCCGATGCATTTACATGGCATGTTTATGCAACTAGAAAATGGGCAAACTGCAGCCAATATGCCCAATAAACACACCATTGTGGTTCCACCGGGTCAAACAGTCACTGCCATGCTTACCGCAGATGAATTGGGCGAATGGGCGATTCATTGTCATTTATTATTCCATATGTCAGCAGGCATGATGAGTAAGTTGATTGTTGCAAATGTCGATGATTCAAAAACCGTAAAGCAAAAAACCAGCCCAGTTCAGTCATCTCAAGGAGAGAGCCATGCACATCACTAAGCGATCTTCTGAGATCAAGCGATATACTCAATTGGTTCTTATTGGTGGTCTCATGTCCTCGATCAGTCTATTGACCTCGGCACATGAAGGCCATGATCATCAAATGATGCAATCACAATCGAGTATGCAATCAAATGCATCTGCATCAATGGATCATTCAGACCATCCAATCATCCCGCCACAGCAAAACCAGATTACTCAACATGGGAAGCATGATCATCGGCTAGAACATGGCGGGCAAGTTTATCAGGCGACCAGTTTGGAGAGTGCTTGGACTGTGGATGATGACGGACGAGGACGTGCCAGTACTGAGTTGAAAACTTGGGTCGGAACAGATGAGAATAAAGTTTTTATCAAAGCCCATTTAGAAAAGGCTGAATCCGAGCAAGCTGACACTGAAGCAAAGGTATTGTACAGTCGTAATATTGCAGATTTTTGGGATATACAGGCAGGTTTGCGGTATCAATATCAGTCTGAACAACAGCAAGATAAAGATCAATGGAGTGCGGTATTTGGCTTACATGGTTTAGCACCTTATTTCTTTGAAACGGATGCGTATGTATATGCAGGCCAAGATCAGCGTTGGCAGCTGAGTTTAGAAAGTAGCCGTGATATCTTGTTCACCCAAAAGTTGATTGCACAGCCTTATGTGAATGCAGATGTGGTATTGAATGATGAATCTAAATATGCACGTAAAACAGGTCTATCTAAGCTGCAAACGGGTGTACAAATGCGTTATGAAATCAGTAAAAAAGTGATGCCGTTTATAGATGTTGCCTACGCTTATCATAAAGGTGTAAAGCAGACGGAATGGCAAACCGCATCGCAGCGCGAAAAAGGTGGATTGTACGGTGCTGGTGTTACGCTAAAGTTCTGATATTTTGCTTAATTTTTAACATTTTTGAGATACTGTTGGTTTATACTAGCAGTATCTTTTTTGAGTCATTTATGGTGCATCAATGGCTTTAGAACAACAAGACAATCAAATAACAGAAAGAACAAAGCAATCTGAAAAGGTCGGGCGTACCCAAGATACGTTAGCGTCGCAATTAGAGTTGATTGCACCCGATGGCAGTATGTACGTGAGTTACTATAATATTCCACAGATGAGTAGTGTTGTGGAGGCTCAACGTGTCAGAAAAGCACTGATTCCTTTTGCTGCAATACTGGTAGAACACAATATTGATTTAGATGTACGTCATTTAACCCTTTATCACGATGACTCAATTGATGAGGTCACGGCTGTATTACAAGCATTGAACTTAGGTGCAGAATTACAGCAAACAATGTCTCATTATGAGCCATTGGAACTTGCAAACTTCAAACCACAACAATCTGATGAATTGAGCAACAAACAAGAAAGAGTCGGATTTTATTTAAAAGCAGCTCAAAAATTTTTATATGTGATTTTAGAAAAGTGTAGACAATGGGTTAAAGCATTGCGAAGCAAAAAGGATAAATAATATGCCGAGATGGATGTATGGCCTTATGGGCTTTGCATTGATTTGGCTGGTTTGGACCAATTGGCTCAAACCTGTACCCAATCTCACTCAGGTTACTGCACAGGGTGTGCAAATCGTAGAATTACAGTCTTATGAAGGTACCTTTCGTGTGCTTTCACGCAAAGATTATCATTCGGGGCGAGAGGCTGAGTTTTCTCCAATTGATTTAGCGGTCGGTTGGGGCGATATGGCGAAACCCGATATCTATAAACATGTTGATATTTCACAACGGAATCGTTGGTATTATTGGCGTGTAGATGCACAGCCTCCCATTGCGTTACGCGAAATCGCAGTACAAAGTGCCAATATGCATATCGTGCCTGCAACCGCACAGGTCGCGGAACAGCTTAAGAAAATTAAAAAAGATGATTTGGTTAATTTGAAAGGTGCATTAATAGAAATTCAGGCACCTGATGGATGGCGTTGGCGGAGTTCCTTGTCACGTGAAGATACGGGGAGTGGGGCATGTGAGTTGATGCGAGTCGATAGTGTGGTTTGGTATTGAGTGTTTGGTATAAGTAAGCCATTGAATAAGCATCGTTTAGATACATAATAATTCACATGATGGCAAGATTATAAATTACACTATTGGGTTGAGTAGGACGACCTCTCAATAAAGAATCACGTTGGGACGACCCAACCCTTGCTATACACGAGAGAAAAAATGGCGTGGGCAATTTTAATTTTGGCAGGTATTTTCGAAATTATTTGGGCGTATTCAATGAAACTGTCAGAGGGTTTTACTCGTTTAACTCCGACAGTGATTACCCTCGTTTTTATGATTTTGAGTTTCGGTTTACTTGCGACAGCAATGAAAACTTTGCCGTTGGGCACTGCTTATACCGTTTGGACAGGGATCGGTGCAATCGGATCATTTATTATTGGTATTATGGTATTAAATGAACCTATGACGGCTATGCGAATGATCGCAGCGGTACTCATTGTATCTGGTTTAGTTTTGATGAAACTTTCATCAAATTAAGAAAAATTCCCCCTCTTTATTAAAGTGGGGCTAGGGGAGCTTTTTTCATGCAACTGGTTTATATGTATATGGATTCTCCAGTGGGTACATTAAAACTGGTTGCGCATGATCACGCCTTAGTTGCGGTGATGTGGGACAATGAAGATCATAAGCGCGTACGCTTGGCAGCGTTGTTAGAGAACACTCAACATCTAATGCTGCTTAAGGCGAAACAACAATTACAACAATATTTTGCAGGACAACGTCAGCAATTTGATTTGCCTTTGGATTTTCAGGGTACGGACTTTCAACAGCAAGTTTGGCAAGCTTTGCTGACCATACCTTATGGGGAAACGCGTAGTTATAAGGATATTGCGCTTCAGGTTGGCAATGAAAAAGCCGTACGTGCAGTCGGTGCTGCTAATGGCAAGAATCCAATTTCAATTATTGCGCCGTGTCATCGGGTGATTGGTTCTGGTGGAGCATTGGTGGGCTTTGCAGGTGGGTTGGATAAGAAGCAGATTTTGTTGAACTTAGAGCAAAGTAAATCTGCTTAGTTTATTGATAAAAACTCGATTTTTTTGATTATTTAGCATAAGCTTTTAAGGTAAGGTTTGATATATAAACCTTAGTAGATTTTTGATACGCGGAAATGTCACCCGCAACCTGCGTGGTTTAAAAAACAGGTAAGTTATTGTATTTATAATTTAAATTAAATAGATGCAAAAAATGAACAGGTTTTGCGGGGGACAAATGGTTTTGCCTACTTTTCCCGAAAGAAAAGTAGGTCGAGCCGAAGGCTTATCCTAAAATTGGATGAATGTTCGGCAAGACTCCGATGAGATAGATCTCTTAATTGAATATCAAGCTAAAATCTTTAAAGCTCAATGAATGGAAGTTTAAAAATGGCTGTTGGTGACGTAACGATGCCACTTATGCATGTGGTGCAGGGTGTAAAAATTGGCTCAACTGAGGCGTATGTACGTTATCCAAACCGACGAGATTTGGTCATTTTTCAATTTGCTGAAGGTTCAAATGTAGCAGGGGTGTTTACCCAAAGCGCATTTGCGGCTGCGCCAGTTTTACTCAGTAAAAAACATTTGGCTGAAAGCACTTCACAAAAGCAGCCACGTTATCTGATTATTAATACAGGCAATGCCAATGCCGCAACAGGCACTGTGGGCTATCAAAATGCCGAAGCAACTTGTGCCAAACTTGCTGAATTAACAGGTGTGCAAAGCAATCAGATTTTGCCATTTTCAACAGGTGTGATTGGTGAGCAGTTGCCAATTGAACGTTTGGTTCAAGGTATTCAACCTGCGTTGAACGATCTAAATACTGATCATTGGGTAGATGCTGCATCAGGGATTATGACCACGGATACCACACCAAAAGGCGCGTCTGAACAATTTGAACTCGATGGCATCACTTATACCATGACCGGTATTAGTAAAGGTGCAGGTATGATTCGCCCGAACATGGCGACTATGTTGAGCTTCGTTGCCACAGATGCTCCGATTGCAAAAGCATTGGTTGAGCAGCTTCTAAAAACAACGGTTGAGCATTCATTTAACCGCATTACCATTGATGGGGATACCTCAACCAATGACTCCTGTATTTTTGTTGCAACAGGTTTAGCTGGTGGTGCTGAGATTGAGAGCCAAGATGATCCACGTTATCAACAGGTACTCGATGTACTTGCTCGGATGATGAATCGTCTCGCACAGCTGATTGTACGTGATGGTGAAGGTGCAACCAAATTCATTACCGTTCAAGTTGAAGGTGGGGCAAATACTCAAGAGTGTTGTGATGTTGCCTATAGTGTCGCTGAGTCACCATTGATCAAAACGGCTTTATTTGCATCAGATCCAAACTGGGGACGTATCGTGATGGCAATTGGTAAAGCCGGTGTGCCTAATTTAGACAGCAGTAAGGTTCAAGTTTGGTTGGGTGATGTACAAATCTGCTTAGATGGTGGCGCAAATCCAGACTATACCGAAGAAGCAGGTGCGGCAGTGATGGTAGAGAAAGAAATCACTATTCGTATTGATCTTGGACGAGGTACTGCACAGGACACCGTTTACACCTGTGACTTTTCTTACGACTATGTGAAAATTAATGCCGATTATCGTTCGTAAATTTGCGTTATAATGCAGCCTCCACAGTGAGGCTTTTTTTATATCGCTTGTTTGTGGATGTGATTAATCCCAAATCTCAACAGATACCCACGTTATCAGTTTGCAGTGATGCAAGCGCGCAGGATAGAGAAGACGCTTTATGAATGATGCGAATTTAATTGCGAACGACGCCAAAAATATTGTGCAGACGCATTTAGATCGTTTGGGCGAGCCAAAGGACAATAGCCTAAGCCCAGAAGTGAAACAACAGAAGTTTGCTCAAATCGCAGCCGAGCTTAAAAAAAGAAATGCGGTATTGGTCGCACACTATTACTGTGATCCTGACGTACAAGAGCTTGCCGAACTTACTGGTGGTTGTGTTTCTGACTCATTAGAAATGGCACGTTTTGGTCGTGATCATCCAGCGACGACACTTGTGGTTGCTGGGGTTAAGTTTATGGGTGAAACCTCAAAAATTTTATCACCTGAAAAAACGGTGCTGATGCCAACTTTAGAGGCAACCTGTTCACTTGATATTGGTTGTCCAGTCGAAGAGTTCTCTGCATTTTGCGATCAACATCCTGATCATACTGTGGTGGTGTATGCCAATACTTCAGCAGCAGTAAAAGCACGTGCGGATTGGGTGGTAACTTCAAGTTGCGCGGTCGAGATTATTGAGCATTTAGACAGTTTAGGTGAAAAAATTATTTGGGCACCTGACCAACATTTGGGCCGTTATATTCAGAAGAAAACAGGCGCAGAAATGTTGTTGTGGGATGGTGCGTGTATCGTGCATGAGGAGTTTCGTGCACGGGGCATTATTCAGATGAAAGCACTTTATCCCGATGCTGCTGTTTTAGTCCATCCAGAGTCGCCTGAAGCGGTTGTGGATATTGCGGATGCGGTGGGAAGTACCTCGCAATTGATCAAAGCAGCACAAACATTGCCGCAGAAACAAATGATCGTGGCAACAGATCGAGGCATTTTTTATAAAATGCAACAAGCTGCGCCTGATAAAGAGTTATTTGAAGCGCCGACAGCAGGTGAGGGTGCAACATGTCGTTCATGTGCGCACTGTCCTTGGATGGCAATGAATGAGTTAGATGGTATTTTGCATGTGTTACAACATAGCGATCAAGAAATACACGTCGATCCAGCATTGGCTGAACGTGCCAAATTACCTTTAGATCGAATGTTGAACTTTAGCGCGTCGTTAAAGCGTTAAAATGTTTGTTAAATATACATTTGATAAGGAAAAATCATTTTTTTTAAAACTAGGTGTTGACGTGATGCAACGTCAAGCCTAGAATGCACACCGTACCGCACGATGTGCGATACAATAAAAGCTGAGATAGATCGGAGCATAGCACAGCCTGGTAGTGCACCTGGTTTGGGACCAGGGGGTCGTAGGTTCGAATCCTACTGCTCCGACCAATTAAAACATGTTGAAAAACATTGTTTTAGGATCGGCCAAGTATCGCATGATAGTTTTATCATCGGTTATGCGCCTGTAGCTCAGTTGGATAGAGCATCCGCCTTCTAAGCGGATGGTCACAGGTTCGAATCCTGTCGGGCGCGCCATTTGGTAGCTTGGTACATAGAATCAAAAGTATGTTATGGTGGATGTAGCTCAGTTGGTAGAGCCCCGGATTGTGATTCCGGTTGTCGCGGGTTCGAATCCCGTCATTCACCCCACTCTTTTATAGAGAGTATCGGAGCATGGCGCAGTCTGGTAGCGCACCTGGTTTGGGACCAGGGGGTCGTAGGTTCGAATCCTACTGTTCCGACCATCATCTTAAAGATGAAATAAAAATCCGCTAAATGAGCGGTTTTTTTGTGCCTAAATTTTTAGGCAACTCTCACTCGCTTCTTGATGAAGTCTCTTCTGTTTTGATTGATTCATTTAAACGATTCAAGTTTAAATATGGATTTGTTTGTCACAATTTCAATCTAGTATTTTATCTTTCATATCTGTTGTTATATAACAGACCTAAAAAGTGATCTTAATATTTGCTCGGTCAAAATATGAAATATTAATCGAAAGTTGATAGCTCATTGTATTTCATTCCTACTCTATAAATCAGTTTTAAAAATTCTAAAGAGAGTGAGTGCATGCATAACATAAACTATGTCTTTATTAGTCTTTTGGGTGGGCTCATCGTACCGCTACAATTGGCTATGATTAACGCCTTTCGTCATGCAAGTGGCGCCACTCAAATACAATCAACATTTTTCTTATATGTTGGTGGGGCGATTGCATCATTGGTTATTGCACTATTTGTCGATGGCAGTATTAAGCCGCCGTTGTACCAACAAACCTCATGGTGGATGTGGCTATCTGGCTTATTAGGATCACTTTATATACTGTGCATGTTCTTAGCTGCTCCACATATTGGGGCAACCAATACATTACTTTGGATTTTCTTAGGTCAAATGATCTTTGCCACAATAATTGATAGTAGCGGTTTTCTCGGAATGCAGATTAAAAAAATAGATGGTCTTAGATTATTCGGTCTAGGACTTATTTTTATGGGAGGATTGATCATGATCTATAGCGAATATAGACATTCGACAGCTTAAAAATATTGTAAGTATGGCTGAGAAACGATGAATAAATGATTCAGATATCTTGTCATTAAATCGAAAATTTAAACTATGAAAAATCAGAAAAAGTATCGATAGCTTAATCCTTCGATCAGAATGATTATTTATTGCAACTGTCTTGCAGGATTTGGCTATTGTGATTTGATTGTTAACACGTTATTTTGCACTTTATGATTTAAGTCAGTTAGACAACGACAACATTATTTAAATACCATGTTCTGCATAATGCATGCACTTTTTAAAAAGAAAAAATAGAGATAGATATGATGCAAACAGCTTTTGATTTTGTAATTATTGGTGGTGGCTCAGCAGGATGTGTATTGGCTGGGCGGTTATCTGAAAATCCAAACATTTCTGTATGTTTATTAGAAGCTGGCGGCGATGGAAATAGCTGGTTGGTGAATACACCTGCGGCGGCTGTGATTAGTATTCCAACTAAACTGAATAACTGGGCAATCGAAACGATTCCACAAAAGGGTTTGAATCAACGAAAAGGCTATCAACCCCGCGGTAAATGCTTGGGGGGGGAGTTCAGCGATTAATGCAATGGTGTATATCCGTGGGCATCGTGATGATTATGATCATTGGGCTGCACTGGGGAATACCGGCTGGTCATATGATGAAGTGTTGCCATATTTTAAAAAATCAGAACATAACGAAAGAATTAAAAATGAATATCATGGGCAGCATGGTCCACTGAATGTCAGTGAGTTGAATTCAGATAATCCTTATCAGAAAACATTTATTGAAGCGGCAAAACAGGTTGGCTATCCACTCAATGATGATTTTAATGGCGCTGAACAAGAAGGTTTAGGCGTGTATCAAGTCACTCAAAAAAATGGTGAACGTTGGAGTGCTGCACGAGGCTATTTATTGCCTTATTTAGGTAAACGTCCTAACTTACATGTGATTACTCATGCGACCGTCTCCCGTATCATTATTGAAAATGGTCGTGCGATTGGGGTAGAGTATAAACAAAAAAGCCAAACCACGATTGTTAAAGCAAACAAAGAGGTTTTGTTGTCAGCTGGCGCATTTCAATCGCCGCAAGTGTTGATGCTATCAGGCATAGGTCCACGCCAAGAGCTAGAAAAGCATGGTATTCCAGTCATAAAAGATTTGGCAGGGGTAGGTGAGAACTTACATGATCATCCCGACTTTATTTTTGCTTATAAAACCAAGCTGATGGACGGGACATTCGGTTTATCTGTTGGTGGGAGCTTGGATTTAGTCAAACAAATTGGGCGCTATCGTAAAGAGCGCCGTGGTTTGATTACCACCAACTATGCTGAATGTGGTGGTTTCTTAAAAACGCGACCTGAACTAGACAAGCCGAATTTGCAATTACATTTCGTGATCGCCATCGTGGATAACCATGCGAGAACAATGCATGCTGGACATGGTATCTCGTGTCATGTTTGTTTGTTGAATCCACGTGCGCGTGGTTCAGTCAAACTTAGTGGTAAGCACGTGGATGATCCTTTATTAATTGATTTTAAATTCCTTGAGGATGAGCAAGATCTTCAAGATATGGTAGATGGCTTTAAAGTCACACAAAAGCTCATGCAAGCGCCAGCGTTAAATGAAAAGATCAAAGAAGATATGTTTACTGCCAATGTGAAATCGGATGATGAAATTCGTGAGATTTTATGTCAGCGTGTAGATACGGTTTATCATCCCGTCGGTAGCTGTAAGATGGGTGTGGATGAGATGGCGGTGGTTGATCCTGAGCTTAAAGTCTATGGCGTTGAAGGTCTTCGTGTGATTGATGCTTCAGTGATGCCAACCGTGGTGAATGGTAATACCAATGCACCGACGATTATGATTGCTGAAAAAGCAGTTGATATGATTCGTCAGGCTTGGAAATAAAATCAATTTTCATCAAAATCAGGCGAATTTTTATTTATAGAGGGCGAATGCAATTCGCCCCTACGCCGTTTCATTTTCAATAGGGTGTCGTGGTGTTTCTAACATACGTGGAAAGCTAAAATTATAATTTTTAAGTAGTAGTAGAGAGCTTGTATTGGTTTAACAATAATAACTGTGAGACAACACTTTTCTTGCTGACCTGATTTGATAGAGATATTGATATTTAAGCCATAGATTTTGACAATGCAGTTTGTCAATATTAAGCAAGATTTTGTTGGCTATACTGTTTCAGTAGATCAAAAATCTGAAAAGCGAACAAATGCAATAAAAAAATAAGGAAAGCAACCTATGAAGTCTCTGATTTGTCATAACGCTGAGTTAAAGCTGGAAGACAGTCTCCAATTAGTCCCAGCGAAAGGGCAAGTATTACTTGAAGTGGTACGTTGTGGCATTTGTGGCTCGGATTTACATATGCAACATCACTGTGATCATATGCATGATTTGGCAGCGCGAGTCGGTTTTAATGGCGTTGCAAAATCTTCTGATAAACTCGTTTTCGGTCATGAGTTTTGCGGAAAGGTATTGGATTATGGTCCAAAAACACGCCGTAAATTAAAAGCAGATACTTTGGTCTGTGCTATGCCATTGCTCAATGTTGATCCACAAGGATATGTGCCAACAGGTCTTTCACCAAGTGCATCAGGCGGTTATGCAGAACAAGTTCTAGTTCAATCCAGTTTAATGTTTGAAGTTCCCAATGGTTTAGATGCGGACAGTGCTGCGCTGACAGAGCCTATGGCTGTTGCCTTACACGCCGTGCGTCGTAGCCGAATTAAGAAAAATGAGCCAGCAATCGTAATCGGTTGTGGTCCAGTTGGTTTGGGTGTGATTATTATGCTCAAAGCGATGGGTGTAAAAACCGTGGTTGCCAGTGATTTTTCACCAAATCGCCGTAAGTTGGCTGAGCAATGCGGTGCAGATATATTGATTGATCCTAAGCAGCAATCTCCATTTAGTAGTTGGAAAGAGCTGGGTTTGCTGGGTAATGTCTCTGAAGCAATTAATATGGGGATGGGGATTTTTGATAAAGTTCAGACTTTCTCATTGCCATGGGTCAATGCAATGCGTGTGGGTGACAAACTCGGTTTGTTACCGAAGCGCCCAGTGATTTTTGAGTGTGTTGGTGTGGCAGGTATCATGCAGCAGATATTGGAGGGTGCGCCACTGTTCTCGCGGATTGTGGGGGTTGGTGTTTGTATGCAAAGCGATAAGATCGAACCTGCATTGGCGATCAATAAAGAACTCGAAATCCAGTATGTGCTGGGTTATACGCCACTGGAGTTTCGTGACACCTTGCATATGATTGCCGAAGGTAAAATTGATGTTTCACCACTGATTACAGGTGTGGTGGGCTTGGAAGGGGTAAGTAATGCCTTTGATGCATTACGAGATCCAGAGCAACATGCAAAAATCTTGATTGATCCAAAACGAGCAGGATCGGATATTCAGTTGATTAAAGCTTAAAAGAAATTCAAAAAAAGCTGCTATTTTTGGAAATAGCAGCTTTTTTGTTTTAAGTGACTAAAATAGCCTAAGCAATCTCTGTCTCAGCAGATATTGGAATTTAGTTAAATTGACTACTTAAAAACTTTTGGTGAGGGAAAATGTCACAGTCGAATCAATCGGGTTTGAGATTCGGGCATTTGGATTGCCATTACTGTATTCTTTGTAATAATCCTCTTTGTCCCATGCTTTGCTATACATGAGGCTAGCAGCAAGATCATAAGGCAGTTCTTTATTGACTGAGAAACTAGCATCTTGAAAGCTTGCGGCCGAAAAGTTTTTAATACGTTGGTTGCCATAATGTGCATCGGCAGACCAACCTTGACCTAACGGTTGATGCCAGTTGACATCTAAATAGCCTGATCCTCGTGAGTGTTGATCATTGCCGACACCTAAAGTCTTTGAGTTATTACCAAAATAATCTTGGGTATAAGTCACTGCATATTTGACGGTGACGGGTCCATAAGCAATCTCTGGAATAATTTCACCATAGTCAAAACTGGTATGACCTGTTTCAGCTGTGGTTTCTGCACCCGGATAAAAATAGTAAGCGACAGTGACACCGAGAGAAAGATCACCAAAACTACGCGAATAACCCGTATAAACATCCCACTCTACAGAAGCGTCGCGAATAAAATGATCACTTACCGTCGATGCCCACGTACCCACGAACAAGCCATTGGGATGTGCATAATCAAGACCGCCTTGTAGGGCTGGTTTGCCCCATGTTTGCTGGAAGCCGCGTGATACATATTGGTTTGCAACGGTGATATTGGCGCTAAACGGTGATACTGTTTCGGTGGTTGACTCGGTTGCATGAGCCGTGTGTAAAAAAAAGCCCAAAGGGATTGTGAATAAAATTCTTTTCATTTGAATTTTCCTAATGGTTGGCAGCACCTTAGCGATCTAAGGTGCTGAACATAACTGGACTAGGTTATGCAAATGGACGTAAAGGACTTTGGCGGATAGGCGTTGAGCCTGCTTTGTAATAAGATGCTTGCGAACGTGGTAGCTTTTGTCCACGAATTTGATCGGCAATTTTCTCTGCCATCATAATGGTGGTGGCATTTAAGTTACCTGTAATGATCAATGGCATAATCGAGGCATCAATCACGCGTAAGCCTTGCACGCCATGAACACGACCTTGTCCATCAACCACGGCCATCTCATCTTCACCCATTTTGCAACTACATGATGGGTGGTATGCCGTTTCAGCATGGTTACGGATAAAGTCATCCAATTCAGCATCTGTTTGTACGTGCTTTCCAGGACTGATTTCTTCGCCACGATATGGATCAAGTGCGGGTTGATGCATAATCTCGCGGGTAATACGGATACCATCGCGGAATTCACGCCAATCTTGTTCTGCTGACATGTAGTTGAACAAAATACTTGGATGCTCAAACGGGTCTTTAGATTTCAGCTTAATTCGACCACGGGATGGCGAGCGCATCGAACCAACATGGGCTTGAAAACCATGTTCTTTCACTGCATTACTGCCGTTGTAGTTAATCGCCACAGGCAAGAAATGGTATTGGATATTTGGCCAATCAAACTCATCTGAACTGCGGATAAAACCACCTGCCTCAAACTGATTGCTTGCGCCGATGCCTTTGCCAAGGAACAGCCATTCAGCACCAATCGCGGGTTGGTTATACCATTTCAATGCAGGGTAAAGAGAAACAGGTTGCTTACATTTGTATTGCAAGTACATTTCCAAATGGTCTTGTAGATTTTCACCTACACCAGGAAGATCTTGTACAACTTCGATGTCCATTGATTTTAAGAAGCTACTTTCGCCAACACCCGAGCGTTGTAAAATTTGTGGAGAAGCAATTGCACCTGCACATAGCAACACTTCACGTTTCGCCTGTGCTTGTTTCATGTTGGCTTTATCCGTGCCAATAATATATTCCACACCCGTCGCTTGTTTTTGATTAAACAAGATTTTATTGGTTGTTGCATGCGTAACGATGGTCAAGTTAGGACGACCTTTGGCCATATCCAAATAACCACGTGCGGTACTTGAGCGACGACCTTGAGGCGTAACGGTACGATCCATTGGACCGAAACCTTCTTGTTGATAGCCATTTAAGTCATCGGTACGTGGATAGCCTGCTTGTACGCCTGCTTCGATCATCGCGTGGAACAGTTCGTTATTGCCTTGTTTGGGAGTGGTCACCGAAACAGGACCATGATCGCCGTGATAGTCATTGCCACCGATATCACGGGTTTCTGCTTTTTGGTAGTATGGCAAACAGTCTGCGTAGGTCCAATCTTCAAGACCTTTGTGCGTTGCCCATTGGTCTAAATCCATCGCATTGCCACGGATATAGCACATACCATTAATTAAGGATGAACCGCCTAAGCCTTTACCACGACCACATTCCATACGGCGATTGTTCATGTGTGGTTCTGGGTCGGTCAAATAGGCCCAGTTATAGCGGCGACCTTGTAGAGGAAAAGCCAAAGCTGCTGGCATTTGTGTACGAAAATCTAAACGATAATCTGGACCGCCTGCTTCTAATAATAAAACAGTCACATCTTGGTCTTCTGTGAGACGTGCTGCGAGAACATTTCCGGCAGATCCTGCGCCAATGATAATGTAATCGAATTCTTGCTTATTCATAATTAGCCTTTATTGTTGCATGATCAACTGAATACATAGTGATTCAGTTGATCAAGTGAAGATAAAGCGCAATGCTTTTTAGAAAATGCTTTGGTAATCACCAAGCTCAATTTGAATGGATTTAATACGGGTGTAATGGCCCAAAGTGGTTAAACCATTTTCACGTCCAACGCCAGATTGTTTATAACCACCGACTGGCATTTCAGCAGGGGATTCGCCCCAAGTATTGATCCAGCAAATACCCGCTTCGATCTGATGAATCATACGATGCGCTCTGCTGATATCTTGAGTCACGATGCCAGCGGCTAAACCAAAGGTGGTATTGTTGGCACGAAGAATCACTTCTTCTTCAGTGGTATAACTGAGAATACTCATGACTGGCCCAAAAATTTCGTCCTGTACAATCCGCATATCATCGGTACAGTCGCTAAAAACGGTAGGTTGAACGTAAGCACCTTGTGCAAAATCGCCATCGAGGACACGTTCACCACCAATCAACAGCTTAGCGCCTTGCTGCTTGCCTGCATTGATATAAGAGAGCACTTTGTCCATATGTGGAAAGCTGGTCAGCGGACCAAAATTGGTTTCAGCATTCATCGGGTCACCGATACGAATACGTTTTACGCGTTCGACGATAGCCGCTTCAAAATCAGCTAACAGGGCTTTTGGTACAAAGACACGGGTACCATTGGTACAAACTTGACCCGAACTAAAGAAGTTTGCCATCACCGCAATATCTGCGGCACGGTCGATATTGGCATCGGCACAAATGATCAGTGGTGATTTACCACCGAGTTCCATCGTGACTTCTTTGAGGGTAGAGCCTGCGGCACTGGCCATGACTTTTTTGCCAGTTTCGACACCACCAGTAAATGAAATTTTTTCAATGACAGGGTGTTCAGTTAACCATTGTCCAATTTCACGACCAGCACCTTGTACAACGTTAAATACGCCGTTAGGAAGACCTGCTTCGGTATAAATTTCTGCAAGTTTAAATGCAGTTAGGGGAGTGGTTTCGCTTGGTTTGAAAATCATGGCATTGCCTGCTGCAAGCGCAGGGGCAGATTTCCATAAAGCAATTTGAATTGGGTAGTTCCAAGCGCCAATACCAGCAACGACACCGAGTGGTTCACGGCGGGTATAGAAAAAGCTTGATTCACGAAGAGGGACTTGTTCACCTTGAATTGCAGTCGCAAGACCAGCGTAGTATTCAAGTACATCGGCACCTGTGACGATATCAACGGTTGATGTCTCGCTGTAGGCTTTACCAGTATCGAGCGTTTCAAGTTGCGCCAGCTCATCATTACGTTCACGTAAAATGTCAACTGCACGGCGTAAAATACGAGAACGCTCTATGGCTGTCATGGCAGCCCAGATTTTTTGTCCTTGCTGCGCGCTATGAACTGCGGCTTCAATATCTTGTTGCGAGGCTTGTTGAAGTGTTGCAATCACTTCACCATTGGCAGGGTTAATACTATCAAATGTCTTACCACTGGTTGCTTCTACATAGCGTCCGTGGATATATAATTGATGAACGTGTGCATCACTCATTCTGTTTCTCCTGCAAAGGTTTTTGCGCAAATTGTAATTGCGTTTTGACATAGTCATAGGCAATGGAACGGGCAAGTTGGCTGTCAAACTCTTCATGACTGCTTAAACTGCCGCGTAGCCATAATCCGTCAATCAATGCCGCTAATCCGCGAGCAGCAATGCTGGCCTGTTCTTTATCGAGCAACTTGAGAAAATAAAACTTCAAGTTTGAATACAGGCGTTGATCATTAATGCGTTGCAAACGACCAAGTTCGGGTAGGTGCATGCTTGCAGACCAAAAGTCCAACCAAACACGCATGGCTTGTTTATTGACCTGACTAATATCAAAGTTGGAATCAATAATGGCCTTAATCTGGCTTTCTGGATGTGAATCAGCTTCAACTTTATATTGATCTGTTTTCTGACGTAAAACGTTAAGCATTTCCTGCATACAAGTATTGATGAGTCCTTGTTTGTCACCAAAATAATGACTCACAATACCCGTTGATACTTCAGCTTTTTTTGCGATTTGTGCAATGGTGGTGTTGGATAACCCCACTTCATAAATCACGTTGAATGCGGCGCTGATAATTTCTTCGCGTCGCACATGCTCAGGTTTTACTCTACGTTTTGTCATGTTGATCCATTGAAAGCCCGATTCAGGTACTTTTTATTTAACATTTCTCAATGTTGAACATCATAACATTTTTTTATCATACTTTTTATTGATTGAACGTTCAATCAATAAAAAGTATGATCTGTAAAAATCAATTAATTTTTGATTGGTTGGTCAAGATTTAAAGTAATAAGAATACACCGATTGCAAGGAGCAACCACATGGTGTCAAAAAGTAATGCTGGATTTACATCCGAACGCGTTCGATTAAATTTATTTGTTTTTTGGAGCTCGGCAATCAGTATTGGCATT
This sequence comes from Acinetobacter sp. CIP-A165, assembly GCF_000367985.1. NCBI lineage: Bacteria > Pseudomonadati > Pseudomonadota > Gammaproteobacteria > Moraxellales > Moraxellaceae > Acinetobacter > Acinetobacter sp. CIP-A165. The sequence continues at coordinate 54,255 of NZ_KB849202.1, forward strand.
TTCGGCCTATTGTTTGTGCTGTTTCCAGAGCAAAGTCAGTTTTGGCTCACCTATGTGCAAGAGCAAGTCAATCAATTGTTTGGCTGGTATTACATGTTGGTCATCGTTGCTTGTTTAGGCTTTGTTGCATGGTTGGCTTTTTCACGAGTTGGGCAGATTCCACTGGGAAAAGATCAGGATAAACCTGAGTTTGGTTATATGGCTTGGGTGTCGATGCTATTTTCAGCAGGTATTGGTATCGCATTATTGTATTACGGTGTTGCTGAACCTGTTGATCATTTCTTAAGGCCACCAGAAGGTGAGGGCGGCACAGTTCAGGCGGCGCGAGATGCCATGATGTATAGCTTTTTACATTGGGGTATTCATGGTTGGGTGCTGTATGCCTTGATCGGTGTCACGCTGGGTTATTTTGCTTTCCGTTTAGATTTGCCTTTGGCGTTACGTTCTGCCCTTTATCCTATCTTTGGTGAGCGAATTTATGGCTGGGTCGGGGATTTTGTCGATGGATTTGGTATTTTAGCCACGGTTATTTCATTGGTCACCAACTTAGGGATTGGCGCATTAGTCCTCGTCTCTGGCCTTGTTTATCTCGTACCCGACATCCCTAATAATCATACAACGCTGATTGCAGTGGTGTTGTTGATGATGTTTGTGGCAACGATCACCACGGTGATTGGGATTGAAAAAGGCTTGGCTTGGCTATCGCGTATTAATCTGCGCTTATTGTATGTGTTGTTGTTATTTGTGTTTTTAACAGGACCGACCAATCATCTACTTAATGGTTTAGTGCAAAACGTAGGGGATTATCTGAGCCAGTTTATTGCCAAAAGTTTTGATATGTATTTGTACGACCAGCAGGCGAATACATGGTTGGGTTCATGGACGGTATTTTACTGGGCATGGTGGATTGCTTGGGCGCCATTTGTTGGCATGTTCATCGCGCGTATTTCCAAAGGACGCACCATTCGTGAAGTGGTTTTAGGTGTATGCCTTGTTCCACTTGGTTTTACTTTGGCGTGGATTTCGATTTTCGGAAATACTGCCATTCATTTAATTTTAGATCAAAAACAAAAGGTTTTAGGGGAAATGGTCTTGGCTGACCCCGCATTATCGTTATTTAAATTTCTCGAATATTTGCCTTTCAATCCTTATATTGCTGGGATTGTTGTTATGATTTGTTTCGTTTTGTTTTTGACCCCAGTGGGTTCGGGTACACTCATGATCGCAAATCTATCTTCGAAAGGGGGTAGTAATGAGAGTGATTCACCTATTTGGTTACGTATCTTTTGGTCGGTGGTGATTACTATTGTCAGTATTGGCTTGCTCTTAGCGGGTAGCTTTGATGCGATGCAAAGTGCTGTTGTGCTCTGTGGATTGCCATTCTCCGTAATTATTTTGCTTTATATGTTTGGTTTAGCCAAAGCATTGAAGCAAGATCAACAGCTACAAGTTGTAACGACGACATCACAGTCATCCCAACAACAGACCAAACCATCAGAAGATATGTAATTTCGGTTAATGACCTTTATTTTTCATTTTTTTATTCAGATGTGTCTTTTCTTTATTGCTTAAATAGGGAAAAGACAACGATGAATATTTTCTTTTTTTCTCGAATTCCTTGAGGATTGTATGGTGACAGATAATCCAAGAGCAGTTGATGATTCATCTATTCAAACAAAAGACCATCTTAATCGTGTGGTCTTTTATGTTTCAGCGCTCATAATTTTAATATTTTCATTAACCACGATTTTGTTTAATGATTTCGCCAATCACGTATTGAATACGGTTTTGGGTTGGGTCAGTTCCACATTTACTTGGTACTACTTACTTGCAGCAACGCTTTATTTAGTCTTTGTGGTCTTTATTGCCTGTTCTCGCTATGGTGATATCAAGCTTGGGCCAAAGCACTCAAAACCTGAATTTAGTTTATTGAGTTGGTCTGCGATGCTATTTGCCGCAGGGATCGGGACGGACTTAATGTTCTTCTCGGTGGCAGAACCTTTGTCTCATTATATGAATCCACCTGTGGGTGAGGGACAAACCTATGAAGCTGCGCGTCAGGGCATGGTGTGGACATTATTTCACTACGGCTTGACGGGCTGGGGGATGTATGCCTTGATGGGCATGGCTTTGGGCTACTTTAGCTATCGTTATAACTTACCACTGACCATTCGTTCTGCTTTATATCCTATTTTTGGTAACAAAATTGATGGTCCGATCGGGCATTCTGTCGATACGGCAGCCGTAATCGGAACGATTTTTGGTATTGCGACGACCTGTGGTATCGCTGTTGTTCAGATCAATTATGGTCTGCATGTTTTATTTGATTGGCCAGAAGGTTTATGGGTTCAGTCAGGTTTAATTTTATTCGCGGTCATTGTCACGATTATTTCGGTAACGGCGGGGGTCAATAAAGGGATTAAAGTTTTATCTGAAATTAATATTTATGTCGCCATTGGCTTAATGTTATTTGTTTTATTTTTGGGTAATACCGAATTCTTACTCAATGCTTTGGTACAAAACTTTGGTGATTATATTAGTCGCTTCCCAAGCTTGGCTTTAGATAGTTTTGCGTTTGAACAACCGACTGAATGGATGAATAGCTGGACCATTTTCTTCTGGGCATGGTGGGTGGCTTGGTCACCATTTGTTGGGCTGTTTTTAGCACGTATTTCTCGTGGGCGAACCATTCGTGAGTTTGTTTGCGGCACTTTAATTATTCCCTTATTGTTCACCATTACATGGTTATCTATCTTTGGAAATAGTGCCTTATACAATGTTATTTTTGATGGCAATACGGCATTGGCACAAACGGTTCTCACTGATCCTGCACATGGTTTCTATGACCTATTGGCGCAATACCCATGGTTTGCATTTGTCGCTGGGATTGCCACGATTACAGGCTTGCTGTTTTATGTGACCTCTGCCGATTCTGGCGCATTGGTGCTAGGTAACTTCACCACCAAATTTTCCAATATTGACAATGATGCACCACGTTGGCTGCGTGTCTTTTGGGCGGTTGCTATTGGTTTACTGACCCTTGCGATGTTGATGGCAAACGGCATTACTGCTTTACAAAGTGCCACAGTAATCATGGGGCTACCTTTTAGTTTTGTGATGCTGTTGGTGATGGCGGGATTATATAAATCTTTACGCTTAGAAGACTATCGCAACGCCAGTCGTAGTCTCAATGCTGCGCCTGTGGTGGGTAATGTTGATATTCTGAACTGGAAGCAGCGTTTACGGCGTGTGATGAAGCATCCGGGGACAACCGAAACGCAGCATATGTTAGATACGGTGTGTCATCCTGCGGTGAAAACAGTTGCAGATGAGCTGATTAAGCAGGGTATGCAGGTTGATGTGACCAGTACACCGCTAGAAGAAAACGATGCGCTGTATCATCTTGACCTCACGATTTATTTGGAAGAGGAACATAATTTCATCTACCAAATCTGGCCTGTGCGTTATACAGCACCAAACTTTAGTGAGCGCGGTAAACGTGGTAAACAATTCTACTATCGTTTAGAGACCTTCTTATACGAGGGCTCTCAGGATAATGATTTGGCTGGCTATACCAAAGAACAGGTGATTAATGATATTTTGGATAAATATGAGCGGCATATGTCTTTCTTGCATATGAATCGTATTGGTCCGGGGAATCGTCTTTTGTATCCTGATTCACAAGATTAGTCATTGTAATAAAGAAAACCTCACAAATCTTGTGGGGTTTTTTATTGGGGTATTATAAAGCGCCGTACTGTTGCCATGTTTCACCCGTTTCATGAGGTGCGTATTTTTCTTTTAATTCATGTAAGGACTGAGCCTGATATAGCGCAAATACGATTAAAATTAAAAACAATCCAGCGAGTTTGATTAGCTTTTTATATCGATAATTACCTGAATATAAATAGAAAATACAATAGAATGCTAAAATCAAATAAGTACAAAAAAGCGAGTTTAGTGCTAAATAAATCAGCAGCAAAGTCGTGAACAGTAACGCGGTTCGATTTTTAAAAGTGCTTGGTCGGAAACTCAATAAATTAAGTAGCAACAGACCCAACGAAGTCCAAAACAGATAAGCACTGCCACCAATAATCACGATATAACTGGACTGTAGGTACAAAAGAACCAACCATACAAAGACGGAAAAAATAATAAATTTGGAGAGGCCAGAAGTTGTGGGCAAAGCGTCTTTCATATGGATTAGATTTTAAAATCACGGTTTAGTGTGGGTGAGATGCGAAAATAAGCCAAATCTTTCATCTTGGTTGATACAACGTAGACTAAAGCACTGATCAATATTGCTGGTACGGTGCGAAAAAAGCGCGTTCCAATAACCGCCTGAACGCGCCCAATTTATTGCTAGAGGTCATAACGATGCCATTTGGTAGGCAGTCACATGTCCAAGCAGGGCTTTGGGAGGACAGATTGCAGTTGGGTTAGTTCGATGGCAATGTTGATAGCATCACATGTTCTCATAATAATGAGTGATATGACGGAAAAATACAGTTGTCTCGTAACAATGCTTAGTCGTAAAGAGAGGGCTGATTAGTACAAACAGTAGCTCTTAAATGAGTAGCCTAGACAAGTTGTTGATGGTGAATGATTTAAACATTTGGATGTAGATAGGCCACAAAACTGATGATGTAACAGAAGAGATAGAATGTAGATGCACAGTAAAAAAGGGATGAGTCGTAACTCATCCCTTTTGATTTATGTAGCGATTTATTTATTGAGCCACAGCTTCCGCTTGAGCTACTTTTTTAGCAGGAACTAAGTTCGCAGGCGTTGAGTAGGTTAAGCCTAAAGTTGAGCTGGTGTAATGACGGATTTGATCTAGCAACGCTGGATCTGTTGCAAGATCTTGACCATAAGAACGAATGATCTCATGAAGTTTACCATTCCATTCCCCAGCCGTTTGCTCAGGGAATGCTTTTTCAAGCAAGTTCAACATGATGTACGGTGAGGTTGAAGCACCCGGAGAAGCGCCAAGAAGTGCCGTTACAGACTTATCTTCAGAGGCGAAGATTTCTGTACCAAACTGCAATTTAGCAGGTTTGCCCGGTTCTTTTTTGATGATCTGGACACGCTGACCGCCTTGGCGTAAGTGCCAGTCTTTCGGGTCAGCTTCAGGGTAGTATTTTTTCAACTCATTGAAGCGATCTTCATCCGACATCAATACTTGGCTAACCAAATACTGAACGAGGTCAGCATTTTGCATCCCAATCGCTGCCATTGGCAACACATTGTTTTTGTTGGTCGATGCAAGTAAGTCAAGTTGTGAACCATATTTTAGGAACTTATTTGAATAGGTTGCAAAAGGTCCAAACAAGACATATTTCTTACCGTCGATATAACGTGTATCAATATGCGGTACTGACATCGGAGGCGCACCTAGATCAGCACGACCATAGACTTTGGCAGTGTGTTTCTCGGTGATTGCAGGGTTATCAGTAACAAGGAATTCACCACCGACAGGGAAGCCTGCATATTGTTTTGCTTCTGGCAAGCCAGTCATTTGCAATAATTTAATGGCTGCACCACCCGCACCAATAAACACAAAACGTGTTTTGACATGGTTGACTTCACCAGATTTCAAATCTTTAAACGCAACAGACCAAGTATTGTCATCATTTTTGCTGATGCCAGTTACTTCAGTTGACGTTCTGAGTTTGAAGTTTGGATTTTTTCCAGATGATTGACCAGTTGAGTTGTGATCGCGCCGTAGTTCACGTCAGAGCCAACGTCCATACGTGTCGCTGCGAGTTTTTGTTGCGTATCACGACCTGCCATAACTAAAGGCGCCCATTGCTGAATTTCAGCTGGGTCTTCAGTGATTTTCATGCCTGCAAATAATGGTTCTTTGATCATGGCTGCATAACGCTTTTCCATGAATTCCACATTGTCACCCCATACAAAGGCAATATGTGGCACAGGGTTAATAAAGCTGTTTGGAGTACCCAATACACCTTGTTTCACTTGGTGCGCCCAAAACTGCTTTGCAATTTCAAACTGACTCGCCACATTGACTGCTTTAGAAACGTCCATCTTACCGTCTTTTTCTTCGGTATAGTTCATTTCCATAAAGCCAGAGTGACCTGTACCCGCATTGTTAAAGCCATTAGAACTTTCTTGAGCAACTGCATCAAGACGTTCATACATGCGAACGTTCCAATCGGGTTGTAATTCGTTGAGGTAAGCACCTAGAGTGGCACTCATGATACCGCCACCGATTAATACGACATCGACAGTCGGTTCGTCACTTTTAGTTTTGATTGCCTTAGACGTAACAGGTCTAAAAAGAAAGGCAATTGCGATAACGATTAGCACTAGAAGGAGTGCTAATAAGTATTTCCAAAATTTTTTCATTCAATTTACCTTAAAAATTAAATGACTCCCGATATGTTTGATATAGGGAGAAAAGATTTAAATGAGGATTGGCGCATTAAAGACACATCTGGATAGGTGAGTGCTTTAATTGATGTTGGAGACAATTTTGTGAATTTTACTTTAATTTGGATAGTATTTTTGTGTATTTAATGTTTCAAAATACGTGACTCATATCACTTTTTTAATTCTTGGTCAGGGTAACTTATCAGAATACTTGAGCTTTAGGGTTAAAGCACTTGGGAGAAAGTGAGTGGAGAGTACGAAGCATTCGCTTACATATCCTAGACAATGGTGGAAATTACATCCATGAAATTCGTGCATGTGTGTCTGTATTCAAAATTACTGAATTAGGCGGATCTTAAACCTAAGTTTTGACTTAAATTTCTTTAAGTGCAGTAAATGTTATGTTATAAATACACTTTATACTGAGATGTTATAACATAACATTGTGTTTTGGTGGGGTTTCCCATGGTTAACGTTCTATAGCCATCAGAGTGAATGCAATTACAAGACGAATTGGTTCGGATTTTGATGGTGAAAAAAGAGAATTAGATGCTTTAAGTGCTTCACTTCTTTATAAAATCAATGATGAATTATTGACTTCCCTCTCGATTGAACATTCAAAAGATGATGGTAAGCATGACGATCAAGGCATGCCATATTTTCATTTTTGCTGAAAAACTTAACAGATGAAATCTATGCCACAACAGCAACAAGAGATGCGCACGTCTTTCTTGGGGAGGCTAGGGGTTTTGAATTGGGTCTGAAATATAAGTTTGAAAAACTAAGTATTGATTACAAAGATATTTATCAATACTTGTCGCGAACTATATCGGTATTACAAGCATCTAGTGATTGGTTATGATCGCTAAAGTACAAACAGTATGCCATTTGTTCGTTAGTAGCCATCCAGTGTGAGCTTCACACTTTTGATTGAATAAAAGGGTTTCGAGTGAGTATAAACAAACTAAAGCTACCTTCTACTGTCATTGATTCCAGTGATTATGTGTTAGAGGCCAGTACAGTCGTTGCTGGTTATGGCAACAAAACGATTCTGCAACAACTAGATTTACATATCCGTTGTGGTGAGATTTATGCTCTGCTTGGTGCCAATGGTGCAGGTAAGACCACGACGCTGAGCTTATTTCTTGGTTTTCTTGCACCTCAAGCGGGGCGAGTACGTGTACAGGGTGTTGATCCGGTTACACAAGCTGCTGAAGCTCGACGTAATATTGCCTATATTCCAGAAAATGTTGCACTGTATGAGCATTTGAGTGCACGGGAAAATGTTGCTTATTTACTTGATTTAGCGGATCAAAATGTAAGTCAGGACAGTATTGACCAAGCATTGGCGGCGGCAGGGTTGGCTCAGGATGCTTTTGATCGCCGTGTCGGTGGATTTTCTAAAGGCATGCGTCAAAAAGTTGCGATTGCTTTGGCTTTAGCGCGTAAGGTACCAGCATTACTGTTAGATGAGCCGACTTCTGGACTTGATCCACAGGCAACGACTGAATTTAACCGATTATTAGGTGTGTTACGTGAACAAGGCGTTGCTATTTTAATGGTAACACACGACCTACTGAGTGCGGCTGATGTTGCAGATCGTATTGGCTTCTTGGATGCTGGACGTTTGGTTGAAGAGGTTGCTGCAACGGGTGTTGATCGCTTTGACGTTCGTGCATTGCATCGACGTTATGCAGGATATGAACTATGAGTGTTGTGAAGCGAATCGCCCGCGAAGAATGGCGCTATTTGTTTCGAAACCGAGTTGCTGTTTTTGGTTTGTTATTACTCTTGGTCTTAATGTTAGTCGCAACATTTAATGCTTGGGAACATCAAAATCAAACCAATGCTGAGCGAGCGCATTATCAGGCGCAGGTTAATCATGAATTTGAAGCCCAACCCGATCGCCATCCACACCGAATGGTTCACTATGGACATTTCGTATTTCGACCACTCAATCCATTGGCTGCATTTGATACAGGTATTGATGCTTATACGGGTAATACGCTGTTTTTAGAAGGGCATCGGCAAAATAGTGCAAACTTTGGTGACGTACGTCAATCCTCTTTGTTATTACGTTTTGGTCAGTTGACTCCCGCTTTTGTTCTACAAGTGTTGGCACCACTGCTATTAATTTTTGTTGGTCATTCAGGGGTGGTACGTGAACGTGAATCGGGCACCTTGCGGGTTTTATTGGCACAAGGGGTGAGCGGTCGGCAACTGGTTATGGGCAAGTTGCTTGCACTTACTGGTTTTGCTGGATTGATCATTTTACCTGCACTTTTAGCGTTAGGCTGGATGGCGATGAGTGGGCAGACATTATGGTCATTCGTTTTGTGGCTTTCGGCAGGTTATATCCTCTGGTTACTCATATGGACTTTTGCTGTTGTATTGATGTCTAGCTTATTTGCACGTACCCGTGATGTGCTTTTAGCGATGTTAGCGGTTTGGGCTGTAATGGTCATTTTATTACCACGCTGGATACCAGATGTTGTCAATACAACGATTGAGCTTCCAACGCGTATGGAAAATGAAATTAATGCGCAACGTGAGTATCGAGCGTTAGGCGATGCGCATAATCCAGATGATCCGAAGTTTACTGAGTTCCGAGATAAAGTGTTAAAAGAATATGGTGTTACACGTATTGAGGATTTGCCAGTCAACTTTAAAGGCTTAGTCGGTATGGAGGGTGAACGTCAATCTACAGAATTGTTTAACCGCTATGCAACAGCAACGCTCGACTTACAATCACAACAAAATCAAATCGTTGATCGGTTTGGATGGCTCAGCCCAACATTGGCATTACGTCGTCTTTCGATGACAGCCTCAGGTACAGATTTAGATAATTTCCGTCGTTTCTTAGAGCAAGGAGAGCATTACCGTTACGACTTGATTCAAGGATTGAATCGGCTTCAAGCAGAAGCGTTAAGTTATGCGGATGATACGGATAAAAATAAGGAAAATCGTATTGACCACAAGCATTGGCAGTCTTTCCCAACATTTGAGTTTAAACCTAGAACAGTCTCTGAAACTAGGCAACAAATTGTACCTGCTGGCAGTATTTTATTGTTGTGGTTAGTCGCTCTTGCTATTGCCACATGGTTCCAAGCTAGCCGACTCGGGAGAATTGTACGATGAAATGGTTAATACATGAATGGCGTTTGTTTCAACGATCAACTCTCTCTATCGTGGCCATTCTCTTACTATTGGCTCTGACAACCATGTCGGTATGGTCTGGTTTAAAAGAAGTTGAACGGCAACGCCAGACAATTGAACATTTAGCTTCTATTCATGAACAAGATGTAGCGGCCATAGCAGATCAATATGCCGATGCAGGCGATGTTGGTTATCCTGCGTATTATACTTTTCATAACACTTGGGATACACCGTCTGATGCTGCTTTTTTAGCGTTGGGATTACGCGATGCAGCGCCTTATGTGTTGCGAGTACGGGCTTTGGGTTTACAGGCACAATTATATGAAGGAGAAGTATTCAATCCTGAATTGGCATTATCGGGTCGATTTGATTTTGCATTTGTACTGATTTATCTGGTTCCTTTATTTGTGATCGCACTGTTACATGATTTGATCTCTGTAGAGCGTCAGTCTGGTCGCTTAGGTTTATTGCTCTCACTACCTGATGGAACACGTATTTGGCGACGCCGTGTTGCATTGCGTTATGGTCTGCTTTTAAGTTGCTTGGTTGTACCTGTGTTAATTGGTGCAGTTGTTGCGGGCACTGCATGGACGGCGGTGAGTATGGTTGTATTCATCGTGGCAAGTTATTTGGCTTTTTGGGTTGGACTTGCGTTACTTGTTGCTACACGGGGGTGGCGCTCAGTAACCAATGCTACTGCATTGATGGGAGCTTGGGTGATGTTGACGTTAGTGCTCCCAACATTAGCGAATGTTGCTTTGGTTCGTACTATTCCTGTCCATCAAGGGGTAGATTTAATGCTAGCACAACGTCAGATCGTGCATGGTGCTTGGGAAGTTCCACGAGAACAAACCATGCAACGTTTTTTCGCGAGTCATCCTGAGTGGAAAGATACTGCACCTTTGACAAAAGGCTTTCAATGGAAATGGTATTTTGCCTTTCATCAAGTAGGGGATGAGAGCGTGGCTGGGCAAGCACAGCAATATCGTGAAGGTTTGCTGAAACGTCAGGCATGGACTGATCGTATCGGATGGTTCTTGCCGGGTGTTGGTGCGCAAGTTGCCTTACATCAATTTGCAAATACCGATCTACCTGCGCAATTGCATTATCAGGATCAGATTACGAATTACCATAAACAGATTCGAACGTATTACTACCCCTATTTGTTCCATGATTTGGAATTTAATTCTGCTGAGTTTGATGCACGACCTGTGTTTAAACCAGAGTCGCATGATGCTGGACCAATCCATATGCATACTTGGATTATGTTAATCCTTTGTTGGTTGATCGCAGGGTTGGGGATAAGACGTATCTACAATTGATGATTTTTAGGATAGATGGCGTAGTACGCCACGTCGTGATCTTGCAAACTTCGACTCCGATTGTTGAAGTAAAAAAATAGAGCCTGATGGCTCTATTTTTTATAATGAAGAATAGCTTACCAGCTCAAAGCACCGCCTGTCTGATAGTCAGTTACGCGCGTCTCGAAGAAATTCTTCTCTTTACGCAAGTCCATCATTTCTGACATCCACTGGAATGGATTGGTCACACCAGCAAACTGCTCTGGTAAACCAAGCTGAGATAGGCGACGGTTACAGATGAATTTTAAGTATTCTTCCATCATTGCTGCGTTCATACCCAATACACCGCGTGGCATCGTGTCACGTGCATATTCGATCTCAAGCATCGTGCCTTCAAGAATCATTTGAATGACTTCTTGTTGGAATTCAGCCGTCCACAACTGTGGGTTTTCGATCTTGATTTGGTTAATCATATCGATACCAAAGTTCAAGTGCATCGACTCATCACGCAAGATGTATTGGAATTGCTCAGCAACACCATTCATCTTATTACGGCGACCCATAGATAAGATTTGGCTGAAACCACAGTAGAAGAAGATACCTTCAAGTACACAATAGAATGCGATCAAGTTACGCAATAAGATTTGATCGTTTTCAGGTGTACCAGTTTGGAAGGTTGGATCGCTCAATGACTGTGTATATTTCAAACCCCATGCTGCTTTACGCGCAACACTTGGGACTTCACGGTACATATTGAAGACTTCGCCTTCATCCATGCCCAAAGACTCAATACAGTATTGATACGCATGGGTGTGAATCGCTTCTTCAAATGCTTGACGCAAGATGTATTGGCGGCATTCAGGGTTGGTAATATGACGGTAAATCGCCAAAACCAAGTTGTTTGCAACCAATGAGTCCGCAGTCGAGAAGAAACCTAAAGAACGCATGATGATGGTACGCTCATCTTCAGTTAAGCCATTTTCAGACTTCCAAAGCGCGATATCATGGTTCATGTTGACTTCTTGTGGCATCCAGTGGTTGGCACATCCGTCTAAATACTTCTGCCAAGCCCATTCATATTTAAATGGAACAAGCTGGTTCAAGTCCGCACGGCAGTTGATCATCGCTTTGTCATCAACTTGCACACGTTGTGCACCCATCTCAAGCTCTTCTAAACCCGGTGCAACATCGAGGTGTTCTAAGGCTTTAGATGCTCGAGCCAACGAATCGGTGGGATTTGTTGATCGGATGGCACTGGCTCCAGTGGATTGTGAAGCTGCCACGCTCGGCGATGCAGGCTCTGCATCAGATACCATCTGCGTATCAACCGTTTTTTTCGGTTCGACGGGCGCAGACTTGTGTTCATGTGTAGTCGGTTTTTGCGAATCATCTTCAAAATCGTCCCAACTTAGGATAGACATTTGCGTTCTCTCTTCGTTGTGTATAGCTGTTATCGACATCTCAACAAAGACATCTTAAATATACGCTTATATTGTGTAAGCAAAATTAAGTTTTATCGATTGATATTCAAAATTTTGATGAATTCAGACCTACAATCCCTAAGACTTATTTTGCTTACGCTGTTGTTTGCGAATGGCTAAAAATGCATAAACCATGGGCACATAAAAGAAAATAAAAGCAAAGATTAGAACAGCAAGTCCTAACATATAGTTATGGCTAAAATTGAACATAATCTCTGCCTTTTAATTAAGCCCCCCTTTTGAAAAGGGGGATTTAGGAGAATTTTACTGACAAGCTTCACAGTCTGGGTTGTCGATTGAACACGCCATTGGCACTGGAGCCGCAGTGGTGAAACCATCTTCTTCAACTTTAGCTTCTGGCTTCTTCTCTTCTACAACTTGTGCTGCAATAACAGGAGCTTCAGCCGATGCTGGTTTCACTGCATTGAGTGCACCCGTATTAATCGTTGATTTCTCAGCAGAGGTTGCGCCCAAAGCTCGGAGGTAATAAGTCGTTTTCAGACCACGTAACCATGCCATCTTATAGGTGATGTCAAGTTTCTTACCATTTGCACCAGCGATATAAAGGTTCAATGATTGTGCTTGATCGATCCATTTTTGACGACGAGACGCAGCATCAACGATCCAACGTGTATCCACTTCAAATGCAGTCGCAAAGATTGCTTTCAACTCTTCAGGAATACGCGCAATTTTTTGTACAGAACCTTCAAAGTGTTTCAGGTCATTGACCATCACGGTATCCCACAGACCACGTTCTTTTAATGAACGAACGAGGTATGGGTTGATCACAGTGAATTCACCAGAAAGATTTGATTTCACATATAAGTTTTGGAATGTTGGCTCAATGGATTGAGACACACCACAAATATTTGAAATGGTTGCCGTTGGTGCAATCGCCATCACATTCGAGTTACGCATACCATCTTTTTGAACTTTGGCACGTAATGTGTCCCAGTCCAAACGTTGAGTACGGTCAACTTCAAACATACGCTCTGGACGAGTTTTTGCAACAAGGTCTAAAGAGTCGATTGGAAGGATACCTTGATCCCACAATGAACCTTTAAATGTTGTATACACACCACGCTCAACAGCCAAATCACTCGAAGTTTGGATTGCATAGTAGCTAATCACTTCCATTGATTCATCAGCAAAATCAACGGCTGCATCAGAACCATAAGCGATGCCCATTTCATATAGTGCATCTTGGAAGCCCATGATACCCATACCGACAGGGCGGTGCTTCAAGTTTGAGTTCTTCGCTTGTGGAACTGCATAGTAGTTAATGTCGATCACGTTATCGAGCATACGAACTGCTGTTTTAATGGTACGAGCAAGTTTCTCGCGATCGAGCACACCACCTTTAACGTGTTCTACAAGGTTAATCGAACCTAAGTTACATACCGCGATTTCATCTTGGCTTGTATTTAAGGTGATTTCTGTACACAAGTTTGATGAGTGCACTACACCAACGTGTTGCTGTGGTGAGCGTAAGTTACATACGTCTTTGAATGTGATCCAAGGATGACCAGTTTCAAATAACATAGACAACATTTTGCGCCATAAGTCTTTCGCACGGATTTTCTTATGAAGCATATTGCTTTCTTTCGCAATGCCTTCGTAGTAAGCATAACGCTCAGCAAAGGCAGCGCCCGTCAAGTCATGCAAATCTGGTGTTTCAGAAGGGGTGAATAATGTCCAATCACCATCTTCAAATACACGCTGCATAAATAGGTCTGGCACCCAGTTTGCAGTGTTCATGTCGTGAGTACGACGACGATCATCACCGGTGTTCTTACGTAGCTCTAGGAATTCTTCGATATCCAAGTGCCAAGTTTCTAGGTACGCACATACTGCACCTTTACGTTTACCACCTTGGTTGACAGCGACTGCGGTATCGTTGGCCACTTTCAGGAATGGAACAACACCCTGAGATTTACCATTCGTACCTTTGATATATGAGTTCAACGCACGAACAGGTGTCCAGTCATTACCTAAACCGCCAGCCCATTTTGATAGCATTGCGTTGTCACGCATTGCACCATAAATGTCATACAAGTCATCACCAATAGTGGTCAAGTAACAGCTTGAAAGTTGTGGGCGTAATGTACCTGAGTTAAATAGGGTAGGCGTAGATGCCATGTAGTCGAAACTAGACAGTAAGTTATAGAACTCGATTGCACGGTCTTCTTTATTTTCTTCACTGACCGCCAGACCCATCGACACACGCATAAAGAATAATTGTGGTAATTCAAAACGCACGCCATTTGAATGGATAAAGTAACGGTCAAATAAAGTTTGTAGACCTAAATAAGTAAATTGGTTTGAGCGTTCAGGTTGAATCGCAGCTGCCAATTTTGCAAGGTCAAAATTAAGAAGATCAGGTGAGAGTAGATCGAGCTCAATCCCTTTCTTTAAGAAGGTTTCTAAAGCATCACCTTCCGAAGTATCGGTTGGTAAACCTAAGAAGATTAAGCCTGTGCTGACCAACTCATTACATAACAAACGTGCCGTCACATAGGTGTAGTTTGGTTCATGTTCGATGCGGGTACGTGTTGCCATCATCATGGTGGTGGCAATATCACTCTCTTTGACGCCGTTATATAAGTTCTTAACCGTTTCATCGACAATGGCTTGTACATCAATGCCTTCCAAATCTGCACTTGCAGTTTCGATCGTGGTGGTCAGTGCATCTAAGTCTAACGGTTGCAGTTGACCTTTAGCATCAATGATTTGAAGTGTCGGGTGGTGGTTTGCCCCAGTTTGCTGGCGCGCAGTTGCACGCTGATCACGATAGATCACATAAGCGCGTGCAACTTTTTGCTCGCCTGTGCGCATCAATGCCAATTCAACTTGATCTTGAATTTCTTCGATATGAATCGTACCACCTGATGGTAAACGGCGATTAAATGTATTCAGAACCATCTCAGTCAGTTGCGTGATACGGTCATGGATGCGACTAGAGTCAGCACCTTGTTGACCTTCAACAGCTAAAAAAGCTTTCCCAATCGCAACAGAGATTTTTTCAGCGTTAAAAGTCGCAATTTCACCAGTGCGCTTAATTACCTGAAGTTGGCCGGGTGTAGAAGTGATGATGCTCATGTCAGCATAGCTCCATTATCATCTATATTTTTATGTTCATAGACCGTTTGAATCGAGCAAAAAATATGCCACGATGTTTGAGGGATAAACACAAGACTTAGTGGTTAAAGTTTATTTTAAACACAAGATACGGTATTTTTAGCAGTAGATCAATATTGACATTTTACTAAAGTTTTTTTCATGTTTTAACTGCTGATTTCACAGACACATAGCATAGCAAAGCCCTTCAAAAAGCCGTATAGATAACTCTGTGGATAACTCAAAAAACAAACACTTAAATTCTTTTTGACCAACTAAGAAACAAATTGTTTAACATTGGAACAAATTTTATACTTATTTTTCATTTTGTTGGAGAGAAGCATAAAAAACTGAAAAAGCCATTAAAATTCATAATTTTAATAAAATTATAACAAAATGAGGTAGGCGTGTATCAGTTTGGTGAACGGCTACTTGTTTACAATGTAAACGTGTGTATATTGCAAAACATGAACCAATGTATATGCCAAATTTTAGGGGCAAACAAATGAGCCAAGAAGAAAAGTTACCGAAAATTTTAATCGTAGAAGATGATGAGCGTTTAGCACGCTTAACACAAGAGTATTTGATCCGTAACGGTTTAGAAGTTGGGGTCGAAACTGACGGTAACCGTGCGATTCGTCGAATTATCAGCGAGCAACCAGATTTAGTTGTACTTGATGTGATGTTGCCTGGTGCAGATGGTTTAACCGTTTGTCGCGAAGTGCGTCCGCATTATCATCAACCGATTTTGATGTTGACAGCGCGTACTGAAGATATGGACCAAGTACTTGGTTTGGAAATGGGTGCAGACGATTACGTTGCGAAGCCTGTTCAACCGCGTGTGTTGTTGGCTCGTATCCGTGCTTTGCTACGTCGTACCGACAAAACAGTTGAAGATGAAGTTGCGCAACGTATCGAGTTTGACGATCTTGTGATTGATAACGGTGGTCGTTCAGTGACCTTAAATGGTGAACTGGTTGATTTCACCAGTGCTGAATATGACCTATTGTGGTTATTGGCATCAAACGCAGGTCGTATCTTGTCTCGTGAAGATATCTTTGAGCGTCTACGTGGTATTGAGTACGATGGTCAAGACCGTTCAATCGATGTGCGTATTTCTCGTATTCGTCCAAAAATCGGCGATGATCCAGAAAATCCGAAACGTATTAAGACCGTACGTAGTAAAGGTTATTTATTCGTTAAAGAAACCAATGGGATGTAAAATTCAGCCCCTCCTTTTCTCATAAGGGAGGGTTTCTCTTTTTTGACAAGGAGAAGTTGTTGAATAATTTGGAATCATTTCCCTTATGGTGAGTCGAGTACTTAAGAACAGCATATTCTTGCGAATTTATGCTGGATTGGTCGTATTGGTGGTTGTGGTTGCCGCATTTTGTTATTTGCTGGTACAAATCATTAACTATCAACGTGCGCAAGAATATCGTGAGTCTCTCACGGATGGTATTTCCTACGTAATTAGTGAGGGGGTATCTCGTCAACCAGAAAAACAACAAAAATTAGATTGGATTTCCGATGCATCCGACTTGTTGGAATTGCCCATTTATTATGTGGATGCAGCGCGAGTCGAGCTTTCTCGAACTGAAAAGAAACGTATCGCTGCGCAAAAATCCGTGGTTCGTTATGATGCAAATAATGGCGTCGGTTATATCATTATTGGTCTGAAAGATGATCCTCAGCATTTCCTCTATATAAAAGTCGATAAACTCGGCGAACGTCAAATGAAGGCGCTGCCTATTTTTGTCTTGGATTATTTGATTTTTTATCCGGGGCAGGAGCGAGAGTATTTAGAGAAAATTAAAGAGCACTTTTATTATCCAATTGAAATTTTAGATATTCGAGACATTAACTTAGACTCAGAACAGATCGGTCGTTTGCGTCAAGATCAAAGTGTGTTGTTGTATAAAGACAGTGCCAGCATACGGGGCACAACCATTTCGATTGTTTCACCGATGCCAAATCACCCAGCACGCGTTTTGCTACTGGGTCCAGTGCCAATGTTTAATTGGATGCCTTTCCAGCTTTCAGCAGGTATTACCCTATTTAGCTTATTCTTATTGAGTTTGGGTGTGTATGGATTGATTTTGCCTTTAGAGCGCAAAATCCGTCAGGTACGCCATGCCTTGAATAAGATGAAGTCAGGTGATTTGTCCTTGCGTGTACCGATTGAAGGTACGGATGAAATGGCAAACTTGGCATCCAGTTATAATAATATGTCAGACCATATTCAGCGTCTGATCGAAGCGCAGCGGGAATTAATGCGGGCCGTCTCGCATGAGCTTAGAACACCTGTGGCGCGCATTCGCTTTGGGATGGAAATGTTGGCTGAAGAAGATGATTATAATTATCGGATTCAACAAGTCGATATGATTGATAAGGATATCGAAGCACTGAATACCTTGATTGATGAAATCATGACTTATGCCAAACTTGAGCAGGGAACCCCATCTCTTGATTTTGAAGAAATCATATTGGTTGAAGTGCTTGATCAAGTTGCGATGGAAACTGAGGCACTGAAAACACAAAAAGAGATTGAGTTGATTGCCCCTTCATTGGTATTGAAGGTGGATGCTGAACGTCGATATTTACATCGTGTGGTGCAAAACTTAGTGGGCAATGCAGTTCGCTATTGTGATCATAAGGTGCGTATTAGTGGCGGTGTTCGTGCTGACGGCAATGCTTATGTGTGTGTGGAGGATGATGGTCCGGGTATCCCTGAGCAAGAGCGAGCGCGGATCTTTGAAGCCTTTGCACGTTTAGATGATAGTCGTACCCGTGCTTCAGGTGGTTATGGTCTAGGTCTATCGATTGTGAGTCGTATTGCGTATTGGTTTGGTGGCGAGGTTCATGTGGATCAGAGTCCAAACTTAGGCGGTGCGCGCTTTATGATGACGTGGCCTGCAAAACGTTATAAGCAAACCTTAAAGAAATAATCAGCACTTAAATACCCAGATAAAATGCCGTAACTAAAAGCCAAAGCACTGTTTGCTTTGGCTTTATCGTGTATCTTTGAAAGATATAGCGTTGGTCTATTCCTGTAGAGAAGAATCAGGTTCGATTAAAGGGCGACCTGATCTTAAACTTTGTAAAGCATCTGCATTAAAATCAACCAATAAAGAATTGTTTTTAACGTCTATTTTATAGCTTTGGATCAGTCGTTCATCTCCATTTATGGTTTCTACTCGATAGGCATCTGCAATATTAAGAATTCCTTCAAGATTTGTTGTGGTTGATGCAAAATCCTCTCTAAATAATTCGTAAATATCCCTTAAATCAAAAATTGCGTTATCTGCATCTGGGTGTTTACGGACGTAATTCTCAATATGACGCATGAGTAATTGTGAAAAAAAGAAATAATCTGAGTGGTGTGCGAATTTTAGATCCATATTTTTCTCCTTATTATAGGGGCTGTGGATATTTCACAGATGCTTGCGACAGAGGATATTTTTTACTGATACAAGGCATAATTTGCGAAATTTAGTGATTCTAAATAAGCAAAATATAACGCTGTTGCAGTAAAAAATATTCCTGTCCCAAAGGGTTATGGCTAAAACCGCCCCAAACTTCGTTATGAAACTTGATAAGGGTATCGCCATTGTCTGCGTTTCATGCCTTGTTTGAGTTGTTTTAGCCTATAACGCAAGACATGGATGAAATATCAACAGCCCCTTTTCTTTAGAATACCGATCTATTGACGAAGCTGTGTAAAAAGATAATTAAAGTATTTAGCTGAATTGCAACATATTATGTCGAAATCACCACCTGATTTCGTCCTTGTCTTTTGGCTTGGTAAAGTGCGTCGTCCGCTTGTTTAAATAAGTATTCAATTGAATGTCGATTTTCAGCAGAGCAAACAAAAATTCCGATACTGATTTGGATTGAAAAAGTTTGGTGATGCTCCAGTTTAATTGGCGTTTGACTTACGTGTAGACGGATTCTTTCAGCATCTTGGTAGGCTGTGTCGGCATTGGTGTTGGTTAAGAAAATAGCGAATTCCTCACCACCTAAACGTCCGATCAAGTCCTGAGGCTTTAAAAGCGATTGAATGGTTTTTACACAGCTTTGCAGGGCGCGATCTCCGATGAGATGACCGTAGTTGTCATTGACTTGTTTGAAGTGATCGATGTCGAGCATCAAGAAGGCTGTTGTTTGACCTGCATTTTTGGCTTGTTGTTGTAAAAGTTGTAGGGATTGTAGAAATTGACGTCTGGTTAAGCTGGATGTTAACTCATCATGAGCAATCGTGTGTTGTAGCTCTCGAATCAACTTAGATCGCACCACATTGATACTGGAAACCGTTAGCGGCGCGATGGTCATCATAATCAGCCCAAGACGAATAGAGATCGTATTATTTAGATATTGATCTGGATAAAGTAATAAATAATGTTGGGAGACGTGATGAATGATAAAAGCACAGCTTATAGAGGTGATAATTGCCACTGAAAAATGGGGGTATCTCAGCGCGCACCAGATCAATGGCGCAATCGGATAGAGTAATGAGCCAGGACCCGCATCATAGTAGGCAATCACAATTGATATAACGACTGCAACCAAAGGTAAGCTTTCTAGAATAATTTGAGATTTAAATGCGTTGAGTTGTTGTTTAAATTTGGCTAAATACGGTGTGCTGATGATGGCGGGTAAAAGTAAGAGTGCATTCTGAATTTCTGCTGTAAACCAATGTCCATAATCAAGCCAGAACGAGCCTAAAGCAAACTTAGTCTCAAAAAAAGGCAGTGTAATCGCTGCAAATAAGGCACTCGATAATCCGCCAATACAGCAAAAACTAAATAAAAATAAATAGAAATAGCCTTGATGCATTGAGCGAATAAAGGCGTTAAATTTTATGTAGAGGGCAAGTGTGACCAGTACATAGATTAAGTTGGCAGAGGTTAAACAAATATTTAATAGAAGAGGTGTGTCTTGCCAACCGTCTGCGAGGAGGTAGCCAAGGATTGCGCCGATAAAGCTAATTGGATGGCGTGTCTGTGGGAAGCGAATCAGCAAACCCAAAAGCACTGAATTGGCAGGCCAGAACGAAGCAAGAAAGTTGAGTTGTCGTGTTGCGATACCGAGTAAGCAACACAAAAAAATCACACCCGTAAATATTAAAAATAATTGGAAAAGCGACAGGGGCTTTAATGCTACTCTTGATTGAGCCATTCTGACGCGTTTCCTTAGATATTTGGTCGCGCTATTATATAAATTTTGTTTAAATTTTCATCATAAATTTGTATTAATGCAATGATTTAGTGCATGGAGCATTAATTCTGAGCATAGACCATAGATTGCGATAGTTTTTGGTACATAAGTAAAGAAAAAAATGATTAACATGCTATGTTTGATTTGTTAATTCGATTTTTAAGGGTGAATTAACCATGATCTTGGATATATTTGTAATTTTAAGGACAAAATCATCCGAAAGACTAAAGCGCTTCAACTAGCATGCGAAATTAGAAATCAGGTACAATTGGCGGAATTAATTTTGTGTTTGGTGTATTTGAAGGCCAATACATACATTCTTTGTTAAAAATAGGCCTGCCAGGAGTTATCCCCGCATGAGTGCCATTACTCCATACGATTGGGCGATTATTGCCTTCGTGATCGGCGTTACATTTCTTTGCGTTTTTATGCTGACCGTTCCTTTACTCCTTGGGGGTAAAGCTTGGGGACGTGCCAAGCAAGAACAGTTTGAGTCAGGTGTAGTAAGTGCGGGCGGTGCTCGTATTCGCTTGTCAGCCAAGTTCTATCTCGTTGCGATTTTCTTTGTCGTTTTTGATTTAGAAGCCCTTTACCTCTATGCATGGGCAACCTCTGTCCGTGAAGTTGGTTGGGTTGGCTTTATCACTGCCGCAGTGTTTATTTTAGTATTACTTATTGGTTTGATTTATGAGCTTTCTACAGGTGGACTTAACTGGGCACCTTCAGATCGTCGTAAAGCGGCTGGTGTGAAAACTAAGATTGGTTCGCCAAATATGAATATCGCTGACATTACTCGATTCAATAACATTGAAGAATTGGTGATCGATCCTACTGGTCAAATTCCAGCGCAGTCTTCTGGTCGTGTTAAGTCTAAAACACCGACTACCTCATCATCTGAACAGGAGTAAGTCGGGATGAAATATACTTTAACCCGTGCGAATCCGGATGCCGATCAATATCCATTACAAGATCGTCAAATCGTAACTGATCCACTTGAGGAAGAAGTCAATAAAAGTGTGATGATGACTCGTCTAGAAGATGCTGTGCATACAGCAGTCAACTGGGGTCGTAAAAACTCTTTGTGGCCATTTAACTTTGGTACTTCTTGCTGCTACGTCGAATATGCAACCACATTAACTGGCGTACATGATTTATCTCGGTTCGGTGCAGAAGTGATTCGAGCTTCACCACGTCAGGCTGATTTGATGATTGTTGCAGGAACATGCTTTGTCAAAATGGCACCTGTAATTCAACGCTTGTATGAACAAATGCTTGAGCCTAAATGGGTCATTTCAATGGGTGCTTGTGCTAACTCTGGTGGCATGTACGACATCTATTCTGTGGTTCAAGGTGTAGACAAAATTATTCCTGTTGATGTGTACGTCCCAGGTTGTCCTCCGCGCCCAGAGGCATTGATCCAAGCTTTAATGTTATTACAAGACCAAATTCAACTTGAGCGCCGCCCACTTTCAGCCGTAATTGGTGATGATCTTCAGCCTGTGTATAAGCCAAAGATGATGCCAGAACGCGATCGTAAAAATGCGGAACGTATTGCGGTGAAAAACTTGCGCTCTATGGATGAAATTAAATAATTTTTGAAGATGAGTTTTTGACATATCTGATGGGTATGGTCATCTAAAAAATTGCCAGAATTTGTATTGAATAGGAAGCCAAACCAATGGCTGAAACTGACATTGCTATGCCAGAGTCAACACCAGTTGATTCACGCCCAGCATTTGCAATCGTAGAAGAGCTCAAAAATAAATTTGGTGAGAACTTCTACGTGCAGGCGACTTTTGAAGAGTTTCCAACAGTCTGGGTTGAGCGCGCACGCGTGCAAGAAGTCCTTATGTTCTTACGTAAAGTAGAACGTCCTTATGTCATGCTATTTGACTTATCTGCGATGGATGAGCGTTTACGTGTTCATCGTGATGGTTTACCTGCATCTGACTTCACTGTGTTTTATCATTTACTTTCACTTGAGCGTAATAGTGATATTCGTGTCAAAGTGGCTTTGAATGAAAATGATTTAAACCTGCCAACGGCAACCAATATTTGGCCAAATGCAAACTGGTACGAGCGTGAAGCTTACGATATGTTTGGGATCAATTTCGAAGGGCATCCAATGCTACGTCGTATTTTGTTACCAACCTATTGGGAAGGTCATCCGTTACGTAAAGAATATTCTGCTCGTGCGACAGAATATACGCCGTATATGCAAGACCAAGCCAAGCAAGACTTCGAACAAGAACATTTACGTTTTGTACCAGAAGATTGGGGTCTAACACGCGGCAACGCTGATGAAGACTTCATGTTCCTCAACTTAGGTCCTAACCATCCATCTGCGCACGGTGCATTCCGTGTGGTTCTACAGTTGGACGGTGAAGAAGTGAAAGACTGTGTGCCTGATATTGGTTATCACCACCGTGGTGTGGAAAAGATGGCTGAACGTCAAACATGGCATTCTTTCATTCCTTATACTGACCGCGTGGACTACTTGGGTGGTTGTGCTCAGAACATGCCGTATGTGATGGCTGTAGAGCAAATGGCAGGAATCAAAGTTCCTGAACGTGCCCAAGTGATTCGGGTCATGTTGAACGAATTGTTCCGTATCAATAACCACTTATTATTCTGTGGTACGGCGATTCAGGATGCGGGTGGTATGACGCCAGTATTCTATATGTTCGCAGATCGTCAAAAAGTCTATGACATCGTTGAGGCGATTACGGGATACCGTATGCACCCTGCATGGTTCCGTATCGGTGGTACGGCACATGATCTTCCAAATAACTGGCAAAAACTAGTTAAAGAGTTATTGGAATGGATGCCAAAGCGTTTGAACGAGTATTACACTGCCGCACTTAAAAACTCAGTATTTATCGGTCGTACCCGCAATGTTGCGCAATACGATGCGAAATCTGCGTTGGCTTGGGGCGTGACAGGTACAGGTTTACGTGCAACGGGTATTGATTTTGATGTCCGTAAATATCGTCCTTATAGCGGCTATGAAAACTTCGATTTTGATGTGCCGCTCGAATATGAAGGCGATGCGTACGCGCGTGTTCTGGTTCACTTCCGTGAAATTACTGAGTCACTGAAAATTATTCAACAGTGCTTGGATAATATGCCTTCTGGTCCATACAAAGCGGATCATCCATTGGCTGTTCCACCACCAAAAGACAAGACCTTACAAGATATTGAAACCTTGATTACGCACTTCTTGAGCGTGTCATGGGGTCCTGTAATGCCAGCAGGTGAAGCATCGTTTATGACTGAAGTGGTGAAAGGGGCAAGTACCTATTATCTCACGTCTGATAAGTCGACGATGAGCTACCGTACTCGTATCCGTACGCCGACATTCACTCACTTACAGCAAATGCCTTCAGTGATTAATGGTAGCTTGGTCTCTGATTTGATCATCTATTTGGCAACCATTGACGTGGTTATGGCTGACGTGGATCGCTAGGGGTAAACGATAATGATGATTTTGACTGATAAAAAACCTCGTGTGAATGTTGAAGGGATTTTGACTGCTGAAGAAATCCATGACATTGAACATCACATTGATCACTATCCATACCCACGTGCGGCATCATTGGATGCGCTCAAGTGTGTACAACGCCGTAATGGTTGGGTAGATGACGCTCAAATGAATGCCATTGCGCAATTGTTGAGTATGAGTGTGGCCGATTTGGAAGGTGTAGCAACGTTCTATAACCGCATTTATCGCCAGCCTGTAGGCCGTCACGTGATTTTATTGTGTGACTCTATTGCTTGCTTCTTGATGGGTGCAGAAACGTTGGCAGAGGCGTTCCAGCGTGAGTTGGGAATCCAGTATGGACAAACCACAGCAGATGGTCGTTTTACTTTGCTGCCAATTTGTTGTTTAGGCAACTGTGACAAAGGTCCAACTTTAATGATTGATGAAGATACCCACGGTTTAGTGGATGTGTCATCGGTCAAACAGTTATTGGAGAAGTATGTATGAATACTGAACCAAAACCAATCTATGGCGACGGTAACCCAGAAACACATCCATTGACTTGGCGTTTGAGTAAGCAAGCACATGTTCGTGCTGCTGATGATTATGAAGCGCTTGAAGGTTATGCAGGCTTTAAAAAAGCACTCAGTATGCCACCAAAAGATGTATTGGAAGTGGTCAAAGCTGCAACCGTAAAAGGTCGTGGTGGTGCAGGTTTCCCAGCAGGAATTAAATGGTCATTAATGGCGCCCAATGATGGTGGTCCACGTTATTTGATCTGTAATGCTGATGAAATGGAACCGGGTACTTTTAAAGACCGTTTGTTGATGGAACAACTTCCACATCAATTGATTGAAGGGATGCTGATCGCGGGTTATACCCTAGAAGCGACACATGGCTATATCTTCATTCGTGGTGAATATGTTGAAGCAGCTCAATACTTAAATGAAGCATTAGAGCAAATCCGTGCCAAAGGTTACTTGGGTGAAAATATCCTAGGAACGGGCTGGAACTTCGAGATGCACGTGCATACAGGCGCAGGGCGTTATATCTGTGGTGAAGAAACCGCATTGATTAACTCGCTCGAAGGTCGCCGTGCTAACCCACGTACGAAACCACCATTTCCACAAGTAGCAGGTGCATGGGGTCGTCCAACGATTGTAAATAACGTTGAGACCTACAATAACTTGCCAGCGATTATGCTGCGTGGTCCTGAATGGTATATCAATCTTTCTGCGCATAAATCCAAAGACCCAGGCACCAAGATTTATGGTGCGTCAGGTAAAGTGAAATTCCCAGGACTTTGGGAACTTCCATTTGGTACCACTGCACGTGAAGTGATTGAAGACCATGCGGGTGGTATGCGTGATGGTTTAACCCTGAAAGCATGGTTGCCGGGTGGTGCATCAACAGATTTCTTGGCTGCTGAACATATTGATCTACCAATGGATGCAGAAAGCATTATGAAGGCGGGTTCTCGTTTAGGAACGTGTTTGCTGATGGTGGTAGATGAAACCCAATGTATGGTTTCAGCGACTCGTAATTTAGAAGAATTCTTTGCGCGTGAATCTTGTGGTTTTTGTACACCGTGTCGTGATGGTCTACCTTGGGCTGTTAAGGCATTGAAAGCACTTGAAGATGGTAAAGGGAAGATGGAAGACATTCAACATCTATCTGAACTGACTAAAAAGTTGTGGATCGGTAAGACTTTCTGTGCCCATGCACCGGGTGCGATGGAACCACTGATGGGCGCATTAAAATATTTCCGCCATGAGTTTGAAGCGAAGGTTAAAACCCATGCTCCAGCTCTTGACGTAGAACAAGTTTAAGGAATTCGACTATGGCTACAATTCATGTCGATGGAAAATCGTACGAAGTCAATGGTTCTGAGAACTTGCTACAAGCATGTTTATCTCTCGGGCTTGATATTCCGTATTTTTGTTGGCACCCATCCTTAGGTTCAGTTGGTTCTTGTCGTCAATGTGCGGTGACTCAGTATGCAAATCCTGAGGACACACGTGGACGTTTAGTGATGTCATGTATGACACCTGCGACCGACAATACCTATATTTCAATCGAAGACAAAGAAGCAACTGAGTTTCGCGCATCGATCGTTGAATTCTTAATGACCAACCACCCACACGACTGTCCAGTCTGTGAAGAAGGTGGGCACTGTCATTTACAAGATATGACGGTGATGACGCAGCACGATCGTCGTCGCTATCGCTTTACCAAGCGTACCCATCATAACCAAGAGTTGGGTTCGTTTATTGCGCATGAGATGAACCGTTGTATCGCATGCTATCGTTGTGTGCGTTACTACAAAGATTACGCAGGTGGTACAGACTTTGGTGTGTTTGCCAATGCATCACGTGTGTATTTTGGTCGTCCAGAATCAGGAACCTTAGAGTCTGAGTTTTCTGGTAACTTGACGGAAGTCTGCCCAACGGGTGTATTTACCGATAAAACACATTCGGCTCGTTATAACCGTAAATGGGACATGCAGTACGCACCAAGCGTCTGTTTTGGCTGTTCTTCTGGTTGTAATATTTCACCGGGTGAGCGTTATGGCGAAATCCGTCGTGTTGAAAACCGCTTCAATGGTGAAGTGAACCAATACTTCCTGTGTGATAAAGGGCGTTTCGGTACTGGCTATGTCAACCGCGAAGATCGTCCTCGTCAACCACAGTTCCGCAATGGTGACGCTGCTGCAACTGTGACTGTAGATCAAGCACTTGATCAAGTGATTGGCCAACTTCAAGGCAAGAAAGTGTTAGGAATTGGTTCACCACGCGCAAGCTTGGAATCAAACTACGCGCTTCGTGAATTGGTTGGACAAGACAACTATTCAACAGGAATGTCGCAAAAAGAGCAAAATCTGGTTGAATTGGCTGCGTCAATCATGCAAACACAGGGTATTCATAACCCGAACATGCGTGAAATTGAAAGCTATGATGCAGTGTTGATCTTGGGTGAAGACTTAACGCAAACTGCGCCACGTATGGCTTTGTCTGTTCGCCAAGCTGCGAAAAATAAAGCCAAAGAAATGGCGGCTAAAACACGCACACCAGACTGGTTAGCTGAGCCTGTACAACGTATTGGTCAAGATGCAAAATCTCCAATTTACATCCTTGCTGCAACACAAACGCGTTTAGCGGATGTGGCAACGGGTGAAGTGGTTGCATCACCAAATGACATCGCGCGTTTAGGCTTTGCGGTTGCGGCTGCGGTTAAAGGTGAAGTACTTACAGGTCTTGCTGATGATGCAAAAGCATTTGCGCAAACCATTGCTGACACATTGAAAGCAGCCACCAAGCCATTGATTATCTCTGGTACGAGTCTGCAAGATCCTGCAATCATGGAAGCAGCAGCACAAGTTGCTCAAAACTTGGGTGGAAATGCAGGTTTATCCTTGACGGTTCCTGAAGTGAACTCAATGGGCTTGGCATTGTTTGGTGGTTTAAGTTTAGAACAAGCCTTTGCACAAGATTTCGATGCAGTTGTGATTGTTGAAAATGATTTAACGCGTCGTTTACCTGTTGCACAAGTCAAAGCTGGGCTAGATAAAGCTGAAACAGTGATCGTACTCGACCACAGCGAAACTGAAACCTTGAAATTGGCGGATATCGTCCTTTCAGCAGCAAGTTTTGCTGAGGGTGATGGTACGGTAGTAAGCCAAGAAGGTCGTGCACAACGTTTCTATCAAGTCTATGACCCAAGCTACTACAAACCTGATTATGCGATCAAAGAATCATGGCGCTGGTTACATGCCATTGAAACGGGCATGAAAGGTAAAGTGGTTGACTGGACGCTTCTTGATGATGTGATTGATGACATTGTGAAGAATGTTCCAGCACTCGAAGCGATTCAAGATGTTGCACCAGATGCTGGCTATCGTGTTCATGGTTTGAAAATCGCACGTGAACCACGTCGTTATTCGGGTCGTACTGCGATGCGAGCTGGAATCTCTGTACATGAGCCAAAACAACCGACTGATCTAGATTCTGCATTGACCTATTCGATGGAAGGTTATGTTGGCACACAGAATGCGTCATCGTTAGTTCCATTTGCATGGGCTGCGGGGTGGAACTCACCACAAGCTTGGAACAAATACCAAGATGAAGTGGGTGGTCACTTAAAAGGTGGTGATTCAGGTGTGCGATTATTCGATCGTTTAGCCAAGCGTCCAGCACGTAGCTATGTTGCACCGACAGCAGTTGTGGTGAATCCTGAAAGTTTCCGTCTTGTACCAATGCACCATATTTTTGGTTCTGGTGAGTTCACGATTAAAACACCTGCGATGGAGTCTCGTATTCCTGAAGCGATGTTTGCAGTGGCTGAACAAGATGCGACACGTTTAAATGTTCAAGATGGTCAACGTATTACGGTTAAGGCGGGTGAAACCAGCATTAGCTTACCTGTACAAGTGATTGAATATTTACCAACGGGTTATATTGGTTATCCAATTGGTTTAGCACCAACAGTTTCATTGGCTGAGCCTGTGTCTGTGGCAGTAGGAGTGTAATTCATGAATCAAGAATTTATACGTCAAACGCCACTTTGGGCTGATCAATGGCCAATCGCGTATTCAGTGATTCAAGCGATTGTCATTTTGCTGGTTGTGGTGTTGGTCGCGGCATTGATGTCGTTTATTGAACGTCGTCTTTTGGCGCTCTGGCAAGACCGTTATGGTCCAAACCGTGTTGGTCCAGGTGGTATGTTCCAGATCGTTGCCGACATGCTCAAGATCATGTTTAAAGAAGACTGGACACCAAAGTTTGCAGATAAGTTAACCTTCCGTTTAGCACCAGCAGTTGCGATGGCAACTGCGGTACTTTCATTCATGGTTATTCCTGTGAGTCCGATGTTGGGCGTAGCAGATATGAGTATCGGTCTATTGTTCTTTATGGCAATGGCAGGTATTGCAGTTTATGCCGTGTTGTTTGGCGGTTGGGCATCGAACAACAAATACTCATTATTGGGCGGTTTACGTTCTGCGGCTCAAACCATTTCTTATGAAGTGTTCTTGGGTATTTCGTTAATGGGTGTGGTTGCGATTGCAGGCTCATTTAACCTCCGTGAAATCGTTGAAGCACAACGTGATATGTGGTTCATCATTCCACAATTCTTAGGTTTCTTGATCTTTGTGGTTGCAGGCGTTGCGGTAACGCATCGTCATCCATTTGACCAACCTGAAGCTGAGCAAGAATTGGCAGAGGGTTACCATGTCGAATATGGTGGGATGAAGTGGGGGATGTTCTTCGTTGCTGAATATGTCAACGTGGTGCTGATCTCTGCTTTGATCGTGACTTTATTCTTCGGCGGATGGCTTGCACCATTTAACTTAGAAATTCCATTTGTTCCACCCGTATTTTGGTTCATTATCAAAACAGCATTCTTTGTAATGATGTTTGTCTTGGCTCGTGGCTCGTTAATGCGTCCGCGTTATGACCAAGTAATGAATTTTGGTTGGAAAGTTTGTTTGCCATTGGCGTTGGTCAACTTGTTAGTGACTGGTGCTGTGATTCTGATGAATCAGGCCTAGGACAGCAGGGAGTACAAAATGTATAAAATTCTAGCTGGATTCGGATCGATTGTACGTTCGTTATGGATGGTGTTTAGCCACGTAACGCGTAAACGTGACACGATTTTATATCCAGAAGTACCAGCAGAACAAATTGTGCCTCCACGCTTTCGTGGTCGTATTGTATTGACGCGTGATCCAGATGGTGAAGAGCGTTGTGTGGCATGTAACCTCTGTGCGGTTGCATGTCCTGTGGGTTGTATTTCATTACAGAAAGCGGAAAAAGAAGATGGACGTTGGTATCCAGAGTTTTTCCGTATTAACTTCTCTCGCTGCATCTTCTGCGGTATGTGTGAAGAAGCTTGCCCAACAACTGCGATTCAGATGACCCCAGATTTCGAATTGGGTGAATATGTACGTCAAGATTTGGTTTACGAGAAAGAAAACTTATTGATTTCTGGGCCGGGTAAATATCCTGACTATAACTTCTACCGTGTTGCTGGTATGGCGATTGATGGTAAAGGCAAAGGTCAAGCACAAAAAGAAAGTGCACCAATCGATGTACGGAGCTTATTACCATGATGTGGCCATTTTATTTGATGGCACTTGTGGCCATTGTTTCGACTATTCGTGTTGTGACCAATACGAATCCTGTACATGCACTTTTAAGTTTGATCGTGTCACTTCTTGCTGTTGCAGGTATTTTCCTGATCGTCGGCGCACCATTCGCTGCTGCGCTTGAGATCATCGTTTATGCGGGCGCGATCATGGTCTTGTTCGTGTTTGTGGTCATGATGTTAAATGTTGGTCAAGACACCGTTGAACAAGAGAGTAAGTGGTTAAGCTCTGATGCTTGGGCATTTCCTGCATTGATGAGTTTTCTCATGGGCTTGCTTTTAGTCTGGATGCTGGGTAGTGACTATACGACTTCGGGTGCAGTGATGGGGCGTGAAGTGGTGGGTCCGAAAGCAGTAGGACAAGCATTATTTACGCATTATCTATTATTGGTAGAAGTTGCCGCGATGTTATTGCTTGCAGCCTTAGTTGCAGCATTCCATCTAGGCAAACGTGAACCAGGTGCAGAAGAGGATAAAGAATAATGGGACACATCCCTTTAGAACATGGTTTGATTGTCGCAACCATCCTTTTTGCACTGGGTTTTTACGGTGTAATGGTGCGACGCAACCTATTATTTATGTTGATGAGCCTTGAAGTGATGATGAATGCTGCTGCATTGGCATTCGTTCTCGCGGGCAGTGTTTGGGCGCAACCAGATGGACAGGTCATGTTCATCTTGATCTTGACCCTTGCGGCGGCAGAGGCGTGTATCGGTCTTGCGATCGTCCTTCAGTTCTATCATCGCTTCCATCATTTGGATGTAGATGCTGCTAGTGAGATGCGCGGATGAGTACATTATATTTAACCGTTTTATTTCCGCTCATTGGTTTTATCCTTTTAGCGGCAGGACGTAACAAACTTTCTGAAAATGTAGCCGCAATTATTGGTGTGGGGTCAGTTGGTTTATCTGCTCTATTTGCTTTAATTGCAGGTTTGGCATTTAGCAATAGTGGCGAAACTGTCTTTATTCAACACTTGTGGACATGGTTCAGTGTTGCTGGTTTTGAGCCGGGAATTAGCCTACAACTTGATGGTCTTTCATTACTGATGATGGGAATGGTGACCGGTGTTGGTTTCCTGATCCATATTTTTGCATCTTGGTATATGCGTGGCGAAGAAGACTATGCGCGCTTCTTTTCTTACTTCAACCTATTCGTTGCCAGCATGTTGTTGTTGGTACTGGGCGATAACTTAGCGTTATTGTTCTTAGGTTGGGAAGGCGTAGGTCTGTGCTCGTACTTGCTGATTGGTTTCTATTATTCAAACCCTGCCAATGGTTGGGCTGCGATCAAAGCATTTACCGTAACGCGTGTAGGTGATGTATTTTTACTGATCGCATTGTTCTTGCTCTATCAACAGTTTGGTACTTTGAATACACAGTACATTGTTGAAAATGCAGCAGCGGTGATGACGCAAAGCTCTTCATTGTCGATCTGGACAGCATTGATGTTGTTCTTGGGTGCAGCAGGTAAGTCAGCGCAAATTCCGCTCCAAACGTGGTTAGCGGATGCGATGGCGGGCCCTACACCAGTTTCTGCATTGATCCACGCAGCGACCATGGTTACAGCAGGTGTGTACTTGTGCTGCCGTATGTTCTCTGTGATGGAAATGGCACCAGAAGTGATGCAATTCATTTCGATTACAGGTGCGGTGACATTGCTGGTGGCTGGTTTTGCAGCATTGGTTCAAACCGATATCAAACGTATCTTGGCTTACTCAACCATGAGTCAGCTCGGTTATATGTTTATGGCGGTGGGTGCTGAAGCATACCAAGCGGGTCTGTTCCACATGTTGACGCATGCATTCTTTAAAGCGTTATTGTTCTTGTCTTCTGGTGCGGTTATTTTGGCCTACCATCATGAGCAAAACATTTTCAAGATGGGCGGCTTATTCAAGCATAACAAATTCTTATTTGCATGTTTTGCGATTGGTGGCGGTGCGTTAGCGGCGATTCCATTCATCACAGTCGGCTTCTTCTCTAAAGATGCGATTTTATGGCAAGTTTGGGCACATGGTCACACTACAGGTATTGAGACCTATGGCATGTTATTCTGGGTCGGTGTTGCTGGTGCATTCTTAACCTCTATTTATACGTTCCGTTTGATTTGGATTGTATTCTTTGGTGAAGAAAAGACCCCATATCACGAAATCAAAGGTGCGACTTACTGGGCGCCGCTTGCAATTCTGGCTGTACTTTCAACTGGCGTTGGTGCTTTGTTGCAAGGTCCGGTACAAGGTCTGTTAAATACCGCGGGTATCCCTGCATTTGTAATGACGGATGCGCTAGCACATTTACAGCATGCGGTTGAATTAAAAGCGGTTGGTATTGCGCTTGCTGGTTTAGTGGTTGGTATTGTGCTGTTTGTCTTTGCCTATGGTGCGGTCAAATCTTTTGCTCAAACATCGTTGGGTTCAGGTTTAGCACACATCTGCCGTACTGCATTTGGTTTCGATGCTTTATATAACATTGTATTTGTAAAACCTTATTTATTGATTGCGAAAATTTTAGGTCGCGATCCAGTAGATGGTTTGTGGCTGGTACTTCCTGCGATTGTGCAAGGTGGTAATAGCTTTACAAGTTCGCGTCAAACAGGTTCATTACGTGAATACGCATCAAGCATGTCACTTGGTATCGTGGTGCTATTGATGGTCTTGATCGTTATTGAGGTTGTGGGGAAATAAAATGGAAAACAATTTAATTTTACCCGCACTGATTTTAGTTCCTTTCATTGCTGGTTTTATTTGTTGGTTGGTAGATAAATTCGACCAACATTTACCGCGCTGGATTGCCTTGATTGGTATGCTGATTACCTTAGGTTTAGGTATCGCGTTATGGCAAAGTGGCACATTCGTTTATGAAATTGGCTCAAAAGTTCCAGTTTGGGCAGCGGAGTTTCATCTTCCTTGGATTCAGACTTTAGGTATTAGTATTCACTTAGCGGTGGATGGCTTATCTCTATTGATGGTGCTACTGACTGCATTACTGGGTGTACTTGCAGTTGGCTGTTCATGGGGCGAGATTCAGAAAAACGTCGGTTTCTTCCACTTAAACTTACTTTGGAGTTTGGGTGGGGTTATTGGTGTCTTCCTTGCGATTGACATGTTCTTGTTCTTCTTCTTCTGGGAGATGATGCTTGTACCAATCTATTTCTTGATTGCGTTATGGGGTCATAAAGGATCGAATGGTCGTTCACGTGTTTATGCTGCAACCAAGTTCTTCTTATATACTCAAATCGCTGGTTTGATTATGTTGATCGGTATCCTAGGCCTCGTGGTTTATGGATACATGATGACGGGCATGATTGGTTTCGATTACAACTACTTACTTGCTGTAGCGAACCATTTACCACCTGAAGTTGCCTATGCATTCATGCTGTGTTTCTTCATTGGTTTTGCGGTGAAATTGCCTGTATTCCCATTACACGGTTGGTTGCCTGATGCGCATGCGCAAGCACCAACAGCGGGTTCTGTGGACTTAGCGGGTATTTTGATTAAAACTGCAGCCTACGGTTTGCTTCGTTTTGTGATTCCATTCTTCCCAGCGGCATCAGCACAATTTGCTGATATCGCAATCATTTTGGGTCTGATTGGTATTTTCTACGGTGCATTCTTGGCGTACCAGCAAACAGATATGAAACGCTTACTTGCGTATACGTCTATTTCACACATGGGTTTCATTTTACTTGCAATCTATGCAGGTAATATTCTGACCTTCCAAGGCTTAATGATTATGATGCTGGCACATGGTTTGTCATCAGCGGCATTGTTTATTATGTCTGGTCAAGTCTATGAGCGTTTACACACTCGTGATTTGCGCTTAATGGGCGGTCTTCGTGGTCAATTGCAATACTTGCCTTTCTTCTTGATGTTTTTCGTGGCAGCGCTTGTCGGCGTACCGGGCTTAGGTAACTTTATTGGTGAATTCCTGATCTTAATGGGTTCATTTAAAGCCTACCCAACGTTCACGATCATGGCAGCAGTGAGTTTGGTATTTGCAGGTCTTTATGGTTTGATCTTGATTCATAAAGCCTTGTTTGGTGAACCGAACCCTGAACAAAAGCAACATTATACAAGTCCACTCAAAGATCTATCGGCACGTGAAGTCAGCATTTTGATGATTTGCGTGATCGGTTTAGTTTGGTTAGGTATTTACCCACAAACGTTCTTGGATGTATCTCATTCGAGTATGCAATGGATCGTAAATAGTTATATGCCAGTACAAGAAGTTGTCGAAACTGTTCAGCAGGCAGCAACTCAACTTGAACATGTGGAGATGCAATAAATCATGAACTTCACACTTTCTTTTTCTGAGCTTATGCCGCTTGTGCCTGTGATGATTGTGGCATTGACTGCAATCGTGGTGATGTTATTGATTGCGATCAAACGTCACCATAACCTCATTGCCACGACCTCGGTCGTGGGTTTAAACCTTGCGGCAATCTTTATTGTATACACCGTGTTTAGTGGAAGTTTTGTTCCAGTAAACGTGATGGGCATGTTTATGGTTGATCCATTTACCATGCTCTATCAATTCTTAATTTTGATCGCTGCATTGGCATGTTGTACTTTGTCTCATGCCTATATTGAGACTTATAAAGACAACCGCGAAGAGCTGTATATCTTGTTACTGACTTCAGTAGCGGGTGCAATGTTGATGGTTGCAAGTTCACACTATGCGGCATTCTTCATCAGTCTTGAGCTTATGTCGATTCCAATTTATGGCATGTTGGCATATACCTACCAACGTAGTCAGTCTTTGGAAGCAGGGATTAAATACCTCGTCCTTTCTGCAACTGCATCTGCAATGTTGTTGATGGGTATGGCTTATATCTATGCCTATACAGGTTCGTTGTCTTTCTATGACTCTGTTCAGACATTATTTGCTGTCATTGATCAGCCAATGGTGTTATTGGGCTTGGCTTTAATTGTCTTTGCAGTCGCATTCAAACTCTCGCTTGCACCATTCCATAAATGGACACCAGATGTGTATGCAGGTGCACCAGCACCAATGGCAACATTCTTGGCAACCGTCGCCAAAGTTGCAACCATCGGTTTGTTTGTTCGTTACATACTTACGTCTGGCGCAATTTTACATCAAGGACTCATTACGGTTTTAACCATCCTTGCGGTATTGTCGATCGTGGTGGGTAACTTACTCGCTGTACGTCAAGTGAACTTGAAGCGTATCTTGGGTTATTCATCGATTGCGCATTTTGGTTATTTGTTGATTGCTTTAATCAGCATGACTTATGCAAGTCTAGGTAGCGTAACGGTTTATGTGATTACTTATGTACTCACTACAATTGGTGCCTTTGGTGTCGTGGCATTGATGTCCAGTCCATATAACAATGTGGATGAAGCACAAAGTCTTGCAGACTACCGTGGTTTGTTTTGGCGCCGTCCGATTTTGACTGCCGCTTTAACGGTGATGATGTTGTCTTTGGCTGGTATTCCATTAACAGCGGGCTTTATTGGTAAGTTCCTTGTTGTGATGGCCGCAGTTACAACTCAGCACTGGTTCTTGGCAGCGATGATCGTGGTCGGTAGTGGTATCGGTTTGTATTATTACCTCCGTGTGATGGTGGTCATGTATATGACACCACCTGATGTACCACGTATTGATGCTGATGCCCATTGGGGTCAACAAGTGGGGGGTATCATGGTACTCGGTGCTGCATTGTTGGTATTGTTCTTGGGTATTTATCCAGATCCGATGATTAACTTGGCATTGAAGGCAGAAATTCTTTCTCCATTGCACTTTATGTTATCTCAACAGCAGTAATGATCTGATTTGTACAAAAAAGCCTCCAAAATTGGGGGCTTTTTTATTGAAGAGTAAAAAAACACTTTATAATAGTCAGAGATTAATATGAATTAGGTATTTGCTTGTGTCCATTCAAGAAATTCGTCATCCACTTATTCGCCATAAACTTGGTTTATTGCGTCGTTCAGACATTAGTACCAAGAACTTTCGCGAATTGGCGCAAGAAGTCACGATGTTATTGACTTATGAAGCAACCAAAGATTTACCTGTGGTTGATCATGATATTGATGGGTGGGCAGGAACAGTCTCAACACAACGTATTGCAGGTAAGAAAATTACCATTGTTCCGATTTTACGTGCAGGTATTGGGATGCTGGAAGGCGTACTTAATCTGATCCCAAGCGCAAAAGTGAGTGTATTGGGTTTAGAGCGTGACGATGAAACGTTAGAAGTTCGTACCTATTATAAAAAGTTAGTGCCAGATGTCGCCAATCGTTTAGCCATGATCATTGATCCAATGCTTGCAACAGGAAATTCTTTGATTGCTGCAATTGATGTCTTAAAAGCAAGTGGCTGTAAAGATATTCGTGTCATGGTCTTAGTGGCTGCACCTGAGGGTGTTGCAAAAGTTGAAGCGGCGCATCCCGATGTGCGTATGTATACGGCTTCGATTGACCAAGGATTAAATGCAGAAGGCTATATCGTTCCTGGTTTGGGCGATGCAGGTGACAAGATTTTTGGTAGTGTTCAAAAAGATTAATTTTTGAAATACAGATAAAAAGAGGCTGCATTCACCCGTAAAAATTTTGTGGGCGGATCAACAGTCTCTTTTTTTATATATACTGTGACTAATAGCGTTTAAAGAATAGGGTGAAGTTAATGAAGCAAGAGTTCTATCAAGGAAAAATTAAACAATACAATCCAGACAAAGGGTTTGGCTTTATTGCAACGGCTGAAGGAGATGTGTTTTTTCATATTTCAGAATATCCAACAGACGGTGAGCCGAAAAGAAATGAAAAAGTGAAATTTGTGGTAATTGAAAATGATGGAAAATATAAAGCCACAAAAATTGAGCGCGTTGATCCAAACCCTGCCAAAACTAGAAAAACTAAAATACTGGCGCATAATGAATCGATCACAACAGATTTGTTGTCAAATTTTCGACGCTAATGATTTAGTTTTTTGTGCTGATCGGTTCAGACTTCGTTTTGAATATACCGATAAAAGAGGCTTTTTAGCCTCATTTTTTATTAGAATATAGCCACTATAAAAATAGAGTGTTAATGATGTTTCTTGAGGGAAAAATTAAAAAATATAAGGCCGAACGTGGTTTTGGTTTTATTGAAGTAGACGGAAATCAATCGGATATTTTCTTCCACGTTACTGATTTCCCCCAAGCTACTGGAGAGCCAAAACTTGGAGAGAGGCTCAAGTTTCTCATTGTTGAGGATAAGGGAAAGTTTAAAGCTGTAAATATCGTTCGCTTAGATTTAAAGACTGCAGCGTTAAGTAATTCAACTGTTCAAAATGAGCCAGCTCAGAAGTTAGTGCCTCGAGCTCATTCTCAATCAAATAAGAATGGGATAACTCTGATGATAGTGGGATTGATAGTGATCGCGATATTAACGGGGTTAGTCTTTAAAAAATATCAGTCCTATCAACAATCGCAAAAAATAAAAACAGCTCAGCTTATTGAGGAGCAAAAGAGAATTATTGAGGAACAGCGAAAAGCGATAGGGGATTTACCAGAAGTAAAGTTCACAGAAAAATCGCAGAATGCACTAATGTCCTTGGGTAATAAGAATGATCTAACTCAAAATCATCAATCGGCACAAAAAAACACAGTGAGCAGCGAGTTTAGCTGTGATGGACGTAGACATTGTTCTCAAATGCGATCTTATGAAGAAGCTGTCTTCTTTTTAAGGAATTGTCCAAATACCGAAATGGATGGAGATGGTGATGGCATTCCATGTGAACGGCAATTTGGACGATAACAAGATTAGATTAAGTTTGATTTTCGCAGAACTGTAAAAAAGCTTTTAAGCCAGGGCCTTGATATTTTTGACGATGTACCAGCATGTAGAGTGGACGTGTCAATTGCCAATATGGCGTGTCTAAAATAACCAATTGACCTTTTTCTAGTAGTGGTTCAATTGCAAGCTTAGAGATACACGACATCCCTAAACCACCCGCAACGATTTTTAAAATCGCTTCGTTGTGACCGAGGGTTAAACGAATATTGGCATCGGGTAAGTCTTGCAAGATGGCGTTATCAAACACTTCGCGTGTGCCTGAGCCTTCTTCACGTAAAATCCATTCGACATCAAGAAAATCTGCTTGCGTGATTGGACGATTTAACTGGGCCAATGGATGATCAGGTGAACAACACACGGCTAATTCATCATTACGCCAATGAATGCATTGCAGTGATGGTAAATGACAAGAACCTTCAATTAACGCTAGATCGAGCTGAAACTGATTTACAGCTTCAATCATTTGGCGTGTATTACCCACTTGTAGTTGTAGATGAGCTTGTGGGTGATGCTTTAAAAAATCTGCCATGAGATCAGGCATTAAATAATCACTGATGGTCAGGGTCGCGCCTAAGCGTAAATCAATGCTTTGTAACTCGCCTTTCGCTGCTTGTTCAAAGGATTCACAGCGACCTAATATTTCCAAAGCTTGTGGAAGTAAAAATCTTCCTAAATCATTAAGTTGTAATCGTTTGCCTAAACGATCAAATAAAGGTGCGCCGAGACCGTCTTCTAAATCAGCTAAAGCCATGCTCGCCGCACTTTGTGTGAGTCGGACAGCATCACTGGCTTTGGTTACCGTTCCCTCTTGAGCGACCGCCACGAAAACTGCCAATTGGCGTAATGTCATGCGCATGTTAAAAGCCTTAACGTGTTGAGGGTCTCGTCACATTTAACAGACCCTAGAGTATTCATCAATAATCAGATCATGCTACCATGAGCGCACTGTTTCGTGCCACGTTCAAATCATGTCAATTGAAAAATTTAGCGTAGAAAAAGTTTTATCGGTACAGCGTTGGACCAGCAACCTTTTTAGTTTCACGATGACTCGACCAGCACACTTTAAATTTACCGCAGGGCAGTTTGCTCGGATTGGTTTAATGGTCGGTGATGAGCTAGTCATTCGTGCCTATTCCGTGGTGTCTTCGCCATATGATGAAACCTTAGAGTTCTTTTCGATTGTGGTACCCGATGGGGCATTTACCTCGAACTTACAGCATCTAAAAGTCGGTGATGAACTTTATCTCGAAAAAATATCTTATGGGTATCTAACACTGGCTCGTTATCAACAGCCATTGCCACAAGATTTATGGTTGTTGGCTACGGGAACAGGTTTAGCGCCATTTCTTTCTATGTTGCAAGATTTTGAAACGTGGAACAAATATCAGCAAATTACCTTGGTTTACAGTGTCCGAACTGAGTCTGAGTTGGCGTATATCGAGCGTATTCAGGAGATTGCGGAACTGTTTGGTGAGGGACATTCTGGGTTTAAATTTGTGCCGATTATCACTCGCGATCCAAATGCAGCTTTACATGATCGTTTGCCAATACTGATTGCAAATGGTGACTTAGAAAAGGCTGTAGGACTGTCATTCAATCCTGCCAGCAGTCATGTGATGTTATGTGGCAACCCACAAATGGTCGATGACACCAAAGAAGCATTAAAGCAGCGTGGTCTCATTATGAATCGGCGTGGTGTGGGAAATATCGCGGTAGAGAATTATTGGTAATGAGCCGCGATTGTAGCGGCGCAAGAGCGATTGTAGCTCCGCAAGGCGATGTAGCAGTGAGCGAGAGAGGGATATATTGTTAATGAACAAACATATCCATAAATTCACGGATTTCTTGAATTGCGGTCTCAACATCTGTAGAGAGCCAAGTCGGTTCAAAAATCCCCGTATAATGCTCTAAACGATCTTGTGGGACGACCAAGCGTACAGGGCAATCCTCTTCCAATAAGCGCCACGGTAAAATTGGAACTTCATTATCTAAGAAAGGCAGTACATTGCGAATATCAACAATCATCGCATTGATACAATCAGGTAATGGCATCACTGAAAGTTCTTCTGTTCGACGTCGAAAATATTCCAAATCCCCCCATTTTAGGATATAGCTTGGCTTATTGAACTCAATAATTCCAATCAAATGTTCGTCGCGTGTATGGTGCAAAAAGCATTGATGCGTGACATCAGTGTCTAATTCAAGAGAAACGCGCTGTTGGCTATAGGACATAAAGCAGAATATTAAAGAAACGAGGAGAAATATTATAGCTTATTTTTATCGCATTCTAAAATCGCATATATTTTAAACAAAACGTCAAACAATAAAAAGTAGAGTTCTGCAAACAAGACAACGATAGTCCGATGTTTCTTCACACAATGCAACATTGCGTACTGCTAAGATGAAAGTCAAATAAGTAATAACAAGAGGGCTAGCTGCGATGCATGATTTTAGTAAGCCAAAACCACATGTAGAAAGTAAGGAAGATACAGCGCGTAAACGGAAACTACCTGTCTATATGCTCATTATTGTTGGTATCTTTCTGATCGCGCTGCTTGTGTTTATGCTCGCTGATCATTCAGCCAAACCAACTGCACAGGTAATTATGCCTTATGTGCAGTCGTTGCTACTGAATGCGTAGAGCATCATTTAAGACCATATTCGATGAATATTTGAGTAACCAACGCCCTTTGGTATAAATCAAGGGGCTTTTTGCAAACTATTACATACTTTTTGTTGTATTAGTGATGCGGTTCATTGATTGGGAAATAGACAAAAACTAAGGTTAAAGCATCCATACACTATGTGCTTGCTTATAAAGTGATCATGATTGGATCGTACAAAATGTAAAAACACGACATGACATAAGGATAACAACATGAATGAATTTTTTAGAGATCCTTCCCAACGTGGAGGATTCGATGCAATGTATTATTGGGATCAATTTCAGCCGATTTTAGCTGCAATTGCGATCCTGCTAATCGGGTGGATTATTGCATTGGTCATTGCGGCAGGTGTAAAGAAATTACTGCAAAAACTTGATACCAATAATAGATTGTCATCTGCGACAGGCAGTACACCGAATATTGAGGGTATTGTTTCCAAAATTGTATTTTGGTTCATTATGATCCTTGCTGTTGTTGGGGCATTAAACGTGCTCAATATCAATAGTATTAGCGATCCGTTTAGTAATATGGTGGGCAGCGTCTTACTGTTTATACCGCATCTTATTGCTGCGATTGTTGTTGGTGGACTGGGTTGGCTTATTGCCAGTTTAGTACGAACAGGCATCACGCGTGTACTTGCACGAACTGAGCTTGATGAAAAGCTAAGTGGCGAGGTCGGTGTCGGTTCGCTCAGTAGTAATATTGGTGAAATTATATACTGGTTAATTTTATTACTTTTCTTACCAATTGTTTTATCTATCTTGGGTTTAACCGGTTTATTGATTCCTGTGCAGAACATGGTGAACGAAGCAATTGCTTATTTACCAAGTCTGTTTATTACTGGTGTGATCATTTTTGTAGGCTATATCCTTGCAAAAATCGTTCGTGGAATTGTGGAAGGCTTGGTCAGTAGTGTGGGTCTACAAGCACAAGCTGAAAAAGTGGGATTATTTAAAAATTCAAGTGTTGGTAAATTTTTAGGCTCTTTTGTTTTTGCTGTGATCATGATTACGACATTGATCATTGCATTTGAGGCATTAGGGGTAGATGCAATTTCTCAACCTGCAACAGCAATGCTCAATGACATTATGTTGGCGATACCACAAATCATTGCGGCGATATTGATTTTAATTGTTGCATACGTGGTCTCTCGTTTTGTCGGACGTTTAGTTGCTGAACTCATTTCAGGGGCAGGTGTTGATGAAGTTCCAATGAAGCTGGATGTGCAGCGTTTCCTTGGACAAACACGTGTTTCTGATGTGGTTGGCTATTTGATCGTCTTCTTTACCATGTTATTTGCGGTATCAGAAGCTGCAAATCGACTTGGATTGGAACAGGTGAGTGTACTCATCGCCATGTTCATCCAGTTTGGTGCAAGTATCTTACTTGGTGCTGTGATTTTGGTGATCGGTTTCTGGCTGGCAAATGTCGTTGCAAATGTCGTGCAGCGTGGTGAATATAATTGTTCACGCTGGTTGGGTACGCTGGTTCGTATCTTGATTATGGGCTTAGTCATTGCAATGGGCTTAAAAGCAATGGGCATTGCAGACTCGATTGTGAATTTGGCATTCGGTTTAACGCTTGGTTCGGTCGCTGTTGCATTTGCACTGGCATTCGGATTGGGTGGTCGTCAACCCGCTGAACGTTTACTTGGTGATTTGCTCGATAAAGCAAAAGCGGATGCGAAACAACCAAATCCTTTGCATAAAAATGAGACTGTTTCACCTAATACTGTTCAACCGACACCGCCATCTCCACCACATTCGGATGAATAGAAAAAATAATCTTTGATTTTTTTTGCCAATTCGACCACTCTTAGCGAGTGGTCGTTTTACTTATATATGAATAAAAAAATTTATAGGAGAATGAAATGAAGAAGCCAAATCGAGTATTCGCGCCGATTATTATTGCAGGGATCACTGTAGGTTTTTTGGCGAGTGCTTATAAATTTGTCTTTGCGAAATCAAATGCTGAAAAAGAACAATCAAGCTCAAACGCACGCAAGGCATCTTCTTCAGAAGCAGAAAAGACTTCCGAGCATCGTTGAAGTTCTGAGCCAGCTCTCGATTGATGTCGTGGTTTAAACAAATTGGGCGGCAGCTTGTGCTGATGACCATGCCCATTGGAAGTTATATCCTCCCAAGTGTCCCGTTACATCAAGCACCTCACCAATAAAATATAAGCCCTTCTGTTTTTTACTTTCCATGGTTTTCGATGAGACTTCGCTTGTATCTACACCACCGAGGGTGACTTCGGCTGTGCGATAACCTTCAGTTCCAGAAGGCTTGACTGAAAATGCATGCAATTGTGCTGCGATTTGCTCAAGTTGTAGATCACTGATATTGCCAATCGCCGTCTCGCTTTGCTCAGCCCAAATCAATTGTTGTAATTCAAGTACGATACTTTTTGCGGTGAATTCATTAAGTAGGGTACGTAGTAAAACTTTAGGCTGTGTTTTTTTCTTTTCTTTAAAGAATTGATTGAAATCTTGGCTTGGGAAAAAATCAATGTTGAAACGTTCACCGATATGCCAGTAATTTGAAAGCTGTAATGAGCTTGGCCCACTTAAACCGCGATGCGTAAACAGCAATGCTTCAGTAAATTGATGACGTTCATTGCTCAAACTTACATCCAAGGCATTACCACTTAAGCGCGTGGTGACTTCTTTAAATTGGTCTGAAAAAGTAAATGGAACTAACCCTGCGCGAGTTGGGAAGACGTGATGACCGAATTGTTGTGCAAGTTCATAACCAAAACCTGAACCGCCTAAGGTTGGAATGGATAATCCACCTGTCGCAACAACTAAGGATTCACATTGAAAGGTACCTTGATTGGTGTCGATAAGAAAGCCAGATTCTTTTTGTGCCTTCACACTTTGAACCTCACAATGCGTTTCAATGTCGACTTGTTTGGTTTTAGCACATTCTGCAAGTAACATTTCCAAAATCTCTTTTGCACCTTTTGTGGTGAAAAGTTGTCCATGTTTGCGCTCTTCATATTCGATGCCATACTCACAAACCAAACCGATGAAATCCCAATTGGTGTAGCGTGATAGGGCAGAAATAACGAAGTGTGGGTTTTCAGAAAGAAAGTTTTTAGGTTCAACATCTAGGTTGGTGAAGTTACATTTACCACCACCTGACATTAAAATCTTTTTACCGACTTTATTGGCTTTTTCGAGTACCACAACCGATCGTCCACGTTTTGCAGCCTCAG
The DNA here is from genome assembly GCF_000367985.1 of Acinetobacter sp. CIP-A165. NCBI lineage: Bacteria > Pseudomonadati > Pseudomonadota > Gammaproteobacteria > Moraxellales > Moraxellaceae > Acinetobacter > Acinetobacter sp. CIP-A165. The sequence continues at coordinate 98,222 of NZ_KB849202.1, forward strand.
CAGCCAACATCAAGCCCGATGCACCTGCACCTAAAACAACTACATCAACTTGATGAACCATGAGTATTACTCGGTAGACGAAAAGCGGCCGATTATAAAAGATTTAAACAAATTTTAATATGTAGAGTGCTTGACTAGAAAAAATGTTTTTATTGCAAGGTATGTTATAAACATAACTTTAAATAAGAGGGCAATATAATGAATGATAAAACAATTTTAGGTCATAATCAGCCAGAAAACCAAGATCAATTGAAACAATATACACTCATTATTTATGTATTATATGCTGTGAGCATCATTGTTGGCTTAACCTGTATTGCTGCAATCATTATGAATTATATCAAACGTGATGAAGTACAAGGGACATGGCTTGCTAGTCATTTTGAATGGCAAATAAAAACCTTTTGGGTCACTTTGATTGCAGGTGTGATTGGATTCGTGTTGTCTTTTATCCTGATTGGCATTCCAATTCTATTGGCAGCGACGATTTGGTTTATTTATCGTATTGTGAAAGGATTGATTGTATTCAATGATAACAAGCCAATTGGCGATGGTTGGTTTTAATGACAATGTGAAAGCGATGACAAAAGCTATCAGATGATAGCTTTTAATTTACCTTGTAAACCACCTGTATGAATCACCAAAATTCGAGTATGTGCAGGGAATTGATTTTGTTGAATTAAATCAAGTACACCCAACATCATTTTAGCCGTGTAAACTTGCTCTAAGGGAATCGCATATTGTTCTTCAAATTGCTGCATAAATTGTAGTAGCTCAGGTGTGGTTTTGGCGTAGCCGCCACAACAATAAGCATCGGTGAGTGACCAATTATTTTTATTCGTCCATTTCTGAATGTCTTGTTTCAAAAAATCCCCTTTTAACGCAGAAAAGCCTAGGATGTGCTGATGATCAGCACTGCTTTCGATGAGGCCTGCAATCGTTCCTCCTGTCCCCACTGCACAGCAAATCAGATCATAATTTTCTAAGTCATCGGCAGATAGAATTTCCTGTGTACCTTGAATGGCGAGGACATTGGTTCCACCTTCAGGAATAATCAAAGCTTGGGGATATTGTTGCTGTAACTGTTCTAAGTATTCAGCTTCATGGCGCAAACGATATTCAGCACGACTGACGAAATGTAACTTCATACCAAAGTCATGCGCTGTTTCTAATGTTGGATTTAAGCGTTGTGAGGCTAATTCTTCACCTCGAATGATGCCAATACTATCAAAACCAAAATGTTGTGCTGCATAAGCGGTCGCAGCAATATGATTTGAGTATGCTCCACCAAAAGTGAGCACTTGTTTTAAGCCTTGTTGTTGAGCAGCCAAAAAATTGTATTTGAGTTTAAAAAATTTATTGCCTGAAATTCGAGGATGAATTTGGTCTAGCCGCTTGATGGTCAGCTGAACAGGATAGGGCAGTGCTAATGTTTGATAAGGAATGGGAAAAGCAATGTGATCAAACATTTCATTGAGCTAACAATTAATTTGATCACATTGTAAATGGATTTGATTGAGAATGTCAGTGTTGCTTTAAGAGTCGGTATCCACAGAAGTCACCACTGACATACCTGGACGCAAGTTCTCTATGCCTTTTTGATTCGGATCAATAGCGATACGTACGGCAATGCGTTGCACCACTTTGGTAAAATTACCCGTCGCATTATCTGCTTTCAATACACTGAACTCTGAACCTGCGGCAGGTGAGATTTGCTCAACATGCCCTGTAAACTTTTGATGATTCATCGCATCGACAGTGAAAGTGGCTTTTTGTCCAATTTTCATATTGGCGATCTGCGTTTCTTTAAAATTTGCAATCACCCACGTTTGCTTTGGAATTAAATAAAGCAATTGACTGCCTGCTGCGACGTATTGACCCACACGAGGATTCACTTCGCCTAACTGACCATCCAATGGTGCTTCGATGGTACTGTAATCCTTCGTCGTATTGGCTTGGTCAAGCTGAGCTTGTGCACTATTTACTTGTGCTTTTAAGCCCATCTGCGCAACTTGAGCTGTTTTTAATGCTTCTTGAGCCACTAAAATATTAGCTTCAGCTTGCTTCAGCAGTGCAAGATTGTTTTGTGCATCAGCCGCCGCTTTGTCTTGTTCTGATTTGGAAGCAGCACCACTATTGCCCAGTTGTTGATAACGTCTCAATTGTGCAATAGATAAATCATATTGTGCTTTGACTTGCTCCAATTTTGCCTGAGCTGCGACAACATCGGCTTGGCGTTGGGCGATGGCTTGAGTTTGATTGGCGAGGCTATTTTGTGCTTGCTCGACCTCTGAAACGGCTTGTGTGACTTTCTGATCATAGGTTGTCGCATCAATATGCATCAGCACTTGACCTTGTTTCACCTGATCAAAATCTTTGACCAGTACATCTTTGATATAGCCATTGATTTGTGAGGACAAAATCGTGGTTTTGCCTTTGACATAGCTATTGTCGGTTTGTTCAATCGCGGTGTGAAAAGGACCAATTCGCCATGCCCATAAAATGATAATAATCCCCACGAATAAGACCACTAACATCCACCATAGTGTTGAGCTTTTAGTTTTGATGAGTTTGCTCGTAGGTGGCGGAGGCGGCGGCATTTGTGCCACAGCATCTGGCGCTTCTACTGGTGTAGCGGGCTGTTTTGGCTCACTACTTTGGGGTAGCTCATTTTTCGGTTTATCTTGTTCTTCGGACATAATCTTTTCTCAATCAAATGTTCAAGTAGGTGAATTGGCCGTTTCTATCTTTTTTCGCGCGATGTATTTGTCACGCATATACTTAAATAAGCCCCATACGAATAAAATAACAGCAAAGATGCCATTGAGTATAATGACGTCGTTATAAGCACGGACCTGAGCTTCACGCGTTACCACTTGATTCAAGTTTTGCATCGCTTGCTTATTTTGTAATACAGGATCAGTGGTATTGATCATGGCACTGTGTTGATAGCTCTGTAAGCGTTGCGCAACAAATGGGTCTGTGGGGTCTAAACTGCTATTGATTTCGACCTTGTAATCGTAGGTATGACGTTGTTGATAAGTGTTGAAGAATGATGAACCAACCAGACCACCAAAGTTTTGAGTGGCGGTGAATAGTACGATAAAGGTCACGACGTACTGCGGACCACGTTGTAAAGTGCGTAAAAATCCCATCAACAATAATGGACCAATAAATACACCACCCGCAAAACTGACCAAGAACTGACTTCGGTAGAAATTCGCAGGGCGAACATCACTGGTCAGGTGATAGTCGAGTATGCATGCAATAAAAATCAGAATTTCTGCAAGGAACAGATTTAAGATCAAACGATCTTTATGAAAGGTGAGTGCGCTAAATACAGAACCCGCAATTGTTCCACATAAGATAACGCCATAGAGTGGAACAAATTGGTCAGGACCCATGCCCATTGTTTTTAGAAAATTAACAGCAGCATAACTTTGTTCGGACATAAGTAGCCGTAAAGCAAAAGCACTAATGATAAAACCGAGTAAATCACCCGTTGCGAGCCAACGCGTCATAATCAGTGGATTACGACGATAATGCTCATAGGTTAGACCCAAAACAATCAAACAAAAGCCAATGATCAAGGTATAGGCCAACCACGGGCTATTGAACCACCACAGAATCGGACCTTGTGTTAACACGATACATAAACAAGCAAAACCAGGGGCTAACAGCGCAAAAGTAAAAAAATCTTGTTTTTCAAAAACTTCTAAACGCAAGCTACGAGGTAGTTTGAGTGCGACGACCATGGCAAAACAACAAATAGCCAAACCGAGCTCAAAGGTATAAATCACATCCCATTGATTGGCACTCAGTAGAAATGGAGAAATAATCCATGCCAAAGGCAAGCCGAGTTGCTGAAAGCCGAAAGCGAGATAAATCCCTTTTGCCATATCAGCCTTACCAAAGGCTTGCATGGTGTAGTACATCCCCAGCGAACTTAACGGTGCTGCGGCTAAACCTGCAATAAACCGAACAAAAAGCGCCATTTCATAGGTTTTTACAAAGATGTGTAAGATCAGGACACCAATAAAAACCAATAATCCAATTTCTGAAAATAAACGCAGTCCATATTGTTGTCGCGCTTTGAATAAGATCAAATTTGAGCTGACATTTGCCATTACATAAGCGGCAGGTAACCATGCTGCTTGTGAGGGTGTTAAAGCATATTCACCTTGGAAAATTGGTAAATTAGCGATAATAAATCCATTACTTAAGCTCGCAGCGATACAGATAAATAACCCAATAATAAAATAAGCAAAGCGTTTTGGTGTGGCATGTGCGATTGCGGCAGGCGAGCCGGGTAGTGTTGGGCGCTCATCAGCAGACCAATCAGGGGGAGTTTCAAGATAGCGAGGTGTTTTATCCATTTTATGCCTCAGACTAAACTTTAATACCGTTTAATAATAATTCTATTGCTCGTTTAGCCAAACGAACCTGATCTGATGCGTTATGACCTTGAAATGAAGACCCTAAAATCGCAGCAATCATGGCAAAATCTTGTGTTGTTAGATCTGGGCGGCATAAATGATGTTGTATGGCTCGATCAATGAGTGGTTGTAATGCTTTATCACGCCGTGCATAAATGTTTAGCATGATTGGGTCTTGGCGATCAATGATACGCCAGTAATCAATCAGTACAATCAGATGAGGGAGCTGTTCAATATGACCTTCAATCAAGCGAATGAAACCATCATCAAATTCAAGTAAAGCTTGCGCTCTTTGTTCTAAACGAATGATGGCTTGTTCGAGTAGCGCAATGATTAATGCTTTGCGATCAGCAAAATTACGATAAAACGTTGCACGTCCAACACCTGCATGATCAATAATCGCTTGTAACGGTGCATGTATGCCTTGTGTTCGGAAAATTTCCTCTGCTGCATTGAGTAGCTCATCACGGTTATGGGCTGCCTGTTGTTGGCGATTTAACATGACTTATAATCTAAGAATATTTACATGATATTTAACGGACATTTTTGTCCGAAGTAAATTTAAGTGATTTTGATTTTTGTTTTAGTTCAGTAAAAGCGTGCATCGATCTACAACACACGCTTATTGTTATCAATCTTTAAAATGGGTTGGAATCCATTGATAGCTTTTACCATCTGCCGAATAAATATGCCCAATACCCGGAAATGGTAAGTGTGGTGCTGCAATGGTTTGTCCATTCTTGGCAAAATTGGCAAATTGTTTTAGACGGGTCTGAACGGCTTTTTTCGGATCAATATCGTATTCAATTGCAGTTTGAGGTTTATCAAATTGCACAGTATGAGAATGAACAATATCACCAATAAACACGACACTTTGATCTTTAGTTTTTAGCTCATAACTATAGTGTCCCGGGGTATGTCCTGCCGTGTTGATGACTTTAAAGCCTTGAACTTCATCACCGAGCTTAAATGTTTTAAAGCGTTGTTTCGCTTGATAGGGTGCAATAGCTTCCTTGATCATTTCGACTGTGCTTAAGTAGTTGGCTTGTTTGTCTTTTGGTAGTTTTGCCGCTTGTTTTGGATCTAACCAATATTTAGCTTCATCCTCAGATACATAAACTGTGGCATTGGGGAAATTAGCTGTGCCTTTTTGGCTGATTCCACAGACATGATCTGGGTGTAAATGAGTGAGTAAAATCGTATCGACCTGTTCAGGTTTATATCCTGAAGCAACTAGGTTTTTCAAAATAGAACCAAGATGCGCACCGAAGCAACTTTCAGCACCACTATCCACTAAAACCAATGATTTGCCTGTATTGACGAGGAAAGCATTGATTGAGGTTTGCACGCCTTTGTCTTGATCAGCATAGTATTTTTTTAAGATTTCTTGGACTTGTTGTGGCGATATATCTTTAAATAAGCTTGGCGACATAAAGTTAGTGCCATCGAGCAAGGCAGTGATTTGTACATCACCAACTTGGTGTTGGTAAAAACCTGAGACTTGTTTTTGTGCTTGGATTGAAGTTTGGGGCGGGGTAGCGGCAAATGTTGTAAGACTAAGGAAACTTGTACTGATCAAAGCTGATAAGAGGATTTTATTCATTGGTAAAATTTCTCAAAATTAGTTGAATTGTCTGTTTTTTAGCATGTAATGAGAAGCCTTACATCTTTATTTAAATATTAATTGTAAACCCAAATTATAATATACAAGAAATAAATTACTTACTCGTAGTTACTAATGTTTAATATTTTCTTCTGTTTAAAGTGATTTTTCCAGTTTTCTCGTGATAATTTATTTTCTTGAATGAGTTTTACTAGAAAAACAATCCATTCATCTTGATATAAGTAATCCTGATGTGCTTCATCATATAGGCAATATCTGGGATTGGTTTCAAATGGGTCACTATCTGGACTAAAATCAGGATAAGGTCTAATTTTGAAAATACATAGAAGTTGTTTATGATCTGCATGAGTAATTTTAATTGTTGTTCGAGAGTTAACCTCACTTAAAACTTTCGTGGGTTTTAACTTGCCAATATTTACAGCTTCAATCTTAATAACTTTATCTTTGATAATTGCAGTTAATTTATCAAATTTATCTTTGTCATCATTAGATAATGAACTCCAATTAACAAATTCAACAGCTAAGTCATTCTTATTACTATTAGATATTTTAGGGATTTGTATTAATTTAATACTATATTCTTGCGAATTATAAATATCCTCACGGAGATGCTCACGATATTTTTTTACAAATTCAATTAGGTCTTTATACTCTGTAGAAAGTAACTGTTTACTAGCTTTCTTTTGTTGAGATGTTCTTAGCCTAGAGAACTGTAAGGAATATGCTAGGCTTTCATTGATCGCGTAATCTTCTCCAAAAAGTTTAATTAGTTCATTTTCATAATTGTATAATAATGCTTGGCATTCTCCAAAAATTGTTAATCCAATTTCATCTTTATCTATTGTTCTATGTTCAATCTTGTTTCTTAATTTTATGAAAAACTCTAGGTTTGTTTTTACAGGATCTGACAAGTTTCCGTATTCTTTTATGCAAGTTTTTAGTTCCCATGCTTTTTTATCACCATCAACAAGTTTGTAACGTCCATTTCTCTCTTTATAAAAATAAGTTTCACCAATTGTTAGGTTAAAGTGAGATTGAAATAATCTAGTCCAAGCCATCACCATGTGAGTGATGAATGTTTCTACTCGAAAAGGTGCTCTTGGTTTATTGTAAATTTCAACAGCTAATAAAGCACAATCAATTGAGCTTTCTAACAATGATTTTGTTTTTCCTTTTCTTAGTAACGGAGTCTTCATTAGTTTAATAGGGCTTTGTTGCACAAAGATTTGAAATGCAAAGCGCCCCTAATTGAGCCAAATTTAAGGCGTAACTTGGGTAAGTGGTCGACCTAATTCCGTAAATCTGTTAAGGACTGCTACACGTGCATGGATCTCATTCACTTGGCTTTGAAAGCTCCTTGCACTCAGTTTATCGCCCAATAATTTAATGCAATGCATCTTGGTTTCTACCAAACTTCGCCGATGATAGCCTGACCATTTTTTCCATAGTGTCCTGCCTAAACGTTTAACTGTTCGAAGTAATTCATTTCGTTCTAGCGAGCTACTCTTTGTATCTTTCCATGGGTTCGCATTTTTTCTAGGTGGAATCACCGCATGCGCTTGCCGATCTGCAATGACCTGACGGCATTGCTTGGTGTCATAAGCTCCATCGGTATAAACAGAGTCAATCTGCTCATCTTGTGGAATCTGATTAAGTAAATCACCAAGCACCTGTGAATCACTGACATTATTGGTTGTGAGCTGAATAGCGCGTATTTGTAGGGTTTTGGCATCTATACCAATATGTAGTTTACGCCATTGGCGACGATATTCAGCTCCATGTTTCTTGCGTTTCCATTCGCCCTCACCTAGAAACTTCATGCCTGTAGAGTCTACGAGTAGATGCAGCCCATCGCTACTTTTTTGGTAGCTGATTGCAATATCAATATGCTTTTGTCTTCTACAAAGCGTACTGTAATCTGGTGCTGTCCAATTTAATCCGCAAAGTTTAATCAGACTTTGCACAAAGCCAGTGACCATACGTAAAGACAAACGGAATAGAGATTTAATCATTAAGCAGCATTGGATAGCTGCGTCGGAGTAGGTTTGATTTCGCCCTTGTTTGCCTTTTGATGGAGCATACCATTGCGTAGCAGGATCAAACCAAATGGCAATATTTCCGCGACTCATGAGTGCTCGGTTATATGCGGGCCAATTGGTTGTGCGGTAGATTTTCTGTGTAGGCTTCTTCATTTGAAAATTATATCGCTGAAAAAGCCTTTACAGATAGGTTTGTGCAACAAAGCCGTTTAATAGTTAAAGTGATTAAAATAAGAAAATATCATTAAAATTCTTTTTTTGTTAATAAAAATTATTAGTGAATCAAAAAAGCCCCTACAACGTAGAGGCTTTTTTTATCTAAGATTTTAAAACCTTAAGACACTTTATCACCAGCTTTAGCGCCAGATTCAGGTGAAATCACCCAAACACCTTCGCCATTACCTGCGGCAAGCACCATACCGTTAGAAATACCAAAACGCATCTTACGTGGAGCAAGGTTTGCCACCATCACCACCAATTTGCCTTTTAAGTCTTCAGGCTGATAAAACTCACGAATACCACTAAACACATTACGTGGTTCAGCTTCGCCAACATCCAAAGTCAATTGAAGTAGTTTGTCAGAACCATCGACAGTTGAAGCTTCTAAAACTTCAGCTACACGCAGGTCAACTTTCATAAAATCTTCAATACCAATAATTTCAGCTTCACCCACTTTTGGTTCAGGCTTCTTCTCAGCTTTCTTCTCTTTTTTCTTTTCCACTTTTGGCGCTTCTGCCGTAGCGACTAAAGAATCTTTAGAAGAATCAACCATTGCAGCAACTGCTTTCGGGTCGACACGTTGCATTAACGGTTGGAATTGAGCGATCTCATGTGAAACTAAGATTTGCTTACGTGATTCAAAATTAAAACTTTCAAGTTTTAAGAAAGCCTGAACTTGTGCAGCAAGTGTTGGTAATACAGGGGATAAGTAAACTGCAAGCTGACGGAAAAGGTTGATACCCACTGAGCACACATCATGAACTTGTTGTTCTTGACCTTCTTGCTTGGCAAGTGCCCACGGTTTTTTCTCATCAATATATTGATTTGCTTTGTCCGCAAGCGCCATGATTTCGCGAATAGCCGCAGAGAATTCACGAGCTTCATAGGCTTGAGCAATTGAATCGCCCGCATCAATAAAGCTTTGCACTAACTCCGGCTCAGCACAGGTATTTGAAAGGGTGTTGTTGAAATTAGTATTAATGAATTTCGCACAACGGCTCGCAATATTCACCACTTTACCAACAAGATCCGAATTCACTTTTTGAACGAAGTCATCTAAGTTCAAATCAGAATCTTCAACTTTGTCTGAAAGCTTAGAAGCAAAGTAATAGCGTAAATATTCAGGATTTAAATGCTGTAAATAAGTTTCAGCTTTGATGAATGTACCGCGAGATTTCGACATCTTCTGACCATTCACAGTCAAGAAGCCATTGACGAATAAACCAGATGGCGTACGGTAGTTTGCGCCTTCAAGCATTGCAGGCCAGAACAGTGCATGGAAGTAAACGATGTCTTTACCAATGAAGTGATAGACTTCATTTTCTGAATCTTTTTTCCAGAAATCATCAAAACTTAAATCAGGTCGTTTGGTTTTGATGTAGTTTTCAAAACTCGACATATAGCCAATCGGTGCATCCACCCAAACATAGAAATATTTGTTAGGTGCATCAGGAATTTCAAAACCGAAATAAGGCGCATCGCGAGAAATATCCCAATCAGATAAACCTGCTTCAAACCATTCATCTAGTTTGTTGGCAATCGAAACAGGTAAACGACCTTGGTCACGGGTCCATTTCTGTAAATATTCTGAGAAATTTGGCAGTTTAAAGAAGTAGTGATCTGATGATTTTTCAACTGGTGTTGCACCGCTCAAGGTTGAGCGAGGATCAAGAAGTTCAGTTGCGTTATAGGTTGTACCACAGACTTCACAGGCATCGCCATATTGATCTTCAGATTTACATTTAGGGCATGTACCTTTAATGAAACGATCCGAGAGGAACATGCCTTTTTCTGGATCAAATAGCTGATTTACAGGACGAATCGCAATATTGCCTGCTTCACGGTTTTTAATATAAATTTCTTCTGAACGTGCTTTGTTTTCGTCACTATTGGTTGAATCATAGTGATCGAAATGTACGCCAAAGCCATCAAAGTCACGGATATGTTCTTTTTGAACGTTGGCAATCTGTGCTTCTGGGCTAATGCCATTTGCTTCGGCACGCAGCATGATCGCTGTCCCATGAGCATCATCCGCACATACGTAAGTCACGTCATGACCCATTGCACGCATCGCACGAACCCAAATATCTGCTTGGATATAACCGAGTAAGTGACCCATATGGATAGGACCATTGGCATAAGGAAGGGCATTGGTGACTAAAATTTTACGCACGGATATTGTTCTCTCATTCGTATTTCAAGGTGGATGATTTTACATGACTTAACACCGACTTGCACAAGGGAATCGGTGAATTCTTTAGAGATCACATACTCTGCATTTGTTTAACGGTTACACTGTGCTTAGAATTTTTTCTCAACGAAATGATTTTGCCTTTAGACAGGAAATGAATGTGATAGCTTTTTAAGCTATTGGTCTTTGGATCAACCGTGATTTCAGCAAATAAAGGTGTTTGCCAAAGTTCATCACTACCTAAAGTACCTAACCAAGCTTGAGCTTTAATCGCAACCGAATACTCATCTTTTATCTCTAAATCGCTGATGCTCATCTCGCTACACCAATGCACGGTTGTTGGAAATTCTACTTTTGAAAATTTCCAACAAATCGAAAGTGCTAAGCTTGTTGCAATTCCAGCATAATCATTGCTTTCATTATGAATGACAGGAAGTAATTGTTCTGCCAAATCACGCTCAAAAGAATCAATCATGCTTTGGATTCTTCTTTTACTTGAAAGAATGTACCTTAAGCGCTTTTCTTGTGCTTGAAGTTCATGTTGAATTTCTAAAAGTTCGTTTTCATTCATATTTAAAGCTTTATAAATAAGGTTAAGATTTCGATAGTGCAAAAGTATATCTGATCTATTTTTTTATATTGTGAATAGTTTTTAATTGAAATTTAATGGGTCTAAAAATGATCGAAACAGCTCGACTACGTTTAAGACAGTGGCGAGCAGAGGACTATGTATCCTTTGCCGCAATGAGCACCAATCCACAAGTTATGGAATATTTTCCAAAACTGCTGACGCGAGCAGAAAGTGATGCCTTGATCGATAGAATGAAGTCGATTATCGAGACTCAAGGTTGGGGCTTTTGGGCAGTTGAGTTAAAGCACAACCAGCAATTTATTGGTTTTACTGGTTTACATGACCAACCTACCCAGTTTTCTTTTTCGCCGTGTGTGGAAATCGGATGGCGACTCGATCAAGCGTATTGGGGGCAGGGATATGCACCAGAAGCAGCTCAAGCGGCTCTCACATTCGCTTTTGATCAGTTGAAATTAGACAAAGTTGTGTCATTTACCACACTAGGAAATGAAAAATCGCAAGTGGTGATGAAAAAGTTGAAAATGAGAAAGATCACAGAATTTCAACATCCAGCTTTGGAATCAGATCATCCTTTAAGCTGGCATGTCTTATATGAGATCTCTAAAAATGAATTTCTTGAAGTAAATTAAACGTTATTCATTGATATGCTTTTTATATCCAAAAATTCATAAGGTTATCAATCAGAAATGATTTGAATATTCCTGTATATCCTTTGTTTCAATTTGCTGCAATCACTAAAAAATCAACATAAACGCGGTATAACTAAGTTTGCTCCAAACAATTTATATTTACCTATAAGTGAGGAATTACGATGACAAATGAAAAAATTGATGAGTTAAAAACTCAAGCAGCCGACTTAGGTAATGATTTAAAACACAAAGCAAAAGAAGCGCAGTTACAAGGCGAAAAAGCAGTTGATGATTTAAAGCACTCAGCAGAGGAGCTAAAACTGAAAGGTGAAAAAGCATTGGATGATCTTAAAAAAGATGCGTCTGAGCAAAGTAGCGAAAGCAAAGAGGCTTTTTCTAATAAAGTGGATGAAATTAAAGCTAAACTTGAAGATACCCAACATAGCGTTCAAGATAAATTTGACCACTTAAAAGAAGAAGCAAGTCATAAGTTAGATGATGCAAAAGTAAAAGCGGCTGAATTGAAAGACGAAGCTGCTGCAAAATTTGATGATCTCAAAGCTCAGGCAAGTAGCAAATTGGATGATTTAAAGAAAGCAGCAACGGATACTATAAATAAATTCAAAGGCTAGTTGGTTGATTAAATTTAAATAACTGATGCTCATATCTTATGAAGAAATATGCTGTAAAAAATAAGCAATTGTCTTCTTTGATATGAGCGTCACTTCTTCGATCCTGCTAAACTAACCAAACTCAGTCCTCTGTTGATCTGTTTTTGGAGTAAACAAAATGTCGTGGCTTTCTTCCTTAAAATCTGTTTTTTCACCAGCACAAGAAGTGAAGGAAGACGAGATTCAAACAGTTCTACAAAATTATGTATTACCTGATTCAGAAAATGGCTTAAAAGATCGGATTAGCCAAGTGAATGTGCAAGGTCGTATTTTGCAACTGACGATTAATACCTTTCCTCAAGAAAAAGATCATTTACAACAAATCCATGATGAACTTGCTGAAGCCTTAGAAAAATGTGGCATTCAGGAGTTAAACCTACATGTCATTCAACAAAAACACGCTGCACATGGCGAAGTGGGTCATAGCTGTTCATCTAAGCCTAAAGCGGAAACTGCAAAAAATACAAAACTACCGCCTGTGATGGATGCGTCCGCAAAAGTTGAAACAGACCCAAATAACCCACCTATTCAAAAAGCGGCACCACAACAGCGTGACATTGCAGCTCATCCACGCATTCAAAATGTTATTTTGGTGTCATCGGGTAAAGGTGGTGTAGGTAAATCAACCACCACAGTGAATCTTGCACTTGCACTACAAAAAATGGGCTTAAAAGTCGGTGTTCTCGATGCCGATATCTATGGCCCAAGTATTCCAACGATGCTTGGAAATGCAGGTCAAACACCTCAAATTGAAAATGAACATTTTGTGCCTTTAGATGCTTATGGCATGGCAGTTATTTCGATCGGTCATCTCATCGGTGCGCATAATACGCCTGTGGCTTGGCGTGGACCAAAGGCAACAGGGGCATTGATGCAATTGTTTAATCAAACGCTTTGGCCTGATTTAGATGTACTGGTGATTGATATGCCACCGGGAACAGGTGACATCCAATTGACATTGGCACAGCGTATACCTGTGACAGGCGCAGTGATTGTGACAACACCTCAGAATGTGGCACTCATGGATGCGGTGAAAGGGATCGAGCTGTTTAATCGCGTCAACATTCCAGTGCTTGGTGTGATCGAAAATATGTCGACACATATTTGTTCGAATTGTGGTTTTGAAGAACAAATTTTTGGGATCGGCGGCGGTGATCAAATTTCTGAACAATACCAAATTCCATTACTCGGGCGTTTACCTTTGGATGGTAAAATTCGTGAACATGCGGATCAAGGTAAACCAAGTGTAATTGCGCAAGATGCTGCGGCTGAAAGTTTTATGGCTATCGCTCAAGCACTGCTTGAGCAAATGGAAAAATTACCAAAGCATCAAAAAGATGACAAACGCATTTTCTAAATAAACCGATTTCCAAACTTAATGCTTTAAAAAAACCAACATCATGATGTTGGTTTTTTTATGTGCTGAGCAAAATGATTTTTTGATTGATAAGAATTAAAAATATACCAACGAGTAAAAACTGGCATGTGGATTGCTTATTTTCTCTTTTCGATTGAGAGTGGATGAATGATGCATTTTAAACGGTTTATGGGGATTGTCAGTGTTTGTACAGCTTTGTTCTTGAGTGCTTGTAACGGGGACGGCGATTCAGGTTCTCAGCAAGCGCGAGAAAAGCCCCAATTGCAGCCTATCGTGATACAAGGTGCATTGCCGATTGAATCTGAACGAATGGCTTCAAAATTAGACAGTGTTACAGTCGAAACGATAGGAGGTTGGACGTTTTGGAAGGGAAGCTATAAGGGTTATCCCATGATTATCTCGAAGACCCGAATGGGCATGAGTAATTCAGCCGCAGCAACAGCGATTGCCATTCAGCATTACCAACCGATTGCGATTATAAATCAAGGTACTTCAGGCGGACATGATCCTGATTTACATGTGTTTGATATTGTTCTCGGAAAATATACGACCAATATCGGTGCATTCAAAACACCTCATCAACCCATAAATGGCGGTTCAAACTCACTGACATGGAACGAAGCATTTGATGTACTTCCTGATGATGAGTCTGATCCTGAACCGATTGCGATACGCAAGTTTGAAGGGGATCCAGCCTTATTGGTTGCGGCCTATAAAGCCAAAGCAAACTATAGCAAAGGCCAAGTTGTAGAAGGTACGATTGGCTCGGCTGATGTTTGGAATAATGAATTAGATCGAATTAATTTCTTGCATAGCACATATGGTACTTCTGTTGAGGAAATGGAAGCAGCATCGGTTGCACAAATTGCATATCAATTTAAAGTGCCATTCCTTGGCATTCGGGTTTTATCCAACAATATTACTAATAATGGCGCTTATGATCCCGCTACAGGTGAAGCGTGTCAGGATTATGTCTTAGATGTTGCGGAACACTATATGAAGGCAAAAACTGAAACTAAATAGAGATAGGTGTTGCTAAAAAGCTGTCTCATCACATGCTGAGACAGCTTTTTAGGTTTTATTCACATCACTATTAATCGTGAATAGTGCTAGTGAGCGGATTGAGGCGGTGTAGAACCCGTTTCTTTTTTCGCTTGTGCGATATTCATGGCAATACAAACCCCAACAATAACAACACCAATAAGATCAGTCATCGGTTCTGGCACAATCATCATCAATGCTCCAACGCCTAACACCAATCTCCATAGCCAATTCATCGTGGTTTTGAAATAGCCCTCTACTGCTGCACCTAAGGCCAGAATGCCGATAATCGATGTCGTCGCGATGCTGACAATACTCCAGATCGAAGGTAGGGCAAACTCACGGGCATTCATTGCCACATTGGTGGTATCGATCATCAGCATGGCTGGATTATAAACAAACAGAAACGGCACAATAAAACCAGCTAAGGATAACTTAAGTGCTTGAAATCCTGTTTTCATCGGGTCGCCACCTGAAATACCAGCCCCAGCAAAAGCAGCCAAAGCAACAGGAGGGGTAATATTGGCAAATAAACCAAAATAGAATACAAACATGTGTGCAACAAGAATCGGCACATCAAAATGAGCCAGTGCAGGCGCTGCCATCGTTGCCGTGATGATATAGGCAGGAATAGATGGAAGCCCCATGCCTAAAATCATCGATGCGACCATGGTAAATAACAACGTAAGGAACAGATTTCCTGCGCCGACACTCATGATATATGAGGTCATTACCGAGCCGAAACTTGTTAAACTCACCACACCAATGATCAGACCAACCACAGCACAGGCAGACATTACCGATAAAGATTGCTTGGCACCATCCGCAAGCGCCTCTAAAATTTGTTTAACTCCCATCCGCGTTGTTTTACGCAGATTGGCGACAACAATGGTTAATAGAATGGTATAGACCGCGGCATAGCTGACAGGCATGGATTGAAATAAGAAAAACACCAATGCCACAATCGGAATGAGCAAGTGACCACGCTCTTTCAATACTTCTTTGACACGAGGCAAATCTGATTTGGGTAAGCCTTTGAGATTGTCACGACCTGCACGGAAATGGACTTGTGAAATCACGCCGAGGTAATACAACAATGCAGGTAAGATCGCTGCGAGAGCAATGGTGCCATAACTGACCCCTGTTGTTTCTGCCATGATAAAGGCACTCGCGCCCATGATTGGCGGTAGAATCTGACCACCAACGGAAGCACTGGCTTCCACTGCGCCTGCGAAATTTTTGTTATAACCAATTTTTTTCATCAATGGAATGGTAAATGAACCTGTTCCCACCACATTGGCAACGGCTGTGCCGTTAATACTTCCCATAAAACCACTAGAAATCACAGCAACTTTTGCAGGCCCACCTTGTTTGTGTCCTGCTAAAGCCATCGCGAGATCATTGAATAGTTTGCCCATACCCGACTTGGCTAGAAATGCACCAAATAAAATAAACAGGAAGATAAAGGTCACTGACGCGCCAATCGCAGATGAATAAAGACCTTCCGTTTTTAAATACATTTGCCCGAAAATATCACTGACGCTATAAGGTCGAGTGAGTAAGCGGTCAGGCATCCAGTTAAAATGACTAATAAATGGATAAGCCAGAAAAATTAGCCCAAGAATAGGCAACATCCAGCCCATGATTCTTCGTGCCGCCTCAATCACTAGAACCACAGTCATAATGGCAAACACGATATCCAAGGTATTTGGAATACCTCCTCGCGAGGTCATAATATTTTGATATTCAATCCATAAATAACCAAATGAAGCGAGCGATGCCAGCATTAATACCCAGTCAAACCAAGCGATATATTGCCGATCGCTACTTTGCCGAGCTGGATATAACAGGAAAATAAGGGCTATACCAATCGAAACGTGTGCTGAACGTTGGATCAGTTCAGGTAGTGGATTAAAGGTAATAAACAAATGGAACAGAGAGTAAAAAATGGCTAACACGGTAATAAATAGGCCAACAGATTTCTGTTTGGGCGTGCGTGTTACAGATTCCTTATCAAATTTTTCTAATAATTCTTTTTGTTTTGCTTGATCTGTCTGTTCTGGCGTTACGGTATCATTCGGTGTATTCATCACATTCTCCTAACCACCAGATCTTCCATAATGGTGTATAAGTGCTTCTAAACTGAACAAGGCTATAATCGGGGAGTCGGTTTGCGATTGCCCAGCTTTTGTCCTTTAGTAAAATATGACCTTGCATATTTCGTGAAACGGTCCAGTTGATCTCAGGGATTTGTTGATTGACCGACATTCGGATCACACCACCCTTTTGAAAAATAACTGGGTAATCACTTGGTGTTCCAGCACCAAAAGAAATTAAGTCCGTATAAATGAGCTGGAAGCCATTTTTGCTACGTTGGTAATTTTCTAGCCATAACGTTTTTTCTACAGAATGCCGCCATTGCAAATTAAAATCAGCGTCACGGATAATGCAGTGATGTTTTGGCGTTGTGACCTGTGTGCTTGCAATGGGATAACTCATTAGAATACCCAATAGCACCACGCTACAGAAAAGTGCAGCCGAGGCTGCACTTAGATGCTTCATTTTGTTGCTGCAATTTCGTCGTAATATTTTTTCGCTCCAGGGTGTAGTTGAGTCACTAAACCTTGTTGCGCACCTTGCAAGCTGATGTCTTTGGCTGCTTGGTGACTATTGGCTAAAGCATCCAGACTTTCAAAGAATGTTTTAGTCAATTTATACACATCATCTTCAGAAAGATCTGAACGAACAACCAAAGCATTCATGATCGCTGCTGTAGGAATATCTTCAGCATTGTCATAGGTGCCTTTAGGAATGATCATTGGTAAGAAATAAGCTTGGTCTTTGGCGATTTGTTTAATTTTTTCAGGATCAATACTGACAAGCTGTAAATCATAGCCGCGCTGTAATTCCATAAGTGATGAATTGGGAATACCACTGGTGAGGAAGGCTGCATCTAACTTTCCGCCTTTAAGTGCGTCAGCCGCCTCTGCATAGCCTAAATAATCAACTTTTACGTCTTTATAGCTAATACCGAAACCATTTAATAAAGTGCGAGCATTCACTTCAACGCCAGAGTTTTGAGCACCCACTGCGATACGTTTACCTTTCAAATCCTCAATGCTTTTGATCCCAGATTTTTTTGATGTGACGATTTGCACATAGTTTGGATAGAGTGCAGCTATCTGTTGCACATTGGTTATTTTATCCTTAAAGCTCCCTTGTCCATTCACTGCTTCTGTAAGGCTGTCACTCATCACAAAAGCCATTTCGACTTTGTTTTGTTTGAGTAGATTGAGGTTTTCAACCGAAGCGCCAGTGGTCTGTGTTTTGGAGTTTACACCATAAGTTTTATGATAAATTTCAGCCAAATTTGTTGCGATGACATTATATGGACCTGATGCTCCACCCGTTGCAATATTGACAAATCTTGTTTCGAGTTTATTGGCATTTGCAGTTGCGCTACTTCCTTCTTGGCTTGTATTTTTGTTGCCAGTATTGTCAGAACAAGCGGATAAACCTGTGATTGCTAAACCGAGTAAAATGAGTTGGGGCCATTTTTTCATTGCTATCTCCTAATTGTATGCAAACCATAAATCCATCATTTGGTTGCTTTATTTAATATGATTGTTCATTTTGACGCGATAAAATATGTTCTACTCTTACCGTATTCTGAGGGGGATGGCAACTTTTTTCGACGCTTTTTATACTAAAGAATTGATCCTTTTTTATGACGTGATTTCCAATTCTTTATCACCACCCAACGCCAAATTAAATGTGTCGCGACATAAAACAGCAGGGCACACAGCAGCGCCTCAACCACCAAACCAGACAAGAGTATTTTTGCTAAATTTAAATCAATATGACCATGACCAAAATTGGTCAACCAATTGATCATTTGATGCAGCACACCAAGTAATATCTCTTTATTAATCATGTCGACTTGATATATCTGAGCACCAAACCAAAAACCGACATATAGGATGGGCACAACCGTCAATGGGTTGGTGAGCCAAGCTAGACATAAGCCAATCGGCAGATTCACCTCGAAGTATAAAATACTCAAGATGATAAACAGGCTATGAAAAGGTACGGGTAAGATGCCCCAAAAAGTGCCAATAAAGATCGCTTTTGCAATGGTGTGACGATTCACATACCAAAGTAAGGGGTTTAAGGTGCGAGGACCAAAAACTTTCATCAACTTAAGTTTGGCGATTTTTTCCGAGGAGGGGAGCCATTTCTGAAAGAATAGCTTAGGCATAAAATGGGAAATGTATCAAAATAAAAGAGCAGTACCCTTCAAAATAGCATGCTTTGCTTAGCCTAAACTTAAAAGCCAAAAAGATTGGATGCAGCAATGAAAGTTTACTTCCATCGGCGTTTTTGCTGAGGCACACTCTATCTGTTGTATGCAAAATATACGAAATTATTAAGGTGACTCTAGAGTTATAAGGGATTGAAAATCATAAAGTATAAATAAAATATGAGGTTAATATGAATGTCAGCATAACTACTTACAGTTATTTTTTTGCTATCGGATCGCCGTTCGATTAATCTAAAAAACAATTTTAGTGAGGTCATTCGATGATTTCATGGTTTTTTATTGGATTGGTTGCGACGATTTTATTGACGCCTGGTCCGACCAATACCTTACTTGCATCCTCTGGTATCCAAGTGGGGCTACGTAAGTCTTTATTGTTGATCCCCGCAGAGGCGATCGGTTATATCATTGCGATTAGTGTGTGGGGGATGTTGATTGGTAAAGTCTCCGCAACATTGCCCTTATTGCCCGTTTTTCTCAAGTTGCTGAGTGCAGGCTATATTTTATTTCTCGCTTTTAAATTGTGGCGTACGGCAGATCAAGAAGTGATATTAAATCAACCGACGATTAGACCTAGAGAATTACTTTGTGCCACCTTACTCAACCCTAAAGCATTGTTATTTGCTTCTGCGATTTTCCCAGCTACTGCGTGGAAGAGCCAAGACATTTATTTTGCACACATGAGCACTTTTGTTGCTCTGATTCTCCCAATTGCGTTATTTTGGATCGCTGTAGGTGCTGTTTTGGCAACCAACAAAGTAACATGGTTATCTCAATCTAAATTACAGCGTATGACTTCAGTTGTGCTGGTCAGTTTTGCGATTCCGATCAGTTATTCAGCACTCAATAATTTATAAGATTTCAACGTTTCTCACTTGGTTGGTTATATCGATTGGGGTGTTGTTTTCATTAATGTCATTTTACGTTAAAGTAGCTGCCAATCATCAACTTCGTTTTTGGATATAAAGACATGGCAATAAAATCTGATCGTTGGATTCGTGAAATGAGCGAAAAACACGGCATGATTGAACCTTATGCAGAAAATCAAGTCCGTTTCGATGAAAATGGAGAAAAGTTGATTTCTTATGGGGTCTCAAGCTATGGCTATGATGTCCGTTGTGCGCGTGAGTTTAAAGTCTTTACCAATGTGCATTCTGTCATTGTTGATCCAAAGAATTTCGATGAGAAAAGCTTTATTGATATCGAATCTGATGTTTGTATTATTCCACCCAATTCATTTGCACTTGCGCGTACCATCGAGTATTTCCGTATCCCGCGTAATGTACTGACCGTGTGTTTAGGAAAATCGACCTACGCGCGTTGCGGTATTATTGTAAACGTAACCCCTTTAGAACCAGAGTGGGAAGGTCACGTTACACTTGAGTTTTCAAACACCACAAACTTGCCTGCACGTATTTATGCGGGTGAAGGTGTAGCTCAGATGCTGTTCTTTGAAAGTGATGAAGTCTGTGAAACCTCATATAAAGATCGTGGCGGTAAATACCAAGGTCAAACTGGTGTGACATTGCCGAAGACTTAAGTTTCTTTGGTAAGTTCAACATTATAAAATTTTAACCATTGATCATTCGGTCAATGGTTAAAATACTTAGAAAATAATAATGGTCGTTTATATCATTTCAATAAATTCTTTTTATATACTAAATCTTTCATCATTATTATAAGAGTATAGGGAAAGAATTTTGGCAACTTAATCTTAAAGTATTGTTAAGATAAATTAAATTTTTCTGACTTGTCGTGATTTTTTTAAGGTTAGGTATATAGCTATAACAAGCTTTGCTTTTTATCATCCTATTTTTTTGATTTTAAAAAATGATGTAATGGTCATTTGTCAGAAAGTGTATAAAAATAAATCAAAAAAACAAAAGATATGCTAAAAAATGAAGTGCAATAATTTTTGAATAAACATTAAAAATAAATGGGGAATAATCATGAATAAAGTATATCAAGTTGTGTGGAACAGTAAGCATTTTTGCTGGCAAGCTGTGAGTGAAATTGCAAAGGGAGGCATTGTTTTAAAAAAATCATCAGATAAGGTGGTTTCCAGATTATCAACAGGTTTTATGGTGAAGTTGACAGGATTGTTTGTCGTTAATTTACTAAGTGCAAGTATTACTCTTGCAGGACCAACAGGCGGCGTTGTAACTTCAGGAACTGCAACAATTGGTACATCTGGAACAACGACAACGATTAATCAATCTACTGCAAAGGCGGCGATCGATTGGAGTAGTTTTTCTACCAATAGCAATGAAACTGTTAACTTTGTCCAACCCAATGCAAACTCTATTACCTTAAACCGCGTAATTGGCTCAGGCGCATCTGTATTAAATGGTCAACTTAATGCCAATGGACAAGTATTTATTATCAATCCGAATGGTGTTTTATTTGGAAGTACATCTCAAGTAAATACCAGTGGTTTAGTTGCATCGACTTTAAATCTGAGCAATAGTGATTTTAATAACAATGTATTTAATTTTAATAATGTAAATAACAATAAAACAGTCGAGAATCGAGGGAAAATCACTGTGCCAACAGGTGGAACAGTTGCATTAATCGCACCTAGTGTAAAGCAGACTGGTACGATTAAAGCACCTCAAGGAAATGTGTTGTTAGCCGCTGGTGGAGATATCACTTTAAATCTAAATAATGGCAGTTTGCTTGGATACACCATTAACCAAGGTAAAGCACAAGCTTTAGTTAACTCAGGTGGATTGATTCAAGCTGATGGCGGAAAAGTTATTTTGACGGCTAAAGGCATTGATGAGTTAAGCAATGCGGTTGTAAATAGCATTGGTGTGATTCAGGCACAAACTGTAAATAATGTGAATGGTGTAATTGAGTTAAGTAGTGATTTAAACAGCGGTGTTGTGAATGTAGGCGGTGTACTTGATGCCTCAGCACCCAATGGCGGAGATGGTGGTCAGATTAAAACCTTTGGATCGAGTGTCAACATCAATACAGGTACAGCCATAACAACACAACAGAACATGACCAATGACCTACCACCAGCGACAAGTGGTTGGGAGTTACAGGCAAAAAATATTGATATTGATTTCTTCGGTGGAACTGTAAATAGCAGTACATTAAGTAATGCTTTGGATAAAGGTAATGTCACCTTAAACGCTTTCGGTACTGGAGACGGGGAAGGCAATATTAATTTCAATGATGAAACAAGTTGGACCGCAAATACGTCACTGACCTTAACAGCAAACAAAGATATTAACTTTAATAATGATTTGGACTTGAGTGGAGATAAAGCCAAGCTGGCGATGAATTATGGAGTTGGTTCAGATTACAACTTAAATCATGGTGCAAAGATTAATATCGGTGGTTCTTCACCAACTCTCAAGATCAATGGTGCATCTTACATCGTCATTAATGATCTAGGTGTTGAGGGTGATACAAGTAGTAATACATTACAAGGTATGCAAAACAACCTCACTGCAAATTATGCTTTGGGCAGTAATATTGATGCCTCTGCCACTGTGAACTGGAATAATGGCGAGGGCTTTGATGCGATCGGGCAGTTTCTAGTTAAGATTGATGGTGGTCTGCAGTTACCTGAAGGCGGTATTCCCCCAGAAATAGAGTTACCATTCTTTCAAGGGAACTTCCATGGACTCGGTCATATTGTTGATGGGCTAACCATTAAAAAGCCACGACTTGAATGGGGAACGATTAATGATCAGGTTGCAGCTCCTCAAGGATTATTTAGTATTACCTATGGTAGTGAGTTAAGGGATGTTGGCCTCACAAATGTAACGATTAATGCACAAGCATCTATAGGTGCTTTAACTGGGCTGCATTTAGGAGGAACTATTAAAAAAGCATATAGTACTGGGCAAGTTGAAGGAATGTTTTCTGTAGGTGGTTTAGTTGGGGTTGCAGGTGGGCAGTATATTGAATCTGGTCTAGATAAAATTAGCCAGAGTTATTCTGAGGCGAATGTTAAAGGGATTTTCGGAGTTGGTGGTTTGGTAGGAGGAAGTACACTCCCGATTTATGACAGTTATGCTACAGGGGATATTTCTTTAGCAGATATTTCGATGCCTCTAGAGTTTGAGCAGAATCTTGACCCTAATGGTACAGGCGGCCTTGGGGCTGGGGGCTTAGCGGGAAGTGCTCAAGGTATCTATAATAGTTATGCAACTGGCAATATACTAACTGGTGCTTATGTAAATGGAAATTGGTATCCAGAATTAGGTTTTTTTGGTGCTGGTGGCTTGGTGGGGGCAGTAGGAGCTCAAGAAAATAGCCTTCATTATATTGATCGCAGCTATGCTACTGGGAGTGTTGCAGGTATATCTGGCTTGGGGGGATTGGTTGGAATAACGGTTTTCAGAGGTTTCTATGATTTAGAACCTCGTTTGTATATTAATAATAGCTATGCCACAGGCGATGTAATAGCAATTAATTTGCCGCTTAGTCAGCATGTTGGTGGGCTCGTTGGTGCTCACTCGTCAAATAATATAATTAATGGTAGTTATGCAACTGGTCAGGTTCAAGGTGGGTTAAATGTCGGTGGGTTAGTGGGTAATAACTATGGTGGTATTATTACCAACTCATATTCAACCAGCGTTGTTGAGGGTAGTACATCTGTTGGTGGGTTGATTGGTTATCATAGTGGAGTGGTTGAACATAGTTATTCTAGTGGGGCTGTGACAGGAACGAACAATGTGGGTGGTTTAATCGGAGAGAGTAGTTCAGGGGGCTTAGTGACCAACAGTTATTGGAACATCGATACCTCAGGGCAAAGCACAAGTGTAGGCGGCATTGGAAAAACTACGGCACAGCTTCAGCAAGTTTTGACCTTTGCAGGCTGGGATATTGCAGATGCATCTGATCCGAATTCAACTTCGACATGGGTGATCGATGAAGATAATACAGCGCCTTGGTTGAGATATAACCATTAATTTAAAAAGAAAAATTAGGGAATCAGGCAAGGGGCAAAAGCCTCTTGTCTTATATGGATTTTAAAAAATAAATTTAGAGTAAGAATGAAACTTTATTTAAATCACGATAATAAATGGTTATATCTAATGCTCTATAAAGGCGTGTCTTATACGTTTATTGGTAGTTTATTTTGTTTTTCTTCATTATTAAAGGCTGAAATCGCCGTACCAGATAGTGGAACGATTACCAAGCAACTTAGTCCTGAGTCATTGAATCAGGTCAGTAAAACTGATCAGCAGTATTTTGAAGCAGATTATGCCCAACAAGAATATAGTCAAGATCAAACACCGATTTGGATAAATAAAGTTCATATTGAAGGCAACAAACAAATTGAGACGGCTATTCTCCATGAGTTGGTTGCAAATTTAGAAAATAAAAATAATGTTTTGGCAGCTTTACAGCAAGCTGTTGCACATATTACTCAATACTATAGAAAAAGAGGCTATTTTCTCGCTACAGCTTATTTACCAAAGCAAAAAATAGAGGATGGTGTGTTGACTATAAGGGTATTGGAAGGACAGCTTGGTAAGGTTGTTTTAAATAATCAATCAACGGTTAAAGATAGTGTCATCCACAGATTTACCCAGCAAATACCTCAGAATCAAGCATTACAGCAAACGTCAAGTAATAAAACGTTATTGTTAATTTCAGATCTTGCTGGTGTTGAATCGCTCAGTGCAAACTTACAAGCAGGTGAAAATCTTGGGCAAACTGATTTGCTCTTGGATGTATATGGGCAAAAAAAGTGGTTAGGTCGAGTAGGTATTGATAATACAGGCAGTACATATACTGGTCGATATCGTGCTACTGGTTATTTAGAAAGTCATAGCTTTATGGGTTATGGGGAAAAAATATCTGCTCAAATACTCACTAGTGATCAAAACTTAATATCTGGTGGTTTAAATGCCCAATTTCCAATAATAGGAGATGGTCTATGGATGGGTGGGGGGTATAGTCGAACTGAGTATGAATTGGGTGAACAATTTAAACTACTGGATGCCAAAGGTACTGCTGAGAACTATAACTTAAATTTTACTTATCCGTTTATACGTAGTCAAAAAACAAATTTAAACCTTAAATTATTGTTTGAGAAAAGAAAGTTATTTGATGAAATTGAGGCTACAGAAACGGAAGTTTCTAAGCAAACCAATGCCAGTCGTATCGCATTGAATTTAAGCCAGATTGATGATCGGGGGATTGGTGGTGCCAAAGGTGGTATGAATCAGCTTGAACTGATGACGACAATTGGTGATCTTGAAATACAAAGCCCATCCGCATTAAATATTGATCATCTATCTGCAAGAACGCATGGTAGTTTTCAGAAGTATGAGTTAACGCTATCAAGACAGCAAAGATTGACATCTTCATCATGGCTTATGGCTGAGCTGTATGGACAATTGGCTTCGAAAAACTTAGATTCATCTGAAAAGTTTTCATTTAAGCATATGCGAGCCTACCCCTCAGCCGAAGCACTTGGAGATCAAGGCTGGGGAGCTTCAATCAATTTTTATTACCAATTGATGCCATTTCTCAATGCATCACTGTTTAAAGACATTGGTGAGATACAACAAAACAAAAATCCTTATCTAACAGAAAAGAATAGTCGCTATCTAGGTGGTATGGGAGTGGGGCTAGGAGGGAATTATCAAGGATTTGACTATAATACTACGGTAGCCTGGCGAATGACTGATGCAGCTAAAAGCGATACAGATAGACAGCCAAGAGTGCAGTTTATGGTTGGGTGGCGCTTCTAATTTTGTTTTTATTCAGTCAGCAAGATGACGTATTCACTTATCGGAAAAATGTAACATTTGACCACTTTCTTTTGCATTTGTGTAAATATTCGGCATAATAAAAAATGAGAATGCCTAGGCGTAAATAGCCTATAAAGTTTGAGTGTGGCTCGGAAGCTAACTGATCTTGGTAGATTTGGTCACTCAAAATGATGTAAGAAAAATAACGATGATGCGGAGCATCAAGGAAATAGGAAGGTCAAAATGACTAGATTAACTTCTACGGTGGTTTTTAAACGGACTGTTTTAGCAAGTTTGATTGGTTTATGTATCAGTCAGACTGTTTTTGCATTGCAAGAAATCTCCGATGAAGGCCTTAGTCAAACCACAGGTGAGGGGATCGCACTTTTGCCTGAAAACTTTTCTTTTCGTTTTAATGGTGCAGACAGTGCTAATGGTGGTGCGGGAACATATGGCGCAGGTTCTATTCGTCTCATCCCCGTTGGACCATTGAGTGCGAGTGCAACTGCAAAAGGTTATAAAAAAGCAGATGCTTGGTTGTATGGTCTGTCACTTTCACAATCAAATAAAAATGTAGGCGCTGCCATCAATGGCAGTGATTGGGGAACCTTGTATGGACGCCCAATTGATACATGGGGTACAGCAGATAACCCATGGCTGTTTAAAACCTTGAATGATGAAAATGTACCAAATTTTGTTGGAAATATTGAAAATGTCACTTATTTGACTTTAGAGGCACCCTTACGCCATACGACGCTACCTGCTTCAGGCAGTGCGGAATCCTCTGCGTATAATCTAAAGCTCGGCTTATGGACGGATATTTTTCAACGCGATGCGAATGTTGTTGAAAATGGTTTAGATGGATTAAGTAATCGTTTGCGTCTTTCAGCCGTCTGGGATGGGTTCAGTATTAATGGCTCAAATTTAAAAGTTTTCCAAACATTAGACGGTGTTTCACCTGCGATGGGTGGAACTTATGATGCCTTGATGAAAGTGAATGGTGTAGAAACAACAAAAACCTTTAATTATGGTTTAAATACCAATTATAACAAAACCTTTGGTATGGCTGGATTGGTCCGTTTGAATAGCGGCGCAACCGATAGTAAGCGCGGAACGGTAAGTAATCAGACTGTGACGAGAGAAATTGTACAAGTCGATTATAATCCTGCGACAAATGAGTTTTTTGAAAATGGCGTGTTAGCAACAGGTACAACCATCACTGCTACTCAGGCTAATGCATCAAATAATACTAATGGAGTTCGAACCTCCTATGCTCCGCCAACCAATGCAACTGTGTCTGGGAGCTTTCCTAGTGGTGGTATGTGTACGGACCCAGTAAGGAATACTGTCGGAGGGAGTGATCAAGTTGGGCAATGTTATAGTCAAAATGGTTTTACTACTCGACGTTTAAGAGCAAAGGGTACGAATAATTGGACCGCACCAACAGCAACCAGTGTATTTAGGATTGGTACTCAAGAGTTGGTTGGTGGTGCATCAGACAATAGTACACCTGCACTAGGTGGGGTAGTTCCTAACTTCCAACCCAACTCGAATGCAGATGGACTTTTCCTTTATGATGTCAATATAAACTTGGTGTTGGGGAACTTATACCAACCCTTGATGCTCAGTACTGATGGTAATAACTTTTCCATTGAGTTGGCGCGAATCCCAAATGTACAAGAAGTTTATCGTCGTATCTATACGCGTTATGAGCATATTGACCCTGCGGCAAGTGTTGACTCAGGTGTGACCTATTTGGGTTCGACTTGTAATATTTATCAATGCGGTAGCTCGACCATTGCAGGCTATCAAGGCAGTAATGCGACGCATAGTAGTATTACTATTGGTTCAACAGAATATAACCCTGTGACAAATCAATTAACAGCACACAAAGGCATTGGTGCTTATGGGGTGTCGATCGGTGAGTTAAAATCTGGAACTGGATTACAAAGTTCTGTACAAGAAGATTTTACTCAAGTTTGGATGCGTACACGAGGGGCAGGTAGCTGTAGTATTTTTACTGGTTATTGTGGAAGCTGGGGTAATTGGGGTAACTGGAGTGCTGTTGCCCCCAAAGCACCACTTACAGGGCAGCCACATCCATCTTTAAATCGCCCTGATCCATACGAAACGACTTGGCGTCAAAATTTTAATAATCAAATTTTAGGAATCCAAACCACAACACCTGCGAATATTGCAGGACGAATTAATAGTATGCAGCCAACAGGTGCAACGGTCAGCAATAACTTTGGTTCTGCTGTTATAGATGGTTTACTCATTCAACATCTTAAGTTCACAACAACGGGCTTATAAGGATATAAGACGATGAAGTTCAATAAAAAGTATCGTTTTCATCGTATAACGATGAATATCTTAAAAGGATGTGGTCTGGTCCTATTATCAACAACGTTGTCTGCGATGGAAAGTTTAGATGACTCCAGTTTGCAGCAAGTGACGGGGCAAGCGGGTGCAGATTTATCATTAAAGTTCAGTTTAAACCATGATAATAATGCTAATTTTCTATGTGCCGATCTGTTGTATTGCCGTTTAGCAGTGTCGTTGAATAACCGATACCACGATGGTACTCAAGATAGCTATGATGCTCAAGGCAATCGTATTGCTTCAGCAACTGGGCGTAAACAATGGTTAGTGATGAAAGGTATTCAAGGAACTGTCAATATTCAAGAGCTTAAGTTAGATGGTGAAGATGTTATTTATAATGGTACACCACACGCTGCGATCAAGTTAGGCTTCAACCCCGCAAAACCCATTGAGTTTAGAAATGTTGGATTTCAGTCATTATCGATTGAAACGGATACTTGTACCGAAAGTGATGCCAATTGTTCTACAGGCTCAAGCAACTTACCAGGTTATTTGACTCCTGCTACACCTTATGGCGGCAGTGGTTTTGATGCCAATAAAGAACGAGGTTTTATTGGTGTAAATATGAATGGTAATTTGTCATTGACTGGAGATGTCAAAATCTTCTCTTGTGGTGCTGGACATCCACGTTGTTAAAAGAAAAAGGAAAAATGGTTATGAAAAGGATTGCAACGACACAACGCCATTTTGTTTTAACAACATTGGCCAGTAGTATCTTGTGTTTGACACAAACAGTGTATGCATTACAAGAATTACAAGATCGTGATTTACGTATGGTCAATGGTCAAGATGGTATTTCTTTACAAGTCGAATATGACGAGGTCAAAATTGATCAGTTGTACTGGCAAGATCAAGCGGGTACGTCGAATAATGTTGAACAATCTCTGAGAGCTGTTGCCAACGGTGTAAGTGTACGTAAGAACATGGCTTATGATGCAGGTTCAGGCGCTGGAAATTATAATTTAGGCACACATTTTAAAATCAATACCGGATCAAATGGCACTAAAACAGGACTTGATCTGCATATCGAGTCACAGCCATCTACCATCTCAGTCGATAATTTTCAACTTTGTGCGCAAACGCCAAGCGTAAATTGCAATGCAGGCATTGGTAATTTTGCAATTCAAACGGGTTCACCACAAGTGATTGCACTTAGTACCCGAGATGGTTTATTTAATTCAAACTCTCAATCGACTTTGCAGTTGGGTTTACAAAATATAAATCTGTATACAGGTTTAGGAACTGGAACGGCAAACCAATTCAATCAACTTATTCTTAAAAATTTCAATTTTAATTTTTTAGGTAAAGGTGCGATGTATGTCGATGCGACCAAAGGTTTAATATTACAAACTAACTTGGGTACAGCCAATGCCAGCAAACTGAATAGTCCTGATACGACCTATGGTTATGTTGACTTTGCGCGAGTGACTGATCCGAATCAGTTGGGTGCTGAGACAGGAACTTATGCAGGTACTAGTGCGGGTCTAAATATTGAGCTGATGACCAAAAGCAATGCCATGATTGATCCCAATATGCCGAACTATAATTTAGAGGATAGTAAAGGCTTAATCCGTGTGGGCATGAGTGGTCGTATGGTTAACGGGGCACTGCAACTACGTGGTACCAGTGCCAATGGGGTTGCTGCACCAGTAGATGACAATAATACCAATACCCATACATTAAATAATGTATTGGGCTTCGCCAGTGATGCGAATGTCACCGCGAATGGTGCAGATGGAACAGTCATTGGCTCAAGTGGTCTAGCATTGCGTTTGAGAGGGGAGTTTACTCAGAAAGGCGATGGCATGTTGGCTGGCGATGATAGTAAGGCAACCACCTTAGAAATTGGTGGCGCGGGCAGCAATACTTTCGGTTTTGAGTTTGGTGATCTAAGTCCTTTGGTGATTAATTCAAATCAACGTGCTTATTTTGATAGTGGCAATGTGTATGTCAATCTAGCCAATACACGTACTTTGACGATGCCCGAAAATTCAGTATTACGAAATGCACGTTTTGGTGGAACCGATATAGGCACACTGACAACATCGGCTGACTATCTGCAACAAATTCATAACGAAGCGATCAATCCATATAGTTTGGTGGTCGCAGTACGTGGTGCCGATTTCCAAGCGCTATCAAGACGAGGCCGCTTTACTTCGGGTAGTGGTGTTTCAGCCGCAAATAAAATAGAAGCGAATGCAGGGCTGGACAACAAATGGGGGCTAGGACTGCCTTTTTATAACGTTAATGCAAATATAGCGACTTATGCAACGAATTATACTGGTGAAGTATTTAATCTAAATAACAGCACGAATGTGGTCTCACGTTCAAATGTGACCAACTCACAACGTTTAGGTTTAGCGTTAGCATTGAGTACCGAAGGGCGTAATAACGATGGTAGTAAAACCACGTCGATATTAATCGTAGATGGCGATAAAAACTATTATATGGGCTTACGTAATATTGACATGTTACTTCGTGGTTATGGCAGCATGGGCTTCGAAAATGGTAATGTAAATGTCGAGCTCAAAGACTTACTTATGGTGATGGCGGCTGAAATCGCTGCTGGATATTTGCCAACTTATAATGATCCAAATAGTGCTAGCCCAGTGATCTTGAATGCATTTAATACCAAAAATGATGTGTTATTGGGACTAAAACTGAAATTTTTAGGTGATATGAATTTTAGTTTGATACCGAACAATGAAATTACAGCCAATAATGGCAATCGTTTGTCCATCGTTGGACGCTATCGTTTAAAAGATGGCACACTGCAACTGAGTGATCCGATTGATGAAGCGAGTATTGGCTTTGACAAAATGTCTGGTTTAGTCCAGTTCAACAACGCAATCGTTATTAATAAAGACAACGTTGGTTTTAATTTCGGTTTTGATTTTAACCCAGACCGCAATCCGAATGATGTCTTCCGTGTCCAAGATATTAACTTCTACCCAAGAGTGGATGCAGTGAATAACAAAGCACAACGACTTGGTGAAATGGTCATGACAGGTGGACAAATCCGTTCAGAACTTACCTTAAGACCACGTAATTAATTGAGTAGCAGAGGAAGAGAATGATGAAAAAAGGAATTAAAAAATCAATATTGACTTCTTGCCTACTCATGTCAGTGGTTTCAACCCATACATGGGCGAGCAATGATAGTCTCGTGGAAATGACTGATACAGAGTTATCTGCGATACAAGGGCAAGCGCTTTTATCTTTAGGTTTTACTGCACCGAATACTGCAAACCCGTTACAGAACTATGGTTATTATAAGTTGGGACTCGAGGCGAAAATGGAGTTGAATGCCAATATTCGTGCATTGCAACTCGGGTGTGGTGGTCGCAATGGTCCAGATGGCTGCGATATTGATATGGAAAATGTATCTCTAAGCGGACCACCTGATGGCAAGTTGGCAGATGGTACCCCGACCTGGTCCAAAGGTCGTGCTAATACCAGTGCGGTACTTACCAACCCCTTTGTTGAGTTTGCCATCAAAAACCCAAATAGTGCCTCCACTCGTGAGATCGCTGGTTTTCGACTAAGTGCTGAAGAAATCCTAGGCTATCTGTCAGCGGGCACGCGCAATGATATTGATGGCAATGGTCTATCTACTGGTGGTGGAATTAATACTTTTAGTGGTTTCATCAAAGTTGGTGAAACCCCTGTAAATGCGTTTACCCAAGATGCTATGTTTGGAACTACGCCTGATCAGTTAATTTATGCGAAGATTAGGGCAGTTGCAAATGACCGAGTTGCATTTACGAACTCTAATAAGATGACAGTAGGTTCTGGGAGTTATCAAAACCCAGCTGGTGCAAATGGATCTCAAAATCTATATCATTATAATGGCAATCCAATTTGGGGGATTAATGTACCTCGCCAAGATGTCCAGTTTAATTTTCCTGAAACGATTGTCACTGGGAGTCGTATGAAACAACTGAATTTGGTAGTGAAAGATGTCCCGATTCCAACCATTGCCATTGGTGCAGATAGCGGTGGTATTGCGATGACTATAGATAGATCGATTCTAGGCTTGGTTGATGAAGCGACTTTTTTTATGGGAGCACAAGGAACTACATCAGCTGGTTGCGCTGCTGTAGTAAATAAAAATAATTGTTCATATATCACTAATCTAAAGGCCAATGTACAAGTAAAGCAAAACTTTAATTTAATTCATAACTTACCAATTAGTAGTGGTGGTTATCTAGCCTTACAAAATACTGCCTTAATGTGGCCAGGTGTAGATCCCAATGATATTGCTCAAC
This sequence comes from Acinetobacter sp. CIP-A165, assembly GCF_000367985.1. Classification (NCBI taxonomy): domain Bacteria; kingdom Pseudomonadati; phylum Pseudomonadota; class Gammaproteobacteria; order Moraxellales; family Moraxellaceae; genus Acinetobacter; species Acinetobacter sp. CIP-A165. The sequence continues at coordinate 130,735 of NZ_KB849202.1, forward strand.
CTGGATGGTGGTTATCTTTTAAAGATCCGTTAGATTTTGGAGCTTTGAATCCAACCACAGGGATTCCGATGCATGATGTACTACCTCAAATTGCAACATTTATTACGGATTATTTATCAAATAATCGGATTGATATTGGTTTTGGAGAGGCAATTGGTGCAGTATTTGGTAGCCCTCTTTACAAAGGTATTGGTGATGTGCGTTTAGCCGATGATGCGCGTGCGATTATGGTTTTGGAAAACTTACTTTTAGATGGACATCAACGCCCAGTTGCGAACTGTTTTGGTGGTTTGAAGTTCTGTTAGGTTTTTAGATGTTATAGCTAAAGGTGGCACTCAGTCACTTTTAGCTTCAGATGCTTCATATTGATTGTGGTTTCTCTAGATTATGCTAAGCTAGAGTACATATTTTAAACATTTGTCTATGGATGAGGGCAATGAATAAAAACAAAAAGCTAGGATGTTTTTCATTGTTATTGTTAAGTCCTTTAACGATGGCAATGCAACCCATGGATGATCAAAGCCTTTCAGCCACGACTGGGCAAGATGGCTTAACGATCGGTGTGCAGTCAAATATTCAGTTCAATCAGTTGGCAATTATTGATAATGATGGTTTAGCTACAGACTATACCAATCGAGCAGGCTTGGTTGTCGCAGGCGTTGCAGGACAAACGACAGATACCCCCGTAAAAGTAGTCGGTTTAAATAGCGGTGCTGAAACGACACTTGGTTTTACTGCCACGATAGATACCGATGCTGGTACAGGTACAAATGGCGCATTTGCAAATATCGCGATCGCATTTAATAACAATGTCACAGGGCTTCGAGTTTCTCCTTTCTCTGTATACGCAGCCGCAGCAAACTCACTCTCTAGTATTAGCGGTAGTACCTATACACAAAACTCTATTTTTAATTCTGGCACCTTGTTAAAGAGCGATGTCAAAGAAATATTACGCGTCGGAGGAATTGACGTCGTCTTTGCTGCAAATAAGCCCACGATGAATATTCAATTGGGAGCTGCACCGCAAGGCAACATGATCAAGTTTGGCGGTGGTATTGATTCAATCTGTGGCGCTGGTGATGGTTGTAATATCATGCTGGTTTCTGACTATGCCGTTTCTGGGGATTCAACTACTGCACCGATAGGCGCAAGCTTTGATTTTAAATTTACTGGGCATAATGGATCACCTTTTGGTTTGACTGGTTTCTATGCAGGGATTGAAGCGCCTCAAGGTACTAATGCGGGTGGTTTTATTTTTGGACATGCAGGAACAACAGATAAATTCAATTTACAACTCAACAATGTGTTGCTCGGTAGTAATAATGCTCAACAAGCAAATGTCTTCAATAATTTACCCAACGCATCTATGGGCAGTTTTGGTTTGACTGGCGCTTCTGTGACTAATTTGAGAATGAGAGTAAGCGGATTATAGACTGAGGTTAAATCTTCTGGTTTTTTAGTTTTGCGAAAGCGACTTTATGTATTTAGCTCATGAGTCGCTTTTTTAATTCAATAACTCTTATTTTTTTGCATTAAGTGCATCAACAATCAGCTCAAGTTGTTTCATTCGCTTCACTTGCCCCCAAAGCTCCTGTGCTTCAGGATAGGCTTTGCTCATCATGCCTAACCATTGCTTATAACGCCCGATCATGCCAATTTCAGTTTTATATTGACCACTTAAAAAGCGTTGTTGCAATTCAACTAAGTCTTGCCAAGAAAGAAGAGCATGGTCAAGGTCTTGGCGAACACACAAGGTGATATCAGGTGTAGTGACAGCAGCACGACCAATCATGATGTCTTGACAGTGTGATTGTTGTAAGCAAGCTTTGGCATCAGCATTGTTCCAAATTTCACCATTGGCAATGACATTAATTTTTAAAGCTTCTGTAATCGGCTGAATTTTTTCCCAATAGGCTGGCGGGGTATAACCATCTGCTTTGGTTCGAGCATGTACGGTTAACCAACTCGCACCTGCATCTTCGATGGCATGAGCATTATCTAAAGTGTGGTTTTCATCTAGATAGCCCAAGCGCATCTTGGCTGAGACAGGAATGTGTGCAGGAACCGCATCGCGAACAGCTTTGACTAAGAGGTGGACCGTCTCAGGTTCATCGAGTAGCACCGAGCCACCACGATGGCGGTTCACGGTTTTTGCAGGACAGCCAAAATTTAGATCAATTGCTGGTGCGCCTAGCTCGACCGCTTTCGCTGCATTGGCGGCGAGCATGTCTGGGTTATTCCCTAGAAACTGTACATGGACGGGTGTCCCTGCTGCTGTTTTACCATCATTTTTAAGTTCGGGGCAGAAACTATAATAAATATGATCAGGGAGAATAGTATCAGTAATACGAATAAACTCAGTGACACACCAATCAAAACTGCCGACATGAGTGAGGACATCACGCATGATTGGATCTGTTAGACCTTCCATTGGGGCGAGCACAAGTTTCACGATGGTTACCTAGTAAAGCGAAAACAGCGTTATACGCATTTTAAGATTGGCTGTCTAGTCTTTATGAAAACCGTAAAATTAACGCCCTAAAAGCATTTCTAAAACAAACTTGCTACCGATAAAGCCAATGGCTAACAAAATGAAAGCGGTCACTGTAAAGCGAATGGCTTTGAGCCCACGCCAACCAAATTTGTAACGACCGATCAGCAGCGCACCATATAAAAACCACGAGATAATACTAAATGCTGTTTTATGTGCGAGGTGTTGGGCAAAGAAATTATCAATGGTGAAAAAGCCAAAGATTAGCGCAGCCGTCAATAAACCGAAACCTGTAATAATCAGATCAAATAGCAATGATTCCATCACTTGGAATGGGGGGAGTAAATTGACCCAAATTCGTTTTTTCTGTTTCTTTTTGAGTTCTCGGTCTTGGAACCAAAGTAATACGGCTTGTATGGTCGCCATCAAGAGTACGGCATAGGCAGATAAAGACAGGATAATATGTAGATCTAAGCCAAAGCTATGCAGCTCAATAAATTGATTCGGCTGGCTATAGGCATAACCCAAGATTAGACCAACCGCTGCCACAGGCGTACCTATCAGATTTAATGGCAAAATCGGACGAATCAGGCTCAGGATCAAACTCAGCGCCAGCATCAACCCCGAAGTAAAAGAAATGAGGTTAAATACATCATAATTTATCCCCATTGGTGTCATCATGTCTTGGTAGAGGACAGCACTGTGAAGTAGTACTCCTAAACCCACCATCAGACCATAACACCAAAGATTTGGCGTACGTTTTGACATTAGACGAATAAACAAATACCAAAACGAACTGGTATAAGCAATAAGTGCCAAAATTGTGTAAACCAAGGGGAGACTAATCATGTCAAACCTTTTTTAGGAGGATGAATAATATTCACCATTAAGATATAAATTCGCTGCGAACTACAGTATCCTATAGCATCTTATGCATAAATTTTCTATTTTAAGAAAGATTTTTTTGCAACTAGCCATTTTAAGCGGATTTCGCAATGTTTGATACCTTAACAGAACGACTCACACAGAGTTTAAGAAATGTTACTGGCTCAGGGCAGCTGACCGAAGACAATATTAAAGATACCTTACGTGAAGTACGTATGGCACTTCTTGAAGCCGATGTGGCGTTACCTGTAACACGTGAATTTATCGCGAAGGTAAAGGAAGAAGCGCTCGGTCAAGAAGTCATGACGCAGCTTTCGCCTGGTCAGGCATTTGTAAAAATTGTCTATGATGAACTCACCAAAATGATGGGTGAGGAAAATGCAACATTAGATTTAAGTGCAAAACCACCTGTCGTGGTGTTGCTTGCTGGTTTGCAAGGTGCGGGTAAAACCACCACTGCTGCAAAATTAGCGCGCTTCTTAAAAGAACGTCAAAAGAAAAAAGTAATGACGGTTTCTGCCGATGTCTATCGTCCAGCGGCTATTAAACAGTTAGAAACTGTATCCAATGAAGTGGGTGTTGGTTTTATTCCGTCACATGCGTCTGAAAGACCGATTGATATTGTCAATCGTGCGATTGAACAAGCCAAAATTCAGTTCGCTGATGTACTGATTGTCGATACCGCTGGTCGTCTGCATGTCGATGAAGACATGATGGATGAAATTAAAGAGTTACATGCTGCGGTTAAGCCTACTGAGACTTTATTCGTTGTTGATGCGATGACGGGTCAGGATGCTGCCAATACAGCAAAAGCTTTCAATGACGCTTTGGCATTGACCGGTGTGATTCTCACCAAGACTGATGGTGATGCGCGTGGTGGTGCGGCACTTTCTGTCCGTGCGATCACAGGTAAGCCAATTAAGTTCTTAGGTATCGGTGAAAAGCTCGATGCACTTGAGCCATTCCACCCTGATCGCGTTGCACAACGTATCTTAGGGATGGGGGATGTCCTTTCTTTAGTCGAAGAAGTTGAACGTAAAATCGACAAAGAAAAAGCCGAAAAAATGGCGAAAAAGTTGCAAAAGGGCGGAACCTTCAATTTTGAAGATATGCTGATGCAATTTGAACAAATGAGCAAAATGGGCGGCATGATGGGCTTCTTGGACAAGTTGCCTGGCATGAGCAATTCTGGCATTCAAGATGCGATCGAAAAAGCGAATCCAGAAAAGCAAGTCAAGCGCATGGAAGCCATCATTCAATCGATGACCATTAAAGAACGCCGTAATCCTGATCTTATGAATCCGAGTCGTAAGAAACGTATTGCAGCAGGTTGTGGGATGGATGTGGCTGAAGTCAATAAGCTGATCAAGCAACAAACCCAAATGGCGAAAATGATGAAGAAGTTTGCCAATCCATCGGGTATGAGCAAAATGCTGAAATCGTTTGGCAATATGCAAAAACAATTTGGCGGTGGTGGTGGCGGTATGGGACCATTATTTGGAAATAATGATTCCAAGAAATAACCGATCTACATCTGGAAAAAAGGCGCAATCTGCGCCTTTTTTTATTGAGTTTGAATGGCTGTGATCTGTATAAAATTGATACAAAATATCAATATCTAATCAAAGATTAAAAGAAGAAAATTGTCTTTAAATCTATGTTTTATATTGAAAATAGTGTTAACCATGTCGCATAATTTAGTCAATACGATTTATATCACACATTGTGTGAATGCTGACCCTGAACAACATTGGTATCTATGGCTAGAACAACAGCTCAAACAACTGAATGTCACTGTTGAACGCGTTTTTTTGGCAGATGCAAGTCATCCAGATAGCGAAATTTGGCACACATGTTTAGAGGCGCAGTTAAAAAAATTAAATGAGCACAGTATTGTGGTTGCTCATGGGCTTTCTTGCGTGGCTGTTGCTCGGTTTCTTACAAAGAAGCTGCAACAAAAAACCATAAAAGCGGGAGTATTTATCGCACCTTTTCATGAGCCGTTGCCACAGCATCCTGATTTGAATCTATTTATTGGTCATTCATCTTTTGATAGTGGAATATTGAGGCAAAATATACAGCGTCGTGTGGTGTTATTTTCTAGCAATGACCCTATCGTACCTGTTCCATTTAGCTTTAAATTTTCACATATGCTAAATGCCCAATTGATCGAAGTGAATCAGGCGGGGCACTTTTGTGCAGAAGATGGTTATGTTGAGTTTCCACAGTTATTACAGATCCTTCAAACTTTAGTGAAAGCTGAATTGAGCTGAACATAGGTTTTCAATCCTTTCAGCAATAAATCAGACTCAACTTGCGGTTGATAGTGATTCAAGAACTTGGCAAATAAATGTGCATCACCGCCTGTTAAGATCAGATTCTTCGGTGACTGCTGCATGATTTGCTCAATACTACTGATCAGTCCTAGTAAAATCCCATGATGAACTGCATCAACAGTATTGTGACCGGGTTTTAAATTATCGAAAGCGGAATCAGGAATTTTAATGCCTTTGGTATTTTGAATAAGTGCATCGCGCTGCAGATACAAATTTGGCAGGATATAGCCACCTAAATGTTGTAAATCTTTCACGAGGTCAATCGTGAGCGCGGTGCCGCAGCCGATTACACAAAAGCTTTCATTCGGCTTTGCCACTGCCAAGACTTGTAGCCAACGGTCAATCCCGAGTTGGCTAGGGTCATCATAGCCACATGTTAAACCTGCATATTCGGCATGAACTTTAGCAAAAATAATCGGGATATCCAAAATATCGAGAATGATTTGGATACGCTGATTATTTTCAGTATCCAGCACTGAAGAAATGCCCACCCGACTCAAATTTTGATAGCGGAAGTGTTGAATCAAACCTAATAATAAATCGGCAGGAGACTGTAGATGTAACTCGGCAGCGTGTTCAATCACCTGATCTTGTTCTGTGATCCAGTATTTTAAGCGGGTATTACCAATATCGAGCCATAAGCTTTTCATAGGGCGATGGTTTCCTCAAACGGACGCAAGTCGTAAACGACCTTGATAGAAGTGCTGTAGTTGATTCGTTTGGATCATGACCGCGCCATCATTTGAAATCCCTTGAAAGATGCCCTGAACTTTGCCTTGAGCATGTTCAAACTCGACCTGTTGATTGAGCCAAATCGCGTGATGATTAAAGCGGCCTGCCAAATTATAACAACCATGTTCAAACCACCGAGAGGCTTGTTGAATCGCCGTGTACAACTCAGCGATCAAACTTAAGCGATCAATCTGCTCTAAACCTAACATCTGTAAAGAAGTAATCGGTTGATCTGCACTTTCAATCGCTGGGGTATTTAAATTGATCCCTACACCCACAATGGCTTGATTAGCTGAGAGCGGCTCAACCAAAATCCCGCCCCATTTACCTTGTGAACTGTATAGATCATTTGGCCATTTAACTTGTAAGTTTAAATCTTGCAGGCTTGGCATCTGTAAAATATTCAGGGCAACTTCCAGTGCAAGGCGGCCATCTAATGCTGTTTTGCTTTGAATCAGTGTGCTTAAATAAATGTTGCCTTCAGGAGACACCCATTGTCGTTGGTGTTGACCACGGCCTTGTGTTTGTTGTGCACTGCATACCAATCCTGTTGTAATGCCTTTTTGCGCAATTTCACGCATATCATCATTGGTTGATGTCGTGGTCGTTTTGAGTAAAACCACTTCAGGATATTGATTTTTTGCGTTCAATAATTGCTGTAGCTGGCGGGTTGCGAAATCATCCATCGTTTTAAAAGTAGAGTGGTCATGTGTTTATGGAGTTAATCATATATTTGTTGATTGGTGCAATCGCAGGATTTACAGCGGGGCTATTCGGCGTAGGTGGTGGTTTAATTATTGTACCAATTTTATATATTGTCTTTACTCAAATGAATTATGACCCGAATGTCATTATGCATATTGCGATTGGCACATCATTGGCAACCATCATTGTGACCTCAATTAGCTCGGTGATGGCACATCATCGGCAAGGTGCGGTACTTTGGCCAGTATTTCGAAATTTGGCGCCAGGGTTGGTTCTAGGCTCATTTCTAGGTGCAGGGATAGCTGATCTAATGTCAGGACAACATTTGCAATTGGTGATCGGTGTATTTGCGATTTGGATGGCATATAAGATGTTCAAAGGGGCTTATGCTGTGGTCAATTCCAGTCGACATTTACCTTCAGCACCGGTCCAATTTGCTGCTGGTGGTGGTATCGGTGTTGCCTCGGCAATTTTTGGGATTGGTGGGGGAAGTTTAACCGTTCCATTTTTAAATCGATATGGCGTGGTGATGCAAAAAGCAGTTGCTACTTCGGCAGCTTGTGGCTTGCCAATTGCAGCAGCAGGAGCAGTTGGCTTTATGTGGTTTGGCGCCAAAGAACAAATCAATGTGCCAAATACCATTGGCTATGTGCATATTTATGCTTTTCTCGGCATTAGTGTGATGAGCTTTATCACAGCAAAAGTGGGGGCGAAAGTGGCACATCGATTATCTCCTGCGATGCTGAAAAAATGTTTCGCTGGCTTGTTGGTCACAGTAGGTTGTTATTTTGTCTATAAAGGGCTGATGTAAGCTTGTTCGTTGAATTCTGAATAGACTTCCATCACGACAAGCATGTTTTGATGGAAGCTGCGTAGCGTCTCATCTTACTGATCGCATAATTAGAAGCGAGGTTGTTAAAATGTGATTTTACTCATTAAGTTTTATTTTTATGTGATTTTAATCAATAAAATAAATTGCTCATATTTTATCTTTCAGATATGTGGTCAAATCCGATAAAAAAATGTAAATACCTGATATTAAAAATAGAAAATCTTGGTTTTTTAGTCAAATTGGGTGTTTTAATTGTGTTTTTAGCGTGATTGGCTTAAAAAGCAATGAAATTGTCTGACAATGATATAGAATTTATACACTAAGATCAGTTAAAACAAAAAAGCACAACCAGTATCGGAAAATGCGTATAACAAAGATAGCGAGGGACTCATGAATCTCGAAGAGGCTGATAGTCTTTCTGAACAGATTGCAAAATATATTAGTGAACAAATCATTAGCGGTGAGCTGGTTGAGGGCGAACGTATTCAAGAATTACGCATCGCTAAAGAATTAGATGTTAGTCGTGGCTCTGTCCGTGAAGCGTTGTTATTACTTGAAAGAACCTATTTGATCGAAATTTTTCCGCGTCGAGGGGCGATTGTTTCTGAAATGTCTGCTCAACAGGTCAAAGCGTTATTTGATACCAATGTGATGGTGCTTGGGCATATCGTGCAACGTATCAGTGAAACTTGGCGTGTCAATGAGGCAGAGCAATTACAAGCATTGTTGGATGAGTTGGTCGAGTTTGTTCGCGCAGGGGATATTGAAAAATTTTATGATGCGATTTTTAAATATTTAGCAGAACAACACGATATGGTGGCCAATCCTTATTTGATGCAGTTTTATAAAGAACTGTTGCCATCGTTACGTCGTAGCTATTTTTTAACCTTAAACACCTCACGTCGTGAGCTACAAGAATCATTTACCCTGTTTAAATTGGTGATTGATGCTATTTTGATCCGAAAATCACAACAAGCTGCTTTATTTATGGAAGATTTTTGTCGACACTTGCGCAACCTTGTGTTGGAATCTCTGACACGTATGAAACAGATTGAATTGGCTTGGGCGAGACGCTCACGCCGCTAATTAGGGTTAAGAAACGGCAGTATGCGTTTAAGCAGTTTAAAACTTTCCGGCTTTAAATCTTTTGCCGATAGTACAACCTTACATTTTAAGGCGAACCGTACGGCGGTTGTGGGGCCAAACGGTTGTGGAAAATCAAATGTCATAGATGCGATTCGCTGGGTTATGGGCGAGTCTAGCGCACGTCAGTTGCGTGGTGGCAGCATGCAGGATGTTATCTTTACAGGAACATCCAAGCGTAAACCAGTGGGTGTGGCCAGTGTCGAACTTCGCTTTGATAATACTTACGGTAAATTAGGCGGCGCATACAATGCTTATAATGAACTTGCTGTACGTCGCCAAGTCACGCGTGAAGGCAAGTCTGAGTATTTTTTAAATGGCACTCGTTGTCGCCGTCGGGATATTACCGATATCTTTTTGGGGACAGGTTTAGGGCCGCGTTCTTATGCTGTCATTGAACAGGGTATGATTAACCGCCTTGTAGATGCCAAACCTGAAGAAATGCGGGTATTTATTGAAGAGGCGGCAGGGGTTTCTCGCTATCAAGCGCGTCGTCGTGAGACTTTACAGCATTTAGAACATACTGAACAAAACCTTGCACGATTAGATGATATTGCGGCTGAACTTAAATCACAGTTACGTACATTAAAACGGCAGTCAGAAGCTGCGATTCAATACAAAACGTTAGAAACTCAAATTCGAACTTTAAAAATAGAAATTTTGTCCTTTCAAGCCGATCAAAGTCATAAGTTACAGCAAGAATATACTTTGCAAATGACCGAGCTTGGAGAAAGCTTTAAATTGGTTCGTTCAGAGTCACATACGATTGAACATGATTTAGAGGCAACCAGTGCATTATTCCAACGCTTAATTCAGCAGTCCTCTCCGTTGCAACAAGAATGGCAACAGGCAGAAAAGAAACTGGCTGAATTGAAAATGACATTGGAACAAAAACAGGGTTTATTTCAGCAGAACAGCAGCAGTTTAGCTCAGCTTGAACAACAGAAAGCACAAAGCAAAGAACGTTTGCAATTGTCTGAATTACAGGTTGAAACCTTGACCACTCAGTTTGATGAGCAAAATGAGGCCTTAATTGGACTTGAGCAACAAACTCAATCCTCAGAGCAAAATTTAAGTGATCTACAGGCTCAGCATAAGCAAGCACAGCAACAGTTTGAACAGTTAAAAAGCCAAGTAGACAAGCAACAACAGCAAAAGCTGCAAATGGCTGCTCAAATCGAGCAGCTTACAAAAAATGTGTCGCGCATAGAGCAACAGAAACAAACCTTGCAAACGCAAACGAGCCAAATTCGTGCTCAAGTACAGCAGGATGAGCAGGCACAACTTCAACGACACCAGCAGCAGTTACAGCAAGAGATTGTTGCGTTAGAAACAGCCATTGAACAGCTACAGCAAAATGTGCAGGCGCAGCAAGATCAGCAACAGTTGAGTAAGACTGATTTACAGACGCTCAAGACTGATATTCAGGTTTTATTGGCTGAGCAAAAGAATTTAAATCAGTTGATGGCTAAGCAAAGTCCAAAGCAGCATCAAGCTGTTGTGCGCTTGATGCAGAACTTGCATTTAAGCGCTCAGGGGAAAGCCCATGCAGCGATCATTGAAAAGTTTTTAGCCAAGTGGTTGCAAGCGCATTTGTTGGATGATGAGCAGTCTTTCCAAGAAGGTGTGGCGCGTCAGTTAAGAAATCCCTCCCAACCTCCCTTTATCAAAGGGAGGAGTTCCCCTCTTTTCCAAAGAGGGGTTAGGGGAGATTTGCAATATCTATCAGACTGGATCGAATCACCTCAATCTTCGCTATGGTCAAATGTCGCTGTGGCTGAAAATTTAGCGTTAGCATTGAGTCATCAAAAAGACTTAAACCTAGCCCAGTCAATTTTAACCCTTGATGGTTATCATGTTGGGGTAGATTGGGTCATTGGCTTACTTTATGATGAAGATAGCCAAACTGCACAGGGCTTGCTGAGTCATCAAGTACGTTTAGAGGAAATTGAGCAGCAACTTGCTGAGAATCAGCCACAGTTATCTGCTTTGGAACATCAATTTTCGCAACAACAACAAGTTTTGCAGCAACAGCAACAGGCTTTGCAACAACAGCAGCAAAGTCTGAAGAAAAAGCAAAAAGAACTGCAACAACTGGATATCGAGATTGTGAAGTTACAAAGCACTGCACAAGCCTTTGTATTGCAGCAACAGCAACTGGCGGATCAGTTGAAACAATTGGATGTGCAGCTTGAAGAAGATGCGATGCAGCGTGATGACTTGGAGATTGATCTACATGCTTTGGCGATCAAACTAGAAGCCGTCCTGCCGAACTACAAGACTTTGCAGTTTCAAGTCGAAAATTTAACTGAACAGTTGGATGAACAGCAGCAGCATTTAACCCAACAACAGCAACAACGTGAACATTTACGCCGTCAAACCGCTCAAGCCAAACAGCAAATTGAGTTATTAGAGAAAGATATTTCGTTCTTAAAAACACAATACCGACAAATCATTGAGCAGATTGAACAAGCGAAGAAGTTTGTTGATCCGATTCAGCTTGAGCTACCAAATCTTGAGTCACAGTTTCAAGAGCAATTGCAGCAAACGGAAAAACTGCAAAAAACATGGAATGAATGGCAGCTTGAATTGAATCAAGTGCAAGAGAAACAACAACAGCTTACTGAACAACGTCATTTGGCACAGCAAAAAGATGAACAGGTGCGTGAGCAACTCGAACAGAAACGTTTGGCTTGGCAGGCAGCTAAATCAGATCGCGAGCATTATTTAGAACAGCTTAAAGCGCTCAATTCTGAACCATTGTCCGATGTGTTGATTGAAATCAAAGACCATCAGCAGAAATTGGAAAAAGCCCAGCAACAATTTGAAAAGATTGGAGCAGTCAACTTGGCTGCATCGCAAGAATATGAAGAAGTTTCACAGCGTTTTGATGAGCTGAGCCATCAAATGCAAGATTTACAAAATACCGTAACTCAACTGAAAGATGCGATGAAAAGCATTGATCAGGAAACACGTAAGTTGTTTATGACTACTTTTGATCAGGTCAATCAAGAGTTGCAGTTGTTATTTCCGAAGGTATTTGGTGGCGGTGAAGCGACTTTAAGTCTTGAAGATGATTGGCAGTCAGGCGTGAAATTGATGGCGCGTCCGCCGGGCAAGCGTAACAGTTCTTTGGCACTACTTTCGGGCGGCGAAAAGACCTTAACTGCAATGGCATTGGTATTTGCGATTTTTAGATTGAATCCTGCGCCGTTTTGCGTATTGGATGAAGTTGATGCGCCACTGGACGATGCGAACGTGCAACGTTATTGTAATTTGGTAAAAGAGCTTTCTGAACAGGTGCAATTCATTTACATTACACATAATAAATTGGCAATGACAATGGCAACAGATTTGTTAGGAGTGACCATGCCTGAGCCAGGTACATCAAAATTAGTGACTGTTGATTTAGAACAGGCAAAAGAATACGGGTTAGTTGCGGAGTCTTAGTATGGAAATGAATACAATAATAGGCATTGTTATCGCCGTTGTGATTATGCTCGTTGGCTTAACCATGATTTTAAGAAAACCAAAACCAGTTGAGCCTTCATTAGAAACTGATTTGCATATTAACCCTGAAAGTAATCAGCCTGTTATTCCTCGTCATGTTCGTGATCAATTACAACATGATCAGGTGAAGATCGAGGCAGAACGTGTTGAACCGAGTTTAAAGATTGAATCGACTGAACTTGAATCGCAAGTTGTGAAACCTGTGGAATTGGTTGAAGTTGAAGAAAAAACCACGGTAGCTGCTGATATAGAAACGGTTGAGCCTGTAGTACAAGTTGATGTTGATCCCATCCGTGAGACTGAAACACCTGAGCCGCAATTGGAAAAAATTGTAGAAGTAGAACCGGTCGCATCAGCAGAAACTGAGGTGATGGACAAGGATGGGGAAACCAAGCCTGAATCAGAACTGAGCTTAAATCCAAATATTGAGACCGTAGAAATCGCTGACTTCGAAGGCGAGAGTAATATTTTGGATGTACATCTGCATGAGCAGCAACGTTATGATGATGAAAGCGCATTAGCAACGGCTGAACAGATCATCGCCCTTAATGTTTATCCAAACCCACGCCGCGCGTTATCTGGTGATAAGGCATTAAAAGTTTTACTTAAATATGGTCTACGTTTTGGTGAGATGTCGTGCTTCCATCGCTATGAAAATACCGATGAGCCAAGTGCATTGATGTTTTCTGTATTACGTATCACAGATCATGGACCTGCTGGTTTTGATTTGGAAACCTTATCGACTGAACAAGTGCAAGGTTTGGCATTTTTCTTGGCCTTGCCAAATAGCAAAGCAGTCACAGGTTATGACATGATGACCAGTATTGCGGGCTTAATTGCGCGTGAAGTGGATGGCAAAGTCTATGACGAAAATAATCTGGAGTTCACGCCGCAGCTGAAAGAACATTGGCGTCATCATGTGATTGATTATCGCCCAAATCAAGCAACAACATGATTAATCTTTTATAATAAATTCAGTGAAATGTTTTATAGGGCGGTTTTTCCGCCCTTTTATATGGTGAAAAACAAATGGAACAAAATTCAGTGATTGAGCAAATGCGTCAATTGATTCAACTCATTGCAAAACACAATCATGCCTACTATGTCATGGATCAGCCTTCCATTTCAGATAGTGAATATGACCATTTGTTTCATCAACTTAAAGCTTTAGAACAACAACACCCTGAGCTTGTTCAGGCAGATACACCAACCAATAAAGTCGGTGGGCAAGCACTGTCTAAATTTGAAAGCGTCACGCATACAGTGCCGATGCTGTCATTGGGTAATGTCTTTAATCAAGAGGATTTGTTTGCTTTCGCACGCCGTATTGATGAGCGTTTACCAAATCAAAAAGTCCAATATGATGTGGAATTAAAACTGGATGGTTTGGCGATTTCACTGTGGTATGAGCATGGTGTGCTGGTTCGTGGCGTGACCCGTGGCGATGGGGAGACAGGTGAGGATATCACTCAAAATGTTAAAACCATTCGTAATTTACCAAAAGTATTATCCAGTCAGTATCAAGCGATTCCGCAATTTTTAGAAGTGCGTGGCGAAGTCCTGATGCCAAAGCAAGGCTTTGAAAAGCTCAATGCAGACCAAGAAGCCAAAGGTCATAAAACCTTTGCCAATCCGCGTAATGCCGCAGCAGGAAGCCTAAGACAGCTAGATCCAAATATCGCCGCATCGCGCCCATTGGCGTTCTATGCCTATGGAATCGCGCAATGCGAGCCACATCATAACTTACCGACCATGCATGATAGTTTACATTGGTTGACTAAATTTGGTTTTGAAATCGCAGAGCGACAATTTCTCTGTGCTTCAATTGAAGAAGTTCAGCAACGCTATGAACAGATTCAGCAAGAGCGTCCAGATTTAAAAGTTGAAATTGATGGCATGGTGGTGAAGGTTGATAGCCTTAAACAGCAGCAGCAACTCGGATTCCTCAGTCGCGAACCACGTTGGGCCACGGCTTATAAATTTCCTGCACAAGCTGCACTTACTAAAGTTGAAAATATTGATTGGCAAGTGGGTCGTACTGGCACATTGACTCCTGTTGCAAGGCTTAGCCCCGTGAATGTTGGAGGGGTAATGGTATCCAACGTAACTTTGCATAATATTGGTGAAATTCATCGCTTAGATGTGCGCATTGGAGATACGGTCAGTGTGTATCGCAGTGGTGATGTAGGTGTCACCATACACTCAAATGTTTCAAGTAGAACTCAACTAGATTTTCAAATGGCAGTGTAAGGGTAGCAGTAATGTCTAAATATATATTTAACGATAACCAAATCGCCATTATTGAAAAACTAGACCTTAATTTAGGTATAGAAGAAGCAGAGAAGTTATTTACATCTGATGAGCACAGTTGGGAAGAGTTGGAAACATTACTTAAAGTTGCTAATGCTCTTTACAGATCAGGTTATCCGATTATTGAGGATGAGACGTATGATGAATATCTTAACTACTTCAAAACTCATGATCCCGACAATCCATACTTATTAAATGTAGAGCCTGAAGTTTTAATCGATAGTAAGACTGTCCGACTTCCAAAGAAAATGCTTTCTACTGATAAAGCATATTCTTTTGAAGAAATTAAAAAATGGACGGAAAGAATTACTAAAGCAGCGTCAGAAATTGATTTTGATCAAAATTTAATTCGTATTAGGGTTACACCGAAACTTGATGGTTATGCTGCTTATGATGATGGCATAACTCTCTATACCCGAGGTGATGGGACAAGAGGTCAAGATATTACTCGTGCATTTGAACGAGGACTCAAAGTAGCAAAAAACGCAGGAAGAGGTTTAGGCCCTGGCGAAATCGTAATCAAGAAAAGTTACTTTAATGAAGTGTTGAGTGAAAAATTTGAAAACTCACGCAATATCCAAGCAGCAATTATTGCTGAAAAGAAAGTTGATGAAGATGTTCAAAAGGCAATTGATGAAGGTGCCTGTGTCTTCTACCCTTTTTCACTATTAGATAACTGGACGGGAAGTATTGAAGAGTTGTTGTCAAAATTTGATAGTATTCTTGAAAGTATGTGGAACTCAATTGATTTTGATATTGATGGATTAGTCTTAGAATCAACAAATGCACCGATTAAAGAGCATATGGGCTCTACGAGAAAATTCCATAGGTGGCAAATCGCTTTTAAAGTGAATGAAGAATCGGCTGAAGTCGAAGTATTGAAAGTTGTTCATCAGACTTCAAGGACTGGTCGAGTTTCACCAGTAGCTGAATTGGTTCCGACAAAACTTAGTGGGGCTACTTTAAGCAGGGCAACCGTTCATCACTACAATATGGTGAAGACAAATGGAGTTGGTCCTGGCGCAATCATTAAGCTAGTCAGAAGTGGCTTAGTAGGTGTCACCATACACTCAAATGTTTCAAGTAGAACTCAACTAGATTTTCAAATGCACTCAAATGTTTCAAGTAGAACTCAACTAGATTTTCAAATGGCAGTGTAAGGGTAGCAGTAATGTCTAAATATATATTTAACGATAACCAAATCGCCATTATTGAAAAACTAGACCTTAATTTAGGTATAGAAGAAGCAGAGAAGTTATTTACATCTGATGAGCACAGTTGGGAAGAGTTGGAAACATTACTTAAAGTTGCTAATGCTCTTTACAGATCAGGTTATCCGATTATTGAGGATGAGACGTATGATGAATATCTTAACTACTTCAAAACTCATGATCCCGACAATCCATACTTATTAAATGTAGAGCCTGAAGTTTTAATCGATAGTAAGACTGTCCGACTTCCAAAGAAAATGCTTTCTACTGATAAAGCATATTCTTTTGAAGAAATTAAAAAATGGACGGAAAGAATTACTAAAGCAGCGTCAGAAATTGATTTTGATCAAAATTTAATTCGTATTAGGGTTACACCGAAACTTGATGGTTATGCTGCTTATGATGATGGCATAACTCTCTATACCCGAGGTGATGGGACAAGAGGTCAAGATATTACTCGTGCATTTGAACGAGGACTCAAAGTAGCAAAAAACGCAGGAAGAGGTTTAGGCCCTGGCGAAATCGTAATCAAGAAAAGTTACTTTAATGAAGTGTTGAGTGAAAAATTTGAAAACTCACGCAATATCCAAGCAGCAATTATTGCTGAAAAGAAAGTTGATGAAGATGTTCAAAAGGCAATTGATGAAGGTGCCTGTGTCTTCTACCCTTTTTCACTATTAGATAACTGGACGGGAAGTATTGAAGAGTTGTTGTCAAAATTTGATAGTATTCTTGAAAGTATGTGGAACTCAATTGATTTTGATATTGATGGATTAGTCTTAGAATCAACAAATGCACCGATTAAAGAGCATATGGGCTCTACGAGAAAATTCCATAGGTGGCAAATCGCTTTTAAAGTGAATGAAGAATCGGCTGAAGTCGAAGTATTGAAAGTTGTTCATCAGACTTCAAGGACTGGTCGAGTTTCACCAGTAGCTGAATTGGTTCCGACAAAACTTAGTGGGGCTACTTTAAGCAGGGCAACCGTTCATCACTACAATATGGTGAAGACAAATGGAGTTGGTCCTGGCGCAATCATTAAGCTAGTCAGAAGTGGCTTAGTAGGTGTCACCATACACTCAAATGTTTCAAGTAGAACTCAACTAGATTTTCAAATGGCAGTGTAAGGGTAGCAGTAATGTCTAAATATATATTTAACGATAACCAGGAACAAAATTCAGTGATTGAGCAAATGCGTCAATTGATTCAACTCATTGCAAAACACAATCATGCCTACTATGTCATGGATCAGCCTTCCATTTCAGATAGTGAATATGACCATTTGTTTCATCAACTTAAAGCTTTAGAACAACAACACCCTGAGCTTGTTCAGGCAGATACACCAACCAATAAAGTCGGTGGGCAAGCACTGTCTAAATTTGAAAGCGTCACGCATACAGTGCCGATGCTGTCATTGGGTAATGTCTTTAATCAAGAGGATTTGTTTGCTTTCGCACGCCGTATTGATGAGCGTTTACCAAATCAAAAAGTCCAATATGATGTGGAATTAAAACTGGATGGTTTGGCGATTTCACTGTGGTATGAGCATGGTGTGCTGGTTCGTGGCGTGACCCGTGGCGATGGGGAGACAGGTGAGGATATCACTCAAAATGTTAAAACCATTCGTAATTTACCAAAAGTATTATCCAGTCAGTATCAAGCGATTCCGCAATTTTTAGAAGTGCGTGGCGAAGTCCTGATGCCAAAGCAAGGCTTTGAAAAGCTCAATGCAGACCAAGAAGCCAAAGGTCATAAAACCTTTGCCAATCCGCGTAATGCCGCAGCAGGAAGCCTAAGACAGCTAGATCCAAATATCGCCGCATCGCGCCCATTGGCGTTCTATGCCTATGGAATCGCGCAATGCGAGCCACATCATAACTTACCGACCATGCATGATAGTTTACATTGGTTGACTAAATTTGGTTTTGAAATCGCAGAGCGACAATTTCTCTGTGCTTCAATTGAAGAAGTTCAGCAACGCTATGAACAGATTCAGCAAGAGCGTCCAGATTTAAAAGTTGAAATTGATGGCATGGTGGTGAAGGTTGATAGCCTTAAACAGCAGCAGCAGCAACTCGGATTCCTCAGTCGCGAACCACGTTGGGCCACGGCTTATAAATTTCCTGCACAAGCTGCACTTACTAAAGTTGAAAATATTGATTGGCAAGTGGGTCGTACTGGCACATTGACTCCTGTTGCAAGGCTTAGCCCCGTGAATGTTGGAGGGGTAATGGTATCCAACGTAACTTTGCATAATATTGGTGAAATTCATCGCTTAGATGTGCGCATTGGAGATACGGTCAGTGTGTATCGCAGTGGTGATGTAGGTGTCACCATACACTCAAATGTTTCAAGTAGAACTCAACTAGATTTTCAAATGGCAGTGTAAGGGTAGCAGTAATGTCTAAATATATATTTAACGATAACCAAATCGCCATTATTGAAAAACTAGACCTTAATTTAGGTATAGAAGAAGCAGAGAAGTTATTTACATCTGATGAGCACAGTTGGGAAGAGTTGGAAACATTACTTAAAGTTGCTAATGCTCTTTACAGATCAGGTTATCCGATTATTGAGGATGAGACGTATGATGAATATCTTAACTACTTCAAAACTCATGATCCCGACAATCCATACTTATTAAATGTAGAGCCTGAAGTTTTAATCGATAGTAAGACTGTCCGACTTCCAAAGAAAATGCTTTCTACTGATAAAGCATATTCTTTTGAAGAAATTAAAAAATGGACGGAAAGAATTACTAAAGCAGCGTCAGAAATTGATTTTGATCAAAATTTAATTCGTATTAGGGTTACACCGAAACTTGATGGTTATGCTGCTTATGATGATGGCATAACTCTCTATACCCGAGGTGATGGGACAAGAGGTCAAGATATTACTCGTGCATTTGAACGAGGACTCAAAGTAGCAAAAAACGCAGGAAGAGGTTTAGGCCCTGGCGAAATCGTAATCAAGAAAAGTTACTTTAATGAAGTGTTGAGTGAAAAATTTGAAAACTCACGCAATATCCAAGCAGCAATTATTGCTGAAAAGAAAGTTGATGAAGATGTTCAAAAGGCAATTGATGAAGGTGCCTGTGTCTTCTACCCTTTTTCACTATTAGATAACTGGACGGGAAGTATTGAAGAGTTGTTGTCAAAATTTGATAGTATTCTTGAAAGTATGTGGAACTCAATTGATTTTGATATTGATGGATTAGTCTTAGAATCAACAAATGCACCGATTAAAGAGCATATGGGCTCTACGAGAAAATTCCATAGGTGGCAAATCGCTTTTAAAGTGAATGAAGAATCGGCTGAAGTCGAAGTATTGAAAGTTGTTCATCAGACTTCAAGGACTGGTCGAGTTTCACCAGTAGCTGAATTGGTTCCGACAAAACTTAGTGGGGCTACTTTAAGCAGGGCAACCGTTCATCACTACAATATGGTGAAGACAAATGGAGTTGGTCCTGGCGCAATCATTAAGCTAGTCAGAAGTGGCTTAGT
>NZ_KB849202.1:157582-230374 GCF_000367985.1 Acinetobacter sp. CIP-A165
ACTTTAAGCAGGGCAACCGTTCATCACTACAATATGGTGAAGACAAATGGAGTTGGTCCTGGCGCAATCATTAAGCTAGTCAGAAGTGGCTTAGTTATTCCAAAAATTGAAGAAGTTATCAAACGAGCAGAGCCAGAATTACCTGAAAATTGTCCTAGTTGTGGTGCTCACCTTATTTGGGAAGGTGATCATTTAATATGCCCGAATAAGTCAGACTGTCCTGCCCAAACTGAGAATACACTGATTCATTTTTTTAAAACATTGGGTAATGTAGATGGCTTTGGGCCAAAGGTGATTGAAAAAATAACTAATCAAGGTATTAAGCACATCCATGAAATTTATCAGATTCCTAAGCATCAATTTGTCGAGTTTGGATTTGGAGATAAAACGTCACAGAATCTTATCGATCAACTCCAAGCAAGTAGACAGATTGAAATAGAGGATTGGAGGTTTCTTGCTGCATTTGGAGTTACCCGATTAGCTGGCGGAAACTGTGAAAGATTACTTCAGCATCATGCCATTGCTGAAGTTTTTGAAATATCGGTCGAGGACTTGGTTAAAATAGATGGGTTTGCACAATTAAGTGCAGAAGCTATTGTTGAAGGTCTAGCAAATGTGAAAGAAGAGTTTTTTAAAGTATATAACCTAGGTTTCAATTTAAGTATTACGTCCAAGGAGTCTGATAGGGAGCGTTCAGATTCTCCTATAGCTGGATCACTCATTGTATTTACTGGTTCGATGCAACAAGGTTCCCGTAGCGATATGGAAAAGCATGCGAAAGCACTTGGGGCTAACGTGGCTAAATCGGTTACTGGTAAAACTACCTATCTAGTAACTGGCGACAAGGTCGGTGAAACTAAGATTATTGCAGCTCGTGATAAAGGCGTTAAAGTATTGACTGAACAGGAATACCTTAAATTAATTGGGGAACTTTAGAAAGCGGCTCATTGCTAAAAGCCAGTCGCGAATAGGCATACGCTGGTGGACAACCAATAAACGAATTAAAAGCAGGAATTAACAAATGACAAGTTTACAACAACGTGCCGAACTTCAACGCCAAATATGGGCGATTGCCAACGATGTTCGAGGCTCAGTGGATGGCTGGGATTTTAAACAATATGTACTGGGTACGCTGTTCTACCGTTTTATCAGTGAAAACTTTGTCAACTACATCACTGGCGGTGATGAGAGCGTTAATTATGCGGCCATGTCTGACGATGATGAAAACATCAAGTTTGCTAAAGAAGATGCCATTAAAACCAAGGGCTATTTTCTTTACCCTAGCCAGTTGTTTAGCAATGTGGCGGCTAATGCACACAAAAACGAAAATTTAAATACGGATTTGGCCGCTATTTTTGCTGCAATCGAAAACTCAGCCAATGGCTACGATTCAGAAAAAGACATCAAAGGCTTGTTTGCGGATTTTGATACGACCAGTAATCGTCTGGGTAATACGGTTACTGCAAAAAACGATCGTTTAGCAAAGGTATTAAAACGAGTGTCGGAGCTTTCTTTTGGTAATTTTGAAGACAACCAAATTGATTTATTTGGTGATGCTTACGAGTTCCTGATTTCAAACTATGCCGCCAATGCGGGTAAATCCGGTGGCGAATTTTTCACGCCGCAGCACGTTTCAAAATTGATCGCGCAGCTGGCTATGCACGGCCAAACCAGTGTGAATAAAATTTATGACCCTGCGGCGGGTTCAGGCTCGTTGCTGTTACAAGCCAAGAAACACTTCGATGAGCATATTATTGAAGATGGCTTTTTTGGTCAAGAGCTAAATCATACCACCTACAACTTGGCGCGTATGAACATGTTTTTGCATAACATTAACTACGACAAGTTTAATATTCAGTTGGGTGATACCTTAACCGAACCGCACTTTTTGGATGACAAACCCTTTGATGCCATTGTGTCTAACCCGCCTTATTCGGTGAAATGGATTGGTAGCGACGACCCAACCCTAATTAACGATGACCGTTTTGCGCCCGCAGGTGTGCTCGCACCCAAATCAAAAGCCGACTTTGCCTTTGTGCTGCATGCGCTCAGTTACCTATCAAGTAAAGGTCGTGCAGCCATTGTTTGCTTCCCCGGTATTTTTTACCGTGGAGGTGCTGAGCAAAAAATTCGCCAGTACCTAGTAGATAACAACTACGTTGAAACGGTGATTTCACTGGCACCTAACCTGTTCTTTGGCACCACCATTGCGGTGAATATTTTGGTGCTGTCTAAACACAAAACCGACACTACCACCCAGTTTATTGATGCAAGCGGTTTGTTTAAAAAAGAAACCAACAACAACGTACTGACTGAGCAGCACATTGAAGACATCATGGAAGTGTTTGCTAGCAAGGAAAACGTTGAGCATTTTGCTAAATCGGTTGATTTGGATGTTATCGCAAGCAATAGCTACAACCTTTCGGTAAGCAGTTATGTAGAAGCTAAAGACAATCGCGAGCTAGTTGACATTACAGAGCTTAATGCCGAACTTAAAACCACCGTTGCTAAAATTGATGCGCTTCGCAGTGACATTGACGCCATTGTTGCAGAGATTGAAGGTGAGGAGCTTGAGGCATGAGACAGTTGAACTATTTAGAGAAACTATTAGAAGGCGTGGGTACTGAATGGCAAGCTTTAAGTGATTTAGTAACATTACGCCGGGGGAGAGTTATGTCAAAAGGGTTCCTGTCTGAAAATACAGGAATATTCCCTGTTTATAGCTCTCAAACAGCAAATGATGGAATGATTGGCTCAATCGATACTTACGATTTTGATGGTGAATATATTAGTTGGACCACCGATGGAGCTAATGCGGGCACGATATTTTATCGTAAAGGTAAATTTTCAATTACAAATGTTTGTGGTCTCATGAAGATCATAGATGAAAACCTTTTAAACTATAAGTATTTGTATTATTGGTTGACAACTGAAGCTCAAAAGCACGTTTATTCAGGTATGGGTAATCCCAAGCTAATGAGCCATCAGGTTGAAAAAATTGTAGTTCCAATCCCATGCTCAGATAACCCAAAAAAATCGCTGGCAATACAAGCTGAAATAGTGCGCATTCTGGACGCATTTACCGCCATGACCGCAGAGCTGACCGCAGAGCTGACCGCCGAACTTAACATGCGTAAAAAACAATACAACTACTACCGCGACCAGTTGTTGAGTTTTGAAGAGGGTGACGTTGAGTGGAAGACGTTAGGTGACCTTGCAGAAAATCTGGACTCAAAGCGTAAGCCTATAACCAGTGGTCTGAGAGAAGCTGGCGAAATTCCATACTACGGTGCATCTGGTATCGTCGATTATGTCAAGGATTACATATTTGACGGTGATTACTTATTAGTCTCTGAGGATGGCGCAAATCTATTAGCCCGTAATACGCCTATAGCATTTAGTATTAGTGGTAAAACATGGGTAAACAATCATGCTCACGTGCTTAAATTTGAAACTTACGCGGAGAGAAAGTACGTTGAATACTATCTGAATAGTATCGACCTGACTCCTTACATTTCTGGAGCAGCCCAACCAAAGTTGAATAAGAAGAACTTGGAAAGTATAAATATTCCAAATCCAGCCCCTAAAGAAAAAGAACGCATTGTGGCTATCTTAGATAAATTTGATTCTTTGACCTGTTCAATTAAAGAAGGTCTGCCCCGCGAAATAGAACTCCGCCAAAAGCAATACGAGTATTATCGTGATCTGTTGTTGAGCTTCCCGAAATCTCATTCACATGAGGCAGCTTAATGAGTAAAACGCTAACGGAAATAGCAGAGTTGTTGCAAGCGTCCGATAAAAAGGTGCAGTTAATCTATGCCTTTAATGGCACAGGTAAAACACGATTGTCGCGTGAATTTAAACAACTCATTGCACCAAAAGACGATGGGCAGGATAAGCTTATTGATGCGGAGCAAGCGCCACTGTCGCGCCACAAGATTTTGTATTACAACGCGTTCACGGAAGACTTGTTTTACTGGGATAACGATTTAGATGCTGATGCAGAGCCGAAGTTAAAAATCCAACCCAATACGTTTACCGATTGGATATTAAAAGTGCAAGGTCAAGAACCTAATATCACCAGGTTGTTTCAGCGTTATAGCAACGAGAAGCTGACGCCTCATTTTAATGAAGACTTTACTCAAGTAACGTTTTCATTTGAGCGAGGAAATGCGGAAAGAGCACAGCATGTAAAAATATCTAAGGGCGAAGAAAGTAATTTTGTCTGGAGTATTTTTCATGGGCTTCTAGAGCAAGTTGTTAGAGTCATGAATAATCCTGATGAAGAGGATGTTGAGAGCTTCAATCAGCTAGAATATGTGTTCATTGATGACCCCGTCAGCTCATTAGATGAAAACCATTTAATTGAACTTGCAGTTAATTTGGCGGAACTAATCAAGTTAAGCAAATCTGAGAGGCTTAAATTTATCATATCGTCACATAATCCGCTATTTTACAATGTGTTGCACAATGAGCTTAATGCGAAAATCTGTTACTTGTTGCAACGTTTTGAAGACGGAACCTTTGATTTAAAAGAAAAAAAAGGTGGCGCGAATACCAGTTTTTCTTATCACTTGTATATCAAGCAATTGATTGAACAAGCTATCACGAACAATGAAATACAGCGTTTTCACTTCAATTTACTGCGCAACCTTTATGAGAAAGTCGCAGCATTTTTGGGGTACGCAGACTGGACAGCGCTATTACCCGAAAGCCGTGAGCTATACGCCAAACGAGTGATGCACTTTTATAGTCATCGTTCATTATCAAACGAAGAAGTTGCAGAACCTACCGAACCTGAGAAGCAGATTGTTAAATTTCTACTTGAACATCTATTAAATAATTATGGTTTTAAACTGCAAGGAGCACAGAATGACTAGCACAACAAAGCCGATTGCAGAATCAAATAATTTTATTGTCTTAGACAAATACACAAAGCAAACGCAGATAAGTGAAAGTTACCAGAGCGAAGGTGATTTAGAACGTGAGCTGATTCAGGACCTAAGTAACCAGGGCTATGAATATTTACCTGCTCTGACGACACCCGATGCCATGATGGCTAATGTGCGCAAGCAGCTTCAAGCCCTCAATAAGGTCGAGTTTACTGATGGTGAGTGGGCTCGCTTTTGCGAGCAATACCTGAGCACACCCAGCGACAATATTCTCGACAAAACCCGCAAGGTGCACAGTGACTATATCTTCGATTTTGTCTTCGATGATGGCCATATAGAAAATATCTACCTATTCGACAAGAAGACCATTGCTCGTAACAAAGTACAGGTCATTAAGCAGTTTGAACAAACGGGAAGTCATGCTAACCGTTATGATGTGACGATTTTGGTCAATGGTTTGCCTTTGGTGCAAATTGAACTAAAAAAGCGTGGTATGGCTATCCGTGAGGCGTTTAACCAAATACATCGCTACAGCAAAGAAAGTTTTAATGCAGAGAACTCGTTGTACAAGTTCTTGCAGCTGTTTGTGATCTCTAATGGCACCGACACGCGCTATTTTGCCAATACCACGAAGCGAGACAAAAACAGCTTCGATTTCACGATGAACTGGGCGAAGTCAGACAATACGCTGATCAAAGATTTAAAAGACTTTACCGCCACTTTTTTTCAGAAAGAGACGCTACTTGAAGTGATCTTGCGTTACTCGGTGTTTGACGTCAGCAATACTTTGCTGGTAATGCGCCCCTACCAGATTGCCGCTACAGAGCGCATTTTATGGAAGATAAAGAGCGCATTTAACGCTAAGAATTGGAGCAACACCGAGAGCGGCGGTTATATTTGGCACACCACCGGTTCAGGAAAAACACTCACTAGCTTTAAAGCGGCACGTTTGGCCACCGATTTAGACTGTATCGATAAAGTCTTTTTTGTGGTGGACCGAAAAGACCTCGACTATCAGACGATGAAAGAGTATCAACGCTTCTCACCTGATAGTGTGAACGGTTCAGACAGTACTGCAGGGCTTAAGAGTAATCTGGATAAAGACGATAACAAGATTGTCGTCACCACAATCCAAAAGCTCAACAACTTAATTAAAAGCGAAAGCGATTTAGCTATCTACAACAAACAAGTGGTATTTATTTTTGATGAGTGTCATCGAAGCCAGTTCGGTGAAGCGCAGAAAAACCTGAAGAAGAAATTCAAAAAGTACTACCAGTTTGGCTTTACCGGTACGCCAATTTTCCCTGAAAACGCCTTGGGTGCTGAAACCACTGGCAGCGTGTTTGGCCAGCAGTTGCACACTTATGTGATCACTGATGCCATTCGTGATGAAAAAGTACTCAAGTTCAAAGTGGACTATAACGATGTTCGTCCGCAATTTAAGAGCATTGAGACTGAGCAGGATGAAAAGAAGCTTAGTGCCGCAGAGAACAAGAAAGCGTTCTTACATCCAATGCGCATTCGTGAAATCTCGCAGTATATTCTGAGCCATTTTAACCAGAAAACACATCGAGCCTATTCTGGCGCCAAAGGGTTTAACGCCATGTTTGCGGTCAGTAGTGTTGATGCGGCGAAAGCGTACTATGAAACATTTAAAATATTGCAGGCCGAGGCTGAGAATGGACCCACGAGTAAACCTCTACGCATTGCGACTATTTTCTCATTTGCTGCCAATGAAGAGCAGGACGCTATTGGTGATATTTTAGATGAGAGCTTTGAAGTTAGCGCGATGAACAGCAGCGCGAAAGAGTTTTTGAGCGCCGCGATTAGCGATTACAACGCCATGTTTAAATCTAACTATGGCGTGGACAGTAATGGCTTTCAGAACTACTACCGAGACCTTGCCCAGCGAGTGAAGAATCAAGAAGTTGATCTGCTTATCGTGGTCGGTATGTTTTTAACGGGCTTTGATGCGCCTACGCTTAATACCTTGTTTGTTGATAAAAATTTGCGTTATCACGGTTTGATGCAGGCGTTTTCTCGAACTAACCGCATTTATGATGCAACGAAGACCTTTGGCAATATTGTTACCTTCCGGGACTTAGAGCAGGCAACCATTGATGCCATCACCTTGTTTGGTGACAAAAACACCAAAAACGTGGTGTTGGAGAAGAGCTACAAAGAATACATGGAAGGTTTTAACGATATTGCTACCGGCCAGGCACGTCGAGGTTTTGTTGATATCGTAAAAGAGCTGCAAGAACGCTTTCCAAACCCAGAAAATATTGAAAAAGAACAAGATAAAAAAGAGTTTGCCAAACTGTTTGGTGAATACCTAAAGGCAGAAAATATTTTACAAAACTACGATGAGTTTGCTGGATTAAAAGCACTGCAAAGCTTAGATACCAGTGATGGACAAGCTGTTGAAGAGTTCAAGTCAAAGTACTATCTGGACGATGCTGACATCGAGGCAATGCAAACTATCGATATGCCGCGCGAACGTGCTATCCAAGATTATCGCTCTACTTACAATGATATCCGTGACTGGTTGCGACGCGATAAAGAAGGTCAGGACAAAGATAAGTCAACGGTAGACTGGGACGATGTGGTCTTTGAAATTGATTTGCTTAAATCTCAAGAAATAAACCTCGATTACATTCTTGAACTGATTTTTGATCACAATAAAAAGAACAAGAGCAAAGAAGGCTTGATTGAAGAAGTTCGTCGTATGATCCGCGGTAGCCTTGGTAATAGAGCGAAAGAGAGCTTAGTGGTTGATTTTATTAACCAGACAAACCTAGATGAGATCAATGACAAAGCCAGCATTATCGACGCTTTCTTCAAATTCGCCCAGGTGGAGCAGAAGCGCGAAGCCGATGCCATTATTGCCTCTGAAAAGCTCAATATCGATGCTGCCAAACGCTATATTGCGTCATCACTCAAGCGTGAGTACGCCTCTGAAAATGGCACTGCTCTTAATGAAGCGCTGCCCAAACTCAGCCCCTTGAATCCGCAGTACCGAACCCAGAAGCAAACGGTTTTTCAGAAAATCGCCGCTTTTGTTGAAAAATTCAAAGGTGTGGGTGGGCAGATATAGAATCTCTTGAGGGAATAGATCAATGGAGGATGCGGTTTGCTAAGAGTTATTTCACTTTAAAATCAGCCACTCTTTAAGAGTGGCTTCCACATCAGAAGAGCTGTTCTTTCTCATCCAATCACCAGTAATTTCAAATTTAAAAGCGTTATGAATTATTCTGTCTAGAATTGCATCGGCTAATGTAGGATCCAACATGAGTGTTTATACTTTCTGCAGCGAAAATATGTAATTTCAAATTAATTCATGGTTTTTTGCTCCTTAATACCTAATTTCACAGCAATTTTATGGCTTTCACCACGCTGTGGAACTTTATTATTTTTAAAAATTCGATAAACCAGATCTGGAGAGAAATTGTTATCTCTTGCCCATGCCGATATCGTTGTTCCGGAATTTATAAAATCATCCCGAACTTGCTGTATTGATTTGACCATTTTTGATAAATTTTGAATAAATTAGATGAAAAAATATGGTTTTTTTTAATGTATTTCAAGTATTTTTTTTGATAAGTGTTTGTTTTATTTTAATAATTATTTAAATAATGATTTTGTTATATATTTTTAAAATCCTCTAGAAACTGTAGTTTTATTTCGTATTCTTTTTTCTTTAAATGGATTTTATTTTCTATTTCTATAATTTTTGATCTAAACTCTGGATACTTCGAGTTTAGTTCTGATATGTATTTATTTTTTCTAGATAGACCGTCTAACTGTATGATTAAATTTTCTTTTTCTATATTGAAAATATTTTCATAATCTTTATCTAGGTGTTTATAGCGCAATTTTTTAAGCTTTTCAGTTTCACTATATAAATATAATCTAGAATTATTTTCTGAATATTTAAACTCCAAAAAACCATGTTTAGCTAAAATCTTTAAACTAGAGTACATATACTGCCGATGTCGGGCATGATTCTTGATTTTTGATTGATCAAATTGAAGCCAAAATTTTTTAGCTTCCCAATTTTGAATTTCATTTTTGAGCATAACTTGCATGAAGTGATCAGCAAGAGGGAGATAGAAGTCGAACATAAGATTCTTTCAAATTACTAATAGTGAAGAGGATTATAGTCCGTGGATATATAGTCCTCAATTGGTGATATTTCTGTTTTTTGAACGATTAGATTCAAATGTCAGAATTATCTATTAAGATTGGACAATTAATCCGCAATCGACGCTTACAGCTAAAAATGACACAGGAATCTTTAGCTCTTCAGTGCGGTATAGATAGAAGCTATATGGGTAGAATTGAACGTGGTGAGGTGAATCTCACAGTTGAAAAAATTTATGAAATTGCTTCTGTTTTAAAGATTAGCCCTAAAGAATTACTGCCTTGTGATCAAATCACCTAATACATCTAGTAGATTTTGTTCTTGATGACGATTAATTATTCTTGCATTCATACCAAGTGAAATTGGTTTCTCAACATCTAGAACAGGATGATCTCCGATAAATAGCATTTCTTTCATATCACATTTGAAATGAGTTTCTATCATTGCATAAATTTGCTGTTCTGGTTTGATATGACCAACTTCGTAACTAAGAACAATTAAATCAAATAGATCAGGAATTAGCTTCTTGAGCTGTTCACCATAATATCTAGCTAAGTTAGAGCATAGCGCAAGCTTATAACCACGATTTTTTAAGTTTTGTAGTGTTGAAATCGTATCTTCATATAACTCAATTGTCTGTAAATCATCTCGAAGATCATCCTCGATTTCACTCCAAAGTGGCAATGGTATGATATAGCCAAATAATTCTGTCAATTGTTTTATATTCACATTATTAGACATAATAAATTTGGCATCATCAGGTTGTGGTGCTCTTCCATTCTCTTTTAGCCATCTCATGAGTTTACGATAAGGTGAACGGCCCGTTTTAATTTTAACTAGCGTGCCAAAAGCATCAAAAACAATGACTTTAGGAAGGTGATTCATCATTCTTACTATTGATACTAAACTTATAGTAGGTTTAGTCTAACCAAGGACTAAGAAAATGCAATTCTATTCATTTCATATTTCTAAAAAGATAAACTGGATAGTTTAAATATGCCAAAAAATATTGATTTAAAAGAAGAACGATAAAATGAGTTAAGTTAGCAAATGGGAGAAGATCTTAAAATATTGAGAGTCGTACCTGTGATTACTGGCGAAATTAAAATCAAAATTGACTAGATTTCGAATGCATTTTGAAAGGTTTATATTTCCAAACGGCTTTGTTGTATAAAGAGCTGAAAGATAGAATTCTCCTAATTAACTCAAATTTAGGATTCAACTTGGGAATAAGGTCGGCCTAATTCTGTAATTTTTTCAGCCATCCTTGTATATAGAAAATTCAACCTTATATATCAGTAAAATAATTTTATCTAAAGGATTCACTTAAAAATGCAAATAGAACACAAGGTTATTTTTTACCCGGTTGGGAATGGGGATACTAGCCAAATTATTCTGAATAATGGTCGAAGAATTCTGATGGATTACCGCCATCAAAAAAAAGGGGAAAATACTTCGGAACCTGTAATTGACCTTAAAACTAGATTAAAAAAAGAGTTAGACGATGCTGATAGAGATTATTTTGATGTCGTCGCCTTCACCCACGCTGACGATGATCATATTTGTGGATCTACTGAGTTTTTTGAACTTGAATTTGCTACTAAATATCAAGGTAACGGGCGCATTAAAATCTCTGAGCTTTGGGTACCTGCAGCCATGTTATTAGAGAAAACTGATAATGATCACCGATCAGATGAATTTGTCATATTACGTCAGGAAGCAAGACATCGTTTACTTGAAGGTGAAGGTATACGCGTTTTTTCTAAACCATCTGAATTAACTGACTGGCTATCACCAAAATTAAAAGAGCGTGGAGAGAGTTCGAATGCACGCGATCATCTTTTCGTTGATGCAGGTACATTAGTTCCAACTTTTTCTTTATTCAAAGATGGAGTCGAATTTTTCTGCCATTCTCCATTTATAAAACACTGTGCTGGTGGAGATATAGTTCGAAATCAAGCGTCTTTGATCTTCAATATTCGCTTTAATGCAGATGATAATATTTATGACTATTTAGCAGTAGGTGATGCAGACTCATGTGATCTAGACGATATTGTAAGTATTACCAAGTATCATCAGAATGATGACCGTTTAGCATGGGATTTATTTAATATTCCTCATCATTGCAGCTATAAAGCGCTTAATGCCCAAGATAAAGGAGTTGATGAAACTGACCCAACTCCATTAGTCCAAGAATTATTAGAAATGGGAAAAGCTGATGCTTATTTAGTGAGTTCGAGTCACCCTATAAGAGATGATAAAGATAGTTATAGACAGGTACAACCTCCTCATATTCAAGCGTATAACACTTATAACAAGTACCTTAAAAAAATTAAAGGACGTAAATTTCTTGTAACAATGCAAGAACCTAATGAGCAGAAACCAGAACCTTTAACTTTTGAAGTTACTTCAGGTGGTATTTCGTTTATACGCACTACAAATATAGGAGCTCCATCTCTTATTACTTCAGTACCTCCTAGAGCAGGCAACGATGACACAAGAATATTTTGATCTAAACCGGGGAGTAGATATTCCTGATCGTACAGATTTGATGCTATCTAGGACTAAAGAATTATTAGAAGCTATTGATCGTAATAATGATTATAGCTGCATCAAATTAATGCGCTTTCCAATTGATGGGGAATTAACAGCAGAAGCTATTATTGTTGACGTAGAATGCGACGGTATTCCTCCTAGGAATACCGTCGGTTTGCAATATCGTGAACGTCTTGCTCTTCTTGTATCCAAAGATCCAGAAGAGTTAGTCCATGTTTTAGCAATGCGTAAAGATTTTCCTACCTTAATACACCAGAATCAGCGAGGAAAAGGCCAACCAGCAAGCTTGTGCTTATATTTTGAACCATCCATCTCGGTATTAAGGACTTGGACGCCTCAAAAATTTCTAAGAAGAATCCAATGGTGGTTTGAGAAAAGTTCAAAAAACGAACTACATCCAATAGATCAACCTGTTGAAAGTCTTTTTTTTCGGAGCAAATTTGAACTTATTCTTCCCTTTAATTTTAAAGAGTTAAAAGAAAAAAATTCAAATTTTACAATTACTCGTGGTTCTGTGCGTCAGGATGAAGGTTTTTCTTGTTTTTTACATACAGATAATCCAAAGGATCAAAATAATTCTAGATTTAGATATATACAATTAGAGCTGCCACCTGTTGTCCATGGTGTAATAGCAAATGATCCAAGCAATTTTGGGGAACTAGTCGACCTTTTATTAGATCGAGGTATTGATCTAATAAAAGAGTTAAAAATTGCCCTAGACAAACTAGTCACGGAGTCTGGCGCTACAGTACCTGACAATTACAAAGGGACACTCATCTTATTACAGATCCCTATATGTAGAGCTATCGATAGCCCCGTTGAAAAAGAACTCTATAGAGCTTTTCTGACGCCTATTGATATATTAGATTTAGGGGTGGAACTCGACCTATTAATCAAAATGGATCGTAAATATTATCGGAATACATTGCTTCTTACAGACAATCAAATACTTAATAATCGTTGGCGAACACATCTGTCAACGGCATTCTAAAATTGACCCCTTTTACCTTACAAATGGCAAAGTAAAATTGACCCCTTTGATCTCGTATTAAGTTTCAACCTGGGGCTGAATCCCTATTCTTTTTTTATCCTTCAAACGATAACTCTCACCCGATATTTGTACCACATGACAGTGATGCAATAACCGATCTAACATCGCAGCGGTCAACGTGACATCATCTGCAAAGGATTTGGACCACTGGCTAAAGGGTAAGTTACTCGTCAATATCGTACTGCCTTTTTCATAACGCTTGGCAATCACATTAAAGAACAGATTCGCTTCTTCACGTCCAAACGGTAAATAACCAATTTCATCGATAATCAGTAACTTTGGTCCCAGTACCGCACGTTGCATATAGGTTTTCAGTTTACCTTGCTGATAGGCTGTACTCAGTTGCAGCATTAAATCCGCTGCGGTAATGAACTTGATCTTAATGTTGTTCATGATGGCCTTATAGCCTAATGCCATAGATAAATGCGTTTTTCCTACTCCGCTAGCCCCCAGAAACACCACATTTTCTGCTCTAGCAATAAAGCTCAGATTGAACAGTTCAATCACCTGTGATTTAGGGGCCCCTAGGGCATAATTAAAATCATAGTCTTCCAGGGTTTTGACTTGAGGCAGGCCTGAGAGTTTCATCAGTACCTGCTGGCTGCGCTGTTGCCTGGCAGCATATTCATGCGTCAAGATCGCTTCAACAAAGTCGGCATAACTTCCATCCTGACCTAATGTTTGTTGTGCATGATGTGACCATTGTGATGCGATGGCAGGCAGATTGAGCTTTTGGCAAAGCTGCTCTATACGGTCGTATTGCAGATTCATCAGGAAACTCCCAGCAACTGGTCATATACCGATAAGGGATGCTGCAAACTCTCGTAGGGCATGACATGCTGTGCTGCTGCAACAGGTACAGTGCTGGAACCTGTATCTGATTGCGGTAATGGCGTAAATTTTTGCTGCTCCTGTTGCAGTCGAACAGCCGGTTTTTCTTGCGTGGTGGCATGAATCCGCTGATTGGCGGTTTCATGCAGCCACCGGCCAATGTGGGCATTGGCGACATCAACATCTAACAGTAAACCCGAAGTCTTCAGGCTTGCTTTCAATGGCACAATAAAGCTTGATTTGAGGTATCCATTAAAGCGTTCAACTTTGCCTTTGGTCTGTGCACGGTAGGGCTTACATACGCGAGGACGAAAGCTGTATTTCTTGGCGCAGTCGAGCAGTTTGGGATTCCATTTATGCTGCCCCTCCTGATAAGCATCCCGTTCAATCATGATCGTTTTAGCGTTATCAAACAGGATTTCCTGAGGTACTCCTGCAAAGAACTGAAATGCATTTTCTAGACCATCGATCCATGCATCGGTACGTTCATGATCATAAAATTTCACGAAAGTCGCTCTGGAATAGCCTAATGTTGCGACAAAGGCTTTTAAAGTCGTGTTGTTGCGTCGAATCGTGGTGAAATCCACCTGCATTTGTTGGCCAGGTTGGGTTTCAAAACGAATGATCGGTTCCGGTTTGGCAACTGGTTTTAATGTTGCAAGATATTCCCTCAAGATCCTGATCTTTCCTGGATATCCCAACCTTAAAATTTCCTGGTAGAGCACAACAGCAGGAATCCATTCAGGATGAGCTGCGTTTACACGTTGGAGTAAATAGGGTTTATATGGGTCAAGGATACTTATTCTAGGCTGTATACGCTGATACTGAGGTGTAGTGTTTTGCCGTAAATATTTACGTACGGTATTTCTGGACACCCCCAGTTCACGACTAATGGCTTTAATAGATTTACCTTGCTGATGAAGTATTTGGATTGTCACTGCTTGCTCCAAAGTTAACATGTTGAGCAGTCCAAAATGACCGCTATATTAACCAAGGGGGTCAGTTTTTAAATGCCATTAGGGGGTCATTTTTACACTGCCGCTAACACATCCATTAGATGCTATTGAAATTTTACAAGTAAATGACAATTCTGCAGCTCGAAAACAATCTGGTATCAGTTCAGAAGGAGCAACAGGAGTACTTATTGGAGCTGGCTCATTAGGTAGTGCACTTCTCAATTTATGGGGAAGAAGCGGTTGGGGTAAATGGACTGTCATTGATAAGGATCATATCAAGCCTCACAATCTCTCAAGACATACGGCTTATGTATCTCATATTGGAGAATCAAAAGCTAATGTCGTTACGGAACTTCATTCTCTAGCGGTTGATAATGCATCTATTTTTACAAGCGTAGTAGCTGATGCTACTGATCTTATAAAAAACTCTTCTTCAATCATACGCGATCCAGATATTGTAATCGATGCCTCAACTACTCTCGAATATCCCCGTGCAGCTAGTAATGATGATTCACTATCACGCCACATTTCAGTTTTTATAACTCCTAATGGTAATGGAGCTGTATTACTAGGCGAAGATATAGAAAGAAAAATTAAGCTCAGGACCCTAGAAGCCCAATACTATAGAGCTCTTATTCAAAATGACTTAGGTAGAGACCATCTAACTAATGCTATAGGAACTTTTTGGAGCGGTGCCGGATGCAGGGATATTTCTGTTGTATTACCTTACTCTAGAATTTTAAGACATGCTTGTACTGTGGCTGAACAAATTCAGCATCAAGCTACGCTTCCTACTGCTTTCATTAAAGTGTGGCAAACAGAGCCTGAAAGTGGTTCTACTTCTGCATATAATTTTCCAGTTTACGCAGAAAGAAATTTTATTTTAGATAATATAACCTTATTTATTGATGAAGGAGTTATAGAACTTCTTTCTGAGATGAGAAAACATTGCCTTCCAAATGAAACAGGTGGCGTTCTATTAGGTTATTATGATTTCAATATTAAAGCAGTTGTAATTGTCACAGCTCTACCAAGCCCTTCAGATAGTAAATCCACGCCAACATCTTTTGAACGTGGAACGGCCGGATTAGCTGAAAAAGTAAAGGAAATTTCAGCTAGGACAATGGGTATAGTGGGATATATTGGTGAATGGCATAGCCATCCTACTGGTCACTCAACCTCTATGAGTGGAGAGGATATTATTCAGTTAACACATCTTGCACAAGAAATGGCAGAAGAAGGACTACCTGCTATATCGCTTATTGTAGGTGATAATAATTTTCAAGTTTTTAAAGGAATAAGAAATTAATGACTAAGCCAAACAATATTGCTTTAGCTCTCTCAGGTGGTGGAATTAGAGCAATGGTATTCCATTTGGGGGTACTAAAATATTTATCTGAACAAAATAAGTTAGAGGAAATTAGTCATATCTCTACTGTATCGGGCGGGAGTTTAATAATCGGCTTATTATTAAAAGAAAATCAAATGCAATGGCCAACATCCTATCAATACACTGAACACCTGCTTCCTTCTTTGCGAAATAAATTATGTACTAGAAGTTTAATAGGAGGAATGGCAAGGCAACTTCTGAAGCCGCGAAATTGGTATTTTTTGTTATCAAGAGCCAATTTATTGGCATTTGCTTTAAAGGATGAATGGGAAATTGACAATA
Source organism: Acinetobacter sp. CIP-A165 (assembly GCF_000367985.1). Taxonomy (NCBI): domain Bacteria; kingdom Pseudomonadati; phylum Pseudomonadota; class Gammaproteobacteria; order Moraxellales; family Moraxellaceae; genus Acinetobacter; species Acinetobacter sp. CIP-A165. Next base: position 173,685 of record NZ_KB849202.1, read on the forward strand.
AACTCGTAGATATTCCTATTTTTCCTGAATGGTCAATAAATGGAACAACAGCCGAGACAGGTAAAAGATTTAGATTTAAGCAGAAAAACTTTGGAGATTATTTATTAGGATACGCATCCTCTAAAAATTTTCCATTAGCGAATGCCTTAGCCGTATCCGCAGGCTTTCCTGGTGGGATTGGTCCATTAGTTATTCAAGCTGAATCATATGAGTGGAAAAAAAGAAAAACATGGAACGAGCTAGAGGAAAACCAGTTAACCATTTCCCCTTTATATCCAAGGTTTCATGTTTACGATGGAGGTGTATATGATAATCTTGGGCTTGAACCTTTTTTTAATGCGGGTAGAGGTACTTTAAAAGAATCTCTCCCAAGTAAGACTCAGTTAATAGTATCGGATGCAAGTACCCCATTAGAAAAAGGTTTTTCTTTATCTAAAATTAATCCTTGGCGTCTAAAACGAATCACAGACATAATCTATGATCAGTCAAGAGCATTGCGTATCCGAGCTTTCGTAAATTATATTAAACAAGACGTAAATAGAGGTAAAGAGGTGGATCAGGAAATTTGAACAACACTTATAAGTGATATTTTGCTCCCCAAATGATGTTATAAACATCAATATATGGAGTATTTTATGACACGTAGACCAAGAAGAAATCATTCAAATGACTTTAAAGCTAAGGTAGCACTTGCTGCGATTAAAGCAGAAAAAACACTTGCTGAATTGAGTGCTGAATTTGATGTTCATCAAAACCAAATTATTGACTGGAAAAATCAACTGATTTCAGCTTCCTCGCAAGCTTTCGATCAATCAAAAGCTCCAACAGAACCACCCATCGATCTAAAAAAACTACATGCAAAAATCGGTGAGCAGGCATTAGAAATTGATTTTTTAGAAGGTGTGTTGAAGAAACTGGGTCGCTTCAACCACAAAAGTTAATCGATGACTCACTTCAGATTTCAGTATCTAAGCAAGCTAAGCTGCTGAAAGTCTCCCGTGGTTGTTATTACTATCGCCCAAAACCTGTGAGTGAATCAGATCTGAAGCTGATGCGCTGTATGGATGAGTTACATATGCAATACCCTTTTGCAGGTAGCCGTATGATGCGTGATTTATTGAATCGTCAAGGACATCATATAGGACGACGTCATACACGTACTTTAATGAAGAAAATGGGCATTAATGCGTTATATTGCAAACCAAATTTAAGCCAGGCTAATCAAGCTCACCGTAAATATCCATATCTGCTCAAAGGATTGGCTATTCAGCGCAGTAATCAAGTGTGGTCTACGGATATAACGTATATCCCTATGGCAAAAGGCTTTGTTTATTTATGTGCTGTGATTGATTGGCATAGCCGCAAGGTACTTGCGCATAGAGTATCGATTAGTATGGAGGTTACATTTTGCATAGAAACATTAAATGAAGCTATTGAAAAATATGGCCGACCTGAAGTCTTTAATACAGACCAAGGCAGTCAGTTTACCAGTGATGCATTTATTGATGTATTGAAATCAAATGGCATTCAAATCAGTATGGATGGTAAAGGTCGATGGGTTGATAATGTGATGGTTGAACGATTATGGCGGAGCGTTAAATATGAAGAGGTGTATCTCAAAGCCTACAGCAATGTTTTGGATGCGAAGAAGCAATTAAACGCATATTTTGAATTTTATAATTTGAAACGACCTCATTCGAGTCTGGACAAAATGACTCCAGATGAGTTTTACTATGACCAGCTACCACAACAAAATAAGGTAGCTTAACTAGAGCAGAGTATCACTTATAAATAAGCTTTTAGTTGTTCAAACAAGTGGGACCACCTCTGTAATTTGATCTCTATTATAGATAAGATAAATGATGGTGATATTTGTAGTTCCTCTGAGTTTGCATCAAAGTTTCCTACCACTCTTAGACGACTAACTTATGAAGAATTTGATAAGCTTCTTAATCATGGTTATGAATTAGCAAAAAAATAGACTAAATTTGTCTAGGAGAGTGGTGGCAGTCCATCAGAAACTTTGAGCGTTCTCCGCTCACATATCTGAATTGAAGAACAAAGGCTGATTGGTTTTAAGTAAACTTCTTAAATTCATTTATCGTTGAGAGAAGAGAATCTAAAGCTTCAGCTTCGTTTATTTCCTTTAAGCGGAACAAATTTACAATTGAGATTAATTTTTTTACACGAATTCTAATTTGAGGAGAAATATTGCTCATATCTATATCTCCTTGATCATTTTTTTCATTGTATTCAGTTGCTAGATGCACATAATGTGACATAGATTCATTGTTTGCGTGCATGGTAACTTTTCGGCATGCATTTGAAGCAACACTCAGAATACTTGAAAAGCTACCTTGTGCTGATATTTTCTTAATTGCTTTAGCTATATTAAGGGTAATAAATCTATGGCGAAAAGAATGATTGGTTAGGTGCTTCAGAGCCTCACAATATTTACTACCGTTAATAACCTTTTTTGCATAATTTTTTAAATAAGTAGATTTTAATGGTTTTCCTGTGACTGAATCGACAAAAAGAGCATCATGCTCCATATCAGGAAACATATCTTCAATTATATGGACGTATAAAAGAATAACTTGAATATCCTCATGGGTAGTCTTTACTGATCGAGTTTTACCTTTGTATTTTCCTTTCCTTATGGGGATATTTCGGATTATTGGCTGCTTGTCACTGATGAGTAATGAATCCGCTGCCTTTTTTATCATAGTTCGGGTTATCTCGTGAGCCTCACTTATTCTAGAACCTGTAATATCTAGTAATGTGGTTAAGGCCTCCCACCTGCTTATGAGGAATGTATTTATTCTTGGGTGGTTGGTTGTACAGTTGATGGCATCTAGCCACATAACTAACTCGTGATCATGAACGTATTCAGCTTCAGAGGCAATGTTAATTAGTCCGACAAGTGATTCATGATAAAAGTATTCACCTGTTATACTGCCTTTCTTGAATTTAAGTTTTTCATAGTGCACGCTGAATATTTTATCTGGATCTTTCTCTGTAGTACCTAGTTTCCATTCTGGATATATTTTACTCAGATAATCTATATACTCAATTGCAGTCCTTCCATGTTGAATAACAGTACTGTCTTTAATATTTCTATCTTTTGACTCCTTAATATATTGATAAAGAGTGCTGTCATTAATCTCACTCAGATTTATAGAATTATTTTCAAGGAAATCACAGAACAAATTTAAACTATATGCTTTTTTCTGAACGGTTTTTGCTAATGGGCGAATATTATATGTTTGTGAACCACCGCCATAATGCGTAATAAATGAATTAGCATCCCAATCAAACTTACCACCTTTTTTTAAAACCATGGGGAGTGGGCAAGCATTGTTTTGGTCTATTCGCCTACTAGTATTGAGAAATTTAAGGTTAGGATCTTTTGCAACGACTACAGAAGACATTATTTAACTACCCATAGTCGATTTCTGCCTAGGATTTGAGCTTGAGAGAGAATAAGTTTTCTATATGCAGCATCGATTTCCTTATCTTCTCGACATTGATCTAAAAGGCTCATATAAGCTCTATATACTTCCGCTAAAGCAACACGTAATTCCTCGTTTTCAACTTTTAGTTTGTTTACTTCATTTTGTGATATTCTGGCGGTGGCATTACCTTTATCCCTCGTTTCTGATTCTGAGAGTTTAGAAAGCCTATGATTGGCATTTTTAATTGAATCAATTAGATCATTTAAATATTTTAAGTTATGCTCAGCATGAGCTGTATTGTAAGAATAAGATATAATATTAAGATCACTATCATCCCACTTATGAACTGAAGTTTGTGAGATGGTGTTTTTTTTCATTTCCAAGCTGCTAGGTATATCTTCAAAGTATTCTATCTTATTTATGAGTTCAGTTTTTCGCTTTATAGATGAGGATATTTCAATCTTTTTATCGATAACTGGTTTCGAAGTTTCGCCCTTCTTAAACTTTGACATAACTAAATTCCTAGTTTTATGGTTTAATAAAGTAAAAGAAAACTTCGTTTCCATCAATTTTACAGAAACGGACTTGTTGACCTGTTCTTTCTTTATGTTCGTCAATCAATCTACGGACCAGTGTCTCTAGTACAGTTGAAATTTTTGTTGACTGTCTGGCGTTGTTAATGATGCTTCTCACTGCTTGATCACCATTAATATGCTTGTTTAATGATGCCCCTATCCGTGCAATAGTAGCCTCAGCTTCGTCGATCCATTCATCATCAGGTGACACTTCTGCATAGTAGAATGTTTGATCGAGGTTAGAATGACCCATGAACCAAGATAGCTCATCTAATCCAACTTGATCTGAGAAGTTAAAATACACTACAGCAAATAGTCTTCTAAATTGGTGTGTTGATGGATACCATCTTTTTCCATCGATTAGGGGGGATTCAATCCAGTCCATAAACATATTAATGGAAGCATTAATATAGTCATTGCCTAAAGGGTATTTCGAGTTTTCCCCACCATCTTCACGAGCCGCACTGATTGATCTATATGACAATGCACAACCAAACAAAAATAGTTCATTCTCATCTCCTATAAAACCTCGTCTTTCTTCAAGTTCACATACCATTAAAGCGAACTCTAGACCGTAATCGTATATTAAATCAGGGATAGGTCTATGTACTTTTTCTAACTCTAACCTTTCTGAGCTTTTAGGAATTTTCATGACTATGTCAAACAAACCATCAACTGGGGATTGTACAAAGCAATTACGGTTTAAAGTCCGCAATGATGTTGCTCTGCCAGCAGAGAAGCTGGCGATCAGAATCCATATTGCAGCTGTGTAAAGTCTGATAGCCATATTAACAGACATGCCATTTCTTAATTCGCTATAGTCAAATTTACTGAAATCTGCTTTTTCCCATGACGTAATGATTAAAGGTTTGAGCGCGCGTGGGATCTTAGTTGTTTTGTATACATAATTCTTTATCTTTAGGCTATGTTGCCTGCTGGTTGATAAAGCTATACCTAGTTCCTTTATCCTGTTAACTTCGCCTTTAGATAAATCCGAAAGGTACTGACGAAGTGGTTCCCCATAAACGCGTGCAAAATGTAATGCTGAGGAAATTGTATGAAGGGATAATGGAATTGGCATCAATGGAGTTTTCACTCTATCGATCATTTCATCAAAAATAGTCCTTCCCACAGAAAACAGTTTCATTGGCGAATACTGAAACTTATATTTTTGGGCAGTTCTTGCAGTAAAAAAGGCTTCCAGTTTAGATATTTCATTAGAGATTGTACTTTGACTTGGATACAAATCAAAGTCTATGTCAAACTCTCGTGTACATGCATTATTGTATTCTCGCTTATACGCCATTTGAGAAAAAAAGCCATCATCTTTTGATTCTAAGTATTTAATTATCTTGTATTTAAGACTTTTAAATTCCCTAGTTGTAAGAGCAAACTCAGTTTTTATTAAAGACCAGTTTATATCGCGCCTTGAGTTCCATTTTATTAATATAAAATTAACTGCTTTTTCAAACAAATCCCTCTCTACATTGAAAGATAACAAGTAATGTTTCAATTCTTTGAATTTGATTTGCTCTAGGCTTCTAACTAAAGGTTCATTCTTGGAAATACGAAATTCATTTGCATGGTAGATGAGGTGAATTACAGATAGAGCGATATCCGAAATCCTGGCTGGTCTTGTAATTTTACCTGTTGTATCAAGATACAGAAGACTGTTACGTATATCTATTAATAATGCTTCATTAATTTTGTCAGTTAAATACTCATTATCTGCAATCTTTTGTTTGAATTCAAACTTTTGTGCTTTATTAATGTTTCCCTTATAGAAGGTTAAATTAATACCCACTTTGGATAAGTACCAAGTTTTATCATTTATAGACTCGTTCAACATCCATCGAGGTTTAGGGTAAGAGGAATTAACAATGGTCTCTAGCAAGTCATTAGGGTCTATGCGTTCCTTTATAGGGCTTAAATTACTTTTCATTATTTACACACCTAAGAACTATTTTTCTCGACATTTAACTGTGCTGTCCTAAGCATATGCTTCATCATTACTGAGGACTCTTGTCCAATCTTATCAAGTACATCTTTACAGTTTTTCTTTAACTTCTCATCTTTACCATCTTTCGCATATTTTATAGCTAACTGAAGATTTAGATCAGATACACAAAAATATAGTGGGATATCTTCCTCATTATCTATACAAGGGTTAGTTAGTTTTTCGTATAAATTACCTCCCATATCTGGATTATTGAAAACTTGTTTTAGCTGTAATTTAAATTCGGCCTCACTCATATTTAGTGACTTGAAAGGTAATTTATCAGATGAGGTAGCCATAAACAGAAATATCTTCTGAAAGTTTCTTATTTTGAGTCTGTAAATTATCTCAGTTAAATATTTCGGGATGTAACGATTAAGAGTTGTCTTAACAGTATTGCCAAAATATGTCGAAGTCTTGATGGAGTCGCCATTTGAATTTAAATAAATTAAAACACCTTTTGATGCTCGTACTTTTTTTAATGTAGCTTCCTGCAAAGTCGTGTTCTGAGTTGAGAGCGTCAAGCAGAACTTATTAAATTTATTTTGGAATGTTTCAGGACATGGAACAGTGGTACCGTGACAAGATAGGCAAACCCATAGATCTCGTATTCCCAAGGTCTCTCTGATTCTTGCTGTCATTTCTAATGCCATTCTTAAGCAAGTTGCTGCATTTATTTCATATGCATCTATATCGGCTAATGATTTACAAGATCCTTCTGCTTTTCTTGAGCGAGCGCTTCTAGCTCGTGGCTTTAAAGCTTTAATTCTTACAGAACCCTCATCATCCACTATAACAAATTCATGGCCGTGACCGTCAGATGATATTTTTACTCTATAAAGCGAGTACGGATTAATCCCTAATTCTTCTGTGATGATGGTTTGCATCGCAGATGCAATACTGCTTGTTAAGCCTAGATATCCAAGGATATCTTCGCTTATAGCGAGATTGTTAATATTATGTTGAGTTTTGCTATTTAGTAGATCATTAAAGTAATGATTGTAATAAGCAGTTAAATTATTTAAGCGTAATGGATGTGCGCTATTAAAAGGGTTTACCTTTGACTTAGAATTGCTGCCTTTTGTTCTACTTACGAGTAATTGAGGGTGGTTCATGAATTCATCAAACTGGCTTTGCTCTATGATGATATTTTTATTACAAAACTTTTTGTACCCCTGAAAAACAATCTCTTGGGCGTTTTTCACAAGCATACACAAGTTATATGAAAGTTCGCTCTTTAAAGACTCGATAAATTGGGGGGTGTTTATGTATTCATCACGCTTTTTTTCATCATACATGTCCACTTCACAAATGAGCGGGTTGTCTTTTCGCACCTTTTCCGTATTTATACACCTACGCAAATTGTCCGGAAGTTCAACGTTTTCTGGCAATACGCCATGTTTAACTAATACATCAAGTGAGTTCTTAACGTTCTGGAATTTACCATATGCTGTATTTCTTTGATATTCATCAAGCAAGTTACCTCTATATTTTAAAAGCTCACCTTGAATAATTCTGGGATGTTTATACCACTCAATATTACTTGATGAAATTTGCTCTAAAAATTGAATTAATGGGCCTCTATGATGTTTCTTATGCTTAAAACTGTTAACGTGCTCTTTTAATCTATTAGCAATTTCTGGAGTGCAGGTGGAGTTTAGTATTCTCTTAAAGTTCTCATCGGCGCTAGATTCATGTGAGAAAAGATTAGATATTTCTTCTGGTATAATTTCAGATTTAATTAGTTGGAATTGAGATTCAGTTGGTAAAGTAAGAAAGTTATCTAGTTTATTTGATTCTTGTTTACTAAAAAATTCTATATTAATTAATTTCTTAATGAGCATTTGAAGATCACTTATTAAAATTCTACTGCTTTTAAAAGTGTATCTTTTGCAGAGGTCTATTCGAATATAGTGTAGGCTTTTAGCTAGTTCACCTGGATCGTTATTGTTAAGTGCTTCATACAGTACTGCTATGTATGTTTTTAATAAAAATGATAGTTTGGTTTGTCGCTGCTTACCCGACTGAGATATAAAATTGGAAATTAAATAATAAACATCAGCATTCAAAATTCCTGATAAGTATTCAAGCCTTAGTGCAACAGTAGGTGAGAGAGAATGATCTTTAGCGTTGTCTACTGTCTCTGATTTGGAAAGGTCATAGTTGATCTTGAGAGAAACCTCGAATGGAATTTTCTCAGACTTACAGGCTTCGTATTGAGGTTCAGTGAGAGTACACATGAGGAAAGATAGACCATCGACATTTCCGCCTTTGAAATAGCTCTCATAAATCATGTGCTTTATGAGCAAGCAAATCTGTTTATACCTTTCATTTGCATATTTAAATTTATTCTGCTGGCAAAGGTCCGCACGAATGTAAGTAAGGTTAAGAATTAGCTCGTTTTTATCATCATTTTTGAAAGGTGAATGGATCAGTTCGATGTACCGAATCAAGATAAGGGAAAGCAAGGGCTGTTGATCCGTGCTCTTAGAATCAATCCATTTTCTGACCAACTCACCGACACTAATAAACGTAGATAAAAAAATGAGCCTTTCGTCATGATCTATCACAGCCATTCTCTTTTTGATAGTTTCAACTAGTGAAGATGTTCTATTTTTATATCAAAATCTCATTTATTACAATAGTCTTTGCATGATGAAAGGTTAGATGTAAGGTGACACTTTGACGTGATTCCTAAAGTAGAGAAAGTCTGGGCTGAATTTCGACCTGCCGATGCTGAAATCGTACATCTCCCTACGAATTGTCCAGTATGTGATTCACCAGTGGTGATGCCAGAAGGAGAGGCATTAGCACGTTGTTCAGGCGGTTTGTATTGTGCTGCGCAACGTATTGAAGCGATCCGTCACTTTGTATCTCGTAAAGCCTTAGACATTGAAGGCTTGGGTGATCGATGGGTGGAGTCACTTTTACATCTTGATTTGTTGAAAGACGTTGCTGATATTTATCACCTGCATGAACATCGGACGACGCTACTGACCATTGAAAAAATGGGCGAGAAGTCTGTCCAGAATCTGATTGATGCGATTGAAGCCAGTAAGAAAACCACCTTAGCGCGTTTTATTTATGCATTAGGAATTCGTGGTGTCGGTGAAACGACAGCACGTATGCTTGCCAATACTTTTCAAACACTTGAAGCTTTAAAACAAGCCGATGTTGAAGCACTAAAGAAAACACCTGATGTTGGTGATATTACAGCAGAGTGGATTGCAGACTTTTTCCAAGCGACGCACAACCTAGAAGTTTTAGACCGTTTATTGGCTGCTGGAATTCACTGGGATGCACCAACAGCACCAACACGCCAACCGTTAAATGGGGAAAGTTGGGTGGTGACGGGTACGCTAGAAACGATGGGGCGTGATGAGGCAACTCAAAAGCTTCAAGCCTTGGGTGCTCGTGTGAGTGGCAGTGTGTCGAGTAAAACCAAATGTGTTGTTGCTGGTGAAAAAGCGGGTAGTAAGTTAGAGAAAGCGCAGAAACTAGAAATTAGAGTTTTGAATGAACAAGAATTTTTGGAATTCTTGGTGCAGTATTCGTAAAAATTGTAGGCAGCGATTACCATCGCTGCCTACAGTATTATCTTAAATATATTTTCGCACTACACCATCATCTAGTAGTTGTTGAAAGTGTTCAACAACACTTGATTCGATGTCTCGGTACTGAATCCCAAGTTCTTGTTGGCTCTTTTGTGCATTAAAATATATTGGATAACCCATATTCAGTTCAACAAATGATCTGGAAAACCCAGCCAATGGTCCAAATAATTTAAACGCTGTTTTAGGCAATTGATTTCGCGGGAATGGAAATTTATTGCCAAAATTCTGACGTAAGATTTTCCCCATTTCCAATAAACTTAAAGTACCGCCGCTAATAATATAACGTCCTTTTGCATTGGCATTGGTCGCAGCTTGAATGTGCGCATCTGCGACATCACGAACATCAACGATTCCATTCCACATCGGTGGCACACCGAGCAAGGTCATACCATTGGCAAATTGTTGTAAGACTTCGACACTGCCTGATTGAGTGTTTGCTGTTAATGATGGTCCCATGACCAGCGCAGGATTAATACAGACCAAATCCCAACGACTTTGCTGTTCAGCCATTTCCCAAGCTTTACGTTCTGCTGCGACTTTTGAATAAGGGTAAGGTTGGTGGGTTTCATTACTGGTATTGTTCCAGTGACTTTCATCAAACTCATTATTTGATGTATTTAGAATTTCGACAGCATCGCCATAGGTTGATGCAATGCTTGAGGTGAGAACCACACGTTTTACCGATTCAGTACGGTTTACGCTGTCCAATACGTTTTCTGTTCCAATCACGGCAGGTTTAATAATATCTTTGATCGCATCTTTGTAGTTGGTGACAACAAAAGGGGAGGCAGTATGAATGACCACTTCACAACCTTGCATGGATTCATCAAAAGAACGTGGTTCAAGTAAATCTGCCTTGAAGAAGTGAATTTGCCCTGATGACTGTTCTGCAAGATCGTAGAGGTGTTGGATCTTATTTTGCTTTGACGGGTCTCGAACGGTTGCATGAACGGTATATCCTTGATTTAGGAGACGCTCAATAATCCAACCCGCAATATAACCTGTCGCCCCAGTGACTAAGATTGGTTTACTTTTATCCATTTTGTATATCCACATCGTGTTTTTGTAAATGATTCTATTTAACCAGTTTTATGTGAACATACAACTATTGAATGATTTTTTTTAGCTATTTTGATCAAATCATGAATTGAATAAGAAGCATTGCCAATCGTTACAAAAAACAAAATATAGCGTTTTGAGTGAAATCATGGTGATACAAAAGGGTTCATCCACTGCAAAGGCTTATTTTATTTCAATAAATTGGGTTAATTAGAACTGTAAATGCGTATGTTTCTCATTTTAATTTTATAAAAATCATAAACTTACACACAATTTTTTTTGCAATTATAGGTTAAGTTGCTCATAATAAATGTATTCGAAAGGAGTAAGTATTATGCGTGGCAATCCAGAAGTCATCGACTATTTAAATATGCTCATTGGCGGTGAATTGGCTGCTCGTGATCAATATTTAATTCATTCAAGAATGTATGAAGATTGGGGTTTGAGTAAGATTTATGAACGCATTGATCATGAAATGCAGGAAGAAGCTTCTCATGCTGATGCAATCATTCGTCGAGTTTTGTTTTTGGAAGCAAAACCGAATATGAACCGCGAAGACATCAATGTGGGTACAGATGTTGTGAGCTGTTTAAAAGCAGATTTAGCGCTTGAATATCATGTTCGTGAGAAACTTGCGGTTGGTATTAAGCTATGTGAAGAAAAAGGCGATTATATTAGCCGTGATATGTTGCGCCAGCAGCTTTCTGATACTGAAGAAGATCATACCTATTGGTTAGAAAAGCAATTACGTTTAATTGAATTGATTGGTTTGCAGAACTATATTCAATCGCAAATGTAAGATTTATAGATCAAAAAACTCAGCTTAATCGCTGAGTTTTTTTTTGGTAATTTATTTCTTTTGAGCAGTGTTTAAATCTTTCAATACTTGATCCGCATGGGTTTGTGTATTCACACTGGTATAGTGATACAGAATTGCGCCTTGTGGATCGATGAGAAAACTTTCTCGTTTCGCGATTTTGGTTATGCCTAAGTTTCTGACGATGCCAAATTTACTGGCGAGCGTGCCTTTTTCATCCGCCAAAATTGGGAAGGGTAAGCCTAACTTTTCAGAGAACTTTTGATGCGAAGCAACGTCATCTAAACTGACACCTAATACAACCGCATTCGATTTTAAAAATTGTGGATAGAGTGATTTAAATTGGTTGGCTTCTTCAGTACAGCCTGCGGTGTTATCTTTAGGGTAGAAATAGAGTACCACCCATTCGCCTTTATATTGGCTTAAGGTATGCCATTTTCCACTTTGATCTTGTAGTTTGAAATCAGGGGCAGATTGTCCGACCCATTCTTTTTGAGCGGTATTTTGCTTAGAAAATAAGGTGTTTTGTGCGCTACTTAAACTTGGTGCGCTAAGTAAAATAAGAGAACTACATAGAATAAGAACTTTGGATTTTATCGTAGCCATTATCTTGATCTCAAAGTGTGGTAGACGCTTACTTTAGCAAATTTAAAAATTTGATGTGCGAGTAAATTCTTTACAGGGCTTTTGATTGTTTTATATAGTTGAATTTAAATGAAGTATAACTAAAAGGAAAATAGAGTGGATGTCGGTGTAGTGTTAATTAAAACAAAATTGGGAACGTGTCATTCCTGCGACATTATTGGTTGATTTGGAAAATAATGATTAGAAAAAACAGGTTATAATTTTGAAAGTTTGCATAATTGGGTCATAAGGTGAAGCACAAGATTTTACTCATCACAGGATGGGGCGGTGGCGTTGAATTATTAAAACCTTTACATGATGCTTTAGCGCAACAAGGACATGAGGTTGAGCGAATCAATATTTTTAATGCTTTTGATGACGATGTTTTAGAACAGCATGTTGAACTTGCACGAAAATATGATGTGATTGTGGGATGGTCTTTAGGCGGTGAACTTGCAACATTGTTGGTCAATTTGATTCAGCAGCAATATACAGAGCAAAAGGTTTTAATTACGCTAGCTTCAAATCCGTGTTTTGTCGCCCAAGAAAATTGGATGACGGCGATGCCAGTCGAGACCTTTATTCAGTTTAAGCAGTCATTTGAGCAAGATGCGATTACCACCTTAAAACGGTTCGGACTACTGGTGTGTCAAGGTGCAAGTTCTGCGAAAAAAGATTTTTTGGCAATGCAAAAGTTGATTCAGCCACAACCGATTGCATTACTTAAGCATGGGTTACAATTGTTGGAGCAGTTAAATCTGGTCAATATCTATAAAAATTATCAAGGTGCTCAGTTGCACGTGTTTGCAGAGTCTGATGCCTTAGTTCCTTACCAAGTTGTAGAGAATGTGCGTAATTTGGCTGCAAAGAATCAATCTGTTGTTTCGGTTGGTAGTGCATCACATGGTTTCCCATGTTTTATGGTGAATGAAACTGTGCAAATAATTGAAGATTTTCTTAAATAGGCGGGTTAATCTTGTTGAGAAATGAAATTTCTCGCAATGTATTTTAGATTTTGACAGGTTTAATATGTTAATAAGTTTAGCTCTAAATATTTAACCAGAAACTTGATACGCGGAAACGTCATCCACAACCTGCGCGGTATCAATAAAATGTGATTTCTGCGATTAGATTAAAAATATGATGAAGGTGAACAGGTTTTGTGGATGACAAATGGTTTTGCCTACTTTTCCCGAAACACTTGCGAAGCTTTAAACGCTTCTCAGGTCGAGCCGAAGGCTTATACTGGAAATGAATGAGCACTCGGCAAGACCCCGATATAACTAAGATTTAATTTAACGAATGAGGAATAGGGGATGACCGATTTATTTGATTTAGAACATATATGGCATCCTTATACTTCGATGTTAAATCCACTACCAACGTTCAAAGTCAAACGTGCTTATGGGGCGACTATTGAGTTGGATGACGGTCGCACTTTGATTGATGGTATGTCTTCATGGTGGTGTGCGATTCATGGTTATAACCACCCTGAACTCAACCAAGCCGTTACTGAGCAATTACAGAACATGGCGCATATTATGTTTGGCGGTTTTACCCATGAACCAGCGATTGAGTTAGGCAAATTACTTTTAAACATTACCCCGCCGAGCTTAGATAAAATCTTCTATGCAGATTCAGGTTCAGTTGCCGTAGAAGTGGCCTTAAAAATGGCCGTGCAATACTGGGCTGCATTAAATAAACCAGAGAAAACCAATTTTATTACCACCCGTTCTGGCTATCATGGTGATACTTGGAATGCGATGTCTGTGTGTGATCCTGTCACGGGAATGCATCAGATTTTTGGCTCAAGTTTACCGAATCGAATCTTTGTACCTGCGCCACAAAGTCGCTTTGATGGTGAGTGGAATCCACAAGATATTCAAGAGCTCAAACAACAGATTGAACAGCATCATCAAAGTATTGCTGCACTCATTATTGAGCCAATTGTGCAAGGTGCGGGAGGGATGCGTTTTTATCATCCTGAGTATTTGCGTCAGGCTAAAGAATTATGTGAGCAATTCAATTTGTTGTTGATCTTTGATGAGATCGCAACAGGTTTTGGGCGTACAGGCAAAATGTTTGCTTGGGAGCATGCACAAGTTGAACCCGATATCATGTGTATCGGTAAAGGTTTGACTGGAGGCTATATGACATTATCTGCAACATTAACGACTAAACAAGTGGCTGAAACCATTAGCCGAGGTAAAGCGGGCGTGTTTATGCACGGTCCAACCTTTATGGCGAATCCTCTGGCTTGTGCTGTTGCTTTAAGAAGTACTCAATTATTGGTTGAGCAAGATTGGCAGAGCAATATTCAACGTATTGAAAAGATCCTTGTTGAGCAATTAAGTGATTTAGCAGAACTTGATCACGTTGCGGATGTACGCGTATTAGGTGCGATTGGTGTGGTTGAATTAACCACTAATGTAGACATGAAAAGCTTACAGCAGCAGTTTGTTGAACGTGGTATTTGGGTGCGACCATTTGGAAAATTGGTCTACGTGATGCCGCCGTATGTAATTACTGATGACGAGCTAAATTACTTATTAGCACATATGAGTGAAGTGGTGAAAAATATGCAAGGAGCCCATAGCAATGTCCTTGCTTGATCATTATGCTGAGCAGCTTGACCAGCTCAAACAGCAAGGTAATTTTCGCCAATTTACCTCGAATCAACAGCAGGGACGTTTTATCACGATTAAAGATAAAACCATGCTGAATTTAGCCTCGAATGACTATTTGGGTTTGGCGGCTGATTTAAGTTTGAGAGAGGAATTTCTCGATACTTTGAAAATAGAACGGGCATTGTTTAGTTCATCTTCTTCGCGTTTACTTACAGGTAATTTTGCAGAATATGAGCAATTTGAAAATAGCCTAAGCAAAGCTTTTGGTCGAGCTGCATTGTTATTTAATAGTGGCTACCACATGAATATCGGTATTTTACCTGCTTTATGTGATAGCAAAACTGTGATTTTGGCGGATAAATTGGTGCATGCCAGCATGATCGATGGCATTCGACTATCCACTGCGCAACATGTACGTTATCGGCATAATGATTTGCAGCATTTGGAACAGTTATTGCAAAAGTATCATCAAGATGAACGGATTGAACGCGTTATCGTGGTGACTGAAAGTATTTTTAGCATGGATGGTGATGAAACTGATTTAGCTGCATTGGCTCAGTTAAAACAACACTTCCAAAAAACCATGCTTTATGTGGATGAAGCTCATGCCATAGGTGTGAGAGGTGAGCAAGGACTAGGTTGTGCTGAGCAATATGGTGTACTGGATCAGATTGATTTTCTAGTCGGGACTTTTGGTAAAGCTATTGCTTCAATAGGCGGTTATATTATTTGTGATTCAATTATCCGTGATTATCTCATCAATAAAATGCGCCCGCTGATTTTTAGTACTGCATTACCCCCGATTTCGATGGCGTGGTCAGATTTTATATTTCACAAAGTTTTGAGCATGCAGCAACAACGTCAACACTTGGCTGAAATCAGTCAATATTTACAGCAGGCGGTGATTACGAAAGGTTTTTCAAGTCCATCAAGTAGTCATATCATTCCGATTATTGTCGGCGAAAGTCAGGCAGCGATTGAAAAAGCGAAATATGTACAGCAGCAAGGCTTTTATGCCATGCCCGTACGTCCGCCGACTGTGCCGCAGAATAGTTCACGCTTACGCATTTCATTGACTTCTCTGGTGCAAAAAAACGAATTGGAACAATTGGTGGAGTGTTTGTGAGTTTAAATAAAACACTGGTCGCGCAGCGCTTTGCCAAAGCTGGGCAAAGTTATGTTGAACATGCTGTGGTACAGAAGCAGATTAGTGAACAGCTATTTGAATATCTCAAAAAGCATTGTCCCGAATCTTTAGCCTCAGTACTTGAGATTGGTTGTGGTTCTGGTAATTTAACCGATTTATTCCAATCCTATTTTCAGGTTGAGCAACTGTTTTTAAATGATTTATATGAAGACGTGCAGCAGCATTTTGCTGATGTGGAATCCCCTCACTTGCGAAGTGATACTTCTCACCCGTTTTTAAAGGGGAGAGCTGAAGTTAATTGGTTGATTGGCGATATTGAACAACTTGCTTTACCAACATCATTAGATGCCGTTATTTCCAGTTCTGCTTTGCAATGGATGGTTGATCTTCCTGCATTATTGAAACGGATTCATACCGCATTAAAACCAAATGCATATTTCGGTTTTTCTACATTTGGGGCAAAGAACTTAATTGAGATCAAGCAACTGACTGGACAAGGTTTGAATTATTATTCTTTAGAGACCTTACAACAACAATTAGAAGAAAATGGTTTTGAGATTTTATTGATACAGCAAGAGCAAAAGCATCTGTATTTTGATCGGCCTAAAGCAGTTTTGCAGCATCTAAAAGCGACAGGCGTGACCGCGACCGCAAAATCGCATCGCTGGACCAAGCAATCCTTACAACAGTTTTATTTAGATTATCAACAGTTTCATGATGAGCAAGGTTATCGACTGACTTACCATCCTATTTATCTGATTGCGCGGAGAACAGCATGAGTGCAGCAATTTATTTCGTCAGCGGTATTGATACAGAAATTGGTAAAACCTATGCCACAGGTTATCTCGCCAAACTTTGGACAGAACAAGGGCAACGCGTTATTACCCAAAAGCTGGTACAAACGGGCAATGTCGATGTGTCTGAAGACATCGAAAAACACCGTGAAATCATGGGGAGTGGCTGGTTTCAAGAAGATCATGACAAACTGACCATGCCTGAGATTTTTACTTATCCAGCATCACCGCATTTAGCTACGCGTTTGGATGGGCGTGAGTTAGATTTCGCTAAAATTGAGGCTGCAACTCAAGAACTGGCACAACGTTTTGATGTGGTGTTATTGGAGGGTGCTGGTGGTTTAATGGTGCCTTTAACCACAGAGTTATTGACCATTGATTATATTGTGCAGCATCAATTTCCTGTGATTTTGGTGACTTCTGGGCGTTTAGGCAGTATTAATCATACTTTATTAAGCTTGGAAGCATTAAAACAGCGTGGTTTGAGTTTGTATGCTTTGGTATATAACTTAAAAGATGAATCTAAAGATCCATTGATTTCTAAAGATACGGCGGATTATTTAAAGGCTTATTTAGCAAAGCATTTTCCTGATGCAAAATGGCTGGAGTTGGATAAGTTTTAAAATGGAAAAATTATTTAAAGAACTGATTAATGAAATAAAAAAAGATTGGACAATTCCAAAACATATAGATGCCATCTCTTGCGACCTACTTTTTAGGTGCCAATTTTTTCATGGTTTTATCGGGATAGATGAGCTACTTATTGATTTACCAATGGATTTTGTTGAATTTTACAAATTAGCAAATGGAGCTTATCTATTTGAAGATATTGTGTATGGTCAATGGGGATTGCAATTGTTGGATGCTTTTTTAATTCAAGAGAAAACACGAGATTTCATAGAGGGGAATAGCGGTTATTTAAAAGGGGATTTAATTGTTGGCGAGTTTTTGGGTGACAGTGATCTTTTACTACTAAGAACTGATCCA
This sequence comes from Acinetobacter sp. CIP-A165, assembly GCF_000367985.1. NCBI lineage: Bacteria > Pseudomonadati > Pseudomonadota > Gammaproteobacteria > Moraxellales > Moraxellaceae > Acinetobacter > Acinetobacter sp. CIP-A165. The sequence goes on from NZ_KB849202.1 coordinate 191,380, forward strand.
TCAAAAAATGATTATGGTTCTATGATGATTGTAACGCCATTAGAGAGCAGAAATAATTGGAATAAACTTGAATTAAATTTCTATAGTTTTATTAAAGGGTATGTGAGTGAATTAGGGCAAAAATTTTGGGAATAAGAGAGGGAGTTTTATTCATGCATAATAAATACTATCTAGTAGGTTCAGTATTTTTGTTAAGTTCATTACTTTCAGTAGCACATGCTACTGTCCCTAGCGATAAAACCATCATTAGTTGGATTATGAATTTGCAAGATTCAAATGCTAATCCTCAGCAAGCCATTCAGATTGATCACACGGAAAAAGTAAAATTAATTTCAGGCGAAGAAGCCTATTTATCAGGTATTAGTTTTGACAATGCAGGGCGTAACTTTTGGGCTGGTTATGTGTTAACTCGTCCTAAATTAAAACAAGCTAAAATTTTAAAAGAGTTTGGTGGTCAATCGAATATATTTAAAATCCATTCAACTGTTTATAAAGGCAAACCTGTTGATCTTGTTGAAATAGAAAGTGCTGGTTCAGGGCAAGGGGCTGTTAAATCGACCAAAAGTTTAGTTTATTTGAGCCAATGGAATACTAAGTTGATTACTGAGGTACAGCAGTCATCATATGCTGGGAACTATAATGCAAAACTAGATATGGAAGCTTGTCTTACGGGGGCAGATGATACAGGTTATTTAAATGTGATGCCGTATTCTCCTTATGTCGTCAAAACGACGGTAACAGGTAATGCTTGTAATGACAAACCCAAAGGATACAAAGTAAATAGTACGGTTCTTCCAATCGTCATTAGCGAAATAAAATAAAAAAAGCCAACAAGCGAACTTGTTAGCGGAGGAGGAACTTAGAATTTTAAAGCTTAATTTATAGTTGTTATTTTTCTAGTTATTACTCACGATCCCAATTTTAGTGACTTTGCTTTGCTGAGCTAATGCCATCACCATAGCAATATTTTTATATTCGGCTTGAGGATCAGGTTTAAATTTGATCTGATCTTGATCAGCTTTTTGCGCAACAGATTCAAACAAAACCTTCAATGCTTGGCGATCAGCAACAGCTTGATCATTCCAGAAAATATGACCTTGTGCATCGACTCTCAGGTTGATGGTTTCGGGTGGTTTCTCATTGGTTGGTGGCGGTGGTACGCCATTAGGTAAATTAATATTAATGGCGTTGTTTGGGATTGGAATCGTGATAATGAACATGATCAATAACACTAGCATGACATCAATTAAAGGTGTCATGTTAACGTCGAGCATCACATCATCTTCACTACTTTTTGGACCAACATTCATACCCATGACTAACTCCTTATCGTCTGATTAAGGTGAACTAGGCGGAGTCGTGACAAATGCAATTTTGCCAATACCCGCTTGTTGGGTGGTACTAATCACCTGATCAATCGCTTCATAATGCGTGAGTTGATCGCCACGGATATGAACCTCGGGTTGAGGGCGCTTTTGCGCCTCAACTTGTAAACGTGCAAGTAATGTTTCTTTATCTGCAACGTTTTGTTCATTCCAAAAAATATCGCCAGTTTTATTGACTGAAAGTTGGATATTTTGAGGTGTGGTGGCATAAGGCGTATTTTTTTCTTCAGGAAGTTTCACAGGCACTGTGTGTGTGACAACTGGAACAGTGATTAAAAAGATAATCAGCAGAACCAGCATGATATCAACCAACGGTGTTGTGTTAATCGTACCAATGACATCATCGTCATCTTGGCCAGAATTCATCATCATGCCCATTATCGTATTCCTTATTTAGAATCACGGTTTGGGTGATTACCATTGAGTTCACCGCTCAATAAAACAGCATGTAAGTCCGAACCAAATGAACGGACATTGTCCATCACTGCTTTATTACGACGAGTCAGCCAGTTGTAGCCGAGTACCGCAGGAACTGCGACAGCAAGACCAATTGCGGTCATGATCAAGGCTTCACCAACAGGACCTGCGACTTTATCAATAGAGGCTTGCCCTGAGATGCCGATGGCTGTCAGTGCGTGATAGATTCCCCAAACTGTTCCAAATAAACCAACAAAAGGCGCTGTAGAACCAACCGTTGCTAGAAATGCCAAACCATTACCTAAATGGCTTTGTACTTTTTCAATTGCACGTTGGATCGAAATCGTCACCCACGTGTTGAAATCAATTCTTTCTAATAAAGAGCCATCGTGGTGTTTGGTTGAGTGGATTCCTTTTTCAGCGATATATCGATAACTGCTGCTTGGATTTAAACTGTCTTTGGCACTATTGAGCGTATCTGCTTCCCAAAAATTACGTTCAGCTTCTATACCGTGGCGTTTTACTTTACTTTGTTGGAATACTTTAGAAAAAATGATGTACCACGTACCAATCGACATCAATACCAAAATAAACAGTGTTGTTTTGGCAATAACATCACCTTCACGCCAAAGTGCTTCTAAACCATAAGGGTTATAAGCTTCTTGTTCAGTTGCTGGAGGTGGAGGAGGTGTAGCTGTCGTTTGCGTGGTTTCATCCGCCACGACTGTGGTTACAGGTGTTGTTTGGGCGGTTTCTTCAGCCCACACTGTACTGATTGGGAGTAAAGTGCTGGTTGAAATTAAACCAATAGCTGCGAATCGAGCGATATGTTTTGCTGTTTTATTCATTTTAAATTCTCCAAAAAATTTGTTTAATTCATTCATTTGTTTAAGTAATTGTGAATGGGTATTCGATTTCGTACCATTCTTGTTGGGGAACACCGTCTTTCATGGCAGGTGTAAACGAACATAAGCTGTATGCTTTGATCGCGGCTTTATCTAAGCTTTTGCTACCGCTAGATTTTGCGACTTTTGAATCAATTACCTTGCCTGAACCATCGACCAATACACGCATCCGTACTGTACCTTCTTCTTCATTCATTAAAGCTTCACGTGGATAGTCTGGTTTTTTACAACCTACGCTACCTTCGGATACCCCACGTGAAATCCCAGCGGGTTTGGGTGCAGGAGCAGGTGCGGCGATTGGTGCTGCAACAGGACTCGGACTGGGTGCTGCTACAACAGGTGTAGCTGTAGGAGTCGCAACTGCATTTTGTACAGGTGGCGTAGGTGTTGGTTTGGCAACAGGTGTTACTTTTTCCACTTGTTTAGGCGGATCAGGCATTTTTGCCACTTTCTCTACCATTTTTGGTGGTTCAGGTGGTTTTTCCTCTGGTTTTGGTGGAGGTGGTGGAGGTGGTGGAGGGGGCGGTTCAATATCTTGAATAATCTGTAGTTCGACAGGTTTCTCGACAGGCTTGATCGTTGCAGTCGTTAAACTTGTTACTAAAATATAGGCGATCACGAGATGTAGAAATAAAACCACACCAAGACCGATGAAACGTTTGGCAGATTGATTTTCATTCTCAGCAAAGGGTATGCCCATAATTGCTCCTGAAATTGTAATCGTTGATCCATACATAAATTTGAAAATGAAATCTCTGATTTATGTGATGCAAATAAATGTTGTTTTGGATCGGCGGATCACGGTAGATCACTACAGCATCTGAAAATCATGCTGTAGTGATGCGCATATTAAAATTTGAAAGTGCTACGAACGAAGTAAGTTCGACCCAGTACATCTGCGTATCGAGGGTCATAACCCATTTGGAAGTTATCCAGTACATTTGATGCAGGGGGAGCTTCATCAAACATATTTTTGACACCTAGCGTAAGCTCTAAATTTTTAAAGCCTTTATACGTTCCTGATAGGTTATAGGTGGTGTAGTCACTGACTTTATGGTTTTGACCACTGGCATTTTGATCTTTGTAACCTTTAGAGAAACTTTGCTGTAAGTTCAGTGCCCAATTTTCATAGCGCCAATCTAGATTTGCGGTGTGCTTCCAACGCAAAACAATGGCTTGATAATCCAGACCTGCATAACTACCTGCAACACCTACCCATGGCATCCCTTTATCTTCTTGATATTGGTAATCTGTTATATAGGTACCATCAATATTAAAACCGAGCTGACCTGTGCTGGTCATTGGAGAGCGCCACGCCATACCGACATCAAATCCTGAAGTTTTGATACCGCCTAAGTTTTGTTTGGTTGTAATGATGTGGTGGAGTGAGCCATCTGCATTGCGGACAAATTTATCTGCATATTTTTCTGGGTCGCCGAAAATGGCCGTCTCGGAAATCGCTGTAATCTGATTTTTAACCTTGATATCAAAATAGTCTAATGTGAAGACTAGATTTTTGGTTGGCTGAAAGACCAGACCTGCCGTAATTGAATCTGATTTTTCTGGCTCTAAATCTTTGTTACCACCATCTTGACGATCAAACTGCATACCACAATCGCGGGCAGGGAGAGCACCAGCGCCGGGAACACCATTCGGGCATAGAACAGGATCGTTGTAAGTTGCTTGGGTATTGGTTAACGAGTTCGGTGCGTGCATTTCTGCGAGTGTTGGTGCTCTAAAGCCTTTGGTATAGCTTGTTCTGAACATCAATTGTTGAATTGGCTCCCAGCGAAGGGAAAACTTAGGATTAAAGGTACTTCCAAAATCACTGTAGTCGTCATAACGAGCAGCAAGTTGTGCTTCTAAAGTTTTGTGCAATGGAACATGTAGTTCTGTAAAAACCGCTTTAATATTTCGAGAACCTTCATTTACTGGTTCATTTGGATCTACACCCGTACTCGGTGCAACACTCGCAATCTCAGAAATGGTTTTTGATTGCCAATCATCTTTACGATAACTTGCCCCAATCGCAAGTCCTACATCACCTGCTGGCAAAGTGTAAATGGGGCGACTTGCAGTAAAATCGATCGTTGTTGAATCTAATTTTGCGTCTAAATATTTACCTTTTACCCCTAAGCTACTCCATACATCTCCATCTTCAGCGGCTTGTGGTCCAAATGGGTTCAACGTGCCATTGAGTAAAGCTTCCGCTGTTTTATCATAATTTAGATATCCATTTACAATATTATCTGCTGCGTTACTACGTGCATAGGTTACGCCGGTATTGATATCCCAGCCATAAGCATCACCTTCAATACCTGCAAAGATACGATGTGAATCATTGACGCTATTACTGACACGATTCCCTGCTTGAGAACGAAGATAAAGTTCTAATGGACCATTCACGCCATCCATTGCTGGGGTTATGCCTTTGCCTGGATAATATTTGCTTGAAGGATCTAGAGGTAAATCAAAAAACACATCTGGTGCAACAGACGTGGTGACTTCATTCCGTGCATATACATATTCGCCAATGGCATTAAAGTTATCATTTAACTTTGCGGTGACTCGTCCCATGACAGAGATATCTTCTGTTTTAGGAACGATGCCAATGACAGCTTGACTGTTATAACGACAGGTTTCACCTTTGGCTGTTACCAGTGGGTTATCGCCACAACCGATATTTGCATAGGGATTACCAAAAACTTCTGATTTAGGATCATATAAGTTTGCTGGGAATGAGCCACTACTGGTTCTGTCCACACCGAGTTCTGGTAAAACACCGCCACGACGACTGACCTTACGATCTTTTGCCATGACATCTTCACCACGGCGATAATCAATCACACCGAACGCGTTGAATCCATTTTCATCGAGATCACCAAAACCACCAAAAATTGAATAGCTTTGTTTTTCACCGCCTTTTTGTTCTGGCTTTTGGTAGTCAGTACTAAAATTTAAGCCATTGAACTGCTTTTTAGTAATGAAGTTAATCACACCACCGATCGCATCAGTTCCATAAACGGCTGAAGCGCCATCTTTTAAAACCTCAATCCGATCTAGCATCGCAAGGGGAATAATATTTAAATTTGTGATGCCACTATCATAGGCATTTGCTGCAAGACGACGTCCATTCAATAACACTAAAGTTTTATTCGCACCTAAGCCACGCATGTTCGCTGCGGACCCCTCTGTTCTACTCGCGCCAACATTAGACGCTGTAACAAAGTTGGATTGGTTGGCTGTGATTTTAGATAAAGCCTCCTCTGTGGTGGTGATCCCTTGCTTCAGAATTTCATCGACTTTTACGATCGTGATTGGAGAAGCACTCTGCGCTGCAACACCTTTGATCGATGAACCCGTGACTGCAACTTTTACGACTTTGGTCGGTTTTTCATCTGTGGGTGACTCTGGTTCGGCCGCATGGGTCATTGTTAAACACAACATACTTAGGCTCAGGGTACTGAGCTTTAGTATGCTTTTGCTCGCTTTTGGCAGAGCACTAGATTGAACGAAATTGGTATTTTTCATTGAATTTATAACCCCTAAATAGACGGTCACTCTAAAGAATGAACAAAATCGTTTTAGCAAGACATGTGCCAAATACCGTTTTTAGGTCTCAATTGGTCTAGATTAAATTGTGTAAAAGCGTTCTAGTTTTATCTAATAAGCGTTTCATATTTTTACTAATTATTAAAAAACAATGAATATACAAAAATTATTTTTATTGTCATTTTTCTACAACAATCATGATTTTTTATATCGCATTAAAATGAATCAGGATGTTTGGGTGTTGCTTTTATTTGGTGCGGAACAATATTTATTTATTTAAAATTATGCATTTGTATTTTTTTGTTTTCTGAAGCGTGAATTAATATCAAAAAATGATCTTTGCATAATATTACTTTTAATTAACATGCAGAAATCCATATTTTTAGACTACTTATTAAAAATTATTGATTATGGTTAAGTATTTTATTTGAAAAGTGGCATGAATTTGGCAGTGGTTTTTCCGTCATGGAAATGATTCTTCCATCTTTGTTATTTTTATGAATGGTAAAAAATAATCAATTTTTAAATTTTATTAGAAATATCATTTGATTAAACAAAGATGCTCGAATCGTTGAGTGATTGGGTGCTATTCGAAAGATTAGCGTTTACTGAAAAACGATGATGTGAGCACTGAGTTGAAGTCTAAATTTTCTAGCGTTGCTTTGTTTTCAACCATTATTGCATTTGCCTCAATTGGATATGCCAAAACACCAGCACAAGCGGACAAAGTGCTTCGAATTGCTTTTGAAGCCCCCGATGATGGTTTTGATATGGTTAAAACTTTCAATTTTTATAGTGGGAATGTTGCTGATGTTATTTTTGAAAGGTTACTCCAATATGATTATTTGGCTAATCCAGTAAAACTTGTGCCATCAACGGCAGAGAGCATGCCAATCATTCAAGAAAATGGCAAAGTTTATATTTTTAAAATAAAACCAGAGATTTATTTTACCAATGATCCTGCATTCAAAGGCAAGCGCAGAGAGTTGGTTGCAGAGGATTATGTTTATTCGATTAAACGTATTTTAGATCCTAAAAATCACTCCTCATCATTTGCTTTTATCGATCATAAAATTGTCGGTGCAAATGTGTTGGTTGATCAAGCGAGGAAGTCTGGTCGATTTGATTATGATGCACCGATTGAGGGAATCAAGGCATTAGATCGTTATACGATTCAATTCACACTGACACAACCTGATTATAACTTGCCTTATATTTTGGCATATAGCACTTTTGGTGCAGTTGCTCGTGAAGTGGTTGAATATTATAAAGACCGTTTGGGTATGCATCCTGTTGGTACAGGTCCATATATGCTCAGCAAGTATGTTCCTCGTAGCAAAATAGAGTTGGTTGCAAATCCTGATTATCGTGGTTTTGTCTGGAATTATAAGTCAACGGGAACGGCTTGGGATAATCAGCTTGTCAAAGAAATGACGGGCAAAAAGATGCCGCAAATCGGCAAGGTGAACATCAGTATTATCGAAGAAGAGCAGTCACGTTGGTTAGCCTTTAAATCCAAGCAACTTGATTTTGATAAGTTAACTTCAAGCTCAGTTCCCAAAGTATTGGATCAAAATAATCAATTAAAAGCTGAGGTGAAACAGCAAGGTATTCTCCTTTATCCAAATAAAGAAGCTGAAATCACTTATACCATGCTGAATATGCGTGATCCGATCATAGGTGGAAAGAGCTTAGATAAAGTCGCATTAAGACGTGCCATAGCGATGTCTTTTAATTTGGATGAATATATCCGCATTTTACGAAGAGGGCAGGCAGTCAAAGCCGAAATGTTGGTTCCCGCAGGTGTAAATGGGCATAACCCGAATTATCGTAGCAGCATTGGTTACAACCCTGTTCTCGCCAATAAACTGCTGGATCATTTTGGATATAAAAAAGCTGCGGATGGTTATCGTACTTTACCCAATGGCAACGCTTTAACTTTAAAAATTAATACAGAAAGCGGCTCTGCTTCAGTGATGTACTCTGAGTTGTGGAAGAAAAACTTAGATGCGATTGGCATCCGAGCAGAATTTAAAGTCAGTAATTTTGCCGATAACTTAAAGGCGGCAACTCAATGTCAATACATGATCTGGGGCGGTGCATGGCATGCAGATTATCCAGAAGGAGAGAATTTCACCCAATTGCTTTATGGTCCTAACGTTGGACGTGCGAATCAATCTTGTTATCAGTCAGCAGCTTATGATCGTTTATATAAACAAGCGATGCAGCACGCGCCAGAACAGCGTATGCCTTTTTATGAAAAAATGAGCCGACAAGTCGAAGCAGATCATCCTTTTATTCTTCAAGACACCCGCATAAGAAACTGGGTCATTCAGCCCCATGTGCAAGGCTTCAAAGCCCATCCAATCATGAATACAGAGGTGGATCAGGAAATTTGAACAACACTTATAAGTGATATTTTGCTCCCCAAATGATGTTATAAACATCAATATATGGAGTATTTTATGACACGTAGACCAAGAAGAAATCATTCAAATGACTTTAAAGCTAAGGTAGCACTTGCTGCGATTAAAGCAGAAAAAACACTTGCTGAATTGAGTGCTGAATTTGATGTTCATCAAAACCAAATTATTGACTGGAAAAATCAACTGATTTCAGCTTCCTCGCAAGCTTTCGATCAATCAAAAGCTCCAACAGAACCACCCATCGATCTAAAAAAACTACATGCAAAAATCGGTGAGCAGGCATTAGAAATTGATTTTTTAGAAGGTGTGTTGAAGAAACTGGGTCGCTTCAACCACAAAAGTTAATCGATGACTCACTTCAGATTTCAGTATCTAAGCAAGCTAAGCTGCTGAAAGTCTCCCGTGGTTGTTATTACTATCGCCCAAAACCTGTGAGTGAATCAGATCTGAAGCTGATGCGCTGTATGGATGAGTTACATATGCAATACCCTTTTGCAGGTAGCCGTATGATGCGTGATTTATTGAATCGTCAAGGACATCATATAGGACGACGTCATACACGTACTTTAATGAAGAAAATGGGCATTAATGCGTTATATTGCAAACCAAATTTAAGCCAGGCTAATCAAGCTCACCGTAAATATCCATATCTGCTCAAAGGATTGGCTATTCAGCGCAGTAATCAAGTGTGGTCTACGGATATAACGTATATCCCTATGGCAAAAGGCTTTGTTTATTTATGTGCTGTGATTGATTGGCATAGCCGCAAGGTACTTGCGCATAGAGTATCGATTAGTATGGAGGTTACATTTTGCATAGAAACATTAAATGAAGCTATTGAAAAATATGGCCGACCTGAAGTCTTTAATACAGACCAAGGCAGTCAGTTTACCAGTGATGCATTTATTGATGTATTGAAATCAAATGGCATTCAAATCAGTATGGATGGTAAAGGTCGATGGGTTGATAATGTGATGGTTGAACGATTATGGCGGAGCGTTAAATATGAAGAGGTGTATCTCAAAGCCTACAGCAATGTTTTGGATGCGAAGAAGCAATTAAACGCATATTTTGAATTTTATAATTTGAAACGACCTCATTCGAGTCTGGACAAAATGACTCCAGATGAGTTTTACTATGACCAGCTACCACAACAAAATAAGGTAGCTTAACTAGAGCAGAGTATCACTTATAAATAAGCTTTTAGTTGTTCAAACAAGTGGGACCACCTCTTACCAACTGGCAATATCTAGATATTGCTTCACCGCGTCAAAAATAAGTGATGAGTTCAAGATGAAGCAAAATTTTAAACTTTCGTTAACACGCTATGGTTTGGCAATTTGTGTTGGACTCACGGCAACACTTTCAACTTCACTGCTTGCTGCCAAAAGCCCAGCCGATCCCAATAAAGTATTGCGTTATGTCTTTCCCGTCGCAGAAACAGGTTTTGATCCTGCGGGTGTACACGACTTATATTCTGCGCATGTGAATGGTTCTATTTTTGAGACCTTATTTACCTATGATTATTTGGCCTCACCTGCAAAATTAGTGCCTCGAACAGCAATTGGTTTACCAGAGGTTAGTGCAGATGGTTTGACCTATACCATTCGAATCCAGAAAGGCATCTATTTTGTTGATGACCCAGCATTTAAGGGAAAAAAGCGTGAACTAACCTCGGCTGATTATGCTTATACCTTTAAGCGCTTGCTCGATCCAAACTTACGTTCACCCAACAGTTGGTTGCTGGACGGACGTATTGCGGGAATGGATGCCGTACTGAAACAAGCACAAAAAACAGGAAAATTTAATTACGATCAACCTGTTGTCGGCTTACAGACACCAGATCGCTATACCTTGGTGATTCAACTGACCAGTCCTGATCAAAACTTCCCGATGATCTTGGCGCATCAACCTGCTGGTGCAGTTGCTAGAGAGGTGATCGAAAAGTATCGAAACAAAGCTGGTTTTGCCATGGGACATCCTGTGGGCACAGGTCCTTATATGCTGGCTCGTTGGACACCGGGGTCACGTATCATTTTAAAAGCCAATCCCGACTTCCGAAGTTTTGTTTGGAACTTTAAAGCGAGTTCTGCCGAAGACCAGAAAATAGTTCAAGCCATGCAAGGCAAACAGATGCCGCAAATTGGTGTCATTGATATCCAAGTGATGGAAGAAGGACAGTCACGTTGGCTGTCCTTTAGTAAAGATGAGGTGGACTTATTTCAGCTTGATGGTGAGTTGACCGTTCAGGCTTTGCAGAATGGTGAGTTGAAACCTGAATTGGTGAAAAAAGGTGTGCAACTGTCTCGTATCGTTGATCCATCCATTGACTATCACTATTGGAATATGAAAAACCCAGTTGTGGGTGGGTTGAGTAAAGAAAAAATTGCACTCCGCCGTGCCATGGCGATGGCTTTTTCTGCCGACAGTTATATCAATATTTTGCAAAAAGGGGATGCCCAAAAATTACAAGCACTGATCCCCGATGGTGTAGTCGGCTACGACCCTGATTATAGAAGCAGTATTCCGTATTCAGTTAAAGCCGCCAATCTGTTGCTTGATCGTTATAACTACAAGGTGAGTGCAAATGGTTGGCGAACGCTGCCGAATGGAAAGCCGCTTGTAATTGATATGACGATCTCTGGAAATAGTCTAAGAAGTCAGCAACAAGCGGAGTTTTGGAAAAAAATTCTGGATAGTCTCAAGATCCAAATGACCACCAAATCTTTGCCATTTTCAGAAGCACTGAAGTTAGAAAAACAATGCAAAACCATGTTCAAAACATCTGCTTGGATTGCGGACTATCCTGATGCAGATAATTTTATGCAGCTTTTTTATGGCAAGAACGTTCATGTAAGTAACAACAGTTGTGCCGAAATTCCTGAATTTGACCGCCTATACGAACAAAGCCAGAAGCTGCCACCTAGTCCAGAACGTGATGCTTTGTACCGAAAAATGTCACGTGTTTTAGAAGTCTATATGCCTGTACAAGTGATCGGTGCTCGTTATCGAAACATCTTGGCTCAACCTCGTGTGATTGGTTTTAAAAAGCATCCTATTCTTCCTGCGGAATGGATGTACATCGACATTGATATGAAGAAATAGAAATAAAGAACTGGAGTCATCATGAAATTCAATACCTTTAAATCAACCACCTTATGTTTATTGACGATGGGCGTTAGCCAGATGGCAATCGCTGAAACCACAAAGCGTCAGACATTGCCAACATTTCAGGCCCAAGACATTGCAACAATGTGCGATGCCAAAATGAATGAGGTGAAAAAACAGCTAAAGTCTGTAGAAATGTTGCGGTTAAAACAAGATGCACCTGCAGCCCCCGTTTTAGCGAAATGGGATCGCATCTTTGCAGAATTTGAAGATTTTTATGGGCCGATTGGTTTATATGGCAACGTTTATCCCGATGAGGCTGTACGCAACGCGGCTGAGGATTGTGAAGTTAAAATTACTCAGTTCCAAACCGATATTTTCCAAAACCCCAAGCTCTATCAGCAGTTTAAAAAACTAAAGCCATCTGATGCAATAGACAGCAAATTTCAGCAAGACATTTTGGATAATTTTGAGGAAAAAGGCATTCTGCTGACCACCAACAAACAAAAACGTCTGAAAGAGATTTTGGATGAACTCGCAACGGTTGAGCAGATCTATGCCAGAAATGTGCGTGAGAATCCACAGAAATTAGAGTTTAGTACCGCTGAGTTAAAAGGTTTACCGCAAAGCTATATTGATGCTTTAAGCAAAAATGATAAAGGTCATTATTTATTGGGTTTTGAATACCCTGAATACCGACCTTTTATGCAGCTTGCGGAAAATGATGATGCACGTAAGCGCTACCAAATTGCTTTTAGTCGTCGTGGTGGAGAAAAGAATTTAGCATTGCTGAAGCAAGCGATCGATTTACGCTATGCCTTAGCGCAGCTCTTTGGAAAATCGAGTTATGCTGAATGGGCTTTACAAAAGCGAATGGCAAAAACACCAGAGGCAGTCAATCAATTTTTAGCAGAAGTTCATACAACAGTCGCCCCGTTAGAACAAAAAGAAGCTCAGACCTTAGGCGAGTTCAAAGCAAAAAGCTTAAATATTCCATTACAACAAGCCAAGATCGAGCGCTGGAGCGAGGAATATTGGAGTGAAAAACTCCGTCAAGCCAAATATCAAATTGATCAGGAAAACTTGCGGGAATTTTTCCCTACACAAGCGACGCAAGATTGGTTATTTGCTATTTCATCTGATTTATATGGGATTGAATTTAAGCCAGTAAATGTAGAAGTTTGGCAAGACGAAGTCGAGTATTACGATGTGGTTGACGCGAAAACAAAGCAATTAATTGGCGGCTTATACATGGATAAATTTCCACGGGAAGGCAAGTATGGCCATGCTGCGGTTTGGAGTGTTTTTGGACGAAGTCGTTTAACTGAGCGTAAACCAATCTCAGCATTGGTCACCAATTTTAATCGCAAGGGGCTGAATAGTGATGAGTTGGAAACCTTCGTACATGAGTTTGGACATGCTTTGCATGGCATTTTGTCAGACACGCGTTATGCATCACAAGCTGGAACGAGTGTAGAGCGTGACTTTGTTGAAGCGCCGTCACAAATGTATGAAGAGTGGGCGAGACGTAAAGAAACCCTGTCAAAAGTCGCAGATTATTGCAAACCAGCTTGTCCACGAGTCGATGATGCCTTGATCGAGAAACTAAATGCAGTACATGGCTATGGGCGTGGTCTGCATTATGCGCGTCAAACATTATATGCCCAGTACGATATGGCACTACATGGTGTTGATGCTTTGAAGGTACAACCCCTTGACCTATGGGGGAAAATGGAGGGTGCAACGGCATTGGGTTATGTACCCACGACACAATTTCCAGGTCAGTTTGGGCACATTATGGGCGGTTATCAAAGTAGCTATTATGGCTATATGTGGTCTGAGGTCATTGCCTTAGATATGTTGTCAGCCTTTGGCAATAACTTGAACAATGCCGAGGTTGGACAGCGTTATCGCGAAACCATTTTATCTCAAGGTAGTCAAAAACCTGCACAAACATTGGTTGAAACGTTTCTTGGACGTAAACCCAATAACACTGCATTTTTCAATGAAATTTCAGGTCAACGAATTAAATAAGGGGCATCTTTATGCTGGCATATATTGTACGTCGCATATGGCAGATGATCCCAACCATGCTGGGTGTCGTGCTGCTGATCTTTTTCTTGTTCAATTGGGTGGGGGGGGATCCTGCTTATATCTTGGCAGGGAAAATGTCGAATCCAGAGCAAATTGAAAATATTCGTCAGCAGCTCGGGGTTGATCAGCCTTACTATGTGCAACTCTGGATTTTTATTCAGCAAATTTTAACCTTTGATTATGGCGTGAGTTGGAGTACCGGTGAGTCAGTCTCCCAGATTATTACGACACGTTTAGGGCCATCGCTGACCATCTTGATTCCACTGACGATTTTACAAACGATTATTTCGATCATTTTGGCTTTAGCAGTTGCCTCAGTACGAGGCAGTTTGACTGATCGGATGGTGATGATGTTATGCACCATCGGTATGTCGATCAGTATTTTAGTTTATATCATTGTTTTCCAATATTTCTTTGCTTATCAATTGGGTTGGTTTCCAGTGCAGGGCTGGAGCGATAGTTTTAGTGAAAACTTATTTAAATATGCGTTACTGCCGATTTTGATCATGCTGGTGGTGAGTATTGCACCAACACTCAGACTCTATCGCAGCTTTATTTTGGATGAAGTCAATCAGGATTATGTCCGTACCGCACGCGCCAAAGGCGTGGGTGAACATCGCATCTTTGGTGTGCATGTATTACGAAATGCATCCATCCCGATCGTGACCGATGTGATGGCAACCTTGCCTGCATTACTGATCGGTGCGTTTTTAATTGAACGCTTTTTTGGTATTCCAGGTATTGGTCGCGAAGTCATTATTGCGGTGGAGCGGAGTGATTTTCCCGTCATTAAAGCGATTACTGTGTACATCGCTGCTGCGACCATGTGTTTTAACTTAATAGCTGATCTGATTTATAAATTAATCGATCCGCGCGTACAGTTGAAGTAGGTGCAATATGCTGAATATATTATTCAAAAGAAAGGCATCTGCTCAGTCTGACGCAACTTCGTCTGGACTCTGGCAGTTGGCTGTGCAGCGCTTAAAAGCGGATCGTATTGCAATGGTTTCACTACTCGTCGTGCTGAGTTATTTCATCGTATTGGTTTTGTCGGTAACAGGTGTGGTTGCATCGAATTGGAATAAAGAGGTTGCGGTGAGTTATGCAGCACCTACTTTTATCGGTGCTGATGTTGAGGAACGGATTACTGAGAAAAAATCAGAACCGTTGCAAGCTTTACCTGAAAACCCTGTAGATCCTTTAAAAGAGATTATTCGTGAATTGAATATTCAAATTGCGAATGAGCAGATCACCGAAACTCCAATTGATTACTATGGGGTGACAGACCCTTTAGCAGCAGATATGCAAGCCATTGATCAGCAATTGGGTGAGCATTTACTCGATCATAGCCAAGAATTAAAAACTACACTCGCTTTTGGTGCTGATAAGTGGGGGCAAGACATTTTACTCAAAACCATCAAAGGTGCGGAAACATCGATCCTCGTTGGATTGCTATCTGCTTTATTGGCAGTAGTGATTGGTACGGGTTTAGGGGCGATTGCAGGCTATTTTGGTGGTTGGGTCGATGATGTACTGAACTGGTTCTACAATATTTTTACCTCAATTCCTTATCTGTTATTGGTGTTAGCCGTTGCGGCGGTTCTTCAACAAAAAGGGGTACTTTCGATTGTACTCATTTTAGGTTTAACGGGCTGGACAGGCGTGTTTCGCTTGATTCGTGCTGAATATATGAAGCACAAATCTCGTGAATATGTACTGGCTGCTAAGGCGATTGGTGTGAGCCATTCGCGCCGTATGTTTGTGCATATTTTTCCCAATGTCAGTCATATTGCTTTAGTGCAAATATCTATTCTTGTGGTGGCATTTATCAAATCCGAAGTGATTCTGAGCTTCCTTGGTTTTGGCGTTCCAGTGGGTGTGGTGTCTTGGGGAAGCATGTTGAATGAAGCACAAACTGAGTTAATTCTAGGCAAATGGTGGCAATTGGCAGCGGCATCGATCGCCATGGCAGTGTTAGTCACGGCATTTTCAATGTTCACCGATGCATTGCGTGATGCATTAGACCCGAAACTGAAATAGCGGAGTGAAATGAGATGATAGGTAATAATGAAACACTGCTATTAAATGTAGAAAATCTTCGCGTTAGTTTTAAAGGTGAGAATAAACAGTGGATTGAAACAGTCAAAGGGATTTCATTTTCGATTCCTAAAAACAAGACTGTTGCCTTAGTGGGTGAGTCTGGCAGTGGTAAGTCTGTCACTTCGCTTGCAGTCATGGGCTTGCTACCCAAAGGACAAAGCCAAGTCGTTGAGCAAAGTAAAATTATCTTTGAAGGTAAAGATTTACTCAATCTCTCCGCGAAAGAGATTCGGGGTATTTGTGGCAAAGACATTGCCATGATTTTCCAAGAGCCAATGTCATCATTGAATCCTGTGTTTACAGTAGGGGATCAAATTGCTGAAGTGCTTCGTATTCACCTTGGCATGGGGAGAAAGCAGGCAAGAATCCGTGTTTTGGAATTATTGAATGAAGTGGGGATTCCTTCACCCGAGAGCAAGATTGATGCCTATCCAAGTCAGCTGTCGGGAGGTCAACAACAACGTATTATGATCGCGATGGCGATTGCTTGTGAACCAAAGCTCTTGATTGCCGATGAACCGACGACTGCTTTGGATGTAACGATTCAAAAGCAAATTATTGATTTGCTCGAATCTTTACGTCAGCGTCATGAAATGTCGATGTTATTTATCACACATGACTTAGCTTTGGTCGGTGAAATTGCTGACGAAGTGATTGTGATGCGACATGGTGAAATTCGAGAAAGTGGTGATGTGAAACAAGTGCTTGAACAACCTAACGATGTTTATACACGCGCACTTTTGCATTGTCGTCCTCAACTTTCATCGCGTCCATATCGCTTGCCTGTCACCAGCGATTTTATGAAACAGGAAAATGGGCAACTGGTTGAAGCGATTAATCTGTCCACCCTTCATCTTCAAGAACGAACGCGAGGGATTACAGGTCTAGAGAAAATCGTACTGGATGTTAAAGACTTGAAGAAGTCTTTTTATAGCCGTAAAGGTTTATGGGGGCATGAGGAGTTTCAGGCGGTAAAAGGTGTCTCTTTCCAACTAGCAAAAGGTAAAACTTTGGGGTTGGTGGGAGAGTCGGGTTCAGGAAAAACCACAATTGGCTTATTGCTGATGCGTTTACATGAAGCCACGGGCGGGCAAGTATTGATTGATGGGAAAGATATTCTTTCTATGACGGAGAAAGAATTTGCGCTCTACCAGCGGAAGATACAAATCATCTTTCAAAATCCATACGCCTCGCTTAATCCACGCTTTACCATTGGGCAGATTTTACTTGAGCCAATGCGCATTCATGGGATCGGTGAAAATGATGCTGAACGTAAAAAAATCGCATTAGCACTTTTAGAGAAAGTCAGTTTGCCTGATCAAGCTTATGATCGTTATCCACATGAGTTTTCAGGTGGTCAGCGTCAACGCATTGCGATTGCACGTTGCTTAACATTAAAACCTGAGATTTTGATTTGTGATGAGTCGGTATCTGCGCTTGATGTGTCAGTGCAGGCTCAGGTGTTGAACTTGTTGCAAGATTTACAGGATGAGTTTGGTTTGAGTTATATTTTTATTTCACACGATTTATCAGTTGTGAAATATATTTCGGATCAAGTGATGGTGATGAATCATGGCGAGATCGTTGAAATTGCGGATTCAGATGAGCTGTATTTACATCCTCAACATGAATACACGCAAAAATTGTTGAATGCGATTCCACAAGGCATCATATCTAATCGCTAGCAGAGATATAAAAAAACGCTCAAATTTGAGCGTTTTTTTATCAAGGTAAAGTCTTAAAACTTCTTAAAGCCTTTACTGATACCAAGAGGTTTACGGTCACTGGTATTTTGATTTTTAGTATTGCTGTTCGGGCGTTGTTCTGGTTGTTCATCATCACGACGTTGTTGACGTAAATAACCACCACGACGTGCAGCCATTGGTTTTTCAATCATTCTGTCACTACGACGTTTGGCCATACCAAATAAACCGGTGCCTTGACGTGGTTTCAATTCAACAGATTTTGCAAGATTATCGATATCGCCTTTATCCAATTCCATCCAGCGACCTGTACGCAATTCACGCGGTAAAATCACTGTACCGTAACGGGTACGCAGTAGACGACTGACTTTTAAACTTTGTGTTTCAAAAATACGGCGCACTTCACGGTTACGACCTTCTTTGACCACAACTTGATACCAACGGTTGATCCCATCACCACCAATATCAGTGAATGATTCAAATTTGGCAGGACCATCTTCAAGCTCTACACCTTTGAGCATATTGTTGCGAATCTGCGGTGTCACTTCACCCATGACACGTACCGCATATTCACGTTCAATTTCATTGGATGGATGCATCAAACGATTGGCAAGCTCACCATCATTGGTAAATAACAATAAACCAGTACTGTTTATATCCAGACGACCGACCATGACCCAACGATCATTGGCAATTTGTGGTAACTGTTCAAAAACAGTTGGGCGATTCTCAGGATCATTACGTGAACAAATTTCGCCTTCAGGTTTGTAGTAAACCAAAACACGACGACGGATTTCATCTTCAATTTGGAATTGGACTTTACGACCATCAATACGCAGTTCATCCGTCGGTTCGATACGCTCACCAACCTGTGCAATACGACCATTGATGCTGACACGACCAGCAGCAATAACTTCTTCCATATAGCGACGTGAGCCTAGCCCAACCCTCGCTAATACCTTTTGTAATTTTTCACTCATGACAGCACAACCTTAGACATAATGATCAACAGTTCACCTTATCAAGACTTCGGCGCATGTGCGTCGAGTGTCATGAATGCTTCCTTGGCGTTCTGTAGGGGAGGCAGTTGACCTAGCGAGGCTAGACCAAATGCATTTAAAAATTGGGGCGTTGTAACTAACAACGCAGGTCTTCCAGGTAAATCTCTGAAACCAGCTTCTTTGATCCAGTTCCAGTCAAAAAGCGTTCTTAAAATCTGACTATTATTTGATACACCACGAATTTGTTCAATATCGGCACGTGTGACGGGTTGATGATACGCAATCACTGCGACTGTTTCGAGTAATGACGGTGACAATTTAGTTGGGCGTTCTGGCCAAACTTGCGTAATGATATTTCTATACTTTGCACGTACCTGAAAACGAAACCCTTGTACCGTTTCAATCAATTCTATGGAGCGACCATGTTGTAACATAGCCAATTGTTGCAGAAACTGACGTAACTGTTGCTTATTATATTGGTTTTGAAATGCTTCTTTTAGTCGTGCAAGTGAGACTGGTGAGTCACTGGCGAATAAAATTGCTTCAATTTGCAATAAAACATCATGATGAATGTCTTCAAGCGACATACCTTCATTTGAGTCCAATTGATCTAAACTCATGCTGCAACGCCTTGAACAGTTAACGGTGCTTCAATTCCTGTATGAATAATTTGAATTTTTTGCTGACGTGTGAGTTCTAGCACCGCCATAAAGGTCACAACCATACCCATGCGGCCTTGTTGTGGGTTAAGTAATTCAATAAAACTCAATGCCTCACCAGATGCAAGTTGGTTTTGGATAAAGGCAATACGTTCTTCGAGTAAAACAGGTTCTTGTGCCACAACATGTGTTATTGGCTCAGGACGGTTAAATACACAGAATATTGCATCGCGTAAAGCTTCGACATCATAACCTTCGTAAATGGGTGCAATATGACCAATACTGACATTTGCGCTAAAGGTATCGCGTTCAAAGATCGGCATTTGACCTAATCTTTCAGCAGCTTGTTTTATGCGTAAATAGGTTTCTAAACGATCGATCAGCTCTTGTTTAGGATCTTTTTCAAATTGATCAACAACCGTGGCTTTGGGCAATAATAAACGTGATTTTAAATCAGCAAGCAGAGCCGCCATCACCATATAATCAGCCGTCAGTTCAATATTCAATGACTTCATGCTATCCATATAGCTAAGATACTGAGTCGCAATCGGTGCAATATCTATGTGTAACAGATCAAAGCCATTTTTTTGAATCAGATAAATGAGAAAGTCCAAAGGCCCTTCAAATTGTTCCAATAAGATTTCGAATGCAGCAGGCGGTATATACAAATCTTCAGGTATGGTGTCATGCCACTCGTCAAGCACACGAATGGAAGGAGTTAACTCCAGAGAGGAAGATAGGATTTGATTCATTACCGTTATAAGCCAC
Source organism: Acinetobacter sp. CIP-A165 (assembly GCF_000367985.1). Lineage (NCBI taxonomy): Bacteria > Pseudomonadati > Pseudomonadota > Gammaproteobacteria > Moraxellales > Moraxellaceae > Acinetobacter > Acinetobacter sp. CIP-A165. The sequence goes on from NZ_KB849202.1 coordinate 211,498, forward strand.
GCGAATTTTCAAAAGCATGAAGGGATCGTTTTTGTGATCAAGGGATGACACATACTACTAAGAGCACGGCTATTCTAATCGAAATAGCAAATTTAATAAATTACTCACTTACAAAAACCTTAAAGTTCTCAGGGTATTTTCTAGATTTATGCAAAATTATATTGGTAAGGGAAAAATTATGCTTAAATTAGCGACGAAAACCTCATTTTCTTTAAATGATAAAATATTATGAAACATTATTTAAGCACGCAACAAAATCAACTTGGACAAAAAATTGGCCTTTCAATTGAAAATCATGTATCTGCTCGGTCAATTGCTGGCGATTTAAACGGACAATACGTTAACTTGATCGATATTGCTGGTGGCGTGTCCGACCAAGCCCTCAGTCAAATGTGGGCGTGTGTTTCAACAGAACCGAATGATGGATGTTGGACTTATCTGCCTTATTCGGCACCACAGAGCCAAGATGTTATAAAAGATGCTTTGCATAATTTATTTAATTTTAAAGATTCCATCCATTTTTTGATCGAAGTCGATGGTGAGGTACAGGGCTGGATTGCGTTATTAAATCCAAGACTTGAACATGGTGCGATTGAAATCGGTAATGTTTACTTTTCACATAAGATGAAAAAATCAAAAGCATCGACTGAAGCGATATTTTTATTATTACAACAATGTTTTAAACAGGGTTTTAGACGTGTGGAATGGAAATGTGATGATTTCAATGCACCATCAAAAGCAGCTGCATTGCGTTTTGGGTTTCAGTATGAAGGTCTATTTCGTCAGGATCGGATTGTAAAAGGTCGAAATCGCAACACAGCATGGTTTTCGATTCTTGATGAAGAATGGTCAGCTTTGGAACAAGTTTATCAACAATGGTTAAGCCCAGAAAATTTTGATGAACAGGGTTTTCAGAAACAGCGATTGTCTGATTTTTTTAACTTTTAATACGTTAAATCATTAAAAATAGTTAAATATATATTTTAATTTTTTTACAGCTATATGGGTGAGCTTACTATCTATCAGAAAATGGCTAATTTAATGTTAATTTTTAATTTTTTTGTTGATTTTTAATGGTTTTTATAAATAATGTGCTGGCAGATAAACCAAAAAAAATATTAATTATTGAATGAAATATTATGGGGTAATATGAACATTAAATTTGTTGCAACGGGCCTAATAATTATTGGTGCTCTATTTTGGGGGACTGAGATATATTGGGCTAAGCAGTTTGAACAACAGGCCAGAGACCATTTCAAAAGTATGGCTTTTGTACAGCAAATGAATGAGGCTATGAGTCGAGCGGGCTACCCGATTAAACTGGATGCACTCAATCAATACCCTCATGTTTTAGTTTATGTCACTTTAACTGAATCAATGACAGAAAACGTAAATAGAGATAATCTAAGAGGGGAAATGGAAAAAGCACATCATCAAATGACATGCGGTTATTTTGATTATATTCAGGAAAAAGAAGCCAGCGACAAATATAAAGATATTGGCAAAGGAGTTGTGAAAGTTATAGAAGAGGATCAGCCAGCCACAACTTATTTTTTTAAAACTTATGATGGCAACGTGTTGTATGAAAAAAAACAGATACTTTCAGAGTGTTCAGAGTTTTTTAAACTAAAGCAAAGTATCGGATATATCTCTTGATTTAAATACGTTGATCATAATTAAAAGACCATACCTAGCCTTTTTGTTGAAGGCATTTAGCAGCTTACGATTCTTTCTGAATAAGCTGCATTTTATACAACACTATTCAAACGCGCTGACGTCACCAATCCCACGACGGATAACTTCTGGATTTTCACCTGATAAATCCACAATGCTTGTGGTTGCTAACATTCCAAAACCGCCATCGATAAACACATCAATACGTTTGCCGAGCTGATTTTCAATATCAAATGGGTCATCTAAAGGATCTGTTTGATTCGGCAAAATCAAGGTGCTGGTGAGTAAAGGTTCATCTAATTCTTTTAATAATGCTTGAGCAATTGGATTACTTGGAATACGCAGACCGATGGTTTTTTTCTTCGGGTGCATTAAGCGTTTAGGTACTTCACTTGTTGCTGGCAAAATAAAAGTGGTTACAGCAGGTGTATTATTTTTAAGCAAACGATACATTGCATTATCAACTTTGGCATAAGTTGCAATGTCCGATAAATCGCAGCACATGATGGCATATTGATGTTTTGGGCCTAAACCACGAATTTGAGCAATACGTTCCATCGCACTTTTATTACCAATCTGGCAACCAATGGCATAGGCCGCATCAGTTGGATAGACCACAACGTCACCAGCACGAATACGGTCAACGGCTTGAGTGATTAAGCGAGCCTGTGGATTTTCAGGATGAATATGTAAATGCAACATTATTATAACTCCCTGATCTATGTGGCTGAATTTAGTATGAAACTTGTTGTGGGCATGTTGCAAGAGTTTGATGTGATAATTTTGTCATTTAATCAAGGTATTCACGTTTAAATTCATTGAGTTGTAATGGTGATCCATTGCGTGTGCAAAGACAAATGCAATAAATAAAATGTGCAGCATCACGAGGTAGCTTTGCTTCACCAGAAAAATACCGTTGTACTTGAGCAAACACATGATCTTTAAACTGTCGCCCATTTCCGCTGTCGCCCGTTAAGTTATCTAAAGACACACGAAATTTTCGACCAAAGGCGGTTGCAAATAACCATTCAATCGCTTGTGGTTTGATTTCAACTTGTTCAAATAAGCGTTGTTGTTCAGCACTTCGGCCATCAGGTGCATACCAATATCCAAGGTCTGGAAGTAAACGGCGTTTTTCACCTGCGATCGTCCAATGGCTGATCTCATGCAGGGCACTATTAAAGAAACCATGCGCAAATTGGATTCTTGCAGCTTGTTGCAAAGTTGCTGGGAAATACTCTGGTTCAAAATCACCTTTGACTAAAGTGACATTATGGTGGGAAAACCAAGAATTAAAGTGTAAAATAAGCCAATCGACCTGCTCTGATTCTGTCGTTAACTTTTGCCAAGATAAATGTTGCACTTGATCTGGCATTAACACAGCAGTAGTGGTTGAATGGGTGCGAATGAGTAATGAAGTTGTTACTTCAAGTTGCGGCTGCAACAGGTGCATTGCTTGATTTACCCTAAGTTCTGTCAAAAGAAGTGCAAAATTGTATCTTAATCTTTGACAGAGTACCGATGAATTTGTAAAATCGCGCTCTTAATTATGTCAGCAAATACTTTTCCAAGCCAAATCGAGCCATTTAAATGGGCTGAACAGGGCTTTACATGGTCAGGAACACTGCCATTGTCTCGCTTTGCTCGTATTGCTCGAGAAGCTGTTGGTTCAATTGATGATCAATTGATCAACATAGACTGTAAGCTATCAATGGATATCTATCATCGTATTATATGGTTAGATGGACATATTGAAACCAAAGTTCCAATGGAATGCCAACGTTGTTTGGGAACTGTTGAAATTGAATTGGTTTCAGACTTTCATTTAGCTTTGATTGATGATGAGTCACTGATAGAGCGATTGGATGAGGATGCTGATTTCATCGTTTTAGGTGAAAGTGAATCTTCGAAAAAAGGTGATTTTGATACACCTGCATCGATCAATTTACTCGCATTACTAGAAGATGAACTGTTACTGTTGATGCCTTTATCTCCTAAACATGATGTTTGTGAGCATAAGCATCGACCTGCCACTCAGGATGATGTCGAAGAAAAGCGGGATAACCCGTTTGATGTTTTGGCTGGCCTGAAGGGTAAACTTAGCTCATAATTTATGTTATAATGTTGAGTTAAGACAACCGAATTTGTTCTGATCCATTTTTTCGATCTTTGTAAGGAGCCATCATGGCCGTTCAGCAAAACCGTAAAAGTCGCTCTCGCCGTGACATGCGCCGTTCACATGACGCTTTAACCGAGAATGCATTATCTGTAGACCAAACTACGGGTGAAACTCATCGTCGTCACCACGTGACTAAAGATGGTGTTTACCGTGGTCGTCAATTATTCGCTAAAGCAGCTGATGCTGAATAATTGAATCATATGCATTAAGCGATAGCTTAAAGTATAAAAAAAATGGGAGCGAAAGCTCCCTTTTTTGTTGTTTTTCGCAATTATAAAAAGATTTAATCAATGTTAAATTGCCGCATCGCTAAAGAGTCTATCGTCATTCTCATGTAGAATCATGAGTGTTGATGAAATTGGCAATAGACTAATTTAAGGATTTTTATATGTCGACTAAACGACTTGAGCAGGCAGCTCAAGCAACAAAAACAGCATTTGTTTTTCCGGGTCAAGGCTCGCAAAAAGTAGGTATGTTGGCTGAACTTGCAGAGCAGTTTAGTGTTGTTCAGGACACCTTTGCTGAGGCATCGGAAGCGCTTGGTTTTGACCTTTGGCAGATTGCTCAAAGTGGTGAAGGTTTAGATCAAACTGAAAATACTCAGCCTGTGTTACTCACTGCAAGTATTGCGTTGTGGCGTGTCTGGTTAGAGTTAGGTGGTATCGTACCGAAATACTTAGCTGGACACTCTTTAGGAGAATACAGTGCGTTAGTTGCAGCTGAAGCAATGACGCTGGGCGATGCAGTGAAATTGGTCAATTTACGCGGTAAATTGATGCAAAGTGCTGTTCCTCAAGGTGAAGGCGCAATGGCTGCAATCCTTGGTTTGGCTGATGACAAAGTTGTTGAGCTTTGCCAGCAAGTCTCTGCAGCAGGTCAAGGTTCAGTTGAAGCTGCAAATTACAATGCGCAAGGTCAAGTCGTGATTGCGGGGAGTACTGCGTTGGTTCAGCAAGTCATGGCTGAGGCAAAAGCGCAGTCTGGTAAAGCCATCGCATTGCCTGTTTCTGTCCCTTCACATTGTTCATTGATGAGATCAGCAGCAGAACAGTTTTCTGACGCTTTGGAACAAACTGCCATTGAGCTACCCCACCTTCCTGTAATACAAAATGTCAACGCGGAAATCGCTACGGATGTTGCTCAATTACGTCAGGCACTCACTGCCCAATTGTACCAATCGGTACAATGGACACGTACCATGCAATATCTACAAGATCAGGGTATTCAGTATGTGGTCGAATGTGGGCCGGGTACAGTACTTAGTAATCTTACCAAGCGATTACCGAACATAGAAAAAGCATTTGCCATTGATAGCAAAGCACGTATGGAAGATGCCCTAAACGCAGTGTTAGTGGCAGAAGGAAAAATTGCATGACACAACAACGAAAAGTTGCGTTAGTGACAGGAGCAAGCCGAGGTATTGGCGCAGCAATTGCACAGCAACTCATTCAAGACGGTTTTTTTGTCGTTGGTACCGCGACTTCTGAATCAGGCGCGCAAAAACTGACAGACAGTTTTGCTGAGCATGGAACGGGTGCGGTACTTGATGTTCGTAATGGCGAGGCAATTGATACTCTTGTTTCGCATATCGAGCAGCAATATGGTTCGGTTCTGGTATTGGTCAACAATGCTGGGATTACCAAAGATAATTTGTTATTGCGTATGTCTGAAGATGATTGGGATGACATTCTCAATATTCACTTGAAAGCGGTTTACCGTTTATCTAAGCGAGTATTGAAAGGCATGACCAAAGCACGCTTTGGACGCATTATTAACATCAGCTCTGTGGTTGCACATTTTGCTAACCCAGGACAAGCCAATTACTCAGCCGCGAAAGCAGGGATTGAAGCATTCAGTCGTAGCTTAGCGAAAGAGATGGGGAGTCGTCAGATTACGGTAAACAGTGTAGCACCTGGTTTTATCGCAACTGAAATGACTGATCAGTTAAGCGAAGATGTTCGTAAAAAAATGATCGATCAAGTAGCTTTAAATCGTCTAGGTCAACCCCAAGATATTGCAAATGCAGTGAGTTTCCTTGCAAGCGATAATGCTAGTTACATTACTGGTACAGTTTTACACGTAAATGGTGGTTTATACATGGCCTAAGTGGCGACGTATAAACTTTTAAAAATTTTAATATTCAATTAAACTAGTGGCAAATTAAAACGCCACAAGCAATGAGGAGAATTCCTGTGAGCGATATCGAACAACGCATCAAGCAAGCTGTAGCTGAACAATTAGGTATGCGTGCTGAAGAAATCAAAAACGAAGCATCTTTCATGGATGACTTAGGTGCTGATTCTTTGGATTTGGTTGAACTTGTTATGTCTTTTGAAAATGACTTTGACATCACCATTCCAGATGAAGATTCAAATGAAATCACAACAGTTCAATCTGCAATTGATTATGTAAGCAAAAAACTTGCTTAATCATCTTGCATGATCGAAAGCCACCGTAAGGTGGCTTTTTTGTGTGCTTAATTTTTACTTGAGTGGATTTATACATATTTTTACAAGAAAAAATAAACTCCGAATATGAAATGAGTTTATTTAAGTGTATAAAATATATGCAATTTAAAATAACGTATTCAATCATAACAACAAAAGGAAATTTTATGGATATAGCAAAACGTATTAAAGAAATCATTAGTGAACAACTGGGTGTGGATGAGGAAGAGGTTGTGCCTAGTGCATCTTTTACGGATGATTTAGGTGCTGACTCTTTGGATCTAGTTGAGGTGATTATGGCTTTGGAAGAAGAATTTGACGTTAAAATTACTGATGAAGATGCAGAGAAAATTACGACAGTCCAAGCTGCAACTGATTACATAATGGCTAGCGTGTATTAGGTGACATGTAATTGCGTAATCTTTTTAACGATCCAAAGCCACCGTAAGGTGGCTTTTTTATGGGTGAAAATAAGAAATTCCAAATATACTGAGTGTTGTTTTAGAGAATATACATATATTTACAAGACCTATTTAAATTGAAACTCGAGCAATTCTTTTTTTCTGTATAACTAGAAATTAGGTCAACTTTGACCAAGCATCATTAATAATTACAGAGGAAATAACAATGGGTCTTTTTGATTTTGTTAAAGGTATTGGCAAGAAAAATACTGCGCCAGCAGAACCACAAGCTGCGCCAGCATCACCAGCTGAGCCGTCAGCTCAGGAAGTAGCAAATAAATTATTGGGTTTGATTAAAAGCTTGGGTTTGGGTGTTGAGGGCCTATCGGTAACATATAATGGTGCGACAGATACCGCTGTGATTAAAGGGCAGGTAAAGAGCCAAGCGGATAAAGAAAAGATTGTACTTGCTGTAGGGAATATTGATCATGTTGCACAAGTTGATGATCAAATGACGGTTGAAACAGCAGAACCAGAAAGCAAGTTCTATACGGTAAAATCAGGCGATAACTTGTCTAAGATTTCTAAAGAGTATTATGGTGATCCAAACCAGTACAATAAAATTTTTGAAGCGAATAAACCATTGTTGAAAAATGCAGATGATATTTTCCCAGGTCAGGTGTTACGTATTCCACAATAATTTGCGGATGCTATAAAAAAGGCGCTAATTGCGCCTTTTTTATAAGAGTCTGTTTGAAACCTTAGTATCAATCAGTTGCTATCGATTCCATAAGAACTGATATACGTATTTAAAAACTATAGGTCATCCCAAGTTTGACTGTTCTTGGCTGCCCTGGATAAACATAGCGATTAAACGCGCTATCATCATATTTTTTATTAAAGATATTTTTAATATCGAAACTGAAACGTATGTCCGATGACAGATTGTAATAAGAAATAAAGTCCGTAGTCGCATAACTTCCCATGCTGTATGTGTTATTTGCAGTTTGTCCTTTTCGGCTGGCAATATAGCGTTGGTTTAAGCCTAAACCTAAACCATTTAATGCATCTGATTGAAACTCATAAATACTTAATAGATTGAATGAATCTTTAGGAATATTAGCTAAACGTGTTCCTTTAGTTAAACTATTATCTTTGCTCACCGCAGCATCGGTATAGGCATAATTCCCAATAATTTTCCATTCTGGGGTGAGATTTCCGACCAAACTGAGATCAAAGCCTTTACTTGTGACTTCGCCTGCGGCAACGCTTTTTGTTGAATCCACTGGATCTAATGTCAGCACATTTTCTTTTTTGACATAATAAATCGCATTTTCAAATGAAAGTTTATGATCAAGAAGAGCGTATTTTGAACCAATTTCATAAGAAATACCTTCTTCAGGATTAAAGCCTTGATTGTTTCGATCTGCGCCTGCGTTTGGTTTAAATGATTTACTGATGTTGCTATAAAGCGTGAATTGATCGGTCAAATCATAGGTAAATCCAATACGAGGTATGACGGTATTGTGATCAGTTGACCATGAAGAATGATTTATAAAATTGGTATAATCCTGTTCGTAATGTTCAAAACGTAAACCAATCAAAGTATTGAGTCGATCTGTTAAGCGAATTTGATCTTGAACATAGAAAGCTTTGCTACGCAGTTGTTCATGATCATGTGTGGTGACGTTGACTAATTCAGGTAGTGGCTGAGTACGATCGGGATGATGAATATTTAAGTCAAATGGTGCAGTGGAGCGAATAATATAGGAACGGTAGTCATAATCTTCAAATTCTATTCCAGATACTAGCGTATGTTCTAGGTTAAACAGATTAAACTCACCGACAAGGCTTGCTTGAATATTTTTGTCATTCCAATCTAAATTTCGCCAATTATAATTTCGAGTAATGATTTCGCCATGACTATTGGCTTTTACACCATTTGCTTCAACGGCATAACCATGCAAATTTCCATCTAAATATTGCGTACCAACATTCAACTTCCATGCATCATTGAGACGATGTTCAACGCGTAATTGGAACATATCATTGTCGTTATAGAGTCGATTTCGATTTTTTCCAGATTCCCACCAATATTCTTTGGGATCAAAAGATTGTTTTTGTTGACCGTCATAGCGAGTGAAACCACGATCTAAAGCATGTTGGTTGCGTAGGAAATCTGCTTCAAAGATAACCTTGGTATTCTCTGAAGGCGTCCATTGAATTACGGGTGCAATGTTCCAGCGTTTTGAGTCAACATGTTCCCGAAAAGTATCTCCATTTTCACCCATTAAATTTAAACGGTAGCTGATACTATTATCTGGAGTCAAAGAGCCAGTGGTATCCACTGTACTGCGATAGAGCCCTTCATCATCGATACTCAAACCGAGTACTGTTTTTCGTTCGGCGAGGGGTACTTTACTCACCACGTTAAAAGTACCTCCTGGATCACCACGACCATACAGGCTTGATGAAGCACCTCTTAAAACTTCTACGCGCTCGATGGTTGAGCTATCAGGTGCATTGGGATAACCGCGGTTAATTGGAAAGCCATTTCTATAATATTCGCCGCTAGTAAAGCCTCGAGATGTGAAAGTGGTTAGCCCTTGTCCACCAAAGTTATTTGCTCGTCCAAGTCCCGCGACATCAAGTGCTTCGGACAAGCGGGTTGCTTGGATATCTTCAAGTACTGCTTTATTGACCACAGTTACAGCTTGTGGCGTATCTTTAAGCAAAGTAGATGTGCGTGTCGCAGAACTTGCAGAATTGACCTTATATTCTTTTTCAGAATTTTCGACTGCTGTTGAGGCTTGAATCGTGATGGTTGGCAGTGTATTCACTTGATCATTTGCAAAGACAGTCATGGCACAGCTAAGCGGTAATAGGCTAGGTAGGAGGCGGTATTTCAGCATGAGGGATATAGTGAAAATTAAAATGATAATTATTATATTTTATAAGCAAGTTAAGGTTCTTGAATATTTTGCATATGTTTATAGGAGTTAATGATAAATTTTCATATAGCGTCTTAGATATGCCTAAAATAGTAGGGCATACTTAGTATTTTTTGAAAATACGATACTACTGGTATGCAAGATATTGAACCCGTTATCGATTTTTGTAAAAGTCTTGGCTTAATTTTTATGGATAAGCAAAGCGGTTTAAAACCGCTTTGGAATCTTTTGCCCATGAGGTACAGGTGTTTCAGCATGTTTTAATACGCCGAATAGCCATGTCTCTGCATGTTGAACTGCGATTTTGAGTGAATCACCTAAAGCCAATCGTCCCGCAATAAAACTTGCCAAAGAACAACCTGAACCATGATATTGTCCTTCTAGGCGAGGGCAATGGCTTTCTGCAATCATTTTACCATCGGCATACAGGACATTTCGGATATGATCGGGTGTGTCTTCATGCCCGCCTTTGACCAGCACCGCTTTTGCACCCATTTTAAATAATTTTTGAGTGGCTTGTTCGATATCGTCTATACCCGTTAAGGCAGTTAATTCAACTGTATTTGGGGTAATCACCGTGGCTAAAGGAATCAATTCAACAAAGGCTTTGACGAGCGTGGCTTGATCGCCTAGTGAACCGCCACTATTGGCGACGAGCACTGGATCGAGTACGTATTGGTAGTCGGTATGTTCACGTAAAAATTCAGCTAAAGCCGCAATATTATCGGTGGTACCGAGCATTCCAGATTTAACGCATTTAATTGGTAAATCACCAACCACGGCATTTGCTTGTGCAAGCAATAGTTCTTTTGATGTCGCTTCAAAACCAAAAACTTGTTGAGAGTTTTGAATGGTCAGCGCAGTACATGCAATCGCAGCATGTGCACCGCTTTGCCCAATTGCTTCAATATCGGCTTGTAAACCAGCACCGCCAGATGGATCTAAACCTGAAAAACAAAGTACGGTCGGACGCACTGCAATTTCCTTTTATGTTTTCATTTACGTTAGTATAGGGAAGTTTCGAGAAACTCTCGACTCCGTTGTGTAAGGCTTTAAGAGATTGGACGAATGACGATCAAAAATATACTGATTGATTTAGATGGGACTTTGACTGACCCGAAAACTGGGATTCATGGTTCAATTCGTTATGCGCTAGAAAAGCTCGATCAACCTTTGGCGAATGACGTCGATTTAGATTGGACCATTGGCCCACCACTGAAAGCATCTTTGGCAAAATTATTAGATACACAAGATGATGACTTGGCTGAGCAAGCGTTAGCTGCCTATCGTGAGCGTTTTTCGGTTACGGGTTTATTTGAAAATGAAGTCTATCCAAATGTAGAAGTCACTTTGCGACAGCTACAGGCACAAGGATATCGCTTATTTCTTGCAACAGCGAAGCCAACAATTTATGCAAAACAAATTTTGGTTCATTTCCAGTTAGATCAATATTTTACTGAGATCTATGGGAGTGAGCTGACAGGTGAACGTACCAATAAAGCAGATTTGATTGCCTATATTCTTGAGAAAGAACAGTTAGATGCGCAGCAATGTATTATGGTAGGTGATCGTCAGTATGATGTGATTGGTGCACGTGCAAATCAGATTGAAACCATTGCGGTGAATTATGGCTATGGTACGGTAGAAGAATTGATCCAAGCACAGCCAGTAACGCAGATTGCACAATTTAATGAATTGCTTGAGTGTGTAAATGAGATCAATGTTGAACGAAAAGTTTCATAAGCATTGAATAGGTAAATAGCCTCGATGATTCGAGGCTATTTTTTTAATTAAACATTATGCTTTAAGCGATATTGCACCAGTTCATCAATACTAATCACGGTTAAGTCATGTGTTTGTGCATACGCTAAAACTTGAATACCTGAAGCCATCGAACCATCAGGATTGGTTAATTCACACAAGACACCTGAAGGTTTCAAGCCAGCTAAACGGGCTAGATCAATCGTTCCTTCGGTATGCCCACGACGTGTCAATACACCACCATCACGTCCACGTAAAGGAAAAATATGACCAGGACGACTGAGATCACTTGCAACAGCACCAGCTTTAGTCGCTGCTAAAACTGTGGTAACACGGTCTTTCGCAGAAACACCTGTGGTCACACCTTGTGCCGCTTCTATGGTCACCGTAAAGGCTGTCTTGAACTGGCTTGAGTTGTCCACGACCATGGGTGGAAGTTGTAAATGATCGGCTAATTCTTCAGTTAAGCAAAGACAGACAATCCCTGAACCATCACGGATCATTTGTGCCATGGTTTCGACAGTCAATGTTTCGGATGCAACAATTAAGTCCGCTTCATTTTCACGGTCAAAATCATCCATCACCAACACAGGTTTGCCTTGGCGGATATCATCTAAAGCGTGTTGAATACGTTGTTCAGCAGGGGAAAGGGCTGAAAAGAAAAGTTCGGGTTGGATTAAACTCGACATAATGAAACGCTCTCGTAAATAGGTTACGGTTGAACATTTCAGGACTGATGTAAAAATAAGCGCACACCAAAAAACCAAAGTTGTTTTGGTGGTTTCGTCTTCTTTCATCCGGACTATACCGTCGGCTTTGGCATTTCACCAAATCTGCGAGTACATAAGGGGCAATATGTCACTGACCCTCACGATACCAGCTCGTGGGCTGATTAGGTCATTGATGATCAAAGCCTAACTTACCACCGGTGGGGAATTTAACCCCGCCCTGAAGCGATGTGCTTTGATTATAGTCATATTTTACGTGAAAAATATAACTTTTATAGAATGAATCGTTCTATAACAATCAAGAATAATGCTGAGACGTGCTTCAAGATTTTCCATTAATCAGTGAAATTGGTAATAGAACTAAATTGAGCATAAACTCAAAAGATAGAACAACAAGAAAGTGAGGCGATCGCCAATGGAAAAGGCAGTTCAAACAGATCTCGAGCAACTTGCGCAGAAAATACATCGACCCGTGATTAATCTTAAAGAGTTTTCCCATTTATCCGCACAAGAGTTAGCTTGGTTAAATCAGCAATTGCAGCACACTGTTTTAGAAGAAAATCGAAAAATTAATCAGCGTTTATTTCAAGTCCCTTTTTTTCTACGCTTCCTGCTCAAAAGTAAAATAGAGAGGTAAGTGTAATGACGCGATTAGCTGTACATGCTGAGATTATAAAACTTGCACGAATCCTAAAGGTTTCGGAACAACAATTGCTTTTCTTGCAAAAAATATCACCAGAAAGTCTCAGACAGTTTCGCTTTGCAATCATTGAATTATTACAAGATCAGCAAAAAGCACGGTTTCGACACTTGGCAACTTGGGTCAATTGGTTGCCAAATGGGTTAAATGTTTTCATGGTTAAACGATTTTTAGATCCGTTGATTGTGGCACAAATTGCCGTGCATCTATCCACTGAAAATTTATATCGGATTGCTAAAAAATTATCCGCCGAAACGCTTGCTGAAATCTCAGTTCATCTTGACCCACGATTGGCACGAGAGCTGTTGGTTTACTTAACCACCCATCATATTATCGAGATTGCTCAAGTGCTTTTGCAAAAGCGTGATTTTGTGACCATGGGACGCTTCGTGAGCATGTTGTCTGATGAGGTGGTGCAAGATGTGGCTCAGATTGTTGAGCAAGAAAGTGATCTTTTAGAAATCGCTTTTTATATTGAATCTAGAGAGCGCATTGATCATTTGGTTCATGTCATACCGAAAGCACGTATAGAAAAGGCATTATTGATTATTTGTGATCCAGCGCAACGTTTGGTCTGGCCCAAACTTTTGGCATTAATGAGCCATATTGGTTATGAATTAAAACAAGAGCTTGGGGATTTAGCCGTACACCAAGGTGAAACGGTCATCAATGCCATTATTCAGGCGGCTCAAGAAGATCAACTTTGGGAGGATATGTTGCCCGTTGTCGCAGGCCTATCTGCTCAGGCTCAGCATTATGTTGCAAATTTACCTGCATTACGCCAAGTCGACATTATTCAAAGCATCGTGGCTGCCGCAGATCATTGTCATTTATGGACTGACATGTTGGTGGTCGTGAACTATATGCAAGATCAAGCAAGAGAAGTGGTTGCAGCAGCAATTGCACAAATTGATGAACAGGTTTTACATCACATCGCCTACGCCTCTTTGTTACGTTCGCAATGGGAAGTGACTTTCGATATCGTTGGGCGTATGCCGATAGAAAAGCAGCGACAATGTCGAAAAATTCTCAATGTTTATATGCAGCAATTGGATGCTGAAACTTATCAATATTTAGACGCTTTATTAGATCATTATCAGATTGAAGTACACTGAGTATGAAGTATTAGGATTATGGCAACGTATCTCGAATAGGCAGTAATGTTGCCAAAGCATGTTCATAACCGCGTTCTACTAACTCATCTAGCTTATGCCAATCAAACATACCGATGCCCTCAATTGGCATACGGATATGTAAATTTGCTCGTTCAATCGCAGCCGCTTGAATCATGGTATCACTGGCAAGTGTCGCGGTGCGCATTAAAATTTCAGCCAGTCGTGGCGCAGGTAACAGTTTATCTTTAATCAATTTGTTCCAGTTGAGCAGGGCACTTTGATCGGGTTCATTTAAACCGATACCGGGGATGCGGATATCATCGTTTAAGCTGACATTACTGGCAATAATTGCACCTCTTTCCAAATTTTGCATCACATCTGTGGGGAGGTTATTAATAATTCCGCCATCGCACAATAAATTCTCATGCCATGCAACAGGCGGTGCTACACCGGGCACACTCATGCTAGTACCGACCCACGTTGCCAGTTCGCCTTGATCGTGAATCACCGCTTGACCTGTCGACAGATTGGTTGAAATGCAGTAATAGGTTCGTTTCAACTCTTCTATTCGCCGATGCCCAAAAATTGCTTGAAGCCGACTATGGAATCGTTGTCCACGGATCAAAGATACTCGAGGCATGGTGTAGTCATTTAGATAATTTCGAGCAACGAAAGTTTCATAAGCAATATGAGTCATTTCAACACTATCAAAACCACATGCAACCAAAGCAGCAACGAATGCGCCCATACTGGTTCCACCCACAATATCAATGGGGATATGTAGTTGTTCCAATGCGCGAATTAAACCAATGTGCGCAAATCCACGCGCACCGCCACCACCCAGCACCAAGCCTAGACCTCGACTCGAGATTTGCCGAGCGACAGCGCTGATATCTGCCTGCGCCCAAGGATGAATAAAATAATGGGCACGGGCGCGATAGAGTTGTTTCCAACCTAATGTATGGGGGGAAGGATCACCCTCTGAGCGCAATAACACTAATTCAATCGGGCTTTGCCAATCATATTGATTTAATACATCAACAAGTTGGGTTTCAACAGGTGACTGATTGGCTTCGGCTAAAATTAAGATGCGATCTGCCTGATGTAGACAGCGTTTTGCCCACTCATCGTCATGGGTATGTGCAGCATAAAGGACGTAACAATGCTTTTCTTCTAAGCTTGCTAACCATTGGCGTAATCTTAAGTCATCTGCACCGTAGTCGAGAGGCGTTTGACTAAACCCAATGCCAAATAGTGCATCCACATGTGCGGCTGTGACTAAGCGAACTTGTGGCCAACGTTGTAAATGCTCAGTCAATTGTTCTGCGAGATGAATAGCTGGAATTTGTGATGTGACAGGAACAATAGATAACGTGCGGTTATGACTCATGGCATGGGTATGCTGTAGTTCAGGTTGTGAGCGTGCGATGATCAGCCGAGACAAGGCCAGTAAAACGTTTGGATATTGGTGAATGAAGTCTAAAAATGGCTGCTGCGGAATTGCGAATAAGGTGGTATCTCGGATGGCATGAACTGTGCCGTGATGAGGCTGTTTGGAAATGGTACCCATTTCCCCCACGATGTCATGACGGCCCAAATAGGTTGATAAACCTGAAGCGGTAGTGAGCTTAACGCGACCATAGGCAATAATATAAACATGATCGGCACTGTCATTGAGCTGATAAAGCATTTGTCCTGTTTGTAAATGCAGAATACGAGCATAGCTGGCGATGGTGTTTAGTTGGTCAACATCCAACTCTGCAAAGACTGTGACTTTACTCAGCGTTTTTATAATATCCATATTTTTCAAATTATCTTTATTATCTACTCATTTAATAAAGCATTGAGCTGTTTTACAAGTGCGGTTGAGTAAAAGAGGGCTTCTGTTTAGGCTTTTTTTGTATTTATGTTTTTGGGAAAATACTGCTATTGCGGTAGAAAAAGCTGAGGCATAAAAAAGCCAGTTCATTTTTGACTGGCTCTTTTGGAATCTTTAAAGCTTATGCGATTTGTACAGGAATACAGTTTGCAGTGTGGCTGACCGTATTGTTTGGGTTAGCATAGACTAAACGCGGCTTGTGCAGATCTGCTTCTACTTCAGTGAAATCGCCAAAGGTTGCAATAATCACTAAATCGCCTACATCAGCTTGGTGTGCTGCGCCACCATTGACTGAAATAATGCCTGAATCATCTTCACCACGAATTGCATAGGTTGTGAAACGTTTGCCGTTAGTGACGTTCCATACGTGGATTTCTTCGTATTCACGAATCCCTGCTAAGTCCATTAATACACCATCAATTGCGCAAGAACCTTCATAATGAAGTTCAGCATGTGTCACAACTGCACGGTGAATTTTACATTTTAATAAACGAGATAGCATGGCTAGCGTCTCCTGAGTAAGACCTAAGATGAATATCTTATGGTTGACTTGTCACGTTTTCCGCGGGCTATTTGGCGGTTCGATGCGCATTTTGCGCTTAAAAATGCAATATGGCAAGTATGATTGTTCAACAATACAGTCGTAAGTTTAAGTGGGTTTGTAAGCATTGATTTGATTCATCGCCAGTGCAACTTGTCCATCAACAAGTATTTTCACTTTAGACAAGGCATGATCAAGTGCTGCATCCATTAAATCTTGTTCACTGCTTGGGGCTTTGTTTAGTACATGACCTGCGACACGCTCTTTAGAGCCAGGATGTCCAATTCCAATCCGTAAGCGGTGGAAATTAGCACCAAGATGAGGAACGATATCACGTAGACCATTGTGTCCGCCGTGTCCGCCACCTGTTTTCAAACGAATAACACCAGGATCCATATCTAGTTCATCATGAGCGATTAAAATCGACTCAGGAGAAATATGATAAAACTTAGCGAAAGGGGCAACACTTTGACCAGAACGGTTCATAAAGGTTGTGGGGAGTAATAGACGTACGTCATGACCTTCAATTTGACCACGACCACTGAATCCATGAAATTTCGGATCAGCTTTTAACTGAATACCATAACGATCTGCAAGCTGTTCTACAAACCAAAAACCTGCATTATGGCGAGTTTGGGCATATTCCTTTCCAGGATTGCCCAAACCAACAATTAGCGAAATATTTGACACTAATTAAGCCTTTAACACTTATGCGCGGATGAAGTCAGCGTGCATAGGTGTGTTTTTTGCTGGGTGGCGTTGTAACGCTTTGATTTTAACGTTTTCAACTTGATCACCGATTTGGATTTCAATCACTTCTTCAAAGAAAGCATTGTTTTCTAAAGCTTTAACGATTTGACGAAGCTCTAAAGTGATTGTTACAGGCTCAGCGCTACCGCCATAGACGATTGCTGGAATTTTTCCTGCGTGACGAAGGCGGCGGCTCGAACCTTTCCCTTGTAGTGCAGCTTCACGTGCTTGAGCATTTAATACGAAGTTTGCCATGGGCATATCCTCATTGAGTTTTAAGAGACTAAACTTGCGACCAGTTTAGTGATAGAAAACCCTAGCTAAGCTAGGGTTTAAGAAAAAAGCTGGGCTATTATAGATAACTATCAAACATCGCGCTAATAGATTCTTCGTTATTGATACGACGAATTGTTTCAGCAACCATGCTAGCAACAGATACTTGGCGAACTTTGCCAATGTTTGCTGCTTCATCTGAAAGAGGAATCGTGTCGGTTACAACAAGTTCATCAATAACAGAGTTTTGAAGGTTTTCAATGGCTTTGCCAGATAAAACAGGGTGAGTTGCATAAGCAATAACTCGACGTGCACCAAATTGTTTTAGTGCATCAGCCGCTTTGCAAAGCGTACCTGCTGTATCAACCATATCATCTACGATGACACAGTCACGATCTTTGACATCACCAATCAAATGCATCACTTGAGATTCATTTGCTTTTTGACGACGCTTATCAATGATCGCTAAATCAATATCACCCAGTTGTTTTGCAACAGCACGAGCACGCACTACACCGCCAACGTCAGGTGAAACCACCATTAAGTTGTGATGTTGTTGCTGATGTAAATCAGCTAACAAGGCAGGCGTACCGTAGATGTTATCAACAGGAATATCGAAGAAACCTTGAATTTGGTCTGCGTGCAGATCGATCATCACAACACGGTCAATACCTACAGTTGTTAGCATATCTGCAACAACTTTAGCAGTAATCGGTACACGGGCAGAACGCGGACGTCGATCTTGACGTGCGTAACCAAAGTACGGAATGACTGCTGTGATACGACCTGCACTTGCGCGACGCAAAGCATCTGCCATAACCAAGATTTCCATAAGGTTATCATTGGTTGGCGCACAAGTAGATTGGACGATAAAAACGTCTTTGCCACGTACATTTTCAGTAATTTCAACTGAAATCTCACCATCAGAGAACTTGCTAACTGAAGCAGCTCCTAATGGAATATGTAAATGACTTACGACTTTTTGGGCGAACTGTGGATGAGCACTTCCACTAAAAACGACAAGATTGGGCATGAAGCACCTGAGCGAGGATTAAGTGAAGCAACGCTTCACCCGAGCGCAAGGGAAAAGTTTTAAATTTTTCCAACGGGTAGTTTAGAAACAATCTATTATATGGCAGGGGCGGCTGGATTCGAACCAACGGATGCCGAGATCAAAACCCGGTGCCTTACCACTTGGCGACGCCCCTAATGCGGCAGAACTTTAATGGTTTTATACGGTATTGTCAATATGTTTGATCAATATCAATATAAAACAAGCCTGTCTAAAGAAATGGCAGGGGCGGCTGGATTCGAACCAACGGATGCCGAGATCAAAACCCGGTGCCTTACCACTTGGCGACGCCCCTAAATTTGATAATGTAATGGCAGGGGCGGCTGGATTCGAACCAACGGATGCCGAGATCAAAACCCGGTGCCTTACCACTTGGCGACGCCCCTAATGTATTACATATATCTAC
>NZ_KB849202.1:230384-322610 GCF_000367985.1 Acinetobacter sp. CIP-A165
ATATCTACAGATGAAAATTGGCAGGGGCGGCTGGATTCGAACCAACGGATGCCGAGATCAAAACCCGGTGCCTTACCACTTGGCGACGCCCCTAACGCATAACTTCGAAATTTCGTAAAGGTGATTCTGCTAAACTATTGACCACGTAAGCTTTACATGGTGCGTTTTGCAAGATCAACGCGATGTCCATCTCTTCGGTTACTTCAGTAAAAACACAAGCACCTGTACCTGTAAGCTTTGCTAGACCAAACTGATCTAAATATTGCATTGCTTCTTCAACTTCAGGATATAACTGTCGAGCCAAAGGTTCAAAGTTATTTCTAAAAAGAGAAGGTTGTAACTGATAGGCGCAAAATGTAGTGATCTTAGAATCTCTTGTCAATGATTTTTGTGAAAATAGCTGTTGAGTGCTGATAAAACAGTCAGGTTTTAAAATTATGAACTTTTTTTGCGCTAAGTCTATGAATGATAAATGTTCACCGATCCCTTCTGCCCATGCATTTCGTCCATAAACGAAGATGGGAACATCGGCACCAAGTTGTACGCCATACTCAGCGAGTTGTTGATCATTTAAACCGCATTGCCAAAGCTGATTGAGTACAATCAGGGTGGTCGCTGCATTGGAAGAACCGCCACCTAGCCCCGCACCCATTGGAATATTTTTTTCAATTTGGATCTTGAGACCACAGGGTTTTTTGGCATGGGGGCGGAGTAACTGGGCTGCTCGATAGATTAAATTCTGTTCGAGTTGTACTTCTGCTAAGCCTTGAATTTGAATGATTTCTTCATTAGTTTCTTCAAAAGTCATCCAGTCATACAAGTCAATCAGTTGAAAAATCGTTTGTAATTCATGATAACCATTTTCTCGACGACCTGTGATATGAAGAAATAAATTCAATTTAGCAGGGGAAGGGACTCTAATCATAATAGAATAATCTAAGCTATCGGTTTTGAATGACCATTGTAATACGGTTTTCTTGATCTTCGGCAAGCGCTTGTTTCAATAACAGCTTATTGGGTAGCGTTTGGGCATCGTTATAACTAAAGTCGACGGTCCAGCCATCTTCAATCAGTTGTTTTAAACGTTGGTTTTCATCTCGGGTTGCTTGCGCGTGTAGGGTCGCAGGTTTGGCCTGTACCCAATGTGTTAAATGCATAATAGGCGCTTGCCAACCTGTGGCTTTTTCTAATAATTCCTCAGGTGATGTTGCCGTAATTAAACCAGTTTTAGCACTATTGAGCGTGACCTCACCCGATCTACCCTGAATCTGTGTTTTTCCGACACCAAGGATGCCTGTCAGTTCAATATCAAATTGTTCTTGCTGTTGTATCCATGTGAAGAATGCACTACCAGACTGTTGTGGTGTGCGTACGCCAATTTTTCCTTGCAAACTGAAGTTGTTTTCATCCTGTACTTGGGGAGATGTAATAACTTTTTTGGGTTGGCTTAAATGTTGGCAGCCAGTTAAAAACAGCGCGCTACTGCTACATATTGCGACGCATAGTTTTGGAAAAAAACGCATGGATTTAACTCTTTTTTACAGTGACAGGTAAGATTAAGCTATCAAGTTGTTGTAATTGTGGGGCATTCGCATGTTTTTGTTTCAATTGCTGTAACACATCGCTAAATTGCGTGAGTGAACCTTGCATATACAGCGCTTTGGCATAGCGAACCCCGATATTGATGTTCTGACTCAGACCATAAGCTTGTTCAAGAACCGCAACAGCAGTATCAAAATCATTTTGCAAAAAAGCAATATAACCGAGTGTATCTAAAATAGATGCTTGTTCAGGCGCGTATTCAAGCGCTAGTTCTGCATATTTTCGTGCTTCTTTCAAACGGCGATTTTGTAAGGCGAGTGTATAGGCATAAGCATTTAGATAGGTTGGGCTATTCGGCTCAATCAATAACAATTGTTTTAAGGTTTTATCGAGCTTATCTCGGTCGGTAAATGGATCGAGTAATAAAACTTCGGCATAAATCAATTCAGGATCATCTGGAATATTCTTGATGGCTTCATCAAGCAACGCTAAAGCAGCTTTTTTATTGTCCATTTTCTTTAAAATATCCGCTTGGGCTTGATATAAGAAACTGGCGTGTTGCGGATAATTCACTCGCTCTTGTGTTAAAAAACGCAGCGCATCATTGAGTTGTTGTTGCTGTTCAAAAATAGAAATCATGTTGCGTCGAGAAACAATATATAGACTGCCATCGACCAGACGGTAATAGGCTTTTGCCGTTTCAAAATGTTGCTTACGTTGCGCATTAATTGCAAGGTAATAATAGGCCTCATTTTGGTATTTTTCAGAATGACGCAACTCAACCAGATATTGCTCGGCATGTTCGTATTGTTTGAGATCAATACTGGTCAAACCAGCAATAAATAAGGCATCTTCGGCTTGGGGATGATCTTTAATAATCGCTTTCAGCTTATCAAAAGCTTGTTGCTGTTGATTGAGCTGAATGTAGTAGCGCGCCTCTGCTAAACGGATATCAATATTATTCTTGTTTTTGCGACTGGCCTGAGCGAGCCATTTTTGAGTTGCGGTTTCATCACCTAAAGCCATGAGTAAATTGGCTTTCATTAAAACGAAACTCGTGGATTTTGAGCGTTTACGCAGTGCACGATTAATATTGGTGAGCGCTTGTTCATATAAGCCATCTTGTGCTTCTAACCCTGCGATGAGTGCCAAAATTGATGGGTTGTTTTTTTCTTTACTTGCACTGAGTGCATTTAATAAAATCTTGCGATCTTGCGCTTGTTCAGGTGCGATCCCAGCTAAAATTTGTTCTAAATCAGCAGTTGGATCAATATTTAAAATCTTATCCAGTGTTTTTGCGGCAAGGTCATATTCATGGGTTTTGAGCGAAATATGTGACAAGTAGAATAATGCAGGAACATCTTCTGGCTCTTGTTCAACCCAATGGGTGGCAATATCTAAAGCGGCTTGCAAATCGTCATATTCAAGTGCAATGTCTAGCGCGCGCTGTTTGATGGTGGTTGAATTGCTGCGAATCGCAAGCACAGTATAATTGTGCAATGCTGTTGGAATATCATCGTAGGCGAGAGAAAATTCAGCAACCATGCTTTGTTTCAGTGCGTATTCAAAGCTCTGATCTGCATACATGTCGTGTATTGCTTGTGCGGAGGCGTAAGCGCTCATACTACCTAACAATAAGATTGTGGTAGAATACCGTCTAATCGTCTTGCCGTGAAAATGGATACGGCGATATAGTTGACGCAATTTTTATTGATCCAAAGTAATGCTTTTTATGACACCGATGTTGCACAATAGCATAAATTTAGCGGAATGATGATCTGATATGTCTTTCTTTGCACTGGGTGTCAACCATCAGACAGCTTCTGTCGAACTCCGTGAGCAAATTGCTTTCAATGCAGAGCGATTGGCCACGCTATTGCTTGATCGACACCAACACCCAGCGCTTAAAGATATGGTGGTGGTTTCGACATGCAATCGGACGGAAGTGTATGCCATAACTGAGGATGCGGATAGCGTCCTGCATTGGCTCGCCCAAGTGAATAATATTGATGTTAAACAATTGATTCATCATGTTTATCGTTACGAAAATGCCCAAGCTGTTACACATTTGATGCGCGTGGCAAGTGGTTTGGATTCACTCATGCTGGGTGAGCCACAAATCTTAGGGCAAGTGAAAAGTGCATTAGCCCTGTCTAAAGATGCCGAAACCATTTCTCCAGAGTTAAATGGTATTTTTGAATATGCTTTTTATGCGGCGAAACGCGTTCGCTCAGAAACCTCTGTTGGCAGCCATGCTGTTTCAATGGGGTATGCAGTTGCTCAGCTCGCTTCTCAGGTCTTTAGTCATCCAGAAAAATTAACAGTGATGGTGGTTGCGGCAGGTGAGATGAATACTCTTGTTGCCAAACATTTGGCTGAAATGGGAGTGGCTAAAATCATTATTTGCAATCGTAGCCGTGAACGAGCTGATCAATTGGCACAAGAACTTGCACATCAAGCTGATGTTGAAATTATTTCTTTCTCAGAGTTAGCACAAAATTTACATAGAGCTGATGTGATTTCAAGCTGTACAGGTAGTTTGCATCAAGTGATTGAATATAATGACGTTAAAGTCGCATTAAAAAGACGCCGTTATCAACAAATGCTGATGGTTGATTTGGCTGTTCCACGCGATATAAATCCGAAAGTAGAATCATTGGATAACGTTTATTTATATGGTGTGGATGATTTACAAAGCGTCATTGAAGAGAACTTAGCGCAACGACGTCAGGCTGCTGTTGAAGCCGAGATCATGGTCAATCAATTGGCGACTCAATTGATGACCCAACAAAAAGTCAAAGAAGCAAGTGGCACGATTCAAGCCTATCGACAACATAGCGAAGAAATAAGTCAGCATGAGTTGGCACATGCTTTAGAGTCATTACAACATGGTCATGCACCTGAACAGGTTTTACAAGAATTTGCCCACCGTTTAAGTCAAAAGTTAATGCATCCTACTTCGATTTTATTAAGAGAGGCTGCCAAAGCTGAAAATCCTGACTACTTCGAATGGTTACAACAACATCTGCACGACGTATTTGAGCATGAACGTAAGCCGAAACAGTAAAGCTTGTGACTAAGACAATAAGCGTAGACTAATTTGTTTCGTTAGTTCATTGAGTTGCTGACGTAAATTACGTGATTCAATTAAAGAAATTGGTGATTTAAGTTTTAATCTTAAATATTTTTCTTGTAGTCCCAAAGCATATTCTTTTGCCAGTTTATCTGCAATTTCAGGCGCTTCAGTGAGTGACTGAATATTGGTACGCTGCATAATATCGGCAAGCTCATGAGCATAGCTGCTACATGCACCAAGTACATAATAGGTTGCTAACTCTTGATCATCAGGTAAATCATCAAACACAGTATTCAGTACTGCCAATATTTTGGCTAAGAGTTCAGTTGGATCAATGACCGCACGAAGTTCTTCAAAGTGAATATACAGATAAGGGTGATGCATTAATATTGCAATCGCAAAGTCTTCATCTTTGGTGTGAATATTGAAAGATAAAGATGCATCATGGCTGACTTGAGGAGTAAAACGTTTGCCTAGACCTAATTTTTCACGGAAAGATTGTGTCAGCAAATAACGAAATGAACCATGCTTCGGCAATAATTCTGTCAATTCACGCAGTTCTCCCATCACTAAGCTTTTACCTTCAGGTGAACTGATGTCATGCTGTCCAGTCAGATGGGCAAATACAAAGTCAGAGAGTAGAGGCGCTTGTTGTAATAATTTCTGGAAACTTTCTAAACCTTCACGACGAATTAAAGAGTCTGGGTCATGTTCATTTGGAAGTACGAAAAACTTTAACTCACGTCCATCGTTGAGTAAGGGGAGTGCGATTTCCAAAGTTCGACGTGCTGCTTTTTGTCCCGCAGCATCACCATCAAAGGCGATAGTGATTCGTGAGTTTTGTTTAAACAAGGTATTTAAATGATCTGCATTACTTGCAGTTCCAAGCGTCGCCACTGCGCCATTGATGCCATACTGCTGTAGGGCAATCACATCCATATAACCTTCAACCATTAGCCAGTCATTGGCTTTTTGTTTACGCCCTTCGTATAGCCCATAAAGCAATTGATTTTTATGAAAGACTTCAGAATCTGGGGAGTTGATATATTTAGGTTTGATCTCATTGTTGAGTGCACGACCACCAAAACCGACCACTCGACCCTTATGGTCACGAATCGGAAAAATTACCCTTTCACGTAATAAATCAAAATCTCGACCGCTATCACTTGAGCGAATCAGCCCCAGTTGTTTCAAGCCTTCAATATCTTGAGGAAAGGCTTTTTCGAGATGTTGCCAATCTTCGGGTGCATACCCTAAACGCCAAAATTGAATGGTTTGAGCAGATAAACCGCGCTGTTTAAAATAATTTTGTGCCTTTTGATTATTGGGTAATTGGCGTTCATAAAATTGCGCTACATTTTCCAAAAGGTCATATAGATTTCCTTCCTGCACATATTCATCCCTGTTAAATGATGGATCAAATTGGGCAAAAGGATCATCCATGTAGCGATCCATATCAACAAAATGACCATCAATTGGTTCATCAATGACGGCTGGATTTGGCGTTGGACTATGAGTTGTTTGTGTTGGTGGATTCACCGCTACTTGGGTACTACGCTTATAAGAAAGTTTTTTATTGTCATGGTTGTCTTTGGGTAGCTCGACGCCCGTTTTATTTGATAAGTCCTGCATCACATCGACGAAGTTCCGACTATCAATATCCATCAAGAATCGAATTGCATTGCCATTGGCCTGACAGCCGAAGCAATGGAAATACTGTTTGTCTCGATACACATGAAAAGACGGTGTTTTTTCTTGATGGAATGGGCAACAGCCTGAATAGGTTCTTCCTGTTTTTTTTAACTTCACACGCTGACCGATCAAATCGACAATGTCGGTTCGATCTAAAATTTGATCAATCGTATGTTGTGGAATAGCCATAAGGTTTAACCAATAAGAAGAATTAAATGTCTTTAGCGGAGTCTTGTTTAGCGCTCATCCAATTTTAGGATAAACCTTCGGTTCGACCTACTTTGGTTTTGCCCAAATGAGAAGCAACGCTTCGCAAGAAAGGCATCTTGCGCTGCTATAATCGCAGCTCACCACAAAACCTGTTCACTTTATGTATTTCTTTAAATACAGTATTTAGTATACAAGCCTTGTTACTCTTTTGATACCACGCAGGTTGTGGGTGACGTTTCCGAGTATCGTATTGCAGGGGAAATTGTATCTGTGATTTAGTAACTAGAAAATGAAAAACAGGCAAGGGGTGACTTGCCTGTTTGCCGAACTAGATTGTGATCGCAGGATTAATTTGCGGCATCTTCTTCGCTAGTTTGTTCAGTTTCTGGTTTGTCGAATAAACCAAAACTTAAGCGATTGGTTAAACTGCGTTGTTGCTCAGTTTTAACATCATTTTCTTCAGTTTCGACAGTTTGAGACTCACGACCCAATAAACCTAAGGTAGCGCGATTGACCCAACTGCCTTCTTTACGTGCTGCACGTAAATTCACGTCACCATTTGATTTGACCAAATTTGGATAGTTCAATTTTAATATTTCAACGTATTGTTGTGACGTTGCTTTGTCACCCAGTTTGTCATAGCTATAAGCAAGTGTTGCTAATGCTTCCGGCGTTTGAGGCGTTTGAGGATAATGTTCAATCACCCATTGTGCACGCTCAGCAGCAGCAAGCCATGCTTTACGCTTGATATTAAAACGTGCTGCATTCATTTCATTTTCAGCAAGTTCTTGACCAATAAATTTCATCCGTTGCGCAGCATCAACCGAATACTGGCTGCTAGGAAAACGACGGATTAAATCAACAAAGTTTTGATAAGCAACTTTGACATAGCTCACATCACGGTGTGATTGTTGTAGTGATGTATAGCGAATCAAGCTATCGTAATTCATTTCCATATTCGCAACACCGCGAACATAGTAGGCATAATCAACATTTGGATGTTGAGGATTTAAACGAATGAAACGATCTGCAAGCGCGATTGTCCCTTCATAATCCTTTTGTTTAAATTTGGCATAGAGAAGTTCGAGTTGCGCTTGTTGCGTGTATTGACCAGTCGGATAATAGGTATCCAAGGCTTCCAGTGACTTTACGGCATCAGTGTATTGATTGCGCTCTAGCGATTTTTGCGCTTTTTCAAAATAAATTTGTTCACTCGATTGTGGTCCTTTATCAACCACTTCTTTCTTGCTTGGATTGCTGCTACAGCCCACAAATGCAGATGCCACACCTAAAGATAGTGCAAGCATCGTAATTTTATAACGTGGTAGCGACATAAAAACTCCTCTGTTATTCTGGGCAATGAGCTACAATGGTTGTATTAAACCATTTTTGTACCGATCATCAAATGACTTCAGCACAATCTTCCAATTCAAACGTATCTGAAACAGATTTCTTACTCGAAGAATCTGTCGATGCAGATAATCATACTTCTGACTCAACTGCAACACGTTTATCGTTGCAAATTCAACTCGATGAAGACTATTTAGGTCAACGTATTGATCAAGTAGCGGCATTGGTTTGGAGCGAGTTTTCTCGTGAAAAACTTAAACAGTGGATGAAAGACGGCCATCTGTTGGTAAATGGTAACATTGTTAAGCCCAAGTACCGCTGTGAAGGCAATGAGTTACTCACACTCGATGTTGAGCTTGAAGCGCAAACCTCGAGCCAACCTGAAAATATTCCACTCAATATTGTCTATGAAGATGATGATATTATCGTGATTAATAAAGAAATCGGCATGGTGGTTCATCCGGGTGCGGGTAATCCCTCAGGAACACTGGTCAATGCTTTACTTTATCACTGTCCTAAACTTGCGGAGCTTTCTCGTGCAGGTTTAGTGCATCGTATCGATAAAGATACCAGTGGCTTGTTGGTGGTTGCGAAAACATTAGAAGCGCAATTTTCACTCAGTAAACAACTGGCAAAGAAAACGGTTTATCGTGTTTATGATCTTGTTACATACGGCAATATCATTGCGGGTGGAACGATTGATGAACCGATCAAACGCCATCCTGTTGATCGTGTCAAAATGGCGATCCTGCCAGGCGGGCGCGATGCTGTGACTCACTATAATGTAAAAGAGCGTTTCCGAGACTTTACTCGTGTACAAGCGCAATTGGAAACAGGGCGTACGCATCAAATTCGTGTGCACTTTAGCTATCTTGGGCACGGACTCGTTGGAGATCCTGTGTATGTCAACCGTGTGCGCTTTCCAGCTGGGGCTTCAGCAACCTTAACTGATATGTTGCGTAATTTTAAGCGTCAAGCCTTACATGCCGCAAAACTTGGACTCGTTCACCCACGCACAGGTGAAGAAATGATGTTTGAAGCGCCGTGGCCTGAAGACTTTATTAAATTACTTGAAGTGCTTCGTAGTGAAAATGAGGCTTATTAAGCAACGATGTTAAGGAATTAAGGCATGGAATTTGTACAAGGTTTGCCTAAAGGTGTATACGTTGGGCAGACACGAATTGAACACCCTCAAATGATTGCAACGGACAATAAAAATCTTTATGGTTTTAATTTGGCATTGCATGTCAATGATGATGTGCAACGTGTTCAACAGCATCGTATGGTGTTGTTGCGTGAGTTGTCTCAGTTCGGAGTGGATAAACTGACATGGATGACTCAAACGCATAGCACCATTTGTCATACGATCAATGAACAAATTCCATTTACCGCGCTTGAAGGTGATGGCTTAGTCACGCAGCGTACAGGTCATGCCTTAATGATGATGACAGCTGATTGTTTGGCTGTGGTATTGGGCAATGCCGAAGGAAATGAAGTTGCCAATCTTCATGCAGGTTGGCGTGGCTTGGCCAGTGGTATTGTTGAAAACACAGTCAATGAAATGCAATCACAGCCGACTTGGGCATGGTTAGGTGCCGCGATTAGCCAACCTTGTTTTGAAGTTGGTGCAGAAGTAAAAGCGGCTTTTTGTGATAAATATCCCGAACTAGAAAGTGCTTTTATCGCTGGTCAGATTGAAGGGAAATACCAAGCTGACTTATATGCGATTGCTCGATTTATCCTCAATCGTTTAGGGGTTGAGACGATTCTAGGAGGAGATCAATGCTCTTATCAACAGGCGCAAGACTACTTTTCTCATCGCCGTGATGCGAAAACAGGCCGCATGGCGACCTTTGTTTTTATGCAATAAATTGCATTCTTTATGCGCTTGATTCGCCTTGTATCTGAGAAAAATGTTAAACTTGATTCAATTCATTGGTTTTTAAATTTTCCATGTTCGTTATTGATCAAGACACTCCCAAAGTTAAAGTTTGTGTGATTTATCATAGTCCTTATGGTCATACAGCTAAAGTCGCGCAACATATAGCGCAAGGTGCAGAGCAAGCTGGTGCAGAAGTTCACCTGATTTCTGTTGCAGCACCGCTATGGGAATTGCTTGATCAAGCGGATGTTTTAGTCATGGGCTGCCCAACGTATATGGGGAGTCTGACCTCTGCATTAAAACAGTTTATGGAAGATTCTTCTAAACGCTGGTTAGCACGGTCATGGCAAGGGAAACTGGCTGCTGGTTTTACCAATGGCGGTGGGCTGAGTGGTGATAAGCTCGCGGTATTGCAGCAAATTAATTTATTTGCGATGCAACATGGCATGTTATGGGCAGGATTGCCATTTATGCCGACAGGGCGCAGTCCACAGGATATTAACCGTATGTCGAGCTTTTTAGGTTTGATGACACAGTCTGATAATGCCAGCGTAGAAATCACGCCACCTGAAGGCGATCTGGAAACGGCACGAAAATTTGGGAAATATTTGGCTGAGCTAAAGTTAAAGCATTTATAAAATGAATTTTTCAGCCATAAAAAAACCTCCAATCATCATGATTTGGAGGTTTTTTTATTACTTATGCAACATTCTTGATTTGTCACGTTGCCAGTCACGGTCTTTTTCCGTGGCACGTTTGTCATGCAATTGCTTACCTTTTACCAGTGCAATTTCTAGCTTAACCAAATGACCTTTCCAATAACAGGCTAAAGGAACACAGGTATAACCTTTTTGGTTGACTGCACCTAATAGGTGTTCTAATTGACGACGAGAAAGGAGCAACTTACGCGTGCGGGTTGCTTCTGGAACGACGTGCGTTGAGGCAGACAACAAAGGCTGAATTTGTGCACCAAATAAAAATGCTTCATTATTTTTAAAAGTCACATAACTTTCAGTTAAGCTCATCCGACCAGCGCGTAGGGATTTAACTTCCCAGCCTTGCAACGACATGCCAGCTTCAAATTTTTCTTCAATAAAGTAATCGTGACGCGCTCTTTTGTTTTGAGCAATCGTGCCACCATTATGTTTTTTTACTACTGTTGCTTTCGCCATAATTCAAACTTCCACAATTGTGCTTATTGTGCCGTAAAACGTAATCTTTTTCCATCATTTAGGAATTTCGCGTTTATGCTTAACTTTTGTTAAAATACCCAACTTATCTCATTGAAGCAGAGTACAACGCATGTCTAAAACACGTGTGATTTATCCAGGGACTTTTGATCCAATTACCAATGGACATGTCGACTTGGTTGCAAGAGCATCAAAAATGTTTGATGAAGTGGTTGTTGCGATTGCGATTGGTCACCATAAAAATCCAGTGTTTAGCTTAGAAGAGCGTGTAGCATTAGCCAAAACATCATTAAGCCACCTAAATAATGTAGAATTTGTGGGGTTTGATGGTTTGTTAGTCAACTTCTTCCGTGAACAACGTGCGACAGCGGTACTGCGTGGTTTAAGAGCAATTTCAGATTTTGAGTATGAGTTTCAGTTGGCAAATATGAATCGCCAACTTGATCCACAATTTGAATCGGTTTTTTTAACGCCATCTGAGCAATATTCATTTATTTCATCGACTTTGGTCAGAGAGATTGCGCGTTTAAAAGGTGATGTAGCTAAATTTGTGCCTCCCGTTGTGGTTGAGGCTTTTGAACGTAAACATCAACAAGGCTGGTAACGTGTCCTTATATATTACAGATGAATGTATTAACTGTGATGTCTGTGAACCTGTGTGCCCCAATGA
Organism: Acinetobacter sp. CIP-A165; assembly: GCF_000367985.1. Classification (NCBI taxonomy): domain Bacteria; kingdom Pseudomonadati; phylum Pseudomonadota; class Gammaproteobacteria; order Moraxellales; family Moraxellaceae; genus Acinetobacter; species Acinetobacter sp. CIP-A165. Next base: position 241,997 of record NZ_KB849202.1, read on the forward strand.
AGCGATTTATATGGGCGAGCTGATTTATGAGATTGATCCTGCACTTTGTACAGAGTGTATCGGGCACTTTGATCAGCCACAGTGTCAGTTGTTTTGTCCAGTGGATTGTATTCCACTGGATCCTCAGCATGCCGAATCACATGATGAACTCATGCAGAAATATAAAAAATTAACAGCGCAAAAAAAATCGAGCAATTAAGTTCGAACTTTGCTAATATGCGCGACGAAGTGGGCTGGACGGTCGCTGCTGTGGAGGTCTCCGTGACTGAAACAGGGGAGGAAAGTCCGGGCTTCATAGGGCAGGGTGCCAGGTAACGCCTGGGCGGTGTAAACCGACGGCAAGTGCAGCAGAGAGTAGACCGCCTCATTCGTGAGGTAAGGGTGAAAGGGTGCGGTAAGAGCGCACCGCGTGTCTGGTAACAGTTCACGGCAAGGTAAACCCCACCAGAAGCAAGACCAAATAGGAATCCTGAGGCACGGCCCGTGCTGGATTCGGGTAGGTCGCTTGAGCGTACGAGTGATTGTACGCCTAGAGGAATGATCGTCCTCGACAGAACCCGGCTTACAGGCCCACTTCCCAGATTTTTTAAAAATTGTGCTTGACGTGTGTAGTAAAAGTTTAGATAATGCGCGCACAGTTTTCGGCTATGTAGCTCAGTTGGTTAGAGCACCGCACTCATAATGCGGGGGTCACAAGTTCAAGTCTCGTCATAGCCACCATTTTATAGACCACGCTCCTGCGTGGTCTCTTTTTATCTGCTGTTTTTGTCAAACTTAAAAAATTATTTTAATCGTTAACTTTGATGTGGTTCTAGGATTTTAGACCACGCCTATAAGTGATAATCTACTCCCCAATAAGCATGGGAAATGCTTGTTTTTGGAGTCAACCATGACACGAAGAAAACGTCGTAATCATTCAGCAGAGTTTAAAGTTAAAGTTGCTCTCGCAGCAATTAAAGGCGACCACACACTCGCTGAACTTTCTACTCAATTCGATTTACATCAAAACCAAATCATCGATTGGAAAAATCAACTGCTTGAGCAATCAGTCAATATTTTTTCACGACCAACAGCACAACAAGAACCAGAGATTGACCTCAAAGCTCTACATGCCAAGATAGGACATCAGGCATTGCAAATTGATTTTTTAGAAGGTGCGCTCAGAAAAATAGGGCAGCTGAGCGGCAAAAAATGATCGATAAGACCCATCAACTTTCGGTACGACAACAATCGCAATTGATTCAAATCAATCGCAGTACGTTGTATTACAAGTCCAAAGAGATTTCATCAACTGATTTGAGTTTGATGCGCCTGATCGATGAAATTCATCTCGACTACCCATTTATGGGCAGTCGAATGATACGAGATATGCTACAGCGTCAAGGGCATCAAATAGGTCGGCGTAAAGTCCGACGTTTAATGCGCTTGATGGGAATACATGCCTTGTATCCAAAACCCAATACCAGTAAGCCTAATCTTGCACACCGTATTTTCCCATATCTGTTGAAAAACATGGTCATCGATCACTCTAATCAAGTCTGGTGTACAGATATCACGTACATTCCTATGGCTAAAGGCTTTGTCTATCTGTGTGCAATTATAGATTGGCATAGTCGTAAAGTACTGGCTCATCGTGTATCGATCAGTATGGAAACAGGCTTTTGCATAGATGCGTTGCAAGAAGCAATTGTGAAATATGGTTGTCCTGAGGTGTTTAATACAGACCAAGGCAGTCAATTCACAAGCGAGGCATTTTTGAATGAGTTAAAATTGCGAAATATCCGTATCAGTATGGATGGGAAAGGACGATGGATGGATAATGTAATGATTGAGCGTTTATGGCGCAGCGTGAAGCATGAGGAAGTCTATTTGAAGGCTTACGATACGGTTAAACAAGCGAAACAATCAATTGCTGAATATTTGGATTTTTATAACATGATACGTCCTCATTCAAGTTTGAATAAGGCAACACCGGATGAATTTTATGATCAACATTTACTAAAAGTAATGGCAGCATAATTTAAATATTTAGAGCGGATTTATCACTTATAAAACTGAATTGAGTGGTCTAATTAACGGAACCACATTAACTTTTTGGATTTTTAAATTCAATCTATTGGAAATATTGATTGAATTTTAATATGTGTTGTTGCTTGTGCTGAAAAATGAACAATCGCAAATTAAGCGCGTAAAAAATGTGCATATGTTTTGTATTTTCAAAGTCATAGGCTTGACCTACTCAGTAGAACCCTAGATAATGCGCTCACAGTTTACGGCTATGTAGCTCAGTTGGTTAGAGCACCGCACTCATAATGCGGGGGTCACAAGTTCAAGTCTCGTCATAGCCACCATTTTATAAACCACGCTCCTGCGTGGTTTTTTTTATCTGTTATTTGTATATGGATGATAAATTGGAGCGCTAAAAAAGCCCGTCAATAAGTCATTTATGGACAGGCTATTATTTTTTATAAGTGTTTTTCGATGCAGGCTAAAGTCTGGGGATTTTCATAGAAAGGTTTTAAAATCATGGTGATGATCGGTTCCAAAACACCGTGTTCATCTAAAGCCGCCACAACCTTTGGATAAAAACGAACAGCTTCATTTTGAAGGTCGCTTTCTTCTAGTCCAATTGCAGTGAAAACATCTTCTAAGCTTTCGTCTTTATAAAAGTCATAAAAGACTTTTACGCCATATAAAATAAGATCTTGAAGGAATGAGGATTGGCGTAATTCTTTCCAATATTCGTAGATCATGACAAAGAATTCTTCGACATCGAGTGGGGTGACTTGCTTGGTATACTCTGATAGCGGTTTGGCTTTGTTGTCATCCCAAATATTACGTGCAAGGCTTTCTAAATCATCATTTGAAAGTAGGCTTAAATCGACGAGTTGTTCTTGAATAAAGCGAGCAATACTTTCTTCTATTTTATGTTCGATACGCTGTTGTTGACGGTGGGAAAAGGTTTTTAGTTTTTGTTGCCATTCATATTTGCTGTCAGAAATTCGTTCTTCATCTGTTTGTGAAAATAGTTTTGGTAATTTATTTTGCAGTGTTGTTGTTGCGATGTATTGGCAGAGCTGTTGAATCGATGGGCTTTCTTTTAAGAAATGGTTTAGGTAATGGCGAATATTTTCAAGTTCTAAAAATTTAGACAGCCATATTTCAAATTGTTGATCTGAAAATACATCCTGTAATTGTGCTGATGACTGCAAAGAAAAGACATGAAGTTTTTGTGCGATTTCACCAATAAACTCTAATAAACCTGCGCCTAACTGCATCTCAAACGCATAGCGTTTAACAACGGCTTGGATTTGTTCTAACTCAATGACTTCTTTGAGTTGAATATTGGGTGCGTGTTGTAAAAAAAGTTGAATGAATTGCTGAAAAAAATCAGCAGAAAGTTGCGTGGTGAGTTGAGTTTTATAAAATGAAACTTGCTCAAGCAAAAGTGCTTGAGCAAGTAATTGTGACTTTTCAGAAACAATTTGTTCAGTCATTCGCGGTCCATCCGTTGACGATAGGGTAGCGTCGTTCGCGATTGAAAGCACGTGAACTAATACGTGGCCCAATTGCGCCTTGACGACGTTTATATTCATTACGATCGACCAAGCGAATCACTTTTTCTACCACTTCGGCTTGGTAGCCTTTTGCGATAATGTCTGCTTGGCTGAGATCTTCTTCTATATAAGCATATAAGATTGCATCAAGTACATCATAGGCTGGCAATGAGTCTTGATCTTTTTGATCAGGACGTAACTCTGCTGATGGTGGTCGAGTGATCACACGTTCAGGAATCACAGGTGTTTCACTCAGTGTATTACGGTATTTTGCGAGTTCAAATACAATCGTTTTGTAGACATCTTTCAGTACAGAGAAGCCACCAACCATATCACCATACAACGTACAATAACCGACAGAGATTTCAGATTTGTTACCTGTAGATAGAACTAAATTACCAAATTTATTGGAGAGTCCCATCAACAGTGTGCCACGCGTACGCGCTTGTAGGTTCTCTTCAGTTGCATCCGCAGGACTATTGCCAAAGAATGGAAATAAGGTTTGCATGAAGCTATTTACGATCGGATGAATTTCAGCGATACCAAATGTCACACCCATGCGACGCGCTTGTTCTGTCGCATCTTCTACACTCATTTGAGAGGTGTAGGTATAAGGCATCATCACCGCTTGTACTTTATCTGCTCCAATCGCATCAACAGCAATTGCAAGTGTCAAAGCTGAATCAATACCGCCAGACAGACCTAAGATAACACCAGGGAAGCCTGAGCGTTGAACGTAATCACGGGTTGCCATGACCAGTGCTTGATAAATCTCAGCAAAAGTATCTAAAGTTGGTGTTGTTTCTGCGGTTTTAAATTGTTTTTGTTCTGCATCATATTCTGCAAAATAAACAGATTCTTGGAAACTTGGCGCTTGGAGCGCAACTTGCCCGTTGTTATTACTTACAAAACTAGAACCATCAAAAATTAAGTCATCTTGTCCGCCGACTTGGTTCACATACACAATATTTAAGCTCAATTGTTTTGCAAGTTCATTCAAGCTTTGAATACGATGCTGTGGTTTGCCAACTTCATAAGGAGAAGCATTGAGGATGAGTACAGTTTCAACATTGAGCTGGCTGAGTTGTTTTACTGTATTCAATGACCATACGTCTTCGCAAATCAGCACACCAAATTTGTGACCTTGATATTCAAATACCAGATGTTGATGACCTTCTTGGAAGTAACGACGCTCATCAAACACACCGTAATTTGGCAAGTTATGTTTATTGTAGATTCCTAGAACTTGTCCATTCTTCATTACCGCAGCAGAGTTGTAACGCTGGCCATCTTCAGTTTGATTTACAAAACCGAATACCATAACGATATCTTTGACTTCACTTAATTGAGCAAATGCTTTCTGGGTGCGTTTTTGTAGATTTGGGCGAATTATCAAATCTTCGGCAGGGTAACCGAGTGTTGATAGTTCAGGGAAGATGATTAAATCGGCCTTTTGTTGTTTCGCTAAATTAGCTTGTTCAACCATCTTTTGAGTATTTGCGTCAATATTGCCAATATGCGGAGAGAATTGAGCAAGGGCAATTTTAAAATTTTTCATTCAAACCTAATCCTAAGTCTTAACTGATGCTGATATACAAGTTTTTGATTTATATAAGTATAGTTTTAAAAACATGTGTATATCATGGCGCCAAACATTCTATATCTAGAAGAGAAATCATAAGTTGACTAATATATACTAAATGCACATTTTACTGCGTAAAAATAACAAGTTTTTCTGTATAAAATACGAAGATGTGTAGGTGGTTTTTCGTATTTTGGCGTGTTTTCGTGCTTATGCTGTGATTGTGAATCGCTTTAATCATGCAACCTGAGTTTTTTCATACCATTTTCTCAGGTGTAAATGACATATCAATGACGAGAAAAGCCAGCTTTAAATGAATTTAAAAAATAAAAAATAATCAGAAAATGAGTTTAATGGGTTCTTATTAATGATCTTTTAAAACTATTATTACATTTTATTCAATAGCTTATGTTTTTCTGGTTATTTTATATACCGTTCGTCGGGAATCTCTTTGCGACACTTGAGTGTACATTCGTGCACTGCTATTATCCTAATCAATGTGAACACATGTACACTGTGGTGAAAATCCTAGCATGTGGTGAATAAACAAAAGAGAGGTAACACATATGTCAATTTTATTTTTTCTTATCATTGCATCAGTTCTAGCGATCGTTGTCGGACGTTTAGGTACGATTTTATTGCAATATAAAGAACAACAAGTTTGATCTTGTTTAATTTTTAAGGAGACGAATATGTCAATTATATTATTTCCAGTGGTAGCCGCAACTTTAGCAATTGTTGTTGGTCGTGTCGGGACAGTGATGTTGCAAAAGCAAGATCAATCTAAATCGAATTAATACGATTTTAGCTGTCACCTATAAATCAAATTAGAGAGGTAAGCCTAATGATAGTTCCAGTAATTTTATTTCCTGTCGTTGCGTTTGGATTAGCAATTGGTATAGGACGTGTTGGTACAATTGTTAAAGATGCAATGCGTGTAGATTTTACGACTGAAATGGATGATAGTCATGAACGGCTTTGTTGCACAAACCTATCTGTAAAGGGTTTTTCAGCGATATAATTTTCAAATGAAGAAGCCTGCACACAAAATCTACCGCACAACCAATTGGCCCGCATATAACCGAGCACTCATGAGTCGCGGAAATATTGCCATTTGGTTTGATCCTGCTACGCAATGGTATGCTCCGTCCATCGGTAAACAAGGGCGAAATCAAACCTACTCCGACGCAGCCATCCAATGCTGCTTAATGATTAAATCCTTATTCCGTCTGTCTTTACGTATGGTCACTGGCTTTGTGCAAAGTCTGATTAAACTTTGCGGATTAAATTGGATAGCTCCAGATTACACCACGCTTTGTAGAAGACAAAAGCATATTGATATTGTAATCAGCTACCAAAAAAGTAGCGATGGGCTGCATCTACTCATGGACTCTACAGGCATGAAGTTTCTAGGTGAGGGCGAATGGAAACGCAAGAAACATGGACCTGAATATCGTCGCCAATGGCGTAAACTTCATATTGGTATAGATGCTAAAACCCTACAAATACGAGCAGTTCAGCTTACAACCAATAATGTCAGTGATTCACAGGTGCTTGGTGATTTACTTAATCAGATTCCACAAGATGAGCAGATTAACTCTGTTTATACCGATGGAGCTTATGACACCAAGCAATGCCGTCAGGTCATTGCAGATCGGCAAGCGCATGCGGTGATTCCACCTAGAAAAAATGCGAAACCATGGAAAGATACAAAGAGTAGCTCGCTAGAGCGAAATGAATTACTTCGAACAATTAAACGTTTAGGCAGGACACTATGGAAAAAATGGTCAGGCTATCATCGGCGAAGTTTGGTTGAAACTAAGATGCATTGCATCAAATTATTAGGAGATAAACTCAGTGCAAGGAGTTTTGATAGCCAAGTCAATGAGATCCATGCACGTGTGGCAGTCCTTAACAGATTTACGGAATTAGGTCGACCACTTACCCAAGTTACGCCTTAAATTTGGCTCAATTAGGGGCGCTTTGCATTTCAAATCTTTGTGCAACAAAGCCGTCATGAACTCAAATCTGAAACTCGCAAAGGTTCTGCTGCGTAAAGCTGATTGCGATTTACTTAAATAAAAAGCCCTGTAGATAAAATGACAGGGCTTTTTATTTTTCCAAAATAATATTAGGGATTTTCTTCAGAAAAATATCGCGAGCAATATCACCTTGTTGTTCAATGTTGTAATCATTAAAAGCTTTGCCTGATATAAATTGGTAGTGATAGGGATTGTATTTTTTAAAGCTTAAATAATAACCCAATTGTAAAATTGCCCCTTTAAAAATGACATTGGTATGTTGCTGATGCTGCAAGATGTGGGCAAGTTCGTGGATAAAAATTGCTTTTAGGTGAATTGGGCAGATTGAATAATCTGGACAATAATTTTGCTGGTGTACAAATAGGTTGCCGTTCGGCGCAATGAAAATATTGACGGGCTGCCACGGTAAGTAGGGAATATTAAAAATTCTAACTTGTGAATAGTCGATAAGATTGCCAAAGACGGGGCGAGCCATCTCAATCTCAGCTTGAGTGAGTCCGCGATAAGCAAATTCATTTATTTTAAAAAAAACAATCAAATTTGAAATGAATCTCGCTTTTAATTTTTGAGTTAATCGATACCAAAGTTTGGACATTTTGAGAATCTAAGGTGGATGGTGTTTAAAAAATATCTAGGTTTTTAATATTGAGTCTAAAGAAAAAACCCCAGTTAAAACTGAGGTTTTACAACAACTAAAATGATGATAGCAAATAAAAGCAGCGTTGGCATTTCATTGAAAAAGCGCCAAAACTTATGCGATTTGTAGTGCGCGTTGCCAATCAACTTTTTGCGATAATAACCGCACACAAAATGGTAAATTACCAATAGCCCGACTAAGCCGACTTTAAGATAAAACCATAATGCTTCATGGTAATGTCGGGTTGCATCGCCCCATTCAACGAGAAAGTGGGCAGTCACTAATGTGGCAATCATAGACGGCCACATGATACCGCGATACAACTTACGCTCCATGACTTCAAAGCGTTGATGACTAATCGCATCTTCACTCATGGCATGATAAACATAAAGACGTGGTAAATAGAACAATGCAGCGAACCAACATACCACAGCAATTATATGTAATGCTTTTACCCACAAGAAAGCATCAGAAGGTGCATCCATCGATAATCCTACGTGTGTATTTCACGTGGGATTTAGGCATCCCACTTCTTGAAAATAAGGCAGGCATTAACGCCGCCAAAGCCAAAACTGTTACTCATCACAGTATTCAGTTTTGCATCACGTTTTTCAAGTACAATATCGAAACCTTGCGCGCCTTCATCAAGCTCAGTGACATTGATGTTCGGTGCAATAAAGTCATTTTGTAACATCAAAACAGAGTAGATTGCTTCGTGAACGCCAGCAGCACCTAAGCTGTGACCAGTCATCGATTTAGTTGAGCTTACAGGTGGAACTTTACCCTCACCAAATGCACGCTCCATGGCTTTAAGTTCGGTAATGTCGCCCGCAGGAGTTGAAGTACCATGTGTATTTACATAATCGATTGATTCAACGCCGTGTTGTTTCGCTTCTTCGAGTGCCATCAAGATACAGCGAGTTGCGCCTTCGCCACTCGGTGCAACCATGTCTGCACCATCACTATTTGCTGCGTAGCCAACAACTTCAGCTAAGATTTTTGCACCACGTGCTTGAGCGTGTTCGAGAGATTCAAGAATTACGAAACCACCGCCACCTGCGATTACGAAACCATCACGGTCTTTAGAGTAGGGGCGTGAAGCAGTTTCAGGTGTGTCGTTATATTTAGAACACAAAGCACCCATTGCATCAAACAGTAAACTTTGTGACCAGTGATCTTCTTCACCACCACCTGCGAGCATAAGATCTTGTTTACCTAAAGCAATGAGGTTATATGCATAACCGATTGCATCAGCAGACGTTGCACAAGCACTTGCGATAGAGTGAGCTACGCCTTGAAGTTTAAATGCAACACCGACGTTTGCAGTAATGGTATTTGTCATGTTGCGAGGTACGAAGAACGGACCTACTTTACGTGCGCCTTTCGTTTCTAAAAGTTCAGTCATTTCTACAACAGAAGCAGTTGAACCGCCGCCGCTACCACCTGCAATACCATAACGTGGGTTATCACCTAAGTCTTCTGCTTTTAAGCCTGCATGTTCAACAGCCGCAACAGCAGCATTGTAGGCATACATCGCACAAACACCCATAAAGCGTTTTACTTTACGGTCAATACCATCAAAATCTTGCTCTGCGGCTGCGCTGACATGGCTTTTAAAATTCAGTTCGGCATAAGTTGGGTTAAAACGTGTCCCAGAGATTCCATTTTTTAACGAATGAGTGACCTCTTCTAAAGAGTTACCGATGCATGAGTTGATGCCCATACCAGTGATTACAACACGTTTCATTTACTGATCCCTTTTATGGTAATACTAAGCCTTGTTTATCATCTCTATGAACAATAACGAGGAGAATATAATGATTAAAATGGCTTATGAGTGAATGACATCATGATAACAGAAAGGTTTTTTATTTCTTATGGCAAATTTTATGTCTATTTTCAGTTGTGTAAATATTCGTAATGATCCGTGAGCTAGAACAGAAACACGATGAAAGTATACAGATAAACATTGAGATAAATCTGTATTCAACCTAGTATTTACCTAGAAATGCACAGAATATAGAACAGAGGTACTTGATGACAAAATCTAAAAACAAACCATCTTCGGGTTTATTTGCACAAGCCTTTGGAGTGGCTAAAAAGCTCAGTTCGGAATTGCAAAAATTACAAGTTGCCCCAACGACTTCTGGTGTAGCAGGTCTTGATTCATCCAATGTGATTGAAGGAAATGCACGTTTGAAGGGCTCGTTTGAGGTGGAGAAATATGAAAGTCCGCAACAGATGTTGCGCCAACAATTTCCCAAATTATCGCACCAACTGTTGGGTCGTCACTACACCAAAGTCAATAATGTGGCCACTTTTATATCTCCTGATTTAAGTGAAAAAGTCTCAGACTATTTATTTCAATGGTTAAATGAATTTAGTTCAAATAGCTCAATGACTGAAAAAATCCTTGAAGAAGCTGGCGTAACCGCGATCGCTGAGTTAACCAATGATACTGGGCGTTCGCAACGTTTAAGCCAAGCATTGATTGAACAAAATAAACTATTGGCTGCTGCTCAGGGTTTAGTGACAGGTGCTACGGGTATATGGGGTGCCGCGATTGACATTCCTGCTTCAATTGTTTTGGCACTGAGAACGATCTATCAAACAGGTCGCTCTCATGGGTTTGACTTAACCGAAGAAACTGATCAAGACGTTGTTGCTTTTATTTTTAAAGAAATAGATCTAGGCATTGTTGCTGAGAAACAGACATTGTTGCTTGCTTTGAAAGCCCTTAAATCCATGTTGGAAACTCATGATTTACAGCAGTTTCAACAAATATTGGGTTCAAATAATGATATTGAGCTCGTCAAAAAATGGTTAGTGGATGAGGAGGGCCAATTTAAATGGGGATGGCTGAATCGTATTCCGCAAGTTTCTGTGATCGGAAAATTAACGCCAGTTGCTGGTGCTGCATTGGGTGGTTTTTATAGTTGGCGGTTTTTGGAAGATGTTGGACATAAATCTCAATCGGTCTTTGGGGCAGCACGTTTCTATTTAAATGAACATCCATCAGAGAATATTTCGCCATTAGAAGCCTATTATAAAGCTGAAGACTTATTGAAAAAGGCGAATCCGAAGCGATTGGGTGCTACAAGTGCTGAGTCACATCAAGCGATTGTATCGGATGATGTGAAAAATAATGTGATTACCAATGTCACTGTCCAATTCAAAGAAGATGTGAGAAAGCAAACTCAAAGTGATGAAAAAGTCGAGGATGGTATCCAACAACTTGCTGAGCAACATGTTGTTGAACATGAGCATACTGAACAACAACCCGCTTTAAAAGTAGAGCAAAATGAGTTGTTTGCGGATGAAGATCAAGAGGCTGTGAGTGAGAAAAAAACCATTGATATAGAGCCTGCTTCAACAAAACATAGTTAAATTTTTGATGATGTATCGATCAACTCAAAAAACGATTTAATTCTAAGAATGGTCAACATTTGCTGTGTATTGCAATGTTGACCATTTATACTTCTTGGCTTACAATTGTGTGCCCTTGAAAAGAGGTGTTTTTCTTTTTGAGGTTGTTTAATAACGGGAGAATTGCCAAATGGCAACAACAAATCAGTTGATCCGTAAGGGTCGTACAACTTTGATTGAAAAATCAAAAGTTCCTGCGTTGAAGGCTTGTCCACAACGTCGTGGTGTATGTACACGTGTTTACACGACTACACCTAAAAAACCAAACTCAGCAATGCGTAAGGTTTGCCGTGTTCGCTTGACTTCAGGTTTTGAAGTATCTAGCTACATCGGTGGTGAAGGTCATAACTTACAAGAGCACAGTGTTGTTCTTATCCGTGGTGGTCGTGTTAAAGACTTACCAGGTGTACGTTACCATACCGTTCGTGGTTCTTTAGACTGTGCTGGCGTTAAAGATCGTAACCAGTCACGTTCTAAATACGGTACGAAGCGTCCTAAGAAGTAATTCTAGGAAGCTCGCACAAGCAATCCTTTAGCGTTTCGCTTGTTTGAATTCTTCATAGATTTGTAATTCAAGCGACGTATAGTAAGGCCAGCGTAGAGTACATGACACTTGTACAAACTGCTGGATTATCCTGAAGTGTCATATTATTAGGTGTATTAAAATGCCAAGACGTCGCGTAGTCGCTGCTCGTGAGATCCTTCCAGATCCAAAATTTAGCAGCCAAACAATCGCTAAATTCATGAACCACGTAATGCAAGATGGTAAAAAATCTGTTGCTGAAGGTATCGTTTACGGTGCTTTAGAACGTGTTCAAGAAAAAAACAAAGTAGATCCAGTTGAATTTTTCGAGACTACTCTTGAGAAAGTTCGTCCTATGGTCGAAGTTAAAGCACGCCGTGTTGGTGGTGCTACTTATCAAGTACCTATGGAAGTACGCCCATCCCGTCGTACTGCCTTAGCAATGCGTTGGTTAGTAGATGCTGCTGCTAAGCGTTCTGAAAAAACGATGGCTTTACGTCTTGCTGGTGAGTTGCTTGATGCAGCTGAAGGTAAAGGTGCTGCGATCAAAAAACGTGAAGATGTGCATCGTATGGCTGAAGCCAACAAAGCCTTCTCTCACTACCGTTTCTAAACGGATAAAACAGTCCCTAATCAGGAGAATATTCATGCATACCGTAGCTCGATTCAACATCGCTCTCTATCAAAGTGGAGGCTTTGCGGGTATTTAAGTTGCCTGCTTGAATATTCGTGCGCATCAATTTCATTGATGCGCCCTGTTTTAAATATAACATTTAGGAATGTAAGACATCATGGCTCGCCAAACCCCTATTAATCGTTACCGTAACATCGGTATTTCTGCGCACATTGACGCAGGTAAAACAACTACAACTGAACGTATTTTGTTCTACACAGGTGTATCTCACAAAATTGGTGAAGTACACGACGGTGCAGCAACAATGGACTGGATGGAACAAGAGCAAGAGCGTGGTATTACCATTACTTCTGCTGCAACGACTTGTTTCTGGTCTGGCATGAGTAAACAATTCCCACAACACCGTATTAATGTAATTGACACCCCGGGACACGTAGACTTCACGATTGAAGTTGAACGTTCTATGCGTGTTCTTGACGGTGCGTGCATGGTTTACTGTGCAGTTGGTGGCGTACAGCCTCAGTCTGAAACTGTATGGCGTCAAGCGAACAAATATAAAGTGCCTCGTTTAGCATTCGTGAACAAGATGGACCGTACTGGTGCAAACTTCTTCCGTGCGGTTGAACAAGTTAAAACACGTTTGGGCGGAAATCCTGTACCAATCGTTATACCAATTGGTGCTGAAGATACATTCACAGGTGTTGTTGACCTGATCGAAATGAAATCAATCATTTGGGATGAAGCGTCTCAAGGTATGCAGTTTGAATACGGTGAGATCCCAGCTGACTTAGTTGATACTGCTAATGAATGGCGTACTAACATGGTCGAAGCTGCTGCTGAAGCTTCAGAAGAGTTAATGGACAAGTACCTTGAAGAGGGTGAGCTTTCTAGAGAAGATGTCATCGCAGGTTTACGTGCTCGTACATTAGGTTGTGAAATCCAAGTTATGCTTTGTGGTACTGCATTCAAAAACAAAGGTGTTCAACGTATGTTGGATGCTGTTATTGAATTCTTACCATCACCGACTGAAGTTAAGCCAATCGAAGGTATCCTTGACGATAAAGCTGAAACTAAAGCGATTCGTGAAGCATCTGACGAAGCACCGTTCTCTGCACTTGCGTTCAAAATCATGAACGACAAATTCGTAGGTAACTTAACATTCGTACGTGTTTATTCTGGTGTGCTTAAACAAGGTGATCCAGTTTATAACCCAGTTAAATCTAAGCGTGAACGTATCGGTCGTATCGTGCAAATGCATGCGAACGAACGTCAAGATCTTGATGAAATCCGTGCAGGTGATATCGCAGCGTGTGTAGGTCTTAAAGACGTGACCACCGGTGATACATTATGTGATGAGAAAAACATCATTACACTTGAGCGTATGGAATTCCCAGAGCCAGTAATTTCATTGGCTGTTGAACCAAAAACTAAAGCTGACCAAGAAAAAATGTCAATTGCTTTAGGTCGTTTGGCTAAGGAAGATCCATCGTTCCGCGTTCGTACAGATGAAGAATCTGGTCAAACGATCATTGCTGGTATGGGTGAGCTTCACCTTGATATTCTTGTTGATCGTATGAAGCGTGAATTTAACGTTGAAGCGAACATTGGTAAACCAATGGTTGCTTACCGCGAAACGATCAAAAAGTCTGTTGAGCAAGAAGGTAAATTCGTACGTCAAACTGGTGGTAAAGGTAAGTTCGGTCATGTATATGTCCGTCTTGAACCGCTTGATGTTGAAGAAGCTGGTAAAGATTACCAATTCGTTGAAGAAGTTGTTGGTGGTGTAGTACCTAAAGAATTCTTCGGCGCAGTTGATAAAGGTATTCAAGAACGTATGAAGAATGGTGTATTGGCTGGTTACCCTGTTGTGGGTATCAAAGCGACATTATTCGACGGTTCTTACCATGATGTCGATTCTGATGAATTGTCGTTCAAAATGGCGGGTTCTTACGCTTTCCGTGATGGTTTCATGAAAGCAGATCCGATTCTTCTTGAACCAATCATGAAAGTTGAAGTTGAAACTCCAGAAGACTACATGGGCGATATCATGGGTGACTTAAACCGTCGTCGTGGTATGGTTCAAGGTATGGACGATCTTCCTGGTGGAACAAAAGCGATTAAAGCAGAAGTTCCTCTTGCTGAGATGTTTGGTTACGCAACTCAAATGCGTTCTATGTCTCAAGGTCGTGCGACTTACTCTATGGAATTCGCTAAATACGCTGAAACTCCACGTAACGTGGCTGAAGGCATCATCGCTAAGTTCCAGACTGGCGGTAAAAAAGGTGACGACGAGTAATCTTTCGATTATTATATTACCCAACTAAAACTTAGTTAAAAACCAAGTGCTCATGGGTGACCCTCATGAGCAGTTTATAAAGGAAGATCATCATGGCTAAAGCCAAGTTTGAACGTAATAAACCACACGTAAACGTGGGTACAATTGGTCACGTTGACCATGGTAAAACAACTTTAACTGCTGCGATTGCAACTATTTGTGCAAAAACTTACGGCGGTGAAGCGAAAGATTACTCACAAATCGACTCAGCTCCTGAAGAAAAAGCACGTGGTATTACCATTAATACATCACACGTAGAATACGATTCTCCAATCCGTCACTACGCTCACGTAGACTGCCCGGGCCACGCCGATTATGTTAAAAACATGATTACTGGTGCTGCTCAGATGGACGGCGCGATCCTTGTATGTGCTGCGACTGATGGTCCTATGCCACAAACTCGTGAACACATCCTACTTTCACGTCAGGTTGGTGTACCGTACATCATCGTATTCTTAAACAAGTGTGACCTTGTTGATGATGAAGAATTACTTGAATTAGTAGAAATGGAAGTTCGTGAACTTCTTTCTACTTATGACTTCCCAGGTGATGACACTCCAATCATCCGTGGTTCAGCGCTTCAAGCATTAAACGGTAACGACGGTCCTTATGGCGAACAAGCTGTAATCGACTTAGTTGCTGCACTTGACTCTTACATTCCAGAGCCAGAGCGCGCAATCGATAAAGCATTCCTAATGCCAATCGAAGATGTATTCTCGATTTCTGGTCGTGGTACAGTTGTAACTGGCCGTGTAGAATCGGGTATCGTTAAAGTTGGCGAATCAGTTGAAATCGTTGGTATTCGTGACACTGTTGTGACGACTGTAACTGGCGTTGAAATGTTCCGTAAATTGCTCGACGAAGGTCGTGCTGGCGAGAACTGTGGTGTTCTTCTTCGTGGTACTAAGCGTGAAGACGTACAACGTGGTCAAGTACTTGCTAAGCCAGGTACAATCAAGCCGCACACTAAATTCGACGCAGAAGTATATGTACTTTCTAAAGAAGAAGGTGGTCGTCATACTCCATTCTTAAATGGTTACCGTCCACAGTTCTACTTCCGTACAACTGACGTAACTGGCGCAATCCAATTACAAGACGGCGTTGAAATGGTTATGCCAGGTGACAACGTTGAAATGTCAGTAGAATTAATTCACCCAATCGCAATGGACCCAGGTCTACGTTTTGCGATTCGTGAATATGTGCTGCGACTGATGGTCCTATGCCACAAACTCGTGAACACATCCTACTTTCACGTCAGGTTGGTGTACCGTACATCATCGTATTCTTAAACAAGTGTGACCTTGTTGATGATGAAGAATTACTTGAATTAGTAGAAATGGAAGTTCGTGAACTTCTTTCTACTTATGACTTCCCAGGTGATGACACTCCAATCATCCGTGGTTCAGCGCTTCAAGCATTAAACGGTAACGACGGTCCTTATGGCGAACAAGCTGTAATCGACTTAGTTGCTGCACTTGACTCTTACATTCCAGAGCCAGAGCGCGCAATCGATAAAGCATTCCTAATGCCAATCGAAGATGTATTCTCGATTTCTGGTCGTGGTACAGTTGTAACTGGCCGTGTAGAATCGGGTATCGTTAAAGTTGGCGAATCAGTTGAAATCGTTGGTATTCGTGACACTGTTGTGACGACTGTAACTGGCGTTGAAATGTTCCGTAAATTGCTCGACGAAGGTCGTGCTGGCGAGAACTGTGGTGTTCTTCTTCGTGGTACTAAGCGTGAAGACGTACAACGTGGTCAAGTACTTGCTAAGCCAGGTACAATCAAGCCGCACACTAAATTCGACGCAGAAGTATATGTACTTTCTAAAGAAGAAGGTGGTCGTCATACTCCATTCTTAAATGGTTACCGTCCACAGTTCTACTTCCGTACAACTGACGTAACTGGCGCAATCCAATTACAAGACGGCGTTGAAATGGTTATGCCAGGTGACAACGTTGAAATGTCAGTAGAATTAATTCACCCAATCGCAATGGACCCAGGTCTACGTTTTGCGATTCGTGAAGGTGGTCGTACTGTAGGTGCTGGTGTTGTTGCGAAAGTAACTCTCTAATCATCTAGAGTAATAAAAAACACCCCTCTGGGGTGTTTTTTTATGCCTATTGTTTGCTCTTTATTTTCTTGCGTCGGGAAAATTAATACTTAATTAATTTTTCTCTTGCGTCGAAATAAAGCGATGGTTTATTTCTCCTCCATCGGGAAATAATTCCATAAATGATATTTCCCCTTGCGTCGGAAAAATTAATACTTAATTAATTTTTCCTCTTGCGTCGAAATAAAGCGATGCTTGATTTCTCCTCATGTCCCAAACTGATACTTAGCTGTCCTAAACTGCACTTAATTGATACCAATAAAACAGTAAGATAAAACTCAAGAAAATGAACAAAATTACTCAGTGAGAGATTTCACTTAAAAGGAGTAGGCGGCATGAATGCTAAAGTAAATATTTCTAATCGTGCAGGTGCAAGTTTTCCTGTACGTCGCATGAACTTTGACTTTGACCAAGTCCCTGAATATTGGATGAGTGGATCAGCGGGTTTAACTCATTTCATGACAGCTTTGTCTGCGTTGTTTCCTGATGGTGAAAAGCTGTTTATTGATTCTGTTCGCGCAGTACGTCATCATCCTGCGATTAAAGACAATGAAGCATTACAAAAAGAAATCAGTGCTTTTATTGGTCAAGAAGCCATGCATACGCAAGAGCATGTCGGTTTTAATCAGTCCGCACAGAAATATGGTCATGATGTTACAACTTTGGAAAAACGTACAGCGAAACTGATTCAATTCACACGTAAGAATTTTGCGAGAGTGGTTAAGCCATTTGGCATGACACAAGAAATGGTTGATTTAACTGCAACGACAGCATTGGAACACTTTACTGCGACGATTGCTTCTGAACTATTGCGTAATCCGCACATTCAAGAACTGATGACAGATGACACTATGTCATATATGTGGTTTTGGCATGCAGTCGAAGAAAATGAACACAAAGCAGTTGCCTATGATGTTTATGAGGAAATTTTTGGTCGTGGCATCAAAGCCTATGCATTGCGTAATACAGCATTAGTGGTGGCAATGGTCTTTATTTTCTTAGCACAATCATCATTTGTCTTACGCTTGCTTAAACAAGATGGCAAACTGAATCTAAAAGAATTGGGTATGATTTATAAATATGGCTATAGTCCATCAAAAGGGATTATTGCAGGGATGGTTGGTGAGATGCTGGCATACCTTAAACCAGGCTTCCATCCGAACGACTTGGATACTGTACAGTTGCTCAAAGATTGGAAAGTAAAGTTAGGTTTGTGATTTCTAGTTTCAGCTATTAACTATATGTTATGAAAGGACAATTTGATTGTCCTTTCTTGTTTTTTATGAAAACTAGATTTTATATTCTTATTCGATAAATTTCCCTTGCGTCGAAATAAAGCGATGCTTTATTTCTCCTCATGTCCTAAGATGATGCTTTAATGACCTTATCTGCACTTATTTAATGCATATAAAAGCGCGTATAACTAATAAATAGAGCGTAATTAAAAAGAATATTTGCATTATAGGAGAACAAGGTATGAATGCTAAAGTTAATATTTCAAACCGTGCTGGTGCCAGTTTCCCTGTACGCCGGATGGATTTTGAATTTGGTGAAGTACCACGTTACTGGGCACATGGCGATGCAGCATTAACTCATTTTATGACTGCACTATCAGCACTCTTCCCAGAAGGTGAGCAATTCTTTGTCAATAGTACTCGTGCCGTGAGAAATGATCCTAAATTAGCTGACCCTATATTACAGAAAGAAATTAGTGCTTTTATCGGTCAAGAGGCGATGCATTCCAAAGAACATTTGGCTTTTAATGCAGCTGCACAAGCCTATGGTTACGATGTGCGAGAAATGGAAGCACAAACTGGACGTTTGATTAACCGTACAATCGGCATAATTTCACAAGCGCTTAAACCTTTTGGGTTTAGCAAAGAAATGATTGGTTTGACAGGAACGTGTGCCTTAGAGCATTTTACTTCGACGATTGCAGAAGAATTGTTGAGCAACCCAGACATTCAGGCAATGTTCCAAGACGAAACGATGTATCACCTTTGGATGTGGCATGCAGTAGAGGAAAACGAACATAAGGCGGTTGCTTTCGATGTATATGAAACGATGTATGGTCGAGGTGCAAAAGCGTATTTTATGCGTTCATTGGCGCTTGTGATTGCAATGGGATTGATCTTCATCACACAATCATACTTTACAGCGAAGCTACTCAAAACTGATGGCAAGCTTACTTGGCGTGATACCAAATATATGATCAAATTTATGTATGGTTATAAAGGCTTTATGTCACGTCAGATTCCGACATTACTCGATTTCCTAAGACCTCGCTTTCATCCGAATGATGATGATACAACTGAGCTATTAAATAAATGGCGTACTGAATTGGGTTTCAATCCAAGTTAACTTCAACGGACAGTGAAAACTGTCCATTTTTTTATTCAAATTTTGGCTAAAATTGCTGATAATCGCATCATCATATTTATAGAGTAGTAGATTTTGATCCGATTGATGCAAGAAGGTGACGTGGATCATGTTGCTGCGATTGAGCGCTTAGTTCAGACACATCCATGGTCTAAACAACAGTTCCAAGAATCTTTAGTATCTCATCAATGCACTGTTTATGAACAAGCCAATCAGGTGGTAGGCTTTTGTATCTTACAGCCTGTGTTGGATGAAGCAAATTTATTACTGATGGCCATTCATCCAAGTCAGCAAGGGAAAGGATTGGGCTATGCATTACTTGATTATTCAATCGAGCAATTAAAAAATCATCCGATTCAGATTTTTTTAGAAGTGCGAGAAAGTAATCGCGCAGCAATTCGTTTATATGAAAAAGCGCAATTCCATCAGATTGATTTACGCAAAAACTATTATCCAAATGGTGATGGTTCAAGAGAGCATGCTGTGATCATGGTCAGAACATGCACTGATGATTTTGCAGCGCTATTTCAATAAACGCTATTTAATAATTAAATTATTCCATTCGGATGGAAGTGTACTCATTAATGAATCTCCAAGTTGCTGTATTTCATTGTTGGAGAGTGGACGATTTAGCCTACGCCATTGTCCATCAAGCAATAATTCGAGTGGCGTATATTGTGATTTGTAATTCATTTTTTGTGAGTGTGGAACCCAGTAACCTAGATAGAGGTATTCAAGGTTTAGACTGCGGACATATTCGATTTGTTTGAGGATCGCAAAGACGCCTAAAGAACGACGTTGTTCGTCTGGGTCAAAGAAGGTATAAACGGCGGATAGCCCATCATCCATGAGATCACAGGTTGAAACCCCAATTAGTTTCTGATCTTTCCATAGTTCCAGAAAGAAACTATCGGTACAGCTATGCACAAGGAATTTTTCAAACTGGTCAAGGTTTGCTGGATACATATCGCCATCTGCATGGCGTTCATTGATATAGCGTTCGTATAAATCGTAATGTTGTTGCATCGCTTGAGAAGTGGGCAAAATATTCATTTTTAAATCTTGATTACGTTTCCATGCCTTTTTCTGGCTACTATTCATTTGAAATTCTTGAATAGGTACGCGACAAGATAAACATTGGCGACACAAATGGCACTCAGGGCGATAAACAAAATCACCACTACGTCGAAAACCGACGCGAGAAAGTTCCGACAATGTCACCACATCGATACGGTGAATTGGATCTAAAAACACCATTCGAGCTGATTTGCTATCGAGGTAGCTACAATCATGCGGTGGCGTGATGTAATACTGTAAGTCATTTAAAAGGGACTTGGGTTGGTATGATTTCATGAATCTGTCCCTCCAAGGTGTTCGTCCGTTAACCGTCTAATTTTGCATTAAGTGCTATTGTTTTACTTGAAAATACACGTTCTTGATAGCTTTTCCAATTGATAGGGGGGGCAATAATTACATCTTGTAACGATTTTAGATATATTTGGCGAGAAAGTGTACGTGCGCCTAAACTTATGAGGTGTTCATTGACCAGTTGGCAATCCACCCAAGCGAACTGATTTTCTTGTCCGATTAGCATTAAGGTATAAAATGCCATTTTCGATACATCGGTTTCAGTGCTGAACATTGACTCACCAAAACAGCCTTTGCCAATGCTAACACCATACAAACCACCGACAAGTTGCTGTTGATGCCAGACCTCAATACTATAAGCATAGCCCGCTTTGAATAAAGCACAATAGCCTTGAATAATATCTTCGCTAATCCATGTTTCATTGGTATAGCTACGTGGCATTGAACAAGAGCGCATGACCTCTTCAAAAGCATGGTTAATGGTAATCCGATAATCATGCTTTTTCATATTACGGATTAAGGATTTGCTTGGCTTGTATGATCGCGGTTCGATAATGCAGCGAGGTTCGGGACTCCACCAGCATATCGGTTCATCCTCATTGAACCAAGGAAATAAGCCGTGGGTATACGCTTCGAATAAAGTGGAAGGGGATAGATCCGCGCCAATACAGATAAATCCATGACCGTCAGGATCTGCTTCTATTGGATTTGGAAAATTGTATTGAGATAAGGGGAGTTGTTGCATATCAGGGAAAGTTAATAGGAATGATTCTAAACTAACTGAACTGAAACAGAATGGCAATCGTTGAAAGATCACCATTCCATTGACAGGCTAATTAAATAAACGAAGTTGTTTCGCGATTTCAATTTTTTTACTATCAATAAAGATTTGCGCTTTGCCTTTTATGATCTCAAGGCTCTGAGTTTTATCAGCCACGGTATTGCCATCTTTATCTAAAACTAGCCATCCAAGTTGACTGATAACATTTTGGACATAAATCGCAAAATCACTTGCTGTTTCTAATCCATCAATAAAATGTGCACGATAGAATAGCTGATGGAAGTGTTCTGTTGGAATGCCGATACCAGTAAGTGGGCTGACTAAGACGTTATAGTTTTGATGAAAACTGGCTTGTTTCAGAATGTGATGGTTTAAATCATGGCAGTGTTTAACCGTTTTCTCTTTTGGTTTAAGATTTTGACAAGGTTGCGCCAAACCGAGATGACATAAAATTACTAATGCATTTAAAATCTTTGCGTAGTTTAGTTCTGGAAAACTTTGTTCAAACTCCGCGATTGTTAATGGTTGATAATTATCCTCAGCAAATCGATTAGCAATAGGTTGATAAATTTCTTCAATTAAATTGAATGTACCTAATAGACCATTGATACTTGTTGGTAATTGTTCTTTAGCCGTAAGTAACACAAAAGCGGTCTTGCGTAATTTTTCTTGGACTTGTAGTGGAGTTAAATTGTTCTTTCCACGAATGAATAAGTCTCTCCTAAACTGTGTATTTGCAAAATAGTCTCGGCATTGCTCTTTGAAGATTGGATGTTCAATTGCATCTAAAAACTTTTGATGTTCTTCAGAAAAGTTAATATTATCAAGATGAGAACCTAAATCAGTAGAACCAGCATAAGACAGTTTGATTTCATCAAGAATGCGGACAATCTGTTGAAATGAAAAACATTGCCAATCTTGGTTTAGATATTCATGAATCAAATAGTTGGGATTTTGTTGTTTTAAGTCTGCAACTTTTTGTGTGGCGTTTGGATTACGCTGAGCAAAAACAGGGTTTTGTTTGAGTAACTCATCACTAAAGTTTAGTGCTTCATTCACCTTTTGAATTGGGTTGGTACTTTTACTATTAAATTTGAAATGACTATGAAATAGCTCACGGATTGGCATGTTTGCAGCCCAACCAGTGACGCAGTTATAGCTGATATATACAATACCATTTGGTTTTAGAAATTTTCGAATGAATTTTAATATAATGTGTTGATTTTCATAGCTAATCCAGCTCCATATACCGTGCAAACTGATCGAGTTAAACATCGGCAAATCATGGCGATTCAGAAGTTCCTCAAAGCTATCATCATAAAAAAAATGCTCAATATGGCTTTGTTCTGCTAATTGATTGGCATGTGCTGCATGGGCAGGATTAAAGTCGGTACCGTAAAATTTAGCTTCATTACTTGTGGCGTGAATATTAATACTAACGCCTTGTCCAAAACCAAGTTCACAATGGGTTTGGTTATCCTGAAAGTCAGGACTTTCGATGCCATTGAGTAGTAAGCAGAATTTTTGAAAATTCGGGCTCAAGTCACGATAATAACCATAGGTATAATTTACTTCTGTTTGATAGCCGTTAGTCCATGTTGTTGTCATTCATACATCCATTATCAAATTTTGTTTAAAAGGTATTCATGTTTTTGATTGTATGAATGATTTATAAAAAAAACCACCAAAAATTTGGTGGTCTTTTCATAAATTGTAAATTAGTTCGAATTGTCTAAATACTTCTCAGCATCTAAAGCAGCCATACAGCCTGATCCAGCTGAAGTAATCGCTTGACGATAAATACTATCCGCGACATCACCTGCAGCAAAAACACCTTCAATAGAAGCTGCTGTTGCATTACCAGAAGTACCACTTTGCACTTGGATGTAGCCATCGCGTAGGTTAAGTTGACCGTCAAACATACTGGTATTCGGTTTATGACCAATCGCAACAAATAGACCTTGGACTTGAACGTCTTGAGTGCTTGAGTCTTGCGTTGATTTGATACGAACAGAAGTTACACCTGTTTTATCACCCAGCACTTCATCGACTTGATGATTCCAAATGATACTGATTTTGCCTTCTTTTTCTTTAGCAAAAAGATGCTCTTGTAAAATCTTTTCTGAACGTAAGCTGTCACGACGATGGACTAAAGTGACATGTGCAGCAATATTTGAAAGATAAAGCGCTTCTTCTACCGCAGTGTTACCACCACCAACAACCATGACATTTTGGTTCTTGTAGAAGAAACCGTCACATGTTGCGCAAGCACTGACGCCTTGACCCATAAATGCAGCTTCAGACTCGAGACCTAAGTACTGTGCAGTCGCACCTGTTGCAATGATAAGCGCATCACATGTGTATTCAGCCATATCGCCCTTTAATACGAATGGGCGAGTTTTGAGGTCAACTTCATTAATATGATCGTAGACGAGTTCTGTACCGAAACGTTCTGCATGAGCTTGCATACGATCCATAAGTACTGGACCAGTCAATCCTTCAGGGTCACCCGGCCAGTTATCGACTTCAGTGGTCGTGGTCAATTGACCGCCTAGTTGTATACCGGCGATGAGTGTCGGTTTGAGGTTGGCACGCGCAGCATAAACTGCCGCGCTGTAACCTGCAGGACCAGAACCCAGAATAATTAATCGTGAGTGACGAGCGCTCATTAAAGAACATCCTTCTTATATTGAAAATGCTAAAATTATACGTGAATCCGCACAAGATTGGGGGCAAAACCATGTGGATAATATTGATAAGTTCAATCGAAATAGGCTATATCATGTTTGAAGAATTGATTATTTCAAAATTACGTGTCGAAAATGTGAATCGGCCTTCGATGTTAACAACAACAGTAAACAATCGTGCATCTTTTTTTTTAGAACGCGTGCATAATATAAAACTTATTGATTAAGGTAAGTTAGACCTTAAAAGATACCAACAAATAACGAATTGGGTTACAGGATTGTATATGGCTGCGGTGTCAAGTGTTTATGCACAACGCTTTTTAATGACATTATTTTTAATTTCTTTTGGCATTTATTTATTTCTTGCCACAGTGACCTACACACCTTTTGATCCGGGTTGGATGCATATCTCTAGTGATACCCAGCATGTTTCAAATGCAAGTGGGGTCGCTGGCGCTTGGATCGCAGATTTATTATTTGGTTTCTTGGGCTGGGCGAGCTTACTTATTCCTTTATTTTTATTTATAGAGGCGGTACAGGTTTGGTGGCCAAGAAGCTTTCTAAATTTACCTTTTCGCTATGCAGCACAATTCTTTTTGATCTTATCGATCTCTAGTTTATTGTATTTACACTGGAACACGCCTGCGGATACGCTGGATAATGCTGCAGGTGGCATCATTGGTTATGAGTTAGGGCAAAGTTTGTCTCACCTATTAACCATTTATGGAGCGACATTTTTTTTACTGGCATTTAGTATTTTATTGATTACTTTGGCTTTTGGTATCCAATGGAATAAAACATGGTTGATGTTGAAAAAGACACCTGCCTATTTACAAGATTTATTCTATAGAAATGTGCCGCAGAATGAATCCGCTTATGACCGTACTGAACAATTGGTGGAATCAGAAATACCTGCAATAAAAAATAAAGTACCAGTACAGACTGAATCGGATGTGCAGCAAGCAACGTTAACTAGCGCAACGGTAGATGATGTTCAAGCCAAAGCAACAAAAATGGATGATTCACATCATCAGATTTTGGCTGAAAAGTTGTTTGCTGATGTCGTTGCGCGAGAGCAACAAGGTAATCAACCACAACAAACGCCGCAAACCGAAGACTTTGAGCAAACCTTACAACGCGCACATCAGTTTGAAACTGAAAGCCAACGCCTCGTTCAAACAGGTGAGGTATGGCGCGCGCTACAAAGTGATGATGCGAATCATAAACAGGAAATTGATGCGCTCTTAAGAGCTGCTGATGATGAAAGTTCTTCTACAGCGCCACAGCCATCGCAGTCAGAACCAGAGATTCAGAAAAGCAATCATCGCCATTTAGACTGGAATGATGATCAAATTTTTGATGAATTATTGGCTGCAGTTCCAAACACCAAGACAGCGACGGATTTACACACACCATTTACGCCAGAGTTGCAACAAAATGCACATCATACGGTGGACATGGATATTGATTTTGATTCGCCACTAAGTGAATCAACGCCAACAAAAAATCTTTATTCCCAAACATCGCCTGCCAAAAATGCACATCTAGATGCGCAGGATGATTTCGATCATTTTAATGATCTTTTAGTTGAAAGTGAGCAAGACAAAATAACCACGCCAACAAGCAGTAACCCTCATGCACAACTTGCTGCTGTAAGTGCCACCGCTGAGATGCAAAAAGAAAAGTTATCCAAAGAAGCATTTATTGAAGCATGGCAAGAAACGGCTGGAAAAGCTGAAACAGATTTAGATTTAGAAGATGATTTTGATTTGGATGCGCCATTAACGGATACATTTGGGCGTCCAATGTCACGTGCGATGCAGGTTGCGCAGAAACGTCGTGACTTGCCAACTTTACCGGGCTTAGAGTTGCTGGATAAAGTTGATCCAAACAAAAAGGTGAATTTTACAGCGGAACAATTGGCGCGACTTTCTGAATTATTAGAAATTAAGCTACAGGAATTCAATGTAAAAGCACAGGTGGTTGAAGCTCAACCTGGACCTGTGGTCACGCGTTTTGAATTGGATCTTGCACCAGGCGTTAAAGCATCTAAAGTGACTAATATTTCGCGTGACTTAGCGCGCTCAATGTCGATGGCATCTGTGCGGGTTGTAGAAGTCATTCCGGGCAAACCTTATATTGGTATTGAAGTTCCAAACAGCACGCGTGAAATGGTACGTCTGATTGAATTATTGACCATTCCTGCTTTTACCGATCCAAATAGCATTCTTTCTATGGCGATGGGTAAAGATATTTCAGGTAATCCTGTTATTGCTGATTTGGGGAAAGCACCACACATGTTGGTCGCGGGAACGACAGGTTCAGGTAAATCAGTTGCGGTCAACTCGATGATTTTGTCGATGTTGCTGAAATATACGCCTGATCAATTGCGTTTTATTTTAATTGATCCAAAACAGCTAGAATTAGCCAATTATAATGATATTCCTCACTTATTAACGCCTGTTGTAACCGACATGAAAGATGCGGTGAGTGCATTGAATTGGTGTGTAAATGAAATGGAACGTCGTTATAAACTGATGTCATTTCTTAAAATTCGTAAACTCAGTGACTACAATCGTAAAGTTGAAGAAGCGATTGCAAATGGTGAGGATTTAATTGATCCAACGTGGAAACCAAGTGACTCAGCAACACAAGAACGTGCAGCACGTCTGACGCCGTTACCTTCGATCGTCATTGTTGCGGATGAGTTTGCTGACATGATTATGCAGGTTGGTAAAAAAGCGGAAGAAATGATTACGCGTTTAGCACAAAAATCTCGTGCGGCAGGTATCCATTTGCTGCTTGCAACGCAACGTCCATCTGTAGATGTAATCACAGGTTTGATTAAAGCCAATATCCCAACCCGTGTAGCATTGCGTGTAAACAGTAAAATTGACTCGCGTACGATCTTAGATGCGGGCGGGGCAGAGGACTTGCTTGGTCATGGTGATATGTTGTTCTTAGGGCCGGGTAAAATTGAGCCTGAGCGTGTTCATGGTGCATTCATTAGTGATGACGAAGTCAATCGCATTTGTGATGCATGGCGTGAGCGTGGTGAACCGAACTATGTTGATGAAATATTGACGCCTTTTGATGAGGAACCGTCTTCACGTGGTTTTGAAGATGGTGATGGTGATCCAAACCGTGATGCGCTTTATGATCAGTGTGTTGCTTTTGTTTTGGAAACACGCAAAGCTTCAACTTCTTCATTACAGCGCAAATTTAGTTTAGGTTATAACCGAGCTGCCCGTATTATTGACCAAATGGAAGAAAATGGTATCGTCAGTGCGATGGGTGCAAATGGCAAACGAGATATTCTCGTTTAACGAGAAAAATCCAATAATAAAGCCTCTATTTAGAGGCTTTCTTTTTATATTTACTTATTTTTATATAGTAATAATCACATTTTTTATTTAAGCTTACGCTTTGGAGTCCCATTGCTAGGGTGAGCTATGTTAGTTGCATTGAGTACGCTAATTTTCATTCATTTTTGTGCATTAATTACGCCCGGACCAGATTTCTTTTTGGTCTCACAAACGGCGATCAGTCGTTCGCGTAAAGAGGCTGTATTGGTCGTTTTGGGTATTTGCATCGGTGCAATGCTTTGGTCACTATTGGCGTTGATGGGACTCAATATCATTTTTGAGAAAATGGCTTGGCTTAAACAAGGGCTGTTAATTGCGGGCGGTTTATATTTGTGTTGGCTTGGCTTCCAGATGCTTCGCTCGGCTTTCTCTAAAGGGGATCAGACGGTAAATCCGATTGTCTTGCCTCAATCACCTTATTTATTTTTTATGAAAGGATTGCTAACAAATCTGTCAAATCCAAAAGCAATCATCTATTTTGGTAGTGTATTTTCTCTGTTTTTAACCAATCCTTTATTTGATCAGCATCATTCATTGCTTTTTATTATTGTTTCGGTTGAAACCGCGTTATGGTTTACTTTGGTCGCATTTGTATTTTCTCTACCTACATTTCGCACAGCGTATCAAAACTTTGCAAAATGGATCGATGGTGTTTCAGGTGGGATTTTTACTTTGTTGGGTGTGTATTTGATTGGCAGTCGATAATTATTCAAAAAAAAGCCTGCATGATGCAGGCTTTTTTTTATTAAGCAAACTTTGCTAAGACTTCTAAGAAACCATCTTTTTGGCGTGGAAATTGTGCAATTACGTCATGGATGCGTAATCCTTCAGGATTGGTTGCATTCAAGTCACGGCCATCAGCCAAAAACTGAGTAATCAATCGCTCATAGTCATTTGGACGCATGTGTTTAAATGCATGATAGAGGACATGAAAGTCAGCATTGACACCTGTTGGTGGAAGTTGGTTGAGGTAGGCAAAAACACGCTCATCTGACCATTCTTCATTGAAAGTTGCTGGCTGTGATAATGCCATGACAGTCTCCTCAGTCTTTAATAAAGGAAAAATATTCTACTCGAAGCGTAGCTTCTCGTCTTGCGACTGGGCAAAGCGTTGCTTTGCTTACCCAGCCTCATATTTTGCCTTTATTTGCAAAAAATCGCTAATGAAAAAACTACTATCGATCTTCAGGTAAATTGATATTCATTTCTAACATTTCAATATTTGCTTCTGAACGAACTTGCATTTGAATATGCTGTTCATCCACACCTCGAACGTAACGACTGACGACCTGCATGATTTCTTTTTTCATTTGGTCAATCTTGTCTTGGCTTAAACGACGACCTAAGCCTTGTTCAGATGCAACAATTACCTTTAGACGATCTTTGGCAGTTTGTGCACTTGATGACTTTTCATCACTGCTAAATAATTTACTCCAGAATCCTGCCATCATTACGCTCCAAATAGTCTAGCTAACCAACCTCTTGGCTGTACCACAATGTGTCGATAAGGACGTTCTTCACCAAGAAAACGAGCCACTAAATCATCATAGGCTTGACCAGCTTTTTCTTCTGTATAAAGAATAACAGGCTTACCTTCGTTCGATGCTTGAAGTACGCTCGGACACTCAGGAATAACACCCAAAGTCGGAACACGTAAAATATCTTTAGAAATGTCATCAATCGTCAGCATTTCTTGTCTATCTGCACGTTCTGGATTGAAACGTGTGATACACAAGTGCTTACGGATACGGCCTTCGTTTTGCTCAACTTTTTTAGTTTTGCTATCCAACATACCGATGATACGATCTGAGTCACGAACAGAAGAAATTTCTGGGTTTGTGACAATGATTGCTTCATCAGCATGATACATCGCTAAAATTGCACCACGCTCGATCCCTGCTGGTGAGTCACAAATGATGTAATCAAACTCTTGTGACAATTCATCAATCACGCGGGCAACACCTTCATCACTTAAGGCATCTTTATCACGGGTTTGTGAAGCAGGTAATATATATAGGTTTTCAATTTCTTTATCACGGATGAGCGCTTGTTGTAAGCGAGCTTCGTTATTGATGACATTAACAAAGTCATAGACGACGCGGCGTTCGCAGCCCATGATTAAGTCAAGATTACGTAAACCTACATCGAAATCGATCACAACAGTTTTATGACCACGTTGGGCTAATCCTGTTGCAAAAGATGCGCTGGTCGTAGTTTTACCTACACCACCTTTGCCTGACGTTACGACAACAATTTTGGCCACCGAATCCACTCCTATTTATGGTCATACGCCCCTAAAAGGGCTTTTTTGGTGTTTATAAATTAAAACTGCAAAGTTTCAAATTCAAGCTCTTGCTTGGCGTTTAAATAAATATGTACAGGTTTCTTGATCAGATCTTTAGGAATATCATCTGCAACACAATATGTCCCTGCGATAGAGACCAGTTCTGCTTCGAGAGAATTGCAAAAAATGCGCGCTGAAGTATGTCCACCTGCACCTGCAATGACTCTACCACGTGCATTACCATAAATGTGAATATTTCCAGATGCAATCACTTCAGAGCAGCTGTTCATACCTGCATTTAAGATAATATCGCCTTGATCTTGTACCAAACATTGCCCAGTACGCAAAATCTCATCATGATAAGAGGTGATATGCGTATGCGCTGTGTTTTTTTGTGGTGTTTGTATTGCAGCACTATTCGCTTGCTCTTTAGCTGGGTGAGCCACCACTTGTTCTTTCGATGCTTTAATCCGCTGTAAGGGTTGATCCGCAGGTAAAACAGGGAATTGAATCGCTCGTGCTTCATCACCTAAGAGACCATCAATCACTGCCATTGGTTGTAGGCCTAGATCGATTAACACTTGAATTAAGGCGATGAGTTCTTGTTCAACGGTACTGTCTATAATTACCAAAGTTCCTAAATAAGAACCTTCATTGAGTGTGCTCGTCAATTGCTGTCGGATTGCATTGTGGTCATTTGTGTCGAAAGTTAATCGACTAAAATTCACCATTCTGCCCGTAATCCGTATATCAGCCATAATGTATCCTTCAGGGCTTTTAAGCACTCTAGTGTGTTAAAATAAAAGCAAATGCTAGAACAAATTACAGCAATTCTCTAGCTCGAATAGTAAATTTTCTTGTAATCATTCTGCTTTTTTGTTCAATTGAGCATTTTCATCCAGCATTTCTTGCCATTGCTTGACTCGAACTTGTTTGCTTATCGCCTCAATGCTTTCAAATACGACAGATTTAACCAATTCTTCCAAGTATTGATTATTAATATTTAGCTCACTGACTTTTTCTGCAATCAGTTGAAAATTTTCATTGGGCTGCTGAGGTGAGCCTGCTGTAAAAGGCTCGATTAAACCTGCGCTAATATTTTCCCCCAAGCGTTGTCCAATACTTTGAATCTGTTGCTCAATCCGCCCACCGACGATCGGAATAAGGCGTAATAGCTGGGTCAGTTCAGGGGTATCTTCGATGGCTTGATTGACAATCGCACCTACTTTTTGGGTAATCGCAGGTTGTTGCTGTTGTAAAGCAGTCGCCAAAGATTCTTGTAGCAAAGAGGAAAGTGTCGTCACAAATAACTGGCGGTGATGATCAACCAAATTATGAATGGTTTGTTGATGGCTATTATTGGTTTGTAACTCACGCTTTAGCCCATCAAGTACAGTCAGTACCACGCGATCGGATAACTCTTCCATCACCACACGATAATAAAATAAAAGTGTGCGCTGTATCTTTTCTGGGATCACTTGATAGCCCATTTCATATAAGCGGTAGGCAATAATCCCAGCCCGAAATAAACGTAGGAAACGCAAATAAGGAATAATGGCTAGAATTTCATAGAAATGCACAAATGGAAACCACCACCAACGAGCATGGTGTTTATTGATGATCGCAAAAATCCAACGTACAACCAGTTCTGCAATCAAAAAGATAATAAACCAAGCTTCAGTGGTGATAACCCAAGGGTTGAGATGGGTTCGATAGAAATCAAGAACGCTGAGTAGATGAATCTGTTGAAATAACCATTCCCCAAGAGAACTCATCAGGAAAAGGTTCATACCTAAGCAGAATAAGTTAAATACAATAATAAACACCATAAAGATGTCATAGAGCAAAAACAGTCGGAAAGGCCAACTGTTTTGATCGACACTGTGGTATTTAGATTTTGGCTTCTTATTCTGCTGAGTCATAAATTTACTTAATGTCCGATGTGGTTGTATATTTTTCTTTCATTTGCTGAATGAGCTGATCTTTTTCAGTCCAGATTTGATCGACCCATTTTTGGAAACGTTCACGAAACTCTAGATCATCCTCGTAGTTGCCCCCAAGCACCCAATCAGGAATCTCAATTTTACGTAAATCGACCGCTATGCGGGAAACATCACCCAGCCAAAAATCGCTATATTCAGGCGGACCATCTGGATAAACAATGGTCATATCAACAAAGGCATCTACTTTATCACCCAGAATATTTAACGCCAATGCTAAACCACCCGCTTTAGGCTTAAGCAGGTTTTTATATGGTGACTGCTGTTTGGCATGTTTTTCTGGGGTAAAACGTGTGCCTTCTAAATAGTTGAGTAAAGTAAAAGGCTGACTCAGTAATTGTTCACAGGCTTTGCGTGCTTCGAGCATATCGCGTGATTTTAGCTCAGGATTTTTAGCAATCTGTTCTTTTGTATGACGTTTCATCATTGGGAAGCCTAAAATTTTAAAGGCTTGACCAACAAAAGGAATGAAAATCAGCTCCCACTTGGTAAAGAAGCGGGTAAGCGGCATACGGGTTAAACCAAAATATTGATTAACCGTGGTGTCGACCCAGCTTTGATGATTACAAATCATCAAATATCGACCTTGTAAGCTTAGATCGAGTTTTTCATCGATGCTGATATCCCAT
This sequence comes from Acinetobacter sp. CIP-A165, assembly GCF_000367985.1. Lineage (NCBI taxonomy): Bacteria > Pseudomonadati > Pseudomonadota > Gammaproteobacteria > Moraxellales > Moraxellaceae > Acinetobacter > Acinetobacter sp. CIP-A165. Next base: position 274,339 of record NZ_KB849202.1, read on the forward strand.
TGTAGGTTGGGCAGTACATGCTCAATGAGTTGGTTATTTATCCCAATCCAGCTATTTGCGAGTTGGATATTCGTTTCATCGACTTTCGCAGATTTTTTGAATAATTTTGTCAAACCTAAAGCCAGCACAGGAGGGCCATGCAAGAAGGTGCTTCCTGTAATGACAGAACCAACGGTCAATCCTTTACTAATTTTTTGCAATAAAGATGCTTTTTTATTTGAGGTAGACATAAATCAAACCTTGAGTGCAAATGTTTAAAAAATAGATGATCCAACTATAAACAACAGAAATTGAAATACAACCGTATATTTGAGGATCTTGACAATTTTTATATATTTAGATGGGTTAGAGCGCATTTCTACAAAATATTAAAGCTTCTACTGAGGTGTGAAATACCAATTTGTAGTAAACTTAACAATGAAAATGGTGATATTATTTTTGAAAAGAACAGTCAACGTATAACGATGAAGGAAATGTGTTGCTTTATTCAAGTAAAGTGCATCAAAGTATTACAAAAATATAAATAAACTGTTTATTATTAACAAAATATCAATGGTATGGCATCGTTTTCTCATCCATTATTCACCAAGACAACAAAATACATAGACAGGAGCTACGCAATGCGTGCATTAATGATTTCAACACTCGTAGGGGCTGGATTGGTACTTTCTGGTTGCCAAACTACTGGTAATAATATTGGCGGCGTAGAATATGATAAGTCTGCTCTAGGCGCATTGATTGGTGCTGCTGCGGGATATGGCGTTTCTAAAGGTAATGCAAATACAAGTAAGCAAAATAACCGTGCTGCGGCGATTGGTGCAGTTTTAGGTGGTGCTGGTGGTTTATATCTTGACAACAAAGAGAAAAAACTTCGTCAACAAATGCAGGGTACTGGTGTAGATGTTGGCCGTAATCCAGATGGTTCTGTTCAATTGATTATGCCTGGTAGCATTACTTTTGATACTAACAAATCAAATATCAAGCCAAACTTCTATACGACTTTAAACAAAGTTGCGCAAGTATTGGCTGAAGATAACCAAAGTGCGATCTTAGTAACTGGTTATACTGACAACACAGGTAATGATTCAATCAATATTCCATTATCTCAAGCACGTGCTCAATCAGTTAAAAACTATTTAGCTGGTAAAGGTATTTCAAGTGGTCGTATTGATGCACAAGGTTATGGTTCATCAAATCCAATCGCAGACAACAGTACTGCTGCTGGCCGTGAACAAAACCGTCGTGTAGAAATCAGCATTTATGCAAAACAGTAATTTTTACTGATTTTTAAAGAACCACCTTCGGGTGGTTTTTTTATTGCTTAAATTTCTTGCGACAAGCTGTGGCGTGTTATTTGCAGAAGACATCATAATTTATACATATCCCAAGATTTATTATTGGGATTCTAAAACAGAGATGTCTATAATCATGCTCGGAAACGTGAGAGGTATTACAACGATGTCATCTGCCAGTCAATTGAATGACAAGCAACTTGAAGCCATGAAATATGTTCAAGGGCCTTTGTTGGTGCTTGCAGGTGCAGGTTCAGGTAAAACTTCAGTAATTACGAGAAAAGTTGCTTTTTTGGTGCAGCAGTGTGGTATTCCTGCTCATCGCATCACTGCAATGACTTTTACCAATAAAGCAGCACGTGAAATGAAAGAGCGTGTCAGTAAGCTCCTTTCTCGTGAAGAGGCAAAAGGGCTTTCTGTCTCGACCTTCCATACATTTGGCTTAAATTTATTACGCTTAGAATTAAAAAACTTGCCGCTGAAAGCCAATTTCTCAATCTTAGATGCAGATGACTGTAAACGAATTTTGATGGATTTGATGCAGCGTGACAATTTATCAGGTGCTGAAAGCAAAGATTTGATTGCGAAAGCAATGCGAAAAATTTCAGATTGGAAAAACGATCTGGTTTTGCCTGAACATGCACATTCAACCTGTGAAACGGTCGATGATGTTCAGCTTGCGCATCTCTATCAACTTTATGAACGTAACTTACGTGCTTATAATGCGGTTGATTTTGATGATTTGATTGTGATGCCAACGCGTTTACTTCAGGAAAATGCGGAAGTGCGTGATAAATGGCAAAACAGAGTCCGTTATTTGTTGGTGGATGAATATCAAGATACCAACACCGCCCAATATACCTTAGTTAAGCTCTTAGTCGGGGTGATGGGACAGTTCACTGCGGTAGGAGATGATGACCAATCCATCTATGCATGGCGCGGAGCAAAGCCTGAAAACATGGCTTTACTCAAAGAGGATTTTCATAATCTAAAAGTGATTAAGCTTGAGCAAAACTATCGCTCGACTAGCCGTATCTTAAAAGCTGCCAATGCCGTGATTGAAAATAATCCGCACATTTTTGACAAGAAGTTGTGGAGTGATAAAGGCCATGGTGAAACCATTCGTATCATCACTTGTTTGAATGATGATGATGAAGCAGAGCGTGTGGTTAAAGATTTAATCACACATAAGCTCATGAATGGTAAAAGTTGGAAAGATTATGCAGTGCTCTATCGTGGTAATTTCCAAGCGCGTGTTTTAGAAACCCAACTGCGTCAACTACAGATTCCTTATAAATTATCAGGTGGGCAATCATTCTTTGCGCGTGCCGAAATTAAAGATGTGATGAGCTATTTACGCTTAATCATCAATCCTGAAGATGACAGTGCATTCTTACGAATTATTAATACCCCAAAACGTGCCATTGGTCCGGTCACTTTAGAAAAGCTCGGTCTATTTGCACAAGAAAATACTCTGTCATTGCTAACAGCATCATCAGACCAACGTCTGTCGATGGTGTTGCCAAAGAAAGCGACGACACAATTACATGAGTTCGCGGATTTTATTGCTACATTCACTCGTGAACTTTTAGATGATGATGAACCTGTACCTAAAGTCCGTCAGATGATCAATGAAGCTGGCTATATTGATTATGTGCGTGAACAAGCGGCGACACCAGCACAAGAAAAAACCAAGATAGACAATATTGAGACGCTATATACCAGTATCCAAAACTTGATCAATCGTGCCGACGATGTTGATGAGAAAAATATCGAAAGCGTAATTCGTAAACTGGTCTTATTGGATATGCTCGAACAGCAGCAAGAGGAAGAAGACACTGACAAGGTGAACCTATTGACGCTGCATGCAGCCAAAGGTCTAGAGTTTCCTTATGTCTATATGATTGGTTTGGAAGAAGAGTTACTGCCACATAAAAACTCGATTGCAGCGGAAACCATCGAAGAGGAACGCCGTTTGATGTATGTGGGGATTACCCGTGCACGTCAAGGTTTAACGTTGACACTGGCAGAGCAGCGTAAAAACGGTGGGCAAATGCGTCAGATGACACCAAGTCGCTTCTTGGATGAGCTACCGCAAGATGAGCTGGAATGGCATGGTCGTAAGAAGAAACTTGCGCCAAATGTTGATCCGAAAGAGCAGGCGCAGCATTATCTCGCAAATTTAAAAGCTTTATTGAAACGTTAAGAAAGTGTAAGTAGGAAGTCGAAATGAAAGTCCAAGTTAAAGTATTAGATGCACGTTTAGGTCAAGAGTGGGCATTGCCTTCTTATGCGACGACAGGTTCAGCAGGTTTAGATTTACGTGCTTGCTTGGATGAAGCGATTGAGATTGCTGCAGGTGAAACGGTTTTAGTCAAAACTGGCTTGGCGATTTACATTGAAGATCCAAATTTTGCGGGTTTGATTTTACCACGTTCTGGTCTAGGTCATAAGCACGGTATCGTGTTGGGTAACTTGGTTGGTTTGATTGATTCAGACTATCAAGGTGAGTTGATGGTGTCTGTTTGGAATCGTGGACAAAACACCTTCCGTTTAGAACCTGGTGAGCGTTTAGCACAATATGTGCTCGTACCTGTTGTACAAGCACAATTTGAACAAGTGAATGAATTTGTTGCGACTGAGCGTGGTGCAGGAGGTTTTGGGCATACAGGCCAACAATAACGTTTCAATTAATCTTTTGGAGTGCAATGTTCTCGCGTGGAACGTTGCATTTTTCGTATTGATTGTTGCTTAAATATATATTAAAAAGCAGCTGACGATTTATTTTAATTTTTATCAACAAGGGTGCGTTAATTTCTTAATAGTAATATTTTTTGAATAGTCTTTCGATTATAAAAAATAGGGGCTTACTGTGAATATAAAACATACATTTCCTCTGAATATTTTTCGTGCTTATGATATCCGGGGAAAGCTAAGTAATTTAACACCTCATGTTATTCGTTCAATTGCTTACGCTTTAGTACTACAGTATAAAAAAGCTGAACAAAACCAAATCGTAATAGGGTACGATGCGCGTTTAACCAGTCCAACTTATGCCAATATTATTCAGCAAATATTTGAACAACAGGGCTTTAAAGTCACCAACATTGGGTGTTGTTCATCACCAATGATGTATTACATTGCAAGAGATTATGGTGGTAATGGCATCATGGTCACTGCAAGTCATAACCCAAAATCGGATAATGGGATTAAGTGGATTTTGAGCGGTGAACCACCGAATCCTGAAGCGATTCAAAAAATCGGTCAATTGGCTCAAGTCTCTTTGTCTGATTTAAATCAAGCACATGATTTGGAAAATGTCTTGCATAAGATTATTCCTCAGTACTGTTTGCAGTATCAGCAATCATTGCTCAGCGATATTCACTTATCACGCCCTTTGAAAGTTGTTTTAGATGGTTTGCATGGTTCGGCTGGTCGTTGTGCAAAACAGGTTTTAGAAAAGTTAGGCTGCGAGGTGATTGCTTTACGCTGTGAGGCAAATGGGGATTTTCCAGATCATGCTCCAGATCCATCGCATGCAGCACACTTAAGACAATTACAAGCCGCAATTATTTCTGAAAAAGCAAATTTAGGCATTGCTTTAGATGGAGACGGGGATCGGGTGGTTCTACTGGACGAACACGCGCATATTATTAGTCCTGATCGTTTATTATCTTTGTTCGCACAGATGTGTTTGTTACAACATCCACATAAAGAAATCGTATTTGATGTGAAGTGTTCTCGGATGGTTGCAGATACGGTGCAGCAACTCGATGGACAAGCGAAAATGATCCGGACAGGCAGTAGTTTCTTACGTGCTTATTTATCACAGTCGCAAGGTGAAGCCGTGTTTGGCGGGGAATATGCTGGTCATTATGTCTTTAATGATGGGCGTGGTTTTGGCTATGACGATGGTTTATACGCCGCATTGCGTGTAATGGAGTATTTTACCCAATCCAATGCAGGCAGTTTTTCTGAATTATTTGCGATTTATCCTGAACGATATTGCACTGAAGATACCTATATCAGTACGCACGAAGCGAATCCTAAACAAGTTTTAAATGATATTGAAATTTTAAGTCATCGTTTAGGCGCTCGTTTAAGTAAAATTGATGGCGTAAGACTTGATTTTGACGATGGTTTTGGCATTATTCGAGCATCCAATACGGGTGAGTATTTTACCGTTCGTTTTGATGCAGATAACCCAGATCGATTAATTGAGATTCGCCAAGAATTTGTTTCTATGTTGCAAGATCAATATCCTCTAATTGCACAAGAACTCGCACAGGCTTAATAAGGAGAGATACATGCCACCTCACGAGCATATCGGCATTGATAAAGCTAAAATTTTGATTGAAGCTTTGCCGTACATCCAACGTTTTGCAGGCAAAACTTTGGTGGTGAAATACGGTGGCAATGCGATGACTGATCCAGAGTTGGAAAGTTCATTTGCTCGTGACATCGTGTTATTAAAAACAGTGGGTTTAAATCCAATTGTGGTGCATGGTGGTGGACCTCAGGTTGACTCATTATTAAAGCGTTTAGGCCAAGAGTCTGATCGTATTGATGGTATGCGTGTCACCGATCAGGCGACGATGGAAGTTGTCGAAATGGTCTTGGGTGGTAGTGTCAATAAATCTATCGTGAACTTGATTAATCAACATGGCGGTCGTGCCATTGGTTTAACGGGTAAAGATGGAAATTTGCTTCGCGCGCGTAAATTGTTGATGGAAAAACAAGAAGCAGATGGTTCAATCTCTCAAATTGATTTGGGCATGGTTGGCGAAGTCATCGGCGTTAAAACCGACGTACTTGAGATGTTTACCCAAGGTGATTTTATTCCTGTAATTGCACCATTAGGTGTCGATGACGAAGGTAATACCTATAATATCAACGCGGACTTAGTGGCTGGAAAAGTTGCAGAAGCGTTAGGTGCTGAGAAACTGATTTTACTCACCAATATTACTGGTGTACTCGATGAAAATAAAAACCTGTTGACAGGTTTAAGTACGCAGGAAGTTGATCGTTTAATTGAGACGGGTGTGATTTATGGCGGGATGATTCCTAAAGTTGGTTGTGCGCTTGATGCGGTCAAAGGTGGTGTAGTGAGTGCGCATATTGTTGATGGTCGTGTGCCACATGCAACCTTATTAGAAATCTTTACCGATCATGGTGTTGGTACGTTGATTACTAATCGTATGAAGCATTAAATATTCATACCAAGATGAAAGAGACCTCATATAGGTCTCTTTTGTCATCAGCTCTTCATGTTTTAGTCATGGCAATGTCATTTAAGCGATTTAAGGTAAGTCTAGTCATAAGGAGCTTTCATTATGCTAGAAAAATTAAACCAATATCGCCAAAATTTGACTTTACCTTTACGTCAAAAACCTTCGCAAACCCAGTTTCGTTTTGAATGGGTAGATAATTTAAAAGAATTACAACAAGTACAACGTTTTAGAGCAACGCAATTTAGCCATCAATTTGGGATGACTTTTGAGGATGGTCTCGATCAAGATATTTATGATTTTGGTTGTGAACATGCGGTGTTACGTGAGAAATGGACAGGGGAGATTGTGGCTTATACACGGCTTAAATTGTTCCAAGGACATGAAATCGGACAAAGTTATAGCGCACAAGAGTTTGATGTGGTCCCACATTTTTCACATTTGCCGAATGTATTGGAAATCGGACGAACCTGTGTTCACCCACAATTTCGTTCAGGTAAAGCTTTATCCATGTTATGGCTGAATTTAGCCCCGAAAGTTCTTTGGTCAATGCGTGCCAAGTATTTAATGGGCTGTGTCAGTATTCATCTTGAAGATAATTCAGCCCGTGCCTATTATACACATCGTCAAATTCAACAACTTGCTGCACATCAGAGCATTGATATCCGTTCAAAACGTGCTTTTGAGCCAGAACGTCCTGACTATAGTTTTCCGCAAGATGAGCGCATGCCTAAGCTATTTCAAACGTATTTAGGAATGCAGTCGAAGTTATCCAAACAGGCATTCTATGATGAGGATTTTAAATGCTTAGACTATTTCGTATTCTTAGAAGTGAATAAAATTGCAACCTCATTTGTGATGAATAAAATGGTGCAACGTTAGGGCTTTGTCATATTTAATCTCATTCTGTGCACATATTGAGATTTACAAGGCATCTAGGGCTCATGCACAATAGGTAAAGATGTCAGAAAGTAAAAAAGATATGTGCCAACTATTAGGAATGAACTGCGCAACACCGACAGATATTACTTTTTCCTTTCGTGGTTTTTCCCAACGAGCAGGTGTGACGTCTGATCATTGTGATGGTTTTGGTATCGCTTTTTTTGAAGACAAAGCCTGTCGTTTATTTGTCGATAATCAATCCGCAGTTGAGTCACCAATTGCGGATTTAGTACGCAACTATCCAATCAAATCACGCAATGTCATCGCACATATTCGAAAAGCCACGCAAGGTAAAATTACCTTAGAAAACTCGCATCCATTTTTACGTGAGTTGTGGGGCAGACATTGGATATTTGCGCATAATGGTGATTTACATAATTTTAACCCTGTATTGAATGGGCGCTTTGAACCTGTTGGCAACACTGATAGTGAATACGCATTTTGCTACTTATTAGATCAAATGGTTGAAGCGTTTGGCTATACAGAGCCTAGTCTTGAAGAGCTTTTTTCTCTGTTAGAACGTATCGCCCCTCAAATCGCTGAACATGGCACATTTAATTTCTGCTTATCCAATGGTCAAGCATTATTTAGTTATGCCACCACCAAACTGCATTGGCTTGTGCGAGAGTATCCATTTCAACATGCACATTTGATTGATTTGGATGTAGAGGTTGATTTTAGCCAAGTGACGACAGAGGAAGATCGGGTCGCTGTGATTACCACTGAGCCTTTAACTCATAATGAGGAGTGGACGGCTTTTCAAGCAGGTGAAATGATCTTATTCCAAGATGGAAAATCGATTAAACATGCATTAACACGCGTTGAACGACTTATTCGTGAAGCAGAAAATCCATCACTAAAACGGGTCACTAAAGCCGATCAATATTAGACGCTTTGTATTACTCCCAACTCGAGAAAAAATGGGATTTATAAAACAAGTCTATCCATTTATAAGAATGAAGTAGCATCGCTCAAATGTAGATTTTTTCTTAATTTAAAGATGTATATATCATATATATATCAATAAAATTAGATAGATAATTTTTCTAACTGGTTAAAAAATACTTGAGTGTTTTAGTGGGTGAAAAATTTAAAATAAATATAAAACAATAGGTTAATTTATTTATTTGAAAAATATGTAAAATCTGACAAAAATGCTTTGTTTTTATTTCCCTCCTTTATCGATATTATTCTTTTATTCAATAAATAATATTGATCTTGGGGGATTTTGGGGATGAAATGGTCTGTTGATTATAATACAGGTATTGAAGTTATTGATGATCAACATCGTCGTATTCTAGATTATATTAATGAAATAGATGAATTAAAACACAGCAATGATCGGGTAAAAATGAAAGGTGTTTTGGATAATATTATTGATTATACCCAATCCCATTTCACCTTCGAAGAAAGCTTACAAGAAGAAGCGAACTATAAGTATCGTGTTCCACATAAGCGTGTACATGACTTATTTATCAAGAAGATAGAAGTTTATCGAGAGCGTTTTGAATTGGGACAGGAAATCGATAAAGAGTTACATGAAGCACTGTCTAAATGGCTGATTAATCATATTCGTCATGATGATGCTGATTATGTTGGTGCGGTCAAAGAAAATATGATTGGCATCATTAAAGAGAATGAAAAGAAAAAAGGGAAAAACTGGTTTTCTCGCTTTTTCTCATAATAATAAGATAATAAAAAAAAGGCCCTTTATTGTAGAAAAATAATAAAGCAAGTATTAGTGTAAATAAAGGGTCTAATGAGTAAAATAATAATTCATGCGCGGCAAATCATCTAGATGGTGGTTTGCCTTTTTCTTTCTCTATCTTTTATTTTGATTTTCAGGCTTGAGAAAGGCAAAATAGATTGAATATTTCATTGTAAGCACCATAAAGTGCAATGAGTTCAAAGATTTTTCAAGGAATGCATTATGCAGGACACAACTCTGTCACGCTGGTTAGCTCCAGTGATGGCGTTTTGCTTATCTTTTGTCATGATTACTACTTTAGCCCCTACGGTTGGTGTCCAAATTGATCGTCAATTGGATTTCTGGTTGTTATGGTTAGGCACAATGTTTTTATTGGCATTGCCCATTGCTTATCTTGAAATTGCTTTAGCAAAGCGATCACAGACAACAGCATTGCAAGCATTATCCACACTCACACGTGATGCTGATGCGTCACCAAGATGGCGTATTGTTGGCTGGTTAGCAGTTGTTTTTATCCCGTTTTTTGCGGGTAGTGTTTTAACAACAGCAAGCAGTGTGGTGAGTCCACAAATTGCATTCGATCTTTCTGATCAAGTCCTTTTTGCTATTTTTGCCGTTATTGCACTCGGTTTATCCTTTATTCCACGCCAGTTTTTGCTTGCGTTGACAACCTTGGGTGTAGTTGCAGCTTTTATTCTTGCAAATGTGATGGGTACTGAGCTATCTGCATGGCATTGGACCGGTATTGAATTTAAAGAGTGGGGCAATGCCACTGTGCTTGCGTTAGTCGCAAGTGGTTTAGGGCTTGGTTTATATTGGCAAAGTAGCTTATCAACGGTGAGGCAGCAGCCAGCAGCGACTACAGCTGTATTGCCGATTTGGCTTGCTCAACTTGTTGCTGTAATTGCTTTTGGTTTCTTCTCGGTTCAGGCTCAACTTCCTGCATTGGCATGGGTGTTCGCTGCGATCATGACGGCAGCATTGTTGATTCAATTGACAAGAGAACAGTTAGCACAACGTCAACTCGCTCCTGTCATCCAATGGGTGATTGTTGTTGCTGCGATCGCAGTGTGGGCTATTCCACAAGTTGAACAAATTTTTAATACGTTGCTAATGTTATGGGGCTTGGCGATTTGCTTAATCTATGCTGTTTTTGCTGGCTGGATTATGAAGATCAGTCATTTACGTAAAGCGATGGGTTTTAGCAATGAGTTGTTTTATAACTTATGGCGTATCGCTGTACGTGTGGTGTTACCACTGTCAATCGTTATTGCTGCCATCGCTGTGATCGGACAGAGCTTTTAATGGAACAAATCAAGCAGGTTTGGGTTGCTTTTAGCAGCCCTGAGCAACAGTTTCATATTGCGGTTGCATTTGTTGAAGGGATGACTGCATTACAAGCCATTCAGAACAGTGGTTTAGCCGATCAAGTCAATTTACCTGAACCTTTACAACTCGGTGTCTTTGGTACAAAGATTGAAGTTGAAACCGTTCTTCAAGCAGGCGATCGGGTTGAAATTTACCGTGCGTTGACGATTAACCCAAACGATATTCGGCGTAAACGAGCTGCTAAAAACCCAGTAGGGCGTTTCGCCAAAGGTAATCGTTTCAAACTATGAGCTTGATAAATAAAACCCCTCACGAATGATTCGATGAAGGGTTTTATTTTATAGCAAAGCTACTATAGTGGTGGTGCAGTCAAAATCGCTTCTTTTGATGCCGGTAAGCCTGGTTGTGATTCTGGAATCGTATCTAAACCTTCGATACGCTCTACATTTCCAGTTGCATCAAAGTAAATTTTGAGATGTTGGCCATGTGCTGCAGGTATTTTTGCTTTTTTGGCATAAGTGCCTGGGATATAGTTATAGATATAGTCCCAACGTTGAGGATTCAGTGGATCTGAAACAGTCGGGCTTCCTAGCAAGAAACGGACTTGCTGGAAACTCATGCCGACTTGTACCTGAGATGCTTGTGCCTTGGTTAAGGGCGTTCCTTGTGGAATGTCGACTTTATAAACACCAAAGACAGAACAACCGCTTAGTACTGAAGTGACGAATAACGCCAGCATGATTTTTTGCATTTTGCTACACTATCCTGATAAATGATGATGCATTTGATCCGAGGATAGATCATACTGCATCTAAACTCTATTTCCTATTCCAACTTAAGATTTGTTGAGAGACCTTTTTTCATGCCTATTTCCAATCAAGACTTACGCAAAGCTGGACTTAAAGTTACCCTTCCTCGTATTAAGATTTTGGAATTATTAGAAAATTCAAAACAACATCATTTAAGCGCAGAAGATATTTATAAAACTTTGCTTGAACAAGGTGAAGATGTCGGTTTGGCGACAGTTTACCGTGTGTTAACACAATTTGAAGCTGCAGGTATCATTCAGCGTCATCATTTTGAAAATAATCATTCAGTTTTTGAAATCATGCAAGAAGATCATCATGATCATTTGGTTTGCTTAAATTGTAATAAAGTAATTGAATTTACTAATGATATTATTGAAAGAGAGCAGCATTTGGTTGCAGAAAAGCATGGTTTTGCCTTAACTGGACACTCTTTGAATCTTTATGGTTATTGCAAAGATACAGAATGCCAAGAGGCTTATCGTAAAAAATAAGTTTGATTCGGTTAAAACTAATCAGTTCACTAAAAATGAACAATTAAAAAAAGGAAGGTTACAAAAACCTTCCTTTTTTAATCCCTCCCAACCTCCCTTTATCAAAGAGGGGCTAGGGAAGATTTTACTGACCATCAAAGGTAATATTGCGACTCGCATTTAAGAGTTGGTCTGCACCTTCTTCTGAAAGTTTAATGGTGAGACGTAAATCATTTGGTGAATCTGCATGTTTAAGTGCATCTTTATAAGTGATTTCACCTGCTTTATAGAGATCAAATAAGGCTTGGTCAAAGGTTTGCATGCCAAGTTCACGTGAACGTTTCATCAGATCTTTGATCTCATGAATCTCACCTTTACGGATATAATCAGCTAATAATGGTGTATTGATTAAAATTTCAATTGCTGCACGTCGTGAATTGCCATCTGGTGTTGGAATCAATTGCTGAGCAACCATCGCTTTTAAATTCAGTGACAAATCCATATACAGTTGCGTATGACGATCTGCTTCAAAAAAGTGAATAATACGATCCAGTGCTTGGTTGGCATTGTTGGCGTGTAGGGTTGCCAATACCAAGTGACCTGTTTCTGCGAAAGCAATCGCATAGTCCATGGTCTCACGAGAACGAATCTCACCAATCAAAATAACATCAGGTGCCTGACGTAACGTATTTTTTAAAGCAACTTCAAATGAGTCAGTATCAATACCGACTTCGCGTTGCGTGACGATACAACCTGCATGTTGATGTACAAACTCAATCGGGTCTTCGATGGTAATAATATGACCTTTGGAGTTGTGGTTACGGAAACCAATCATCGAAGCCAAAGAGGTAGATTTACCTGTTCCTGTTGCACCCACAAAGATAATAATGCCGCGCTTGGTCATGGCAAGATCTTTGAGTACGGTTGGAAGTTTCAACTCATCCATCGTTGGAATGACGGTTTCAATTCGACGTAATACCATACCTGGCATATCACGTTGTTGAAATGCACTAACACGGAAACGTGCGGTTTTTTCACGGTTCATAATCGCAAAGTTACATTCACGTGTTTCCGCAAATTCTTTGCGTTGTTTATCACTCATAATTGAGTGCAGTAACTGACCGACGATTTCACCTGATAATTTTGTTTTGGCTACAGGGACAATCTGTCCGTTAATTTTCATCGATGGTTCTACATCATCAGTGACAAATAAGTCAGATGCATTTTGTTGAATCATCAAATTGAGCAAGTCATTAAAGTCCATGAGATTTCTCTAATCCATTTGTAATTTTTATAGGAATGATTCAGGTTGCTTGGCGGCGGTACGTGCCGTTTGAGGGCTAATCAAGCCTTTAGAAACCAGTGTTTTAAGACTTTGATCTAATGTGGTCATACCGTAGTTGGCGCCCGTCTGAATCGCAGAGTACATTTGTGCGACTTTATTTTCACGAACAAGGTTACGAATCGCAGGAATCCCGATCATGATCTCGTGTGCAGCCACACGACCACCGCCGTTCTTTTTCAACAAGGTTTGAGAAATTACCGCCTGTAATGATTCCGAGAGCATGGCACGAACCATATCTTTTTCTTCAGCAGGGAAGACGTCGATCACACGGTCAATGGTTTTGGCTGCTGAGGTGGTATGCAGTGTACCAAAGACCAAGTGACCTGTTTCTGCTGCGGTTAAAGCAAGACGAATGGTTTCTAAGTCACGCATCTCACCGACTAGAATAATATCAGGGTCTTCACGCAGTGCTGAGCGTAATGCTTCATTAAAGCCATGTGTATCACGATGCACTTCACGTTGGTTGATTAGACATTTTTTAGACTGATGTACAAATTCGATTGGGTCTTCAACTGTTAAGATATGGTCATAACGATTTTCATTGATATAGTCGATCATCGCCGCAAGGGTGGTGGATTTACCTGAACCTGTTGGCCCTGTAACCAATACAATACCACGTGGATAATCGCAGATTTGCTTGAAAATCGTACCTAAACCCAAGTCTTCCATCGTCAAAACTTTAGATGGAATGGTACGGAAGACAGCACCAGCACCACGGTTTTGGTTAAATGCGTTCACACGGAAACGGGCAATATTTGGGACTTCAAATGAAAAATCGGTTTCAAGGTCTTCTTCAAAATCACGACGTTGTTTGTCATTCATGATGTCATAAACGAGACGATGGACATCTTTGTGCTCTAGAGCGGGTAGATTAATTCGGCGAACCTCACCATCTACACGAATCATCGGTGGCATGCCCGCCGAAAGGTGCAAATCCGATGCACCATTTTTTACTGAAAAGGCGAGTAATTCTGTGATATCCATAATTTCCCCGAAACAATTAAAAAAGTAATTCATTATTTTGTAGAATAATATAAGACTTTCCCCGAAGCTTACCAAGACTTCTGATTGTTGTTATGCAAAAAAAGATGTCGTGAATGAGAACTGTGTCAATGAATTTACTCCAACAGCAGCGCCAACAAGTATTAAGCCAAATCGAGCAGGCTTGTCAGCGAGTTAATCGAACGGCAGCATCTGTACAATTATTGGCTGTCTCCAAAACGCATCCGAGTAGCAGTCTCCAAAAAATGTATGCGGCTGGACAACGTTGTTTTGGCGAAAATTATTTGCAGGAAGCTTTAGAAAAAATAGATGAGCTAAAAGATTTAGAGATCGAATGGCATTTTATTGGTCATGTACAACGTAATAAGACCAAACAGTTAGCGGAAAAATTTGATTGGGTGCATGGGGTAGATCGTTTGATTATTGCTGAACGGTTGTCTAATCAGCGTTTAGATGGTCAGCACGCTTTGAATATTTGTCTTCAAGTGAATATTGACGGACAAGACTCTAAAGATGGTTGTCAGCCTGATGAAGTGGCGGAGTTGGTTCAGCAAATCAGCCAACTGCCAAATCTGCGCTTACGTGGTTTGATGGTGATTCCTGCACCTGAAAATCATGCTACGTTTGCTGATGCTCAAGCTTTATTTGAGCAAGTAAAGTCTCAGCATGCACAGCCTCAAGATTGGGATACATTGAGTATGGGCATGTCGGCAGATTTGGATGCCGCAATTGCAGCAGGTTCAACGATGGTCAGAGTTGGGACGGCGTTGTTTGGGTTGAGGGATTATTCAAGTAAGAGTTGAGCATAACCTAAATTATAAATGCTTTAAAATCTCGCTGAATTTTTCATAATTATGTAAGTTAGCATCGGCAATCAATGATTCAACTTGCGGATCAGGGTGAAAGAAGATGGTTCTCATACCAACTTTTTTTGCACCTTGTATATCCGCTATTTCATTATCTCCAACGAAGATACAATCTTGTGGAGGCACGCCAAGTTGTGTACATGACAATAGAAAAATTTTAGGATCAGGTTTTCGAAGTCCTACAGCCTCAGAAACAAGAATACTTGAAAAGAATTCAGATAAGCCTAATGCATAAAAATTATGTTCTTGAAAAGGTGTTCTGCCATTCGATATTAAACCAATTAAATAACCATGTTGCTTCAACTGATTAATCGTAATTTCTACGTTTTCATAGCAGCATGAAAATTTATTAAAATCATTGATATAACTTTCTAGTAGCTGATCTTTAGAAATATGTTTGATCATAAATTCTTGAGTTAATTTTTCATAAACAAGATCTTTCCAAACTTTGCCATTATCGTCTAATTCTAGAAAGCGTTTGATAAATTGCTCTCTAACTTTATTGGGAATTAATCGAAAGTAATTCGTTTGCCAAGTTAGGAATCTGATGAGAGAAGTTGTCCGATCAAGCAGAGTCTGATCAAGGTCAAAAATAATAGCTTTGTTCTGTTTCATTTCAATAGAACCGTTGTGACTATTTATTCACTATAAAGTGAGTTAACCAATAATTTCAATCCGACTCGAACCAGATCCAATTGGTTGTACTTGAATCTGTACAGGAATACGTTCATGCATTTCTTGAATGTGTGAAATTAAAATGACTTTACGCCCTTGGCTTTGCAGTTGATCGAGTGCATTCATGACCATATGCAACGAAGATGCATCCAGAGTTCCAAAGCCTTCATCAATAAATAGCGATTCGATTTTCATCGAACCAGAAGCCATATTGGCAATTGCCAATGAAATCGCAAGGGCCGTGAGGAAGGACTCACCACCAGAAAGTGAAGCAACAGAGCGGGTTTCGCCATCCATATCATGATCAATAATGGCAAGACTGAGTGAATTATCCAAACGTTTGAGGGTATAGCGTTGCGATAACATCGCCAGCTGTTGATTGGCATATTCCAATAAAATATCGAGATTATATTGCTGTGCTAAATCACGGAAATCTTTGCCTTTTGAATCTCCGATGAGACTGGAAATCTTACTCCAGCGGTGTTCTTGCTGCTGGATTTGTTGAATTTGATCAGCAAACTGTTTTTGTTTGACTAGGTTTTGTTGATGTAATTCTAGTTGAACTCTGATTTGATCTCGTTGATCTGTCACTTGCTGTAAATTTTCTTGGTTGATATTCATTAATTCAGTCAGTTGCTCAGCTTGAATATTCGGCTGCTGTTGTAGATGTGCATTTCGTTGTTCTTGGATTGTTTTAAGTGCGTAGTCTGCTTCACTCAAGAGACGATCTGCATTTTGTATGGCTAAACGAATCTGCTGTTCTTGGATGGATGAAATTGCAAGTAACTCGCTAAGTTGGCCTTCAGTAAAATGTTCGTGTTGAGTCAGCCATGTCGCTACTTCAGCTTTACATTGCTCAAGCGAATGATGATTCTGCTGCTGTTGCGCTTTAAGTTGTTCCAATTCTTTTTTTTGCTGTTCAAAGTTTTGACGGGATTGCTCAAAGCTTTGTTTAACTTGCTGATATTGACGCTGCAATTGCTGACGTTGTTGATCGTGTTGAGTTAACCATTCAGTGGCTTTGAATTCAGTTGAACCCGTCATGATAACGATCAGTTGATTGGCTGCTTCAGTATTTTGTTTACCTTTGGCTTCGATATCTTTTAATTGTTGTTTTAAATCGGAGTGTTGTGCGGTTAGTCCAGCCAAATTCGATTTTAATAGGCTCAATTGTTGATCCGCATGCTCCTTTTGCTTGATGAGACTTTCAGCTTGATCAAGTTGCTGATTACGCTGCTGCAAACACTGCAAAATTTGCTGTGAAAATGACAAGGTTTGCGCAGACCATGATATTTTCTCATCGGGATTCAGGCAGTCAACGATATGCTGAATGTGTTGTTGTAACTGTTGTACTGTTTCAAGTTGATGACGTGTATTTTGAATGATCTGCGTTAGGTTGTATTGATCTTTATGGGCTTGGCTGAGTTGTTGTAGATCTATTTCAATCTGTTGTTTAGATTGCATTGATTGGGTGACTAAAAGTTGCAGCGATGCTGTGATTTCATGCTGAGCCAAATTGAAATCCAGTTGAATTTCGGATTGCACTATAAGCTGCTGTAATTGATGATCCTGAATCTTTAATTTTTCACTGATCTGTTGCAAAGCATTTTGTAACTGTACTTGTTCAGTCTGAATCTGAGTCAATTGTTGCTGGGTGGTTTGCCAAAGCTGAAAATACTGCTGTTCCTGCTGAATTGCTTGTTGTTCTTGCTGCTGTTGAAGTTCATACAACGCTTTAGAAATCTGACTGGCATCAGCACGGTAGGGGTGTTCGGTACTACCGCAAACTACACAGGCTTCACCTTGTTTCAGTTGAGCGCGTAAATGTTCAATATTTTCTGCATGTAATAAACGTTGTTGCTGCAAGATATCTTGTAATTTTTCACGTTCATTTTTTGCAGATTGATAATCTTGCTCAGTTTTTTTCTTATTCTGTTCAAGCTGTTGAGATTGCTGCTGTACAATCTCGAATTTGCTTTGCAAAGACAAGACTTCATTTTTTAACTCAAAATAGTGCTGAAGTTTTTGCTGAATGATATCGAGTTGATTTAGTCGATTTTGTTGTTGTTCTTTTAATTTCTGTTTTTGCTCAAGCTGAATATCGATCTGCTGCGCTGTTCCAAATTGTTGAGCTAAACCATTTAGCCTTATTTGATCTTGCTCAAGTTTGGCTTGGGCGTGTTGAATATTACCTAAAGCATTTTCAGCTTTTTGGTGTTGTTGGATAAATTGTCTGAGTTGTTGGATATGCGCATTTAAACCTTTATCTAAAGGTGAGAATTGAGTGCTTTGTTGTTGCTGCTCGCTGCAAATTTTTTGTTGTTCAATTAGGGTTTGAATACTTTGCTCAAACTGTTGCTGCTGAGTCTGTAAAGGTTGTTGTTGGTTTTCAATTTGGCTGAATCTGCTTTTGGTCTTTTTATATTCTTCGCCGATGTACTCACGTTCTTGTATATATTTTCGGACTTGGGTCAGTTCATTTTGATAGGTTTGCTCAAAGGATTGGAACTGCTGTAGTGCTGATTCTGCTTGGGAATACAGCGTTTTTTCTTGATCGAATTGAGTCGATAAAGTCGCGAAGCTATTTTGTTTTTGTTGAATTTGAGGTTCGAGTTGTTGTTGTGTCTTTTGGAGTTGTTGTTGCTGGAAAATAACTGGTCGTATGTCTGAGAAGGTCTCTAGTTGTACGAGCAATTGACGATCTGCTGCTAAGCTATCATGGGCCTTGAGTTGAGTGGCGTGGTACTGCTGTTTTAAAACAATCTCACTTTCCAGCTTATGTTTTTGTTCAAACCATTGCTGTTGTTGTTTAAGTTGGTTTTTTTCATTTTCAAATTGTTGAACTTGTTGTTGTAGCTGTTGAAATTTGTTTTTTAGCTCAGCAATTTCTTCATCCGAACGGATTTCAATATGACCTAAGACATTTTCCAGTTGTTTACGTTGATTCGTTATTTCACGCGTCTTTTCAAACGCCAATTGACCAATCTTGGCAAAAATACTGGAATTGGTCAGATATTCTAATAATTCACCACGTTCATTATCACGGGCTTTGAGAAATGCAGTCACTTCTGATTGTGCCAGTAAAACTGCACGCGTAAATTGCTCAAAACTGAGTTGGGTGATTTGTTGAATATGATTTTCTACGGCTTTGGTTTTATCGGCAATGACCACACCATCGGTTAAGCATTTTAGCGAGCGCTGTACGCTTTGTAATTTACCATTGGCATTTTCACGCGCGCGTTTGATTTCCCAACGGGCTAAATAATGTTTTTGATCTTGCGCCACAAAACACAGTTCAGCAAATCCATGACCCGTACCACGCCGTAACACTGTGAGAGGAGAATTAGTGAGTAATTCTGAACCGTCCACATCCAAGAGTTTGCCATCACTGTCTTTAAGTCTTGGAATTTTATTAAATAACGCAAGACACATGGCATCTAAAATAGTGGATTTACCTGCGCCTGTTTTGCCAATAATTGCAATCAGTCCAGCATTGGCTAAAGGTTCAGTTTCAAAATCAATAAAATGCTCACCTGCTAGAGATGCCAAATTTTTAAGTCGAATCGATAAAATTTTCATGGCAGCTCTTTAGTTACAGTGATCATCTTCAAGTTGTTTTTGTGCTTCAGCAACCAAACTTAGGAAGTCTTTGCTGACGTCATCATCAACGCTATAACCTTTTTTTTGCCAAATTTGCTGAAATAGTTTTTCAGGTGTAGGTGGTTCAAGGCTAATACTTTGCTTCATCTCAGCATTATTTTCATTGGATAAGTATTGTCTTGAAATCCGCACTAAACGATAGCGATCTTTGGGTAAGGCATCTTCAAATTGTTGTCTTAAATTGGGTTGAGGAGGGGTCGCCGTGTGATATTCAATATCGACATATTCTCGATGATCAATATTCTCAATCACTTCGTTCTCTAAACTTTTTAGGCGTTGCATCACCTCAGTGAGTTCACCTTTAATTTTATGAAGTTGAATGGATCGTGGGATAGCGATGGCTTCAAATTCAAATTTATTTTGGTCTTTTGCTGGATCAATGGTGACCTCAACCACTTGGTGTTTATAGTTGATTTCACTAAATGACAGAGGAATAGGTGAGCCACTGTAACGAATATGCGGATGTTGTACTTTTTGTGGTTTATGTAGATGGCCCAAAGCCACATAATCAATCACATCATCAAATAGCGTGGTGGAAAGTGCTTCTTCATTGCCAATGATAATCGGTCGTTCTGAATCTGAAGTTTCGCCGCCTTGCATATGTGCATGGGACATCAGGATGAGGGCTTGATCATCGGTTTTTCTGCGTTTTGCCTCAGCGATCAATTGTTGATGTAAATAGGCAATCGCACTTTGACTATGAGCGGTATGTTCATTAAAACCTGTAATTTCGGCTGATCGTAAAAATGGCAGGGCAATGCACCATGCCACAATCTGTTTCTGTTCATCATAGATCGGTAATATTAAGCGTTCTAGATCAAGTGTTCGGTCATCATTCCAACGAATCACACCGACTGTTTTGGCATTGTATTTTTCTAAAAGTGGCTCCACTTGTTCGATGCGATAACCTGAATCGTGATTACCTGCGATCATCAAGGTTTGCATGTGTGGAGCAATGTCATGCGCATCGGCTAGGAATTGATAGAGTTGTTTTTGTGCTTGTGAGCTTGGATTGATCACATCAAAAATGTCACCTGCGATCAGCAAAGCATGTGGTTGTTTTACCTTTATTTGTTCAAGTAACCATGCCAAAAATTGTTCATGTTCGTAATGGCGGGAATGGTTATAAAAAAACTGCCCCAAATGCCAATCGGAAGTATGAAAAAAACGCACAGTCATGAAATGGAAAGTCCCAGTTTTGAATAGGAATAAGGTAGCATAATTTACAGCTAGAAAATGGAATGGCGTTATTTGAATGCAACAAGTACGCTTAAATTGATTTAAGATCGTTCAGCAAAGCATCGAAATGCTTTGCTGAACTTATAATCTCTCTATGGCGTTATGAATTAATGATGAAAGTCATTCTCCATTTTCCACGGTAATGTTTTAGGCGAAATATGTAAGAAGTGAAGGTATTTTTCAAACTGATTTAAAATATCATTGATGAGTGAGCTTTGATCGAAACCATATACATCATAAGCTCGACCTCCACGAAGTAAGAAAACTTCTGCTCTATAATATTTTTCTTGGTCAGCATATTCCTTACGCTTCAACTCTTTCATATAGCTTGGCGTGCTGTATTCACACATTCGTATTTCGTAGATAAACTCGACATTATTGGGTTCAGATAATTTAAGTTGTACCCGCGAATTTACCTCATCATAGGTCACTTCAAATGGCCAATCTTTTTCTTGAAAGCCTTGTTTAACTGCCTCAATACTTTGATACGCGGTAGATGCAATAAACTCTCTGACTTGTTCTTGGGTTGGAAAGGCCACTAAATAGTTGAGACGCCTTTCTATTAATGTTTGAGTGTCATCATTTTTTTGTGCGTTATGCTGTGAGGGTTGATGATGGGTCAAGCTGGCATTTCGATGTTGTTCGATCGCCAGTGCTTTGCACAACCCAATGATGGCGATTAACATAATAATGGTGAAAGGTAATGCACTCACGATGGATGCAGTTTGTAGGGCTGAAAGTCCACCTGCAAGTAATAAGCCTGAAGCAATGAGACCTTGTGTTGTTGTCCAAAATACACGCTGCCATATCGGGGTATCTGTGACGCCACCTGAGGTCAATGAGTCAATAACCAATGATCCAGAATCCGCAGAGGTGACGAAAAAAGTAATAATGAGGATTACACTTAAAAAGGACAACAATGAGGTGAGAGGTAAGTGCTCATATAACTTAAACAATGCAATGGCTTTGTCTTGCTGCACATCTTGAACGAGAGATTGGTAACCTTCGACTAAAATTAAATGTAGTGCTGTATCCCCGAACACAGAGAACCATAAAAAAGTAAAAATGGTCGGAATGAGCATGATACCCACGATGAACTGTCGAATGGTTCGCCCGCGACTAATTTTCGCAATAAAGATCCCTACGAATGGTGCCCAAGAAATCGTCCATCCAAAGATGAATAATGTCCAGTTACCAATCCAGTCATTTGCTGTATAGGCTTGCAAACTAAAAGTTCTCTCGACGAGGTTGCTGAGATAACTTCCTGTATTTTCTACAAAGGTTTGTAAAATAAATAAGGTTGGTCCGACGATAAAGACAAAAAGCATCAGTGCCACTGCGAGCCCAATATTGATAACCGATAGCCGTTTAATACCTTTATCCATGCCTGCGACGACTGAAAATGTGGCTAATAAGGTAATAATTAAAATGGTCGCAATTTGTACAGGGATACTGACGGGAATAGAGGGGAATAAGTAATTTACACCTGTATTGATCTGAGTGACAGATAACCCTAGCGTGGTTGCAATACCAAATAAAGTCCCTAAAACTGCAAAGGTATCAACAGTATGTCCCATCCAGCCATTTATTCTATTTCCAATAAATGGGAACAGTGTGGAGCGCATGGCAAGTGGTAGCCCATGTCGAAAAGTAAAATAAGCGAGTGACAACCCGACCACACCATAGATGGCCCAGATATGAAATCCCCAGTGGAAATATGAAATCTGCATTGCTTGCTTTGCAGCTTCAATCGTTCCGGGAGTGCCTTGAGGCGGGGAACTAAAATGTAAAACGGGCTCTGCAACGCCAAAAAATAGCAATGCGATGCCGTAACCTGCGGAAAAGAGCATGGCAAACCACGACAAAAAACTATACTCAGGTTCAGCATGATCTGGGCCTAACTTGATATTTCCCCAGTTACTCATCGCAATCCCGACAATAAAAATCAGAAATGCGGCGACTGCGAGCATGTAAAACCAACCAAAGGTGTTGGTCACATAATTGAGAACTTGAGAGAAAAACTGCCCTGCTAATTCTGGATTGCTGATGGTACCGAGAAGAACCAACACAATGACGATGATGGTTGGGATAAATACAGGAAATAAAATTGCGGTTCTAAAAAAACCTTTCGTTTCAGTAAATGTCATATAAAACCTTGCTAATTCGATATTTTTCTTTAATTTCTGAGTCGATCGAGGGTTTATATAACATCATTGATAAATGATATTTCGTTTGAATCGGTATGAATAGGAATGTGCTTGGGTCGACATAATTTTGTTCATATTGAACATACTATCGTCAAAAACCAGATAGTACAAATCAACAAAAAATACAAAACACAAAGCCAAAAGAATTTTTACAGTGGTTTCGTGCTTATGAACTGGGATGGATCACTGCAAAAATATCATCTGCAATCGCCAAATATTGAGGAAAAAATACTGTACAAGATGATCATTGATCATCTTTAAACGATCATCTAGTTTGGTATTTAAATGATGATTCGACGCTTTCATTATTCGTACCTTCTTTGTATTTCCCTCACCGAGAGAATGAGGAACGATTGAAGTTCCGCAAGGGCATGTATGAAAGAAGTCTATTTAAAAAAAGAGGAAATAGAAAATGAGCTTAGGTAAAGTAAGCCGCGAAATAATTGATCATATCATGTTGATTGGGTTAGACCGAGTCCCCAAACGCAATGCTTTTGATAGCCATATGATTTCAGCTTTGTCCCAAGCTTTGACGGAATATGAAGATGATCCTGAATTGCGTTGCGCCGTGATTTTTGCTCATGGTGATCATTTCACAGCGGGCTTAGACCTTGTTGAGCTACAGTCAAAAATTTCAGAGGGAATTTTTAATTTTCAGGAAGGTCAAATTAATCCTTGGGGCGTTGGCGGTCGGCACAGAACCAAACCCTTGATCGTTGCGGTACAAGGAATCTGCTATACCGCAGGAGTGGAATTGATGCTCAATGCTGATGTGGTGATTGCCAGTGATGATACTGTATTTGGTCAGCTCGAAGTACAACGTGGCATCATGCCTTTTGGTGGAGCAACGGTACGCTTTGTGCAGGCAGCGGGCTGGCAAAAAGCCATGCCATATTTGTTGACAGGCAAGACTTTTAATAGCACAACAGCGAATGAACTTAATCTAATTTCTGAAATCGTTGAACAAGGTAAACAGCTTGAACGGGCAATCGAAATTGCCAAAGAAATTTGTACTTCAGCACCGCTTGCGGTACAAGCATTATTAGCCTCGGCAACGGATGCAGTAACTCAAGGACAGACATTTGCATTTGAAAAAATGAATAGCTATCTCATGCCACTCTTTGTATCGCAGGACGCACAAGAGGGTATACGTGCCATGCTAGAAAAACGTCCACCAGAATTTACAGGTCGATAAAAAACAAACTGACAATTCGAATAATGATCAATTGTCGGTTATAGCATATAAATTTTAGGCAAATAAAAACCGACGATTCGAGTGATGGTAAATCGTCGGTCAAATCTTCATCATAAGTTCTGGCTGCTAACAAAACCAATTCCGAAGAGGAAAAGTCATAATGAAAGGTCACCGAAAACGTTGCGGATGCCGTGCAATGTAGCTTCGGTTGCTGCGACCTTGTACTCTATATAACGAGACTAGATGCAGATTGGTTGACATAAAAATGAAAAAAAAGTGAAAAAAATCTATAATCATTGATCAAGGTCGATCTAATTGGGTATATGTTTATGATTTCATTGCGTTTGTATTATTTATGGTTTTTTATCATTTGTCTCATTTCGACTTTATTGGCTGGTGTGCTGGCTGCGATTTTACCAAATAGTATCGGCGGTATCCTCACCGCACTTCCTTATCTGATTGCGATCATCTTTGTATTATTCAAATTTTTAAAACAACAACAACGTGCACCCAGTACCCAAGAGAAAAAACGTTTAACACTCGCCTTTACCCTAATTTTTTGGGGATATAATATATTGGGCTTATTGTTGGGGCTATTTATCTTTGCTCGTAAAGATCCTGAAGTTTGGCAGAACTTCCTTTTATATTTGCAACAACCTAAATTCTTGCTGACTGTACTCGCGATGTGGTTGATGCTGGCGATTCCATTATTCTTAATTACTTATTGGTTTTATGGCAAGCAAGCACAGCGAATGGCGCATAAGATGTTTGGATAGTTTCAAAGTCATCTTGTAATTCATTTTTATTCTGTTATAGCTACTTATACATATCATTTTTGATAGGTAGCATCATGCAAAAATTGACTGTACTGGTAACTGGGGCGAGTGGTTTCATCGGCTCTCATCTTTTACCGTTTCTGTTAGAACAAAAATATCAAGTTATTGCCTTAACTCGACAAAAACAAAAGCGTTCTCAATATCCTCATTTAACTTGGGTGACTGATTTAGAACAGGTTCAGCACTCTGAAATAGACTATGTGATTAATCTCGCTGGTGAAAATATTGGGCAGAAGCGCTGGAGCGAACAACGGAAAAAGCAACTCATAGAAAGCCGCGTCAGCACGACAGAAAAGCTCTATGAATGGTTAGAGCGTAAACAGATTTATCCTAAATGTATTATTTCAGGTTCAGCGATTGGTTATTACGGGATTGATCCGACTGAACAATGGGCGACAGTGTGCGATGAAAATTCGCCTCCACACAATATTTTTATGTCAGAACTATGCCAAGCCTGGGAACAGGCAGCATTAAAATTTTCTAATCAAAATACCAAGATCATTCGTTTAGGTGTGGTTTTTGCGAGTGATGGTGGAATCTTGCCGCAGATGCTCTTACCTATTAAATTGAATATGGTCAGTAAAATTGGTATAGGATTACAACCCGTAGTATGGATTCATATTCAGGATGTGCTGCGCGCCATGTTGTTTTTGTTGACCTTGGAAAGCTCGCAAAAGGTTTATAATCTTGTTGCTCTTGAACAATCTAATCAACAGCGATTTGCCTGTATTGCAGCCAACGTTTTAAAGCGTAAACCATTTATGCGGATGCCAAAATGTATCTTTGAATGGGGCTTAGGTGAACAGTCGCAATTGATTTTAAATGGGCAATATGTACAACCAAGTGCCTTATTAGCGCATGGGTTTGAATTTAGTTATCCCGATCTTGAGTCTGCATTACAAAAAATTCTAAGGCGTGACTAAGGCTAAGTGCTGCAATCGTTGAGGTGAATAAGCTGTTGGATTGACAAAATTTTCTTGTCCTAATATCAACTGGCGTAGAAGTTGAGCCGATCCAGCACCCATACAT
This sequence comes from Acinetobacter sp. CIP-A165, assembly GCF_000367985.1. Taxonomy (NCBI): domain Bacteria; kingdom Pseudomonadati; phylum Pseudomonadota; class Gammaproteobacteria; order Moraxellales; family Moraxellaceae; genus Acinetobacter; species Acinetobacter sp. CIP-A165. Next base: position 300,171 of record NZ_KB849202.1, read on the forward strand.
AGCCCATTACGGAAATGTCCAAAGTTTGCCCATAGATTTTCTATTTCAGGCATTGCACCAATATAAGGAATACCGTGTGGCGAACTAGGGCGTAAGCCTGCCCAACGTTTAACAATTGGGAACTGTTCCAACTCAGGAATCATCTCCAAACAAGCCGTTAAAATGTCCTGTTGTGTTTGTTGATCAACGGCAGTGCTAAATCCACACTCCGACATACTCGAACCACAAACGATATGACCATCTTGACGTGGAATCAGATACATCACACGATTCATACACATGGTGGGGAGCCAGTTTTCAGGGGTTTTAAACAGTAGCATCTGACCTTGAACGGGATGAACAGGGATGTTTCGTTGTATTTGTTCAACCCAGTGTTGACTCCATGCTCCAGACGCGAGTACCACTTGATCGGCAAAATATTGTTGCCCATCTTCCGCCTGTAAGCCATGCACTTTTTTATTTTTAATAATGAGTTTTTCAATCGGGCAGTATTCAAAAAAACGGACTGAATGGTGTTGTTTTAAATAGCTGATCAGTGATTGGAGTAAACGAGGATTGCGGACATTTGAAAGCTCTGGGAAATAGATTGCTTGTTCGAAGTCCGCAGAGATATGCTGATTTACCTGTTGGATGTCATCGCCTGTTAAATATTCACAGCGTTGCATCGGCTCATGATATTTTTCAGCATATTCCAAGCCTATTTGGAAGTCACCCTTATCAAAAATCAGCATACCTGTATCGTGAATTTGAAAATCAATGCCTGTGATGGGGTATAGTTTCTCATTCCACCTTTGATATAGGGATTTGCCATATTTGGCGAGTTGATTCACTTCAGGTGCATATCGCCAAGGGTACATCGGGGAGAGGATACCGCCACCCGCCCACGAAGCGGCTTGACCAGCTTGTTGTTGATCAAAAATATCGACTGAGCAGCCTTGTTCAGCAAGCTCAAGTGCAGTCATTAAGCCGCTAATCCCTGCACCAATGATGGCAATATGCATAAGTGGAGTTCTATTTCATCTCTTTCAGTTTACGCGCTGCTTCTTCTGCAAAATAAGTCCAGATACCATCTGCACCTGCACGACGACAGCACATCAAAGACTCTAAAATCACACTGTCAGATAGCCAACCATTTTGAATCGCGCCCGCAAGCATGGCGTATTCACCACTCACCTGATAGATGAAGGTCGGTACGCCAAAGGTGTCTTTTACTTCACGGACGATGTCGAGATAAGGCATACCCGGTTTGACTATCACCATGTCTGCGCCTTCTTGAAGATCCAATGCGATTTCATGCAACGCTTCAGCACGGTTGCCGATGTCCATTTGGTAATTATATTTATTGCCGCCTTTTAAGTTGCTTGCTGAGCCGACTGCATCACGGAATGGACCATAGAAGCTAGATGCATATTTCGCTGAATAAGCCATGATGTTGGTATAAATAAAACCATTTTGTTCAAGCGCTTGGCGAATCGCACCAATACGACCATCCATCATGTCACTTGGTGCAACTACATCAGCACCCGCCGCAGCATGGCTCAAGGCTTGTTTAACCAAGCATTCAACTGTTTCATCATTCAAGACATAACCTGTCTCATCAATAATTCCGTCTTGACCATGCGTGGTATATGGATCAAGTGCGCCGTCTGTAATTAAAACCATTTCTGGTAATTCTTTTTTTAATAAACGGCAGGTGGTTTGTACTAAACCATTTTCATCCCAAGCCGCTTCTGCTGTTAAGCTTTTATCTTGTTGTGGTGTAACTGGAAATAATGCAAGTTTTGATACACCCAGTTCTAACAAGCTTTCAGCTTTTTTGAGTAATAAATCAGCAGATAAGCGCTGCACATTTGGCATGCTTGGAATATCTTGCGTTTGTTGCTGTCCAGGTAATACAAATACTGGATAAATCAAATGATTAGCTGTGAGTTGTGTTTCACTGACCATAGCACGAAGTTGGTCGTTTTTACGGATACGGCGCATGCGAGTCGCAGGAAAAGCAGGACGATTGAACGTATAAGTCATAACAATCTCGATGTTCAGTATTACACTATAGGAGTAATTGAATCTTTTTAAGTCACGCTAGGGGAGAACTTAGCGGCTTAGGTCAATTAAATATCCTCGCTATTGTAGCCCCATAATTTTAGATTTGTACAAAATAATGGGATGTTTATCGTTCCTTTGGATTTAGACAGCGTATGAATGATGTAAAGAAAAACTGGACAGGTAATATTCAGTTAGGTGCTAAAGCCGATCATGGCGTGGTATTAAAACAGCTTTGTAAAGCATTTAATTCTTCACCATTTTTTAAGCACTGTGGCATGGTCATGCGAGTGGTGGATGATCAAATCGAGGGTTATATCGACATGCAATCTGAACTGATTGGTAATGTCGCTTTCCAAATTTTGCATGGTGGTGTTGCTGCAACAATGCTGGATAGTATTGGTGGCGTGGTGGCGATGGAACAACTTTATCGTCGTGCAAACCCTGAAGATTTACCCGATACCATTAAAAAAGTCTCTCGCTTAGCGACGGTCGATATGCGTGTTGATTATTTAGCACCGGGTCGAGGGAAATTCTTCATCGCACGTGCAGAAACCTTACGTCTAGGTCGCAAGGGCTGTACCATGCGTATGACCATGGTCAATGATGAAGAGAAACCGATTGCAACCGCAATTGCATCTTATGCATTTTAGCTATCTCCTGAATACTAAAGCGTCTTTGGACGCTTTTTTTATTTTTATAATCCATATCAAAAAATAATCATAAACATAAGCCTGATGAATCTTGTTTTTTTAAGTATAGCGATTCGGATGGTCAGAATAATTATAGCCCTTTGTTTGTCTTTAGCTTTTAAATTTTAATATTCCGTTAAGTATTCAAAATTAAGCTGGTCGGCTGATTAAACCAAAAGTTAAAAAGTCGTTTTAATTTTCAGGAATAACCTATGACTGACGCCCCAGCAAATTCACAGAATATGGTTTCAGACTCGGCATTAGATGATGCGATGAAAGCAAAACGTAAAAAATTTCTTGGATTTTTTGCGCTCATTCTGATTCTTGCCGCAATTTTGTATGCGATTTGGGCGCTATTTTTCAATCATTCCGTCAGCACAGATAATGCTTATGTCGGCGCAGAAACTGCCCAGATTACTTCAATGGTTAGTGGGCAAGTGGCTGAAGTATTGGTGAAAGATACCCAACAAGTGAAACAGGGGGATGTGTTGGTTCGGATTGATGAACGTGACGCCAAGATTCAATTGGCTCAGGCGCAAGCAGAGCTTGCAAAAGCACAACGTCAATATAAACAAAGCCAAGCCAACAGTAGTTCTTTGAACTCTCAAGTTGGGGTACACAATGATGAAATTATCAGTGCCCAAGCCCAAGTCAATAAAGCTCAAGCGGATTTTGATCGTGCTGTATTGGAGCTGAAACGACGTAATGAGCTTGCTGTTTCAGGGGCGATATCCAAAGAAGAACTCAGCAAAGCACAAAGTGCCGTTTCTACGGCTAAAGCCAGTTTGGATTTAGCTCAGGCGGGTTTAGCTCAAGCAACCTCAAGCCGTAAAGCTGCTGAAAGTACGCTCGCGGCCAATGAAGCATTGATTCAGGGTGTCAATGAGGCTTCAACGCCTGACGTTTTAGTGGCAAAAGCACATCTCGATCAAGCAATACTGGATTTGGAGCGTACCGTGATTCGTGCACCTGTTGATGGTGTAGTGGCACGTCGTAATATTCAAATTGGACAACGTGTTGCACCAGGCACAGTGATGATGTCGGTTGTTCCAATTTCTGCGTTATATGTCGACGCCAATTTTAAAGAAAGCCAACTCGCTAAAGTGAAAACAGGGCAAAAAGTCACTTTAAGCGCTGATCTCTATGGCGATGACGTGATTTATCACGGTGTAGTACAAGGTTTCTCTGGAGGTACAGGTTCAGCATTTGCTTTGATTCCCGCACAAAATGCGACAGGGAATTGGATCAAGGTCGTACAGCGTTTACCTGTGCGAATTATGCTTGATCCTAAAGAACTTGCAGAGCATCCACTGCGGGTTGGGCTGTCGATGCAAGTGAATATTGACCTCGCATCGAAGTAATCAGCCATGAAAACTCAAAATCCTTTTGCTGAACTGAGTGGTGGGCGATTACTGCTTGCTGCTTTTGTCATCGCACTCTCAAATTTTATGGTGGTACTGGATACCACCATTGCCAATGTTTCAGTGCCACATATTACGGGGAACTTAGCCGTTTCTAGTTCGCAAGGCACATGGGTGATTACCTCCTACGCTGTTGCTGAAGCGATTTGTGTACCACTCACAGGTTGGCTGGCTGGACGTTTTGGAACAGTTCGAGTGTTTGTGTTTGGGCTGATTGGTTTTACGATTTTTTCATTCCTGTGTGGTTTAGCGACTTCATTGGAAATGCTGGTGTTTTTTCGTATTGGTCAAGGATTGTGTGGTGGACCACTCATGCCATTGAGCCAAACCTTATTAATGCGTATTTTCCCACCTGAAAAACACGCACAAGCGATGGGACTATGGGCAATGACCACTGTCATTGGGCCGATCCTTGGACCCATTTTGGGTGGTTTGATTAGTGATAATTTGTCGTGGCACTGGATTTTCTTTATCAATATTCCAGTCGGTATCTTCTGTGTATTTGCGGCAAGTCGTTTATTAAAAGTTGCTGAAACCAAAACTGAAAAATTACGTATAGATGCGATTGGTCTTGGTTTACTGGTGCTATGGATCGGTGCGCTGCAATTGATGCTCGATTTGGGTCACGAAAGAGATTGGTTTAATAGCAGCGGTATAATTATGCTCGCTTTGGTCGCTATCATCGGCTTTATTGTATTTATGATTTGGGAGCTTACGGAAAAGTATCCTGTGGTGAATTTATACGTGTTCCGACATCGTGGTTTTAGCATTTCAGTACTTGCTTTGGCTTTTGGTTTCGGATCATTCTTTGGCAGTATTGTTTTAATCCCGCAATGGCTGCAAATCAACTTGGGTTATACCGCAACATGGGCTGGGTATCTCACGGCAACGATGGGTTTTGGTAGTTTGACCATGTCACCGATTGTGGCAAAACTTTCCACTAAATACGACCCACGAGCATTGGCCAGCTTTGGTTTGGCTTTACTTGGCGTGGTGACGTTGATGCGGGCATTTTGGGTCACGGATGCTGATTTTATGGCATTGGCTTGGCCACAAATTTTGCAAGGCTTTGCAGTCCCTTTCTTCTTTATTCCACTGTCCAATATTGCGATGGGTTCGGTATTGCCACAAGAAATGGCGTCTGCCGCAGGGTTAATGAATTTCTTGAGAACAATGGCTGGAGCAATAGGTGCCTCTATTGCGGTCACGATTTGGGATGATCACGCCAAAGTGGCACGGAGTGAAATGGTCAATGGCTTACACCCACAAGAAGTACAGAATGCGTTAATCCAAAACGGATTTTCTTCGGATGCGACTTTAGGTTTGATCGCGAATTTAGTGGACAAAGAAGCCATTACGATTTCTGCCAATCATGTCTTTATGATTATGGCGATGGTGTTTGTATTTGCCAGTATCCTGATTTGGATGAGCCCTAAACCGAAAGGTAGCGTGGATGGTATGCCTTCTCACTAATCATAAAAAACACTTTTAGATGATGGTTTTCGGCTTGTTTTTTAAGTACTGGTTGAGTTTGGAAATGGCAGATTATGTTTGTATTTATCAAAATACGGCATGCTAGAATCGGGCAGATCAGTTAAAAATTAAGCTAGAGAAAACAAGGAGGAATATTATTAGGTACTGGGAATAAACCTAACTCATTCAATATTATTAAAACTTTAATTTTATCAAATATTAAAAAATCTCAATACCTGAGAACAAAGAAGCTTGCATAGCAATTGCATGGATAGGCAGGCATAAATAGTGGAGTGATCACGTGAATAAAAGATATACATTTCTTTTCAGTAGCTTATTAGCAGTCGGTTTATTACAAGGGTGTGGAAGTGATTCCTCATCAGATCAGTCCAAAGATGATTCAAATATTGGTCAGCCACCGCAGTCGAATTTAATTGTAGATAATGACCCGAGCAGTTGTAGCAAATTGGCGCAAGATGGTTCAAGTGTCGTGGTTGGATCTAACCAAAATGGTGATCCATCAGCTCCTGAAGCTGCATCGGGTTATAAGTTAGGTCATACCGTAAAATATGCAGATAAATATATGGTGGTGGCAAATACCCCACTCGCGGTAAAAGCAGGCTGTGATATTTTAAAAGCTGGCGGTAGTGCAGTTGATGCTGCTGTTGCCGTACAAGCTGTACTGGGTTTAGTTGAGCCACAATCAAGTACCATTGCTGGTAGTGGTTTTATGATGTACTACGATGCCAAGACTAAAACCGTAACCGCCTATGATGGTCGGGAAACAGCACCTGCCGCAGCCAATGAATATTATTTAATTCGTCAAAATATAGATGATCCAAACTCACCTGCACCTGTACCAAGTGCTCGTCGTAGTGGACGCTCTATAGGTGTGCCGGGCGTCATGCGTTTGTTGGAGCAGGCTCAGCAAGAACATGGCAAACTTAAATGGAACCAGCTTTTTGATGAAGCGATTCATTTGGCTGACCATGGCTTTCGTATTCCGGGGCGTTTGGCCAGTGCTATTGAAAGTAATGCCAGCAATCTAGCGCTAGATGCAAATGCGATGAAGACCTATTTTTATCCTGATGGTACACCTAGAAAAGTAGGTGAAAGCATGACCAATCAGGACTATGCAAAAACGCTAGAAGCACTTGCAAAGCAAGGGGCTGGGGCAATGTATAGTGGTCCGATTGCTAGAAATATTGTTGAAAAGGCTGGGCAGATGGTGGGAGATGATCCAGCACGTACACCAATGACACCAAGCTTGATGACTTTGCAGGATTTATCCGATTATCAAGTTAAAAAACGAAATCCCGTTTGTACGACTTATCGTGACCGTTACTACATTTGTACGATGCCACCTCCATCTTCGGGTGGTATAGCTGTTGCTCAAACGCTGGGTATTTTAGAAAGCTTTGATATGGCCCAATACCCACCTAAAAACCCAGAAAATGAAGGTGGAGTGCCAAATGTAATGGGTGTACATTTGGTGTCTGAGGCAGAGCGTTTGGCCTATGCCGACCGTGACAAATATGTAGCAGACACTGACTTTGTGCCTTTACCTGCACGTGGTATTGCAAGTTTGCTTGATAAAAACTACTTAAAACAACGTGCCGCATTGATTAACCCAAGCCAGAGTATGGGTGTGGCACAGGCAGGTGATTTCAATTCAGCTTTTGGTGTCGATAGCACTGTTGAGCATGGTACAACTCAGTTCACGATTGTGGATGCTTATGGCAATGTGGTTTCAATGACATCGACTGTTGAATCGAGTATGGGGTCTTTTCACATGGTGGATGGTTTCTTACTGTCGAATCAGTTGACTGACTTTAGTGCTAATCCTTATGACAGCACAGGGGCGCTGGTTGCCAACCGTGTGGAAGGTGGTAAACGTCCTCGTAGTACGATGGCACCTACTTTGGTCTTTAAGGGCAGCACGCCAGATGAGTTTTATATGGCAACTGGCTCACCTGGGGGCGGAACCATCATTCAATATGTGGTAAAAACTTTGGTTGCTGCGCTGGACTGGAACTTAAATGCTCAGCAAGCGACTTCTTTGCTGAACTTTGGTGCAACCAATAGTCCAAATACCAATATTGACAGCTCCAATGATCAGCTTTCTTTGATTGAACTGGTCGAAGGTTTAAGAGCAAAAGGGCATAGTGTTGCCAATACTGCGCAAACCAGTGGTATTTCAACGATTATGAAAGTCAAAATTGATAAGCAAAGCAAATATGCGGGTGGGGCAGATCCACGCCGCGAAGGCATTGTTTTAGGCAATGGCGCTTTGTAGACCAAACTTAAAAAGCTGTCATTTTTGGCAGCTTTTTCTATGCAGGCCTTGAAAAAAACAAAAGCTACTCAATTATATAAATATGCCCATCAATGGCGGACTGTTGATAAAATGCGCAGTATTTTATTTTAGTTATGCTATGATGTGCGTTCAACTATGGGGATGTTTCTGGCTTCGACGCTGGTGATGAAACTTATAGATGCATGCCGAGAGCGCATTTTCTCTCGTAAATCAAATTTGCATTTTTTAGTCGCAAACGACGAAACTTACGCTCTAGCTGCCTAAGGGCAGCTTGTCCGCTTCACTGAATACTTGTGGTTAGTGAACCCGACTGTAGCGCACGCACACAAGTCCGTATAGAGCCAAGCCTCGGGGCTTTATACCAAACTAAGAGGATCGCGATTTGTACCCTGTTCGTCGGGTCACAAAGAGTTAAAATAGTAGACGATATCTAAGCATGTAGTATTCTCGAGTGTAGTGCTGGCGGACGCGGGTTCAACTCCCGCCATCTCCACCAAATGTAGTAATCAGGGTCAATCATTACACATCAGAATTGATCAGGATTCAGCAGAAAAGCCTTGAAACTTAACGGTTTCAAGGCTTTTTTGTGTCTATTCATCTGTCACGATAAATCAGATTGAATCATTGAAAATCACGGTCTATCAAACTAGGATGTTATACCAACGTTATACGGGTATAACATTTGAAATGTTGTCAGACTTAAAAGTAAAAAATTTAAAGCCACAAGAAAAACGCTATTCGATTGCAGATGGGGAAGGGTTGATTATTTCTGTGTTTCCATCTGGAAAAAAGAAATGGGTACTGTCGTATCGTCACCACGGTAAACAGAATCAAAAAACATTGGGTGAATATCCTGAAATTGGCTGTAAGGATGCACGAAACCTTGCCCGGGATTTTAAAGCACAGCTGAGTGGTAAAAAAATCAATGTGCCGACATTGGGCGAAGTCATTCAGGAATGGCTGGCGATCATGGGGCCACGTTGGACCAGTGATAAATATAAATATACGGTGATTTACCGATTAAATTACATTTCTGAAGATTTATCTAACACCAGTGTTGATGAAATTGAACGAAAAGATGTCGTAAAAAAAGTAAAAGAGATTGTGGCCAAAGGAACCATTGAAACTGCCAAGCGAGCCTTGCGCCTGTTAAGTGATGTTTTTAACTTTGCGATTGCATCTGATTACACTGAAAAGAATCCATGTATTTTGGTCAGCGATGTAATTCCTAAACAGGACGTTGAAAATCTGGCTGCATTGAAGCCACATCAAATGACAGAGTTCTGGACAAAGGTGCAGCAAAGCTATGTCACTGATGATTTGATGATTGCACTAAAACTTGCCTGTTATACCGCTGTTCGTATATCAGAGTTGCTTCATGCTAGGTGGGATACAGGGGAAATTGATCTGAATAAAAAAGAATGGATCATTCCGGCATCGCGGATGAAAATGCGTCGTGATCATGTAGTCCCACTGACGGATCAGACCTTTGCGCTGTTTAAAATTATGTATGACCGCAAAACTGATGATGGTTTTATCTTTAAACATACGCGAAAGCCGAATATGCCATGCCGATCAGAAAGTATATTGGCCATTATTAAGCGTAATGGCTATGCTGGTCGGATGACTACACATGGATTCCGTACCGTTTTTTCAACACATGCCAATGAATCGACCTTATTTCGTGAAGATGTCATTGAATATCAAATTGCTCATGTGCCTAAAAATAAGATCCGGGGCATTTATAACAGGGCAGAATACTGGTCGGAACGGGTGGAATTAATGACCTGGTATGCCAATGAAGTTGATCGATGGATGAAAATTTTTGAAAAAGGTTAGAAAACTGAGATTTTTTAAGTAATTGGTTGAAAAGTAGAGTAAAACAGCTTTTAAATTGAGGCTAGAAACTGGCTAGAAGTCGGTTGAGTATGGGTTAGAAATCAAAAAAAGGGGCATAAATTATGCCCCTTTTTCTATGACTGTGTACCAATCGTGGTGTCATTTCGCATTGCTTCGAGTGTTGTTTCTTTCCACTCTTTGCGGTTTCCGAAAACACGCTCCGGAGGATACTTTTTGATGTAATGCTTCTTAAAGGTATTCACACAAATCCCCAATTCTTTGGCCACTTTGACCATTGGATGCCAGGACATAATTAGTTTTCCTCCCTTTAAATAACAGCAATAAAATCAAAATGTTTTAGGTTCATGTGAAATGGTGTGAACCAGGTCTTTACCCACATGGTGCGGTTAAAGGTCAGCAAACGATCCTTGCCGTCTTCCTTGAAGTAGGTCACACGATCAGCTTTGACTGCCACGATGGTTGCACCTTCAGGTTTTTCGGCCTTGAGCTTTTCAAGTTGCTGGTTAGTCATTATCTGTGTCCTGTTGCAGTGCTTCAAATTCAGTCAGCCATTGTTCACGACTTACACCATTTTCAGCGGTTGTTGGGGAAATACCGGCAATGTAATAGCCTACTTTTGTGTCTGAAATTGGATATTCCTTGGCAATGATATTTACATATTCACAATTCATGGCTTTTACAGTTTCATAGGCTTCAGCAGCTTTTTCATGGTCAGAGGTTACTTTAATCATTTCTTTGTTTTCTCCGTAACACTTTGATACTGACTAGCAGTCAATTCAATGTGGGGCAAAACAACGTCAAAGTTTGCTGACACAAAATATTTATTTCCTTTCTTTTGGAAAGCTAAATCAGCTCCATAACGGATGACTTCACCAAAGAGTGTCGTTGTCAGATCAGAGTAATTAAGGTTATTCATATCCTTCATAAATTCTGAATAAAACTGTTTATTCGTTTTACGTGGTCTCGCTTCAAAAATAGGCTTTCCATCCATTGGCTTGCCTTTGCTAATTTTAAAAAGCGTTTTGTCAATTTTTGATTCATCAAAAAACCAAATGTGATGGAAGATTTTTCCATTTGATAGCGTATTGTGAACGCCATACCCATCAGCACTATATTGTTCACCCACTAAATGAAGCTTTTCATCGAATTTATTTGAAGCAGAAAGAGCCGCATCAATTTTATTTACAGCTTCTGTGTCATTAATTTCATAATATTTTTGCATTGCTTTCCCCTTAATAGCCATTTGCCTGTGGTGCAGAGTCGAGCAGCTGCATCTGTTCTGCATGAATTTCCGTGGTGTAGCGTTCAATACCGTTCTGATCCGTCCATTGACGTGTTTTTAATTTGCCCTCGATGTACACCTTTGAACCTTTTTTCAGGTACTGCTGGGCAATTTCACCTAAGCGGTTTTTGACCACGATACGGTGCCATTCAGTTTGTTCAATCCATTCACCGCTCTGTTTGTTTTGCCATTTTTCAGACGTTGCAATGGAGAAATTGCAAAGTGAACCACCGTTTGGAAAGCTTTTGCTTTCAGGATTGGCACCCAATGAGCCTACCAGTACAACTTTATTTACACCGCGCATGATGTTTCTCCTTCAAATTTGGCAAAATGACTGAAATGCGCTGTGAAGCATTTCTGGTTATTAGTGAATGGAATGTTCGGATTATGGATATGACAAACATACAGCTGATCATTGCCGACGATCTGAGTCACTTCAAAACGCTGATGACTGCTGACAATAAATCTGTAGCGTGCAAATTCATCCGGGATCCACACGATGTCGCCTATGGCAAATTCATGCGCAGTAATCATTTCAGGATCTGTGAACGGTAATTCAGAGTCAAAATTGAGTTCAGCAGTTTCAAGTCCACCTGGCTGTGCTTTGCCAGTTTCAACAATATTTTTCATTTCGTTGATCAGGATGCATGCTTCAGTTGGCATGTGCTGAATGCATGGGTGCTGATTCAAAACAGTATGTAAGCGAAGTACACGTGCTGAAATGTCCTGATGTTCAGCGATCATTTTGAAATAGCTTTGATCTTGAGTTTGAGCGTTCATGCGTTTTGCTCCTTTATTTCTTCAATTTCATAATCTTCAACATATAAATCTAGGCGATCGAAGAACGTGCTTTCATCTGGAATGCTTCCACGACCTTTGTTCCAGCAAGGAGTTACCAAACCAAACACATCCCAGGCTGAGTCTTGACCACCATTTAAAACAAGCTTTGCAGCAGCTACATAAAGATCATCCGAGTTGGAGACTTCATAACCGCAAGCATTAATATCTTTAATTAACTCAGGGGTTAAGTTGTTGAATGTTTCACTTAGTTCAATTTCCATTTCGACTTCAACAGTCAGAGTTACTTTCTTTTTAATACCCATTATTTTTTTGCCCCTAAATTTGGATTGGTGAAGATCCAACACTTCACGTTACGGCTTGGTTTCCCTGGTGCTTCACGACTTTTATTCACTGCTGCCACGTCATCGGCAGGGAAACGGTCTGAGTACACCTGTTTATTACTTTCAATGAATTTGTACTTGCGTGAGGTGCGAAGTAATTTCTTCATTTCATTGATTTCAGGCAGCTGCTGATAATTGCGTGCAGCCACTTTGTAAATTTCGTTTAAGTTGATTGCGACGGTTTGAGCATCGGCAGGGTGGTGGTTCAAGCCCCATTCTGGTGAACGATTGCCTTGAAGGTATTCGTAAGCGTCCCAGAATTTCTCAACGTCAGGATGATCACCATTCAACTGTTCAACACGTTCACGTGCCATTTGTTCAAGCATTTCTTGTGCTTCAATCATATCTTCCAAGTCGATTGGCAAAACGTGTTTGGTCATTGCTTCAATCAGTGCAGCCACTTGTGCATGACATAGGGCAATACGTGTATGAGTAATGCCAATTTCATGATAGTGATCTTCAATTGACTGTAACTTTGATGCGTATGTCTCCAAGATTTTGTCTTCATTACGCAGGCAATGTGTCATGAACGTACAAGCGTCTTCGAGTTCCATGCGATCCAGTTCATCGACAATGCGTTTGGTTTCCAGTGACTGTCCTTTACGGTCAAAGTACAAGTGCAAAGTACGAGTCAAAATTGCTTCTGAAGCCTGAATTGCCGTGTTCTGTGAAATTAAAATTGCACCACGAAACGGTGGTTCATAGGTTTCATTACCTGCCGTCTTTAAACCTTTGGAACGGATGGCACGACCATTGAAAGCATCTTTGAGTTCATCCCAACTAAATTTGGACTTTTGAACAGCATTACCGTTCACGTCATTACGGTCGCCTTCGATCAGGACCACTGGAAGGTTTGCGATCTGTGCAAAGTTACGGTACACCGCCACGTTGGTTGATTTGTTTGCATCAAAGCCTTCATAGTCTTTACGACCAGATAACTTCCACATCATTTCGATTAAACGTGACTTACCTGCACCGGCTTCACCGACAATTTCCATGAAAGGATATGAGCTGTGCATGGCACGGATTTGTTCAGCAAAATATGAACCCATCCACCATGCAAGCGCGACAATACCCTTGGCACCACGGACTTTATGGAAGTCATTCCACCATGAAGGATCAAACTGTTTTTTAGGGTTCAATGTGATTGCTGGTGAACTTGCCAGTGTTTTAATTTCCTGACGTTTTACTTTGAAAAAGTCATGCTCATTGATTGGGATGATTTGCCCTTGATGAACAGCGTATTTTTCAAAAATATAAGTCTGGTATTCACGGCTATAACCAATGTAATCAATGGTTTTGACTTCACGTAAACGTTCGGTTTCACGTTTGATGAATGTCTCCAGCTGCATATCTGTACCTGTCCACATTGCACCAGACATGACCGACATGACACGTGGTTTGAACTTTGAACGTGATGACATTTGATCAGCTGTAAAAGTTGTTTTTGCTTCTGACCATGGGCTTTGCAATTTGAAGTAGTACCAAGATTCGTCGGTAATTTCATTACGCTGGAAGTACAACGGTTCAATCTGAGCATTACAAATTTCTTTTGCTGCTGAACAGTTTTTCAATGCACTAGCACGGATCTCTTTATCAGTCAGGATCTGCCCACCATTTTCTGCTGCTTCGTTGTTGCGGTCTTCCAGGTGCTGAACTGCTTTGTTGAATTTGTCATAGTCGAGTTCCCACCAGTACAAACGGAATTTGTGGTTGTAATAGAACGTGTGACGACGACCTTCATAGAAGTTGTAAATTAAAAGACCTGCTTCTTCTGCAGTTTCAGCAATCAGCAATTCACCATAGTGTTTGTACTTTGGGAATTGATCAGGGTTGAGTTTGTCCCACTGAAATAAATCATTCCAATCAAGTTTTTTACCACCATTTGCAGGTGGCTGTGCAGCAGTCGATGACCAACCTTCAGCACGTGAACGTTCATGCCATTTAACTGTGTAACCTTTACCTGCAGAATCATTATCGAATGCCCAACGTAAACGTGGCTTATCAATTTTGAGTTCATGGCAGCGATCAGCGATGGCTTTAAGCATTTGAGAAGGGTAGTTGACACATGACAGGCAAGACATGGCTTTCACACCTGACTGACTCAGTGCAATGGCATCAAAGATTCCTTCAGTGATCCAGATCGCTTGGCCTTTTTCCCCTAAACGGCAAAGTTCATCCAATTCATGCACTGACCATGCTTGGCCAGCATTTTTAAAACCATAGTTAAAACGTGCTTTTTTATTGCCGAAACGTTCTGGTCTGTCGATTAGACGTTCCCAATAGTTTTTTTCATCCAGCATAAAGCGAACAGTTGCTGATGATTCTTTGCTGTCTTTATCTGTATAGAACTGCTGGGTATATTTACCAATTAAATTTTTAAGATCGAAACCACGACCTTCAGATAAAAATGCATCTGCTGCAGCGTTTGGATTGGTGTCGGTTTGTGGGTGATATTCAGACCAATCTTTAAATAGATCGTCACAAATATCTTTCACGTGTTCTTCATAGCCACATTTGACCAGACGACCACATTTCACGATACGTGGGTTGTGGGCATGGGTATAAAGTTCTTTTTTACCGCATTGTGGGCAGACACCTTCACGGAACCATTCGCCACGTGTCTTGAAGCTGAACATTTGTTCAAGACGGGCAATGATGCGGTGTTTCATATCAGACATTAGTGAAGTCCTTTTACGTTGCTGTCTACAATCCATTCCCAGTCCTTTGCGTCTTGGAATGTAATGATTTGGTGTTCAAATAAGGCTTCGATATAGCCTTTTAATTTTTCAGCAAAGCGTTGACGTTCTTCACCGGACAAAGTTTTAAGTTGTGCTATACGATTGCGTAAGGCTTCTGTACCATTGCGGTTCGAAATTTGATTCTTTCGCTTTATACAAAGTTCTTGAAGTGTTGTCATTCTGTTTACTCTTAGCTTGAATTAAGTAAACTAATAAGCTTTTCAGGGGCTTATTGTTTATTTTTGGCTTCAGAAAATGGGTTGTCAGATTTTTCAACTTTCGATAAAGCTTCAGAAATGAGTTTTTCTGTAAAGCTGGAAATTGTCATTCCTGCTTCAGCAGCGCAGACTCTCAGGAACTGATGACGGTTCGGAGTTGTGTGTGTGATGATTGCTTTTGTTCTGCTTTCGACATTACTCATAGCAAGTCCTTAAAATGTTGATAGAGCATCAGTGAATCACTGTATTACTGGATAATATTACGATAAATCGAAAGTTTCAATACTTTGGTGGGATAAAATGTCGATTAATGATAAGTTTTTGGAGCGCGGGGCGCGCTTAAAGGCGGAACGTAAGCGTCTCAAGCTAACTCAACCAGCCATGGCTGAGTTATTGGACGTTGCTGTAGGTTCTATTGTTCGTTATGAAAAGCAAGGCGATCCGTTGAATCAGAACCAATTAACTGTTTTGCAAGATGCGGGATTTGATACGTTCTATGTGACGTTTGGGGTACGATTTACGGAATTAAGTGAAGATGAGCACCAAGTAATTTCTGCTTATCGGTCACTAAAAAACGATACAGCGAAAATAGGTTTTCTCGGAATGGCCAAAGCCTATGCAACGCAAAATGCCACCGATTAGGTGGCATTTTTTTTACAATGACATTTCAATTTTTTTAATTATTTTATTTACTTGAGCATGCATTGTGGTGAATAGTGAATTGATCTCTGCTGCGTCAATCTGTTCACCTTCCTGGACTTTCATTTTACTCATCAAACCTAGACAGTTTTTTAAGTGAATTAATTCAATTAGCGTTTCTTCGTTTTGGTCATCATTGTTGTTTACGGTATTGTTCGACATTTATCCTCCTTTAGTAACATTGAACATTGTATTGAAAAGATAGAAAAGAGGAAGGTCATCAAGATACCCAGTGCGACAGATTATGTCTTCTAGTCAAAAAATAATCGTAAAATTATAAAAAAGCCCTCAAAATGAGGGCTTTCTTTTAAACTATGCTTTGGAAAGAATCGATAATTTTTTTCATATCCCTACTAAATGAGCTAAACAAAGCATTTAATTCTTCACGTTTCAAAACTTCCCCACTGGAAACTTCAACTTTGCTTAAAAAGCTTAAACGATGATCTAACTCAATCAGGTTGATCAAAATTTCTTCGCGAACATCGTTATTGGATTGTGTATTCATGGCTCATACTCCCCAAAACAATAATGAGAAGACGATAGAACATGCTGAAAAGAACACGGTGGTGTCTAAGATGTTTTTAAAAATTTGTTTACGTTTAAGTTTGCGCTGGCGTTGTTCATACGCTGCTAGGTCGTAAATAGGGGAGTGTTCACGTACGTTTTTTTGAGTGCACGAATGTGCAGAAGCGAACTGTTTCATTTGCTAATTCCTTATGTCAGTTTTGAAACTTGACACCATTACTTCCTACGGTAATGGTGGCAGACTGAATGGCGGTAGGAATACCGTGACATAAGGAACGGCAAATCGCCTGTGCGATCTCACCATCCAGCCTGCCATAAAAGGCATAGCCGAATTTTACGCAAAAAAATAGCCCGTGGGCGGACTTTTTGCGCCTTATGTCAAATATTTCAGGTTCCTACGCCTGACCACAGATTTTGCTGTAGTATTAAAACTGTATCAGTGAATCACTTTGCGCGTCAAGTGACTTTATAAAAAATTGAGAGGTAAAAGGATGCAAGCTATAACTAAGAAACAATTACTGGAACTGGTAAATGCAGAAGTAGATAAGCTTATTGAAGATGATGAAACCCTGGTGATTAGTGATGTTAAGCAAGAAGGACATATTTTTGTTTTTTATGCAGATGACTTGCTTAATAATCCGGAAAGAATAATTTTAGCCCAGGAAATAATTGAAAAAGTAGAACCCTTGTTTAGGGATAAATATATCTTAATTGATTAATAAAAAGCCCCCAAAGGGGCTTTTTATTATTTCGATGGCTCACAAAGCTTCATACCTTCATCAATGAGGATATTTGGACTCATTTTGAATTTGTATCCCATATTTTCTGTATCTTTGGTGATTTCAATAATGGTCACATAATCATTTGATGCTGATCCGTTCACACCATACTTCTGACCATCTGGTGCAGTAAATACAATGCGTGTTGGTGGTTCACAATGTAGGGTTCCTTTATCCACAGTCAGTGGCCATTTGTCCCCAAATTGATCTGCGGTCACTTCTACTGTTTGATATTCTGGTGTACTGCTGCATGCGGAAATAAAAGCTGCTGCCACTGCTGCGATAAACTTTTTCATTGAATGCCCTCTATATAAATTAAAAGCCCCAAGTGGGGCTTTTAAAGGATGCCTGATCAGGTCAAGCCCTGCACAGCATATTGATTATTCTGCTGTCATCCTGTTGTTATTATAACCGTTTTTTTAAAACCATCCTACTGTGTGTAGAAATAATAAAGCACTGCCGATCACACCCAGCATAGCACCGACTAAAAAAGGATAGAGCCACATATTTTTATCCTTTACGCTTGGTTTGTGTTTGAATAAATGCACAGCTTGGTTTGTTATTTTGCTGAATTAAGCTTTCAATGCGTTTGGTATAACGGTCGAACAAGTACCAGATGATGAGTACCACGGCAGCCAATAGGTTTACAACAATTAAAATCAGTGCAGTTTGTTGGTCCATTTTTATTTTTCCTTTGCTTATTAATCTTGTGATTGCATTCAGGGCAGGGGCATTCGATTGGATCTGATGTATCAGCGATAACGATTGGCATGGCGTTCTTCCAAACTTTTACATTCAATGCATAAAGTGACTGCACCTAGCTTTTGTCGTTCTGGTGGAATGTCATTACCGCATTTTTCACATTCAGCAAGTGATGGTGTGCTGTAATCACGTGGCTTGATGTTGACTTGGTTTAGTTGGTTTTCTTGTGCGCGGTCAATTGGGTCAGACACATGCTCCCCCTTTTCCTTGTTTTGCTAATGACTTAGGAAGATGAATTTCAGGGTTTGGCATTGCAGAAGGGGATAGTTCAGCATCCCAAGTTAAAAAACCTTGAGCTGTAAAACCACAATGTAAATTGGTGCATTGACCGTATAACCGTTTTAAAAGTGGATCGACTTGTTCGCTTGAACGGATCCAAAGAGATTCGCCGCAATGAGGGCATTTATTACTTATCGTACGTCCTGGTTTAGACATTTTTTTGCTGCCTCTGCTGAATAAATAATATTCAACAAATATACAACAAAATTACGTTATATCTAAAGTTTCTATTGTAAAAGTTATTAAATATCGTTATTTTGTTTTTACCCATTTAATCCTGACTCTACCCCAAAGTCAGGATTTTTTTTGTCCTATTTTTTGGCTTTGTCTATTTTTTCTTGTTCACGTTTTACGGCATTGTTTGCGGTCTTTTTCGATTTGTAGACGTGAGTCAACTTTAATGGCTTGCTTTGATCACCTGAGGTGATTTTGACTGACTTGCCACCTTCGCTGTAATAGGCAATGACACCGGTATAATCTGCATAATTTTTACCAGTGCGCTTTTTGGTTTTGGACTTTTCTTTTTCTTCTTCAGTCTTTTCTTCTTTGCCTTCAAACAGTGTCGATACATCATCGGCATCGGGCAGCTGCACTTCAAGTTCAACTGATGTGGTGAAGCCATTGTCATTGAGTGAATGGGTGACGTTTGTTCCTAACCAGATAATGTCATCAATTTCAGTTTTTAAGCCAATGAATTCAAATTCCTGTTCAGGGATTAAAGTTGGATCACCAAATGCCAAGGTATATGTCAGTTTTTGGGCAGTACGTTTGCAACGATTGTATTCCGCATTGGCTGCCAGTTCAGCGGTGGTTTTATCCCGATGCACATAGCGGATCTCTTTCATGTTGTCTTCACTGTCACCGACCACCACATGCAATTTCTTGGCTTTGTTTTCAGTGTAGTAATAGGCTTTGACACCTGTAATATTGTCCGTACCTGTGCCATTGGTGTAGTTGTGCTGATCGCCCTTATTTCTGGTGATTTGCACACGTGGCAAATCTAAACCTGAAACCGCTTGACTTGCGCCACGTGGTAATAAAATCAAATGTCCATTCTTCACTGTGGCAATTGCGTCATTTTCATCGGCAATACGTGTAATGAGATTTGCATCAGATTCATTCTGGGCAATGTATTTAATTTTTTTTGATGCGAATTTTTCATGAACAATGACTTTCAGTTCATATTCAGCACCGACTTTTTCAAATATTTCTTGAATGGTTTTGTCGCTCCAGCTGCGTTCACGCTTTTGTTTTAAACCTTCTGATACATCATTGGCCATGGCAGAAATACTAAGTACATCTGGTGCGCCACGATGGGATGTGGAATCGACTTTGTATTTGCCTTTGTCAAATAAACCAGTATTGGACCAACCTAGCCAGACCTGAATGATGGCACCTTTGGGTGGAATACTGAGCATGCCATCTGCATCATTCAATTCGATGTCCACTGAATCCACCACAAGCCCACGATTGTCTTTAATACTCAGTGACATTAAACGTGAAGCCATAAGGGATGAGATATCGACACCATCGACTTCAACTCGAAAAATTGGGTAAGGATATTCCGTCATTTTTTCAACAGAATTTAATGCCGTACCAACGACGTTCATGACTTTATTCAGCATTATAGAATCCTATTCAGTGCGCCAATACCCATGCCGATCAGGGTGCCTAATAAGGTCGGTTGCCAATCGCGTACAATGGTCAGTTTTAAAGTGAATTCAGTTTTACGTGCTGCACCATCTTTAAAGAAATAGGTTTTGGTTTCATCTAAATCATTGATGATGACTAAGCCATAAATTTTGCCTGTGCCTTCAATTAAGGTATATGCCTTGCCTGTATCCCCCATTTGTCTGAGGGTGTCCAATGTGGCACGACTTCCTGTCAATTCGTGGTAAATCACACCTTTGAGTGTAATGACATCCTCACCTTTACCAATAAATTGATAGGCAGGGGAGTCCCCGACACGGCTATTTGAAGGGTGTCGCCAATTGGTGACACGTTGCAGTTCTTGATATGACGCTGTTCGTAATGAGAAGACAAACAAGCCTAGAGCCATCATCATGTGTCTTTACTCCGTGTCTGTTAAAAATTTACGTTTTTTCATCTGCTGTTCTTCAGCCACTCGCTGGAGTTCCTGACGCATTGCTTCAGCCGTTCCTTTAACCACGGATCCATCTTTGACATGAATATGCACTTCAATCGTGTCTTGGCTGATATATGAACGTGGGTTATTGCGACCAACATTGATGGGTTTGACTGGCTTAGTTTGGGCAGCAGTGTTGACCACACCTTGTGTGGCGGTGGATGTTGCTGCAATCGGTAATCCATTGGCATTGGCAATACCGTTGGCCATACCTTGCATGGTGTAGCCACCAATGCCCATGAAGACACGTGAGGGTGAATGAATGCCTAGAATGCCCTTGGCTTTATCAATCACGCCACTGACAGCACCTGTGATAGCATCTTTTACGGCATTTACTTTGGATAAAATACCGTTCTTGAGCCCTTCTAAAATCATGGCACCAAAGCCGGTAAACTTCGCTGGAAGATCCACACCGAACCATGACAGTACTTTTGCAAATGCTGAATAGAACAGTCCGATTGGACTCCAATTGATGATCAGTGCTGAAATTCCGGTGATACCACCATTGAATGCCGTCTTGATGGTGTTCCAAATGCCGACAAAGAATGCTGAGATCGGGGCCCAATTCTTATAGATCAGCAGGGCAGCACCAGCAATGGCAAGGACAATCCATGTAATTGGGTTGGTCAGTAACGCCATGCTCATACCTTTGGCAGCCAAAGCAACTGCACCAAATGCACGACCAACCATCATCATTGGTCCAAAGATTGTGATTAAGCCAATTGATAGGGCAGATAATCCACCAACAATGGCAATGGCTCCAATGGCAACTTTGACTAAACCTGATGCTAGACCAGGATTCGCTTGTGCCCATTTTTGAACTGAGCTCATAACACCATTGAAACTGCCAATCATGGAATTGACACCAGGCAATAAAACATTGCCGATGGTGATGCCTAAGGCCGCCATCTGGTTCTTGGCCAATTGAATATTATTGGCTGTAGTTGCAGCGCGTGCTGCATATTCTGCTTCCATTGATCCAGCGTAGACTGATGCACTTGATACAGCATTCAGATTCTTGGTCAGTGTATCCAGACCTTGTGAATACTGCATGACTACTGGTAGTGCTTCAGATCCAAACAGGCTATTGGTTACAGCCACCTGTTCTTCTTTTGGTAGTTTCTGGATGGCTTTCAGTACCGTTGCAATGGTACCTTCAGCATCCTTTTGCATGTTCTTAGCAACATCAGTAGATTTCAGTTTTAGTTTTTCAAAGGCTTCGACTTGTCCTTTGGTTGCTGATTCGCCTTTGGTCATTGCCAGAATAATATTCTTAATACCAGTGGCTGCAACATCAGGTTCAACGGAAGTCAGAGATGCAGCCATGGCAGCAATACTGCTGGAAGCAAAACCACCGACTTCACCCAGAGCACCAATACGCTGCACCACTTCCATAATCTTGTCAGCTTTATTTGGTGATGTATTGCCGAGATAGTTGATCTGGTCGGCTAAGGCAATGACCTGTGGCTGGGTCATTTTGAATGCTGCACGCATTTCTGCCATGCTTTGACCTGCCTGATCTGCAGTGATGTCAAATGCCACACCCATTTTTACTGCAGATTCAGCGAAGCCAATAAGTTCATTCTTGGCAATACCTGACTGAGCGCCAGCGGCAACAATGGCTGCAATATCTTTGGCCGCCATTGGAAGGCGTGTGGTCATTTCAAGAATTTGATTGGACATGGCTGTATAAGCCGGTGTGATTTTGCCGGCTTCATCTTTCAGGCCATCCACGACCTTGGCCACGTCTGCCATGGCTGATTCATAATCGATGGCAATTTTAACTGGTACTGCTAAAGCAGCTGCACCAGCACCTGCAATCATGAGTCCCTTTTTAGCCATATCATTGGCTTTGCCCATGCGTTCTTGCATCTTTTCGTATTTCTTTTGGGCTTCTGTATGTTTGCCCAAGGATTCTTTTTGTTTGTTTAGCTCCATGGTAGTCAGATGAATCTTATTTTTTAGATCTGATTCTTCATCATTCAATCGATCCATCTGAATGCCAGCTTTGTTGAATTCCTG
>NZ_KB849202.1:326500-327047 GCF_000367985.1 Acinetobacter sp. CIP-A165
ATTGGTGGGCTCTTTTATACAGTGGTTTGGTGACGCTTCAGCGCATGGTGATGCCATTTACTTAATTCAATAATGTCCATGTCATCGTATGCGCTGGGTGGCCAATGGAAGATGCAAGCAATATTGGCAATTGCTTCATCTACGTCATCGACCAGTTTTATTGCTGTTCCTCTTTGATCGCTTTCTGCAGATCCTTCGGGTACAAAAAAGTGACCAAGTGACCTCCAAGTTGTGCAAAGTCCACTGGATCTAGTTCAAGCACTTGCTGTGGTGTTAATGCAGGTGTGGTCACACGTGGTAAAACTTTGATTAATGCGTTTACGTCATGCTGATAGATGGCTTGTAAACTGACACCGCTTAACGCTTTGACATTTGGTTTACGGATGGTGATTTCAGTAATGGTATTGCCACCAAATTGAATCGGTTGTTCTAGCTGAACGGTTTCTTGGTTCGGGTTGAACCGTACCGGGTTTGTCGGAGACTTTTTTATTTAAGTTAAGCCACCTGACCTAACGGGTTAATCTTATCATAGTACATTGCTTCAAAC
>NZ_KB849202.1:332125-334508 GCF_000367985.1 Acinetobacter sp. CIP-A165
CGAGACGGTCTTTGCCATCTACAACTTCTTTGAAGCCAAGCACGTCAATTTCGATTTCAACTTTGCCGTTGACTGTGAGTTTGTAATAAGCACAGTTGGTCACGACTTTATGTTCAGTGTCTTCACCTGGTTCAGAGTCACCGCCATCGATTTCTTCATGACGACCACGAACCACGACTTCCACTGCATCGACTTCGCCTGTGTCATCACGTTGATAAGCACCAGCAAAACGCATATAAACACCGTCAACTTTTTCAAGACCGAATTGACGCAATGTGAGCAGGTCTAAACCACCAAAAGTGGATTCAAGCACTAGGCCATCATCGCCCATGCCCATATCAATTTTTAATGGAGCATTCATACCGCCACCGCGATAGTCTTCCATTTTGCGTGTGAGCTTCGGCAATACGACCGTTTTGATTTGCCCTAGATAACTTTCACCTTCGTTAAATAGGTTCATATTTTTGAGTTTACGAGGAAGGCTCATGCATCAGCTCCTATGCAGTGATCGTTGAAGCGAAGTCAGCCAAATAGCTGTCTGTAATACGCTGACGGAAGGTAAGATCTTCAAGCGGTGGCACTGGGGTATAGTCATAGTCGATATACAATTTGCCGGCTTTGAGCGTGTCTTTTGAGTTTAGCTCTGGGTCATACCAAGCATCGCCACCCATCAGATAGCCTAGGCGTGTCCATTCACGTTGTTTGGCTTTAATGCCTTCCAACATATCGTTGACCAATGAACCGTGCATTGGTTTATCAATGGCCCACATGTGTGCTTCTGCAATCGTGTCAGCCATGATCTGTGCTGTACGTGTGTAGTTTTCAAAAGCAAAGAGTGGATCATCTGAACAGGTACGTGAGCCCCAGAAACGGAAGCCGTCATGCTGAATCAGTGTGGTGATTTCGTTGCTGTTGAGATAGCCAGCATCTGTTGCAGGGTCTTGAAGGTCCCAAGTCACATCGGCATCGATACCGGTTACACCGTTCACTGCCACGTTTGATAGGGTTTTATGCCAACCAATTTCATTGTCAATCTTTGCACGTAAGCCCATCGCCACTGCAACTGCAGGTACAGTTTCGGTTTGTGCTGTGTCGACATTGAATGCCACGAAGTTTGGCCAAATCACCATGAGTTCACGTGCTGCGAATGCATCACGATAGGCAACGACTTCTTCTTTGGTTTTGCATCCCCACGCATAGACATAGGCAAATGCACGAAGTTTTTTTGCAATGGTTGCAAGTTCAGTGGCAACGGCTTGGGTGTCCAGACCAGGTGCGCCAATGATGCGTGGCTGTACGCCTAGTTTTGCTTTCGCTAATAGCAATGCTTTTGCACCGGTATATTTACCAGTAGCATCTACGGTACCAATGACGTTTGCTGTTTGTGCTGCTTCATCTTCAGCAGCTGCAACACGTACCACAACGCAGATTGAATTGGCTTGGTTGGCCATCGCTTGCAGTGCTGTTTTTAGTGTGCCGTTGGTGCCGGCTTTTGCAACTGCAGCTTGGGTGTTGGTAATGAGCACTGCCGTATTCAATGGGAAAACGGTTGCATCTGCATCTTCTGCAGTGGCAATGAGTCCTTGAACAGCAGTGGCAATGGTTCGGATCGGACGTGTACCTTCGTTGATTTCAACGACACGCAGTCCGTGGTGGTATGAATCTGCCATAAAAAAAGCCTGTTTATTGAGGTTTTATTTCAACAAACAGGCTTGCATGGGTCTGAATAAAGCCCAAGTGTATGGGCTTGTATTAAGTGGGTTTTACAAAGATTAAAACTCTTTAACTTTTATTCCTATAGTATTTGCTGGCAAAGTTAGTTCTCCAGTTGATTTATTTTTAATATTTATTCTTAATCCATTAGTTATGTAAGAATGGCTTAATTCAAAATTTGTGTTAAGTGCTGCATTCTTAAAATAGGTCTTTATCGTAAATAAATCATTTAAACCTGCTAATTCAAAATCAATACTAATAGATTGTCCACTCGTAATTAGTTGTTCATTAATATCCAATGGGTATTCAATAGTCTCACCAACTTTGAGTAACTTTGGTTTGGATTTTGAAATAATAAATCGATTAACTAATTTGTTGGCTGTATTCGGAGTATAAACACCTATTTTCTTTTCTGAGAATCCAATAATTTTCATGTCGGTGTTAGCTAAGCGATTATCAATTTTATATCTTAAGGTTTTGTTATTTACATTAGAAGGCACAACAAAAATATACTTCAAGTTTTTAATTTTTCCTTCAGACCTTACTTCTGGTAATCCATTTTGAGAAAGATATACATTAGACTTCCTTCATAAATCATTTTTCAATCAATTTAATTGTTTATCTTTCACCCAATCTAAATTGTATATGCCAGCAAGTAAATTAAACCGCA
>NZ_KB849202.1:334893-341292 GCF_000367985.1 Acinetobacter sp. CIP-A165
TTAAATGTAGCCCAACTAACACCGGTAAGCCTACGAAACTTAACGTTTGATAATTTTTGAATATCTTTGAATTTCATCCAAGGATTATCTCTTGAATTAAATAATTTTGCTGATTAATTTAAGATCAAATAAATTGTACGTTTTTTGATTTATGACGGAAGTCTATTGTTATTTGTATCGATAACTGTTAAATACTGAATGTAATCCTCATCGGAATTGGAAAAAAACGATGCGTTAATTTCTAATATATCATTCGCAGAAGATAATAATTTTGAATTTATATATGTTCCAGATGTTCCTAAAACATATATCTCCCCCAATTCTGTTAATACTTTATTTCCAATATTTTTAGTTAAATAGCTATTGTTTTCTAAACGGTTAATATCTTTGTAGAGACCAATTTCCTTAAAATATTTACTAGGTTCAACATATAATAAGTATTTATCTAAATTGTTTTTTTCAAGCAAAGAAGCACTACCGTAGAATGTTACTGAAAGCGCATCGTAGATATAAACCATTGTATAAGTATTAGTTAGTAAGAAGTGGTCTGTTGGTCTATTGCGATCAGTGTTTGGAGTGATACCGTCAGATGATAAAAACCCAGAAACGTAGTTACCTTTTGAAAAAATGGTATTTTTATAGGAATCCATCTTAATTAAATAATCGCCATAGTTTAATTCAAAATAATTACCTTCAAGACTTAAATAACAACCATTTCTATCAATGTTGTGGTCTTTGATATAGATAGTATTGCCTGAACCTTCCAACATATTGTCATGTATGGTTAGAGCTGCATGAAACACTCCATGTATACAACCACTACTATTTTGTTCGATTTGATTGCCGACTATCCTTGCTCCAAAAACATTGCCATCTGCCAAAATTGCAATGCTATTATTTGAAATAGTACATTTCTCAACGACCAGCGTTGCAAGCTGTGTTTGAACACCATGATCTTTAATATGAAGAACATTTTTGAGTCTTGAACCACTCACTTCTTCTAGAATAAATCCACGATCAGGTCCATTCGTTTTTGCACTATGTTGTATCGCTACTTTAGTTAAAGGAAGTTGATCAGGGTGAGGAATAAAACCGATATTTTTAACTGTCCACTGGTCTGCTGGGTTACCTAAACGTTCAGCTGTGTTTTTATCACCACCTAAATCAAAAGCTGGACCTTCTGAATCAACGATAATATATCCTTTTTTGCCAACACCTCGATAATATGTCGCGGCTCGATTTCCAAAAATCATAGACGGCATATTAATTACAACGGTATCTTTTAATAAATAACTTTCTTGACGGCAAGGTATAAACATGTAAGTGAGCTGATCAAGATCCATTGCCGTGGCATTATTTTGCAATGCTAAGTGATCATCATGGAGTCCATCTCCTTTTGCTCCATATTGTTTGACACTTACATTGCTTTGACCTTTGAAAACTTCGTCTTGAACATATTGCGCAGTTGCTAACACAACATCAGGATCAACAATTAATTCAAAACTTCCAGAGTTGTCGACTTGAATCACAATCCGAATCGTTTGAATTTTTGCTGCACCTTCTTCAACCGTTGGTTTATACGTTGGTGGGTAACTTGCAATTGCCAACATGGTATTACCAGTACTGTCATAGAGAGCCACTTCACGAATGTTAAAACCACCAACAGCGGAAGGAATGATTGCTTCACAGACTAACCAATTTGGGTTCTTACTATGAACTTCAACTTTATTCACACCAACACGATAGACTTCGTTAAGTAATGAAGTTGCATTTTCATCAGGTTCAGGAATATATCCATTGCCATCACCGAAAGCCATATATGTAATAGGAACTTTAGAACTATTATTCATTGCAGCGGTGATTGCTGCTAAACCTGCGGTCGTAATCTTAGTGTAATAACTCATACTTGAGCTCCAAAAGGATAAATTTCAGTTTCTGTTTGCTCATAGAAAGCCCAAATAGGAGCTGCGGAAATAATGGCATCCTGGACTTCTGGGAAAATGGTTGTATCGTCACCGCTATAACTGCCTGCTAAGGCATAGATCTGTGCATAGCTGGGTGTGACATTGATTTGTATATGTTTGCAATGGCGTGTAAGCGGTCGAGCGTCATCAATGAGCTGAAGTAACGTATTCAGCCCTTGTTCCGTTAATGATTGATTATTGGTGTCGATTGCGATCTGGAATGTACCTGGCTCAGACATTGGTACTTCTTGCCACCATTCATAAATGGTGACGCTGTAACCGAAGGCTTCAACGATCTTACGTAAGGCGTAATTGGTACCTTTGTATTTGTGAACTTCAAAACTTGCTTTAATCTGCTGTTTTTTGACTTCTTCAGACCAATCTTGTTGCCAGCGGTCAACACTGTTTTCCCAAGCCAAATGCGGTAAGAATTGGCTTGGTACATCATTCAAGGTGACAAGACTTCGTAAATTTGCAGGCAAGTTTGAATTGTTGCCAAGTTCTTCAGCAACTTTACGTTCAAGCTCGGTACTGTTTGGAGGAAGTAAGTTCTTCATTAACCCTCCGCGATGGTGACATTCACACCAGTACAAAACGATGCTTCAAAAGCTGTGACTAAAACGTCTGCAGGTGGGCTGATCAATTCAACACGTTCAACACCTGAAACATGCAATTGTTTAAAGATCGCTGACAGATAAATGCTTTGGCCAATACGTTTTGGAGATTTAATAAACGCATTGATATTGGCAATTGCTTCTTCAAGCACTGGATCTGTTTCAGGCAGATTGTTGTGGTGAAGAACGGCTTGAATTTGATATTCGATAATGCCAGCGGATTGAACTGTCACACGGTCAGCTGTAGGTCGAAGTTTTTCACCTGAAACATAGTCGTAAACTTTCTGACATAGTTCGGGTGAAGCAGCACCATTTTCAGAATCACGTTGCAAAATGGTGATCAGTGCCTGGGAAGGAGCAGGGGAAGACGCATAAGCGTCGGCCACACGACCATCAGCACTGAGTGAATGGAATTCATACGCTGATGTTGGACCTGCAACGGATAAGGCATCAAATGCTTTGCTTGCTCGGTAGCGTAGATCCTCATCACTTTCATAAACCGCTGGTGTCGGTGGTGTCGTGGTTAAATCTTCAGGCGAAATAATAAGACGCTGAATGCCATAATCTGCGACTTTGGCATCCAGATCTGTACCAGTGGCATAAGCCAAAAACACTGCTCGATATTGGGCATTGAGCTTTGAGCGAAGTAAAACTTCACGATAAACGTTTTCTTGTAACAGCTTGGTGAGTGGTTCGCTTTCACGTTCCAAGGTTTTACGAATTTGGTTTTGTTTGTTGCTTGGCCATAGCGCAATCAGGGCTTCTTTACGCTCATTAAAGATGGTTTCAAAATCGAGTTCTTCCACCGCTTTGGGTGGTGTGAGCTGGTTAAAATCGACACTCATAACGTAGATCCAAAGTTAAGTGGAATGCTTAAAGACTGTTGCTGATTGTTGTCGACCACATTGCAGTCAATTTCCAATTCAAATGAGCCACGACCAATCTGATTGATCGACACTGAATTTAAGGTGATTCGATCCTCCCATTGCAGTAATGCTGTTGCTGTTGCTGCATAGAGTTGAAGCAAGGTGATTTCATTGAAAGGGGAGTCAATGAGCTGTGGCAGCAATGAACCATATTCACGACGCATGATTCGGGTACCAATGGGCGTGGTCAAAATGTCCTGAATGGATTGACGAATTTGATCAATTTCAGTTTCGAGTTCACGACCACTTTCACGTGACATCATTACTGTGGTCCTCCAGTGGTTCCACCGCTATCACCTGGGTGAGTATGGCTAGTGAGACTGATACCACTTGCAGTGACATCCCCATCTGAACTAAATGTTCCTGAAGAATGGCTGCTGCCTTGAACCAACTGACTGCCACCAACGGTATTGTTTCCTGTCATGGCCGTACTGCCATTGACTTGTAAATTTCCATTGATGGTCGTATCACCGTTGACAGTGACACCACCATCAGCAGTCAAAACAGCTGTGCCACCTGAAGGTAAAACAGCAGATAAATGATGTGCTGCAACGTCATAGGCAATGACGCAGCCATCGGCAAACATACGAATTTTTTTGTTTAAATCATCAGATGGTGCAGGGTGGTCATCGTTATAAAATCCATATAAAACGAAGCTGGTTGGACCGATATCACCACATGGTGAAATGACAACACATTCTTCGTTTGTCGATGGCATGTCCCAAGTTGCATCGTCACCAGAACGAATATTTAGGCAACGGATTTCCGGTGTCTCTATATCGCCTAAATTGACGATGACACGTGGAATAGGTTTAGACGGATTGATGGTCTTGACGGTTCCAAATCGAACAATATTTTCAAGACGACGGTTAGCATCTGCATTCATGCAAACACTTTGCGTCAAGGACTAAGCCATTTCAGCTGATGGGGCTTGTATTAAGTGAGTTTTACAATGTTGAAAACTTAAAGATTGATATGTTTTAAGAATGAATCTTCAATCAGTTTTAAATCCTGATCTGTGAAGCCTAAAAGTTCACGTTTTGGATAGACCACACTCGGTGCGCCACGTTCAGCACGATCTTTTAAACCTTCCTGGTGTACTTGTGCAATACGTGCAACACGTCCCACAAAGCCAATCGCAATGGCATCCGCATTGCTGAGCAATTTTAAATGAGCAGTATTTTTTAATTTGGTGAACATTTTGCGCTTAATTTTGCCTTTTTGTTCACGTAGGCGTTTGCGCCTTGGGGTGTATGTTGAACCATCAGGGTTTTGTTGTGCAGAAATACGTTTGCCCTGATTTTTTCTTAAATCACGACCGATCTGTTTTGAAAGCTTGGCACGTTCACCCACTGATAACCGTTCCAAATACGGCTGTAAGTAGGTGGCAAGTTCTTCAACATTGTTCGTCATGGATTTCGACCTGTTGGTGGCATGTCTAATGACCAACCTTGTTTTTCAGCAGTGGTCCATGAAGCAATGACTTCACCCGATGGATCGATGACTTCAAAATCAGTGGCAGGTTGATATTCTGTGTACTTCGGTTCTTCAGGATGACTGAGTTCTAATTTGCCATCTTGCAGCTTTTTCACGACGACACGTTCAGTCAGTGGAATTTGGAAGTTAATGTCATATTTACTGTTATCAATCAGTTCAGCTTCAAAACTAATGGCTTGTTTACCTTTTTCATGGTTGGCCATCAATTCAGGCTGATTTTCTGCAATCCACGTGAACAGCACCACACCAATGACATCAACATCACCGGCATAGTCCGTGATGACCAGATCCAAGGTGTATGACATTTCAAAACTAAAACCACTGACCATGGTACTGCGAAGTGAACCATTGTTGGTGAAGATCAATAAGCGATCCTGATCAGGGCTGAGATCAGGAATCGCGTTGAGCAAATATTCTCTTAATTGATTTGGCTTTTTCATGCAGCTTTTGCACTCTTATAGTTTGGATCGAGGCGGTTCATCACACGTAAAAACTTAGTGTCATAGCCAAGTTTTTTATAGTTTTTGCCGTTATACAGTGAAAAAACCACGTGCCAATTTTCTTGACGTAACGCATCGATGAGCATCCATTTTTTATCATCGACTTCACCAGACTTGGTTTCACAGTAACGAAGGAATGCTTCAAACTGAAGGCTTTCACTTTGTTCATGCTGTGCTACAAATTCCTGAACAGATGCATAACCTAAGGCTTTCCAATTTTCACCCATGAGTTGGAAACGTCCCCACGATGCCGACTGTAATGCACATGATTCATCAAGCTGCTTGGCTTGACTTAAACGTGTGTACTCTGCAGATCCACCGTGATAACCACCTGTTTTGGTATTAACAATATTTGGATGTTTAGCCATGAGTGCATTGGCTTTGGTTTTGCCAAATTTCTGATTCAAATAGAAATACATGCGATGACGTTCAAACAGAATTTTAGGCTTACCATTTGGCAAATAACCTTCACCCAGCGTTTCAACTTCAGCAATGGCTTTGATTACGATGACAGGCACACCCAAACGTTTGGCACCTTCGACTAAATCACTTTCTTTTAAAAGTTTACTGGTGCATTCACCACGTAGGGCTTTTAGTGTGTAGTCACCGACCAATCCATCAACTTTAAGATTCTGCTTTTTCTGGAATTGAATCACTGCATATTCAGTATTTTCACCAAAATCGCCATCAATGCTGATTGGTTTTTTATTGCGTCCAGTAATGCCATTTTTAATCAGCAGTTTTTGCAATTCAGTGACGGCTGAACCTTTTGAACCTAATTTTAAAATACTCATGGTGTGCTCCTTAGCATTGAAACGACATTGCCTTTACTTCGAAAAATAAAGACCACTAAGAACACCGCGAGAATGGCATCCCAAATCGTGACCGGATCTTTAAT
>NZ_KB849202.1:341492-460705 GCF_000367985.1 Acinetobacter sp. CIP-A165
CGCCAACAAATTGCGTCAACCGTGTCATTCTGAATGGCATAAACAGTTTTCATTTAAACCACTTTCCCCAGAAGCTAGTTCTGTTTTTTGAGCGTTTATCAATTTTGATTGGTCCAGGCACAGATCAGAACAACTGCAAATAGTCGAAACGAACATTTTTGCAGGTGCAAACGATCAAAACATAAAATACGGAATGCACATGCCACATAGCACAGCACGGCAACGATGGAAAAAATTGTTTGTGCCAATGGCGACAACATGAGTTGCATCATTTTTTATTCTCCTTTCCAAAAGTGTTGGACAGGGCAGAAAAGAACTTTGAAGTGGTGTTGAAGATTTCAGTCAATGTCGACTTGTTCACCCATTTCATGACCTTCACCAAAACAGGCAAGGCAAACATGCTGGTAAAGCAAGCAATGACAGTGTGACTGTTCACACCAGTTCGGTTTGAAATTTCAGGGGCTAAGGCATAGCCCAAAGCGACGGACAACATGAGCGAAAAAATACGTTTTCCGTAGCTCAGTGACACTTGGGTGTATGCCAAAAATGCTGCACCAATTACTGCACCAAACAGTGCATCACCATTCACGAATGGAAGGAGTGATACCAAGCCGGCAGAAGCGGTAATTGCGACAGTCGTTGATGTGGTTGGTTCAGCCATATTTTTTGTTCTCAGTCCCAAAGCTGAATGCTTTGCGTTTTATTTTGTTGTGTTTGAAGTTCTGGTAACTGAACCTTTGTCCCCATCGGGAGAAATGGACCAAATTCAGACAAGTGTGGATTGGCTTCAAGTACTGCTTCGACCACACCAGATGAGCGTCCATAGTTGCGCCAACAAATTGCGTCAACCGTGTCATTCTGAATGGCATAAACAGTTTTCATTTAAACCACTTTCCCCAGAAGCTAGTTCTGTTTTTTGAGCGTGTATCAATTTTGATTGGTCCAGGCACAGGAACAAATTCAGGTTTTTTGAGGCATGAACAAGGCTGATAGCCATTTCCATTGCGTCCATCAAAACCTTTGAAACATGAATTACATTTCTGAGTCATACCAGCTCCACATTCAAACGACGAATTTTTTTTAAATCACGAATGGCAAAGCGCAGATCTCGACGGTAATCATCAATCGTTGGTGTCAGATCATCTGCTTTTTGGCCACCATTGTTGTTGGTGTCATAAGCACGATACTTTTCAGTCAGTTCAGCACCAACAGCTGCTGCAACGGCACGAAAATACAGAACTTCAGTGATGGGTTTTTCCACACCTTTTGTGGTGATGGTTTTTGGACTGATTTCAGCAAGTGATGCTGCTTTTGATGTCAGGGATTCGAGCTGATCATTGACTTCAATGATGGCTGATTCAATTGCAGGAATTAAACGCTGATCAGTGATACTTCCATCAAAGCGCAATGCTTCACGAATCGCTTTGCTCGATATGCCAGGGAAAAATGAATCACTGGTGATGACAACTTCTTCATTGTTGCGGTTGCCGTTTGCAATTAGTCCGGTCATTGTCATTCTCTAATAGTTGAGGGGTGGAGAATTGAGTTTGTAATTACGCATAAAAATTTCATTACAGCGTCAATTCTGCCCCTCGGTTGGTGCGGGGCACTCGTTACGTCGGATGAAACATCAAGTTGCCTTGATCATCGACGACCTGTGAACCATCAGCATTCAGCATCGGTTCAGGTGAATTTTTTAATTGTTCTTTGTAAAGCTTTTCAGCCTTTTTCAGATCAGTTTTACCGCCACAGTTTTCATTTTTTGCAATCGCCATTTTGAGGAATGCAACGGCTTCAGATCCACGATCTAACTGCAGGAAAGTACGACCAATACCTAAATATAATTTGGCGCGAATCTGGTCATGCATATCGTAATCAGCAGTTAATTGAGTGGCTTTTTCAAGAACATCAAGTTTAAAGACTTGGCCATCTTGATAAGCTTTGTGTGCAGCATTACCAATTTCTTCAGCAACAATACTTGCAGTACTGCGACTAAACGAATCAGGCATTTTTAGGTTTTGCTCTAAAGCATATTCAGCAAGACTTAAACCTTGATTGAATAGACCACAGTCAAAGCACCACAGCATGATGGTGGTAATGACTTCATCCTGTTCAACTTTTGCGCCTGACTGAACAATACCCAACACATAAGGCATGTGCTTTGGAATAAGTTCTTTTTTCGCTTCAGCACGTTTTTCTTGCGACTGAATTGAACGTAAAACATGAATATCGTTTTTGAGTTCGGTCAGTTGTAATTGGTAGACGCTTGCGTCTGGACGTACACCACCAAATTCATCAGCCTTGGCAGCTTCAATCGCTGCCTTGGCTTTCAGTAGGTGTCGTCGAGCTGGACTCAACATAATTCACCTATTTATAGAATTTCGATATTTTCCACGAAACCTACTTTTTCGTAGTTTTCGATGACATACGCATCATTTGAAGATTGATATTCTTCAACTTGATCCAGTGATGAGTTATCAACAATTTGACGACGCTTGCCAGTTTCTTGGAAGTAAATTGACAAGTTGTCTAGTGATGTCACCAGTAGTGCATCATCTGGGAAGAATGGAACACGAACTGCTGGTAAACCACCAATTTGTTTTTGGCTTAATAGCACTTGACCTGCCAATACATTGGTATTGTCAGATGCATCATTCACCAATGGGAAGTTTTTATCATTCAGCAATTGACGACCACAGATCACCACCAGATCGGTATCATCTTGATGGATCTCACCAATCAAGTTGCTGACAACATCGACAACCAGTGCATCTAAGTTTTTATAATCACCTGCTGCACCGATTTGTACTTTTCCTGATGCTTCAACCACTTCAGGCATATAGCGTTCAGGTGCATTGGTACGGATTTTTTGCAACCAGCCAATATTCACATCTTGAAGCAGTGGATTCGCTTGGCGGTCAGTCTGTGCAGCAGCACTTGTACCATTCCAGCCGATCATGATCATGTCTAGAGCAATCGCACGGTCAACAAATTTTTTCCAGCGCGCATAGAAATCTGGGAATTTTGCCCACGCATCTAATTTTTCGTAACGAATAGCCACGTCAAAATCGGTTTTATGGCATTTGTATGGATTAGACTTTAATCCAGTTGGATCTACTGGTGTACGTTTAGTTCCACCTTTAGTGTTTGAACGACCTGCGATGGTTGAACCTTGAGTCAAGCCAATTGCTTCACCTTCCAGATCATCAACTGGCTGCATATTAATTTGTTGAAGAAAGGCTGAAGACTCTTGAAGTGCATCTACCATCTTCTGAGCAATAGAAGGATCGACATTAAATTTGTCAGACGCAACAGCAACACCGTTGGCAGTTGCGATACTTAGCATAAGTGCTGAGTACTTTAAACGAGTTGTATTTTTCATCTTTAATTTCCAGTTATTTTAAGTATTTGACTTAAAAGTTTTGAATTTTAGTAATCAACTTTTTCAGAGAAGTTGCCAGTGTTTTCAGGTGCAGGTGGTGTACCTGGATTTTCTTCGCCTTCTAATTTAGCTTTAAGATCAGTGAAGTCTTTTTCCAATTTAGAATGCTTGGTTTTAAGTTCCGAAAACTCAGTTTCGACCTTTTGCAACTTGGTCTGACTTTCACCAAAGGTTTTTGCAATCGCTTCTAGCGAGTCAGATACTTCTTTGAATTGGTCTTTATTTTTATTGTCTTGTTGTTCTTGTTGTGGCTTCAACCAATCCAAAACTTTAGAAAACAGACCCTTTGCTGGGGCTTCTTGGCCGTCTTCAAATTCGATTGATGCTTCTTCAGCTGCAGTAAATAAATTGGCTGCATCTTGTTTACGCCCCACAAATGGGTTCGCTTCAGGCTGTTTAGCAGCAAATTCCATGATTTGCGTACCTAATGAAGCTGGGGTGTCAGTAAATGCTAAACCGACCAAATATGCCTTGCCGGTATCTGCAAAATTTGGATTGACTTCAATGGACGTAAATAATTTCTGACCAGCATTGTGAAGTTCGATTAATTGATCGAAAGCATCAACTTGGGCAAATAAAGCAAGTTTTTTGGTACCGTTGATTTCTACTTCTTCAGCTTTTAGGGCAGTGACCTTTGCATACGTGCCAAATTCAGAACTTGGTGAAAAGCCACGGTAGTGCTCAAGATTGCCTAAGGCTGTGTATGTATTTGGATCGTAGCTGTCAGCCATTTGTTGAATCCATGTCGCTTCGATCACGCGACCGTCAGTCGTGGATCCAGCAACAGCAACACGGAAAAATTTGGATTTCTTCATTTCTGAATCCTGTGTCTATGTCGATAGATAAAATCTATTTAAAGTAGTTAGCAGAATCGGAAGAACGGCATAAACATTCAATGCAAAAGGCTTGTATTAAGTGGGTTTTACAAAGTAGCCACAATGAATAAATGTTATAGCGTTGGCTTAATGAGCCAATGGATAAAGCACTTGATACACCGAAAAATCTAAACTTCGACAAACGCCTTCTAGCAAAATTTTTGTATTGGATGGGGTGGCGAATCAGCTCGATTGCAGATTACATCGACGAGCCTGATAAAAATGTTCACGCTTGGAAAACACGCGATGAATGGGACAAAGATGCACCTGCAGGTCGAGTCGGTGAAGCTTTAACTGCTCAATTGATCAAACTGATTATTCTTGAGAAAAAAACACCTGGTGATTACAAGGAAATTGATTTGCTCATGCGCCAGCTGGAACGCATGGCACGCATTGATAAATATTCTGATGGTGGCAATGAAACCGACCTGAATCCAAAATTAAAAAATAGAAATGCCGGTCCGCGTAAGCCAAAACAGCCAAATGCACTGACTGAAGAACAAGTCGAAAAACTTCTTGAAGACTTTGATGAAGGTTTATTTGAGTATCAAAAGGTGTGGTACCGTGCGCGTGAACAGCGAAATCGTGCCTTATTAAAATCACGTCAGGTTGGTGCGACTTTCTATTTTGCACGTGAAGCATTGATCAAAGCTGTAACCACAGGTCGAAATCAAATTTTCTTGTCTGCATCCAAAGCCCAGGCACATGGTTTTAAAACTTATATTAAAAACTTTGTCATGCAGTCTATTGAAGTGGATCTGCAAGGCGATCCGATTTCAATCACATTGCCATGCGGCAATACTGTTCAGCTGATTTTCTTGGGTACCAATGCCAAAACAGCACAGTCATACCATGGCGACTTATATTTTGATGAATTCTTTTGGGTACATGGCTTTGCCACACTGAAAAAAGTGGCATCGGCAATGGCTGCCCAAAAGCAGTATAAAAAAACTTATTTTTCTACACCTTCAAGTAAAACGCATGAAGCGTATGCCTTTTGGACAGGGGATGCTTTCAATAAAGGTCGTACCAAAGAAAATCGAGTTGAGATTGACACCAGTCATGCAAATTTAAGAGACGGTGCTTTATGTGGCGACAAAATGTGGCGACATATTGTCAATATTCAAGATGCTGAACGCCAAGGCTGTGATCTATTCGATATTGATGAATTGATTGCCGAAAACAGTCCTGAAGAATTCGCAAATTTATATATGTGTGAATTCGTTGATGATGGTCACAGTGTATTTCCACTGTCCATCATTCAGCCATGTATGGTCGACTCTTGGGAAGTATGGTCCAAAGATTTTAAGCCATTGGCACTTCGTCCATTTGGTAATAAACCAGTTTGGATTGGATACGATCCAGCAGAAAGTGGCGACAGTGCAGGGCTTGTGGTCATTGCACCACCTGAACCTGATTATCCAAAATTCCGTTTACTTGAACATCATCAGTTCAAAGGCATGGACTTTGCCAGCCAAGCGCAATACATCAAAAAATTAACAACCAAATACAACGTCAAATATATCGGCTTAGACAAGTCAGGTATGGGTACTGGTGTGGCGCAATTGGTCCTTGAATTCTTCCCAAATTTAACGACCTTCAATTATAGCGTCGATGTCAAAACACAATTGGTCATGAAAGCAATGGATGTGATCAACAAAGGACGTTTTGAATTTGATGCCGGATCCACTGACGTGGCCATGTCAATTATGGCAATTCGAAAAACACTGACTGCTTCCCAAAGACAAATGACATTTGAAGCATCACGTGCAGAAAACATCGGTCATGCAGATTTGGCTTTTGCCATTTTCCATGCGTTCGCAAATGAACCTTTAACCCTTGATGACCAAACAAAATCTAAAAAATCCTCTATGGAGATTTACTAATGTCCGACAGCAAAGTGCAGGCATTTACGTTCGGTGATGCAGAACCGGTGATGAATGGCCGTGATTTATCACAGTTCTATGAAACATGGCTGTGTGGCAATTATTACGAACCCCACATCAGTATGAATGCTTTGGCAAAATCCTTTAAGGCAATGCCTTATTTGTCGACTGCAGTTTTTTATAAAAAGAATCAACTGGTGTCGTCATTCACGCCCAATAAATTGATCAGTTCATCTGAGTTTGAACGCATTGCTTTTGACTATTTGGTTTTTGGTAATGGCTATTTACAGCGGATCGATAATCGATTGAATGAGCCACACCACTATGATGGACTCATGGCCAAGTACACCAGACGCATGAAAGATCCAACGGAATTTTTACAGCTACTGAATGGTTTTGAAGAACATATTTTTAAACCTGGTACCGTTTGCCACATTAAAGGCATTGATGTCGATCAAGAAATCTATGGTACCCCTGAATATATCGCTGCACTTCAATCCGTTTGGCTAAATGAATCAGCAACTTTATTCCGTCGCAAGTACTACAACAACGGATCTCATGCTGGCTTCATCTTATACATGACCGATTCAGGGATTGATGATGATGACGTGGAAGGTCTGAAACAAGCCATGAAAGATTCACGTGGTCCAGGTAACTTCCGCAATTTATTCCTTCATGCACCTGGTGGGAAAAAGGATGGCTTACAACTGATTCCGATCAGTGAATTGGCTGCCAAAGATGAATTCTTAAATATTAAAAACGTCACACGTGATGACGTTCTTGCATCCCAACGTACACCACCGCAATTGCTCGGAATCATTCCATCAAATGCAGGTGGCTTCGGATCAATCAGTGAAGCACGTGAAGCCTATTGGTATTCCGAAATTGTCCCACTTCAAAATTTATTCGCTAACACAGTGAACGAATGGGCAGGTGATCAGATCATCCGCTTCAAAGAGTTTCATCAACTTCAATTCAAACAGGAAAAACAATAATGAATATTGCTTTGGCAATTAAAAATTGGAAACTCATCGTGATGGCTGCCTTGGCCATCGCTTTGGCATTTTCAGTCACCAGCTGCACAAGTAAGTCACATCAAATTGATTTACTCGAATCACAAAAAACTTTAGCTGAAACACAACGTGATTTGCTTGCATCGCAACGTGCCAATGAAGTGCATGAAGTAGAGCAGGCATGGTCGCAAGAACTTTTGGAGTCAGAACGAAATGCAAATAAAAACTTACAAGTTGCGTTGGCTGCTGCCAGTGACAGTGCTTTGGCTGTTGACCGGTTGTCAAAGCAGATCAGTGATACAAACAAACGTTTGTCCTCAGGTACCCATGAAGCCATCGTTGAATATGGAAAGACCTGCAACTTCGTACTCAAAACAATGGCAGACCGTGGTGGAGCAATCGCAGCAGCAGCTGATGGACACGCAATTGATGCAGAACGATTAGACCAGGCATGGCCACAGGTGAAGCCAGATAAACAAAGCTAATCACAGTATTTACACGAAAATAAAAGTCCTCCATGTGTGAGGGCTTTTTTTTGGCCAAAGTTTCCAAAACCACAGAATCCGGTTCAAGCCGGGCGGTTGACCCCCCACCTCACCTGCACAGTAAATATGTCGAATATTCAACAGATTTGTGATCCCAACCGATGACCCTCTAAGCCACAGCAGTACTGGTGCATGACACAGCCGAATGCTCAAATTTCAGTTCTACATAATTCAACAGGGATTCTATGAATGCCTACAACTTGCGATTTATCAAAAGTTCCGTCAACTCAATCAATAGTGCTTAAAAAAAGTTAGAAACAGTAAAATGAAAGGTTTTTAATATTTAAGTATCTGATATTTAATAATTAAATTTCTAACCATATAAAGGTTAGAAGCGGTTAGAAAAAAGTTATAAAAGTCAAAATATGTATATAAAACAATAATATAAAAGGTTAGAACTTCTAACCAAAATTAGAGGTTAGAACTAACCATAATCTAACCATTTTCTAACCTTTTTAAAATTGTAATTAATCTTTATAAATCATATATTTGAATACTATTTTATAAATTTCTAACTTTTCTAACCTCTTTTTTTTCTCACCTGAAATTTTCAAAATCTTTAAAATCACATTAAAAAAGCCTTTTCCAACCTTTGGCCATTGCTGTCATATATATGTGTGTGATCTCTACATCTGTTATATTTTCTATATGTCTAACGGAGCCAATAAAATGAGTAGTAATATTTATAAAGAGGTATATGGCGCTGACTTTTATCTAAATGGTCGTTACTTTAAGAAAATTCACGGAGAAACATATATTTTGGAAGGTTCTAAATGGGAAATTTATAAATGGGTATTTACACATGAAGATATGATTAGTGCTGAATATCTTTAGTTGCTTTGCACCGTATTTGCACCGTGTTTTTTATTATTTAATTAAATGGCTGTGCGGAATAATGTGTGGATTTTAAATCCAGAATTCACTTGGTCGCATTTCAAATGTGACCAAGCAATAGGATACCAGTACCTGAGTTCAAATCCTGAATCGGAAATAGAACTCATATTTGGCGTGAAATTTTTAATTTGTTATACAGATGTTATACATAAGTGATTTTTTTGAATAATTTACCTTTTAAATTATGTATTTGTTTAATTAATTAGGTAGCCGCCACCTCCACCATATACCTTCCAAAACATGGCAAAATATGCCAAGTTTTAAAAGATAAAGGCTTGATTCTAAAAGGATCAAGCCTTTTTTCTTGCCTGAACATACCCAAACATAACTAGCTATAGTGTACATACGCCGTGTACACTGTCATGTACATTGCAATATTTATTGAACTCGCTGGTGTACAAGCTCATGAAAAGAACAGATATCAAACGCCGTCCTTTGTCAGATACCGTACTCGCTAACCTTGAACCTGAATTAAAAGAATATCGGGAGTTAGACGGCGATGACTTATATTTCCGTGTAAAGCCTGATGGTAAGAAAGCATGGTTATTTAGGTATAAAAAGGCTGATGGTAAGTGGTCATGGCTTGGTATCGGTACTTACCCTGAATTGTCAGGTAAAGGTGCAAGAAAGAAAGCATCTGAGATTATTCTAGATATATCCCACGGCGATAATCCAATCATTACTAAGCAGGAACGCAAGCGCCAAGAGCTGGACCATAATAACGCTACCTTTGAGGTGTTGGCGCGTGAGTGGTTAGAAACCAAAGTAAATACTTGGGTGCATGACACTATGACCCGAAATAAAGGCGCATTGGAAAAGCATATATTCCCTATTTTTGGCAAACGCTTGTACACCAGCATTAAACCTATTGAGTGGATGAATCATTTAAAAGGTATTCAGCAGAAGCAGGGTATCTATGAACAGGTAAGCCGAGTTCGGGCTATGTGCCGTGATATTTATGATTATGCAAAGGTAACAGGGCGAATTGATTACAACCTATTAGAGGGCATTCAAAAGTTTCTACAGCAGGGGAAAAAAGAAAATATGGCCCATGTGAGTGAAGCTGAGTTACCAACTTTAATCCGAGCTATTAATAATTACCCGAGGCTTTGTTGCACAAAGGTTTGAAAGGCAATACTACCCTAATTGAGCTAAATTCAAGTGACAACTTGGGTATGAGGTCGACCTAATTCTGTGAATTTATTCAAAACTGCTACACGCGCATGAATCTCATTCACCTGACTAGGAAAACTCCTTGCTGTTAATTTATCGCCTAATAATTTGATGCAATGCATTTTGGTTTCCACTAAACTTCGACGATGATAACCAGACCATTTTTTCCAAAGTGACCGACCTAGCCGTTTGACTGTTTTTAATAATTCATTCCTCTCTAAAGATCTCAATTTCTTATCTTTCCAAAGCTTTGCATTCTTCCTCGGTGGAATGACTGCATGAGCATCTCGATCTAAAATGACTTGTCGGCAGTGCTTTGTGTCATAAGCACCATCTGTATAGACTGAATCAATTCGTTCATCCAACGGAATTTGATCAAGCAAATCACCAAGCACCTGTGAATCACTCACATTGTTTGTTGTGAGCTGAACTGCTCTTATTTGAAGGGTCTTAGCATCTATACCAATATGAAGTTTGCGCCATTGGCGACGATATTCAGGCTGATGTTTCTTACGCTTCCATTCGCCTTCACCTAAAAATTTTAACCCTGTAGAGTCGACGAGTAGGTGTAACCCATCACGACTTTTCTGATAGCTTATCGCAATATCAATATGCTTTTGTCGTCTACAGAGGGTGGAGTAATCTGGTGCTGTCCAATTCAAA
Source organism: Acinetobacter sp. CIP-A165 (assembly GCF_000367985.1). Lineage (NCBI taxonomy): Bacteria > Pseudomonadati > Pseudomonadota > Gammaproteobacteria > Moraxellales > Moraxellaceae > Acinetobacter > Acinetobacter sp. CIP-A165. Next base: position 351,984 of record NZ_KB849202.1, read on the forward strand.
CCACAGAGTTTAATCAGGCTTTGAGCAAAGCCTGTGACCATACGTAAAGAAAGACGGAATAGAGATTTGATCATTAAACAGCATTGAATCGCTGTATCGGAATAAGTTTGATTTCGTCCATGCTTGCCTTGTGGCTGTGCATACCATTGGGTCTTGGGATCAAACCAAATTGAAATATTTCCTCGCTTGATTAAAGCTTGGTTATACGAGGACCAATTGGTGGTACGGTAGATTTTAGGGACAGGCTTCTTCATCTGGAAATTATATTGCTGAAGAAACCTTCAAGAATAGCTTTGTGCAACAAAGCCAAGCCTAGTTAAGGCTTTTAATCTTTATTTTCTCCATCTAAATCGACACATGACTATTAATATGTTTATACCATCGACACATACCAAAACTCATGTTCGACTTTTTAGTTTTTATCGACATATTTGTCTAGTCATGTTTATTGCATCGACATAATTACAACTTCATGTCGATTTTTATTAAATATATCGACATGAAGGTCGTCTTATGTTTATCCTATCGACATAAACTAAAAATCATGTCGATTTTTCTTATTGTAATCGATACAAAGTGAGATAACAGTAATGAGCCAATGGCAAGCAGATCAACCATATAATGCCTTACCACATTTGCCACCAGCCCAAGATGTAGAGGATAAGGCAGTCTTAAAATTATGTATTGAGGCTAGATCAGCGTTAGCCGAATTAAAGCAGGCTGGTGAGTTGATACCAAATCAAACGATTCTAATAAATATTATTCCACTATTAGAAGCCAAAGACAGCTCAGAAATTGAAAATATTGTCACAACCACAGACAAACTATTTCAGCATGCACAGGGCAATGATGAACATGCGGATCATGCAACTAAAGAAGCTTTAAGGTATAGAACTGCATTGTATAAAGGGGTTCAATCAATTAAAGAAAGACCGCTATGCACAGGCACAACTATTGAGATATGCCAAACTATTAAAGGCGTGGATTTAGGTATCAGAGCAACCACAGGTACAGCATTAAAGAATAGTTATACAGGAGAAATTATTTATACCCCTCCAGCAGGTGAGGATGTAATTCGGACATTATTATCAGATTGGGAAAAATTTATTCATTACGATGAAGAACTAGACCCCTTAGTTAAAATGGCTATAGCTCATTATCAATTCGAGGCAATCCACCCTTTTATTGATGGGAATGGTCGTACAGGAAGAATTTTAAATATTCTCTACCTTATGGATTGCAACTTATTAAGCTTACCTATTCTTTATCTAAGTCGATTCATTATTCAAAATAAATCACAATATTACGAGTTGCTACTCAATGTGACCAAAGAAGGTGATTGGCGCTCTTGGGTAATGTTTATGCTGCAAGCAGTAAAGAACACTAGTGAATGGACTATATCTAAAATTACAGCCATTAAAAGCCTACATGAGCATACAATTGAATATATAAGAACTCATGCAGATAAAATTTATACTCGTGAGCTAGTTGATACTATTTTTGAGCAACCATACAGTCGTATATCGAACCTAGTTGACAAAAATATAGCTAAGCGTCAAGCAGCATCAACATACTTAAAAAAACTTGTAGAAATTGGGGTATTACATGAACTGCAACTAGGCAAAGAAAAGCTTTTTATTCACCCTAAGCTATTACGATTGTTGCAAGATGATAGTAACCAATTCATACCATACGAATAAACGGCAGCCTCCTTCACAGGGGGCTTTTTATTGGCTGACTGAACACAGAAAATTACTTTCTAGTTCGACAGAACCTTTGACATTTAACTGTGCTCATATAGCCATAACACACTAAAAAACAAATCAATTGTTTTGACATTTTGACCGACAAAAACGCCGTGAATTTAGCTATACAAAGTATCTGTAATTTAGGTTGACGAAACGCACTTAAAATAAGCATTAAATCCTATTCAAACCTATATACAGAAAGGCTTTAGCCTTTTTGGTAACCTCCCATTCTGTCAACCTAAATAAATTGATTTCGTAAAACTACGTAAAACAAAATGGATTTAAATCACTGGCCCAGTACGGCGCTTTGGTGAATATCATTTACCCTTACAGCCTGATGTTTAGAAGTGGATTAAATAGGGTTTAAAGTCATACCAATTGGGCTTTACATCACTTTTGACGATAAGGTGTTTTGTAAGACTACGTAAGGGTAAATTCACCCAATACGCCTTATGGGGCAACTTGATAATTTTCCTTGATGGGTTACCAGTAGTAAGACCATTAAAATGACAGCTAACCGATACGGAATAAGGCTTTTAGCTATTTGATGGTTATTTGATTCCATCAAGGTACATCAAGGAAAGGAAGGGGGCTTATCGGATAATCAGAATCGTTTAGGAAGCTTAGACATGCGCCTATGGCTGGTCACCACTCATTTTTGTTTAATGGCTATACGGATTCTATACATTATTCCGTATAGGCGACCTATTAGGCCTTTCCCAATTCTGAATGCATAAGGTTGACATATCCATCATTCCATTAGAGTACATCTAAGTAAAAGTTGAAAAGTACGGCGTTTCATCCAAGTAAAAGAGTAAGACATTGTAAAATAAAGCCCCATCGTTATTGATAGAGCTACTGTGTGGGGTAATGTGTTGCGGTTCGTTGGGTGATTAATTGTCCAGATTTAAATTGTAAGTTATTTTCTTTTTATATAAGGCGTATTCAAGTAATTCTGTTTTAAGATGCTTGTAACTACCCAGTGAAAAAGTCTTAATATCACCTAAATCAAGAAAACTCTTATTGTATCCGGTTAGAGTTCTTTCAAGTTTTTTTACAACATCTAATACCTCATCTAAATATTGAGTTAATTCTTGGTCTTTTAGTGCATGGCTTAATAACATTATTGAATTTTCAAGGGAATCTTTCACTTGCTTAAATTCTTGAAATGCCCTCTCATCTACCACCCCATTATTTAATGTAAACCAAAATAATATATCTTCTTGAATTAAGAATAGTTTCTCTAAATTAATTAAAGTATTCTTAGCCTCCAAGGCAATTACCTCTTTTTCTTTCTGTTGACTCCACCCCTTGAAAACAAGCCAAGCAACTAGTGAAGGTATTCCAGCTCCATTGCTTCTCCATTTTCTAATTTAATTTTTATATCACAACTGATTACCCAGCTGCCCAACAACATCGTCCAACTCATCCTAAAATAAATTCAGTAGCCATATGTGCTACTGATAAGCATGCTCACCTGCAGGTAGGTAACGCCCTATGCCAATCTCAATTTGCCACTTAAAATGGAGAATTGAACAAACAGGGTTGGATTCCTAATCTATATTGTTAAGGTCTTGGTAGGTTCAGCAGGGTGGCATTTGAAATGCGGGCCATGATATTTGGTGGCCAGTTGTACTCCCGATATGACAATCAAACTGAATAAAATAATCCTAGCAACAGATAATTTGTACACTGTGGTGTACACTGGTATTTTAATGTAAAAAATAGTTATTAAATAACATGTGCTTATTAATTTAGTTCAATTGACGCCATCTCCACCAAAATTCTCTATATAAAAAAGCCACTTATCATAAGTGGCTTTTTTATTGCCACATTTTCTTACTTAACCCAATAGGGATGTTCTCGTTTCCCATCTCTGGGTAAAAATTGGGAAAATTTTACTTACGACAGCGGTATTGGTCATTTCAATTTATTGTAGTTGGTCAACAAAGCAAATCTAACCCATCAAAAAAGTTATTTTAAATCCGCAAGAATTCAGATTCATTTAAGCTTAGCTAATTAGTCTATGCATAGGTTAAAGCCGTATCAGTATGAAAAACCCTTCGCCACATTCCTCAGATGTGGCTTTTTTTATGCCCAAACGCAATTTTTATGATTTTATTGTAGTACTTATATATTAATCTTCTTTATTTCTTCTGAAACATAGACAGGGGACATTTGTCTTGCATTAAGTTCTTCACCGCAGCAGTCACATGTAAGTGTGGGCTTGGTGACATTGCCACAGCTTTTATGTAGATAGCGAAGTTCTGGGAATTCTTTATTTTCATTTTGCCAAAGATTTCCCCAACCACTCATGGTGACAAGGATGGGGTAAAGTGCCAGTCCTTTTTCTGTCAGCCTATATTCATACCGTTTTGGTGCTTCATGATAGAGCACTTTCTCAAAAATATTGTTGTCTACCAAACGATTAATTCGTTCAGTTAATAAATGACGAGTGATACCCAACTGCTTTTGAAAGTCATCAAAACGTCGAGTTTTCATAAAGGCATTACGAATAATAAGTAAGGTCCAACGATCCCCAAAGATAGACAACGTCCTTGCAATTGGGCAGTTCATTTCACCGAGTTCATGCCATTTCATTGAATACCCCCATCTATTTATCTTTACAGGAACAAGACTGTCATTTTAGGACAACTTGAGCCATTAAGACATCAGCTTTATTGACAATATATCTTAGCATCGTTATTTTGATTGTGTAAGTACTTTTTTGGAACTTACTATTTTGAGATAAACTTTTTGAGGTGAGTCATGTCTGTATCCGTGTTGAAAGAAAAAACAAAGCAAAAAACACCTGCATCATTCCCAGTACGCCGTATGGATTATGAGTTTGAGGATATGCCAAAGTACTGGTGTAATAATGAGCCTACTTTTACTCATTACTTCACAGGCTTATCCACGTTATTTCCTGAGGGCGAATCCTACTTTGTGCGATCAGTTCGTGCTTTGCGTGGACAGGTAAAAGAGAATGAGCAATTAGACCGTGATATTGGTGCATTTATCGGTCAAGAAGCCATGCATTCCAAAGAGCACCACGCATTTCACCTTAGTGCTCAACAATATGGTTTAGACCCTGAATCATTAGAAAAGATCACAGGCACTATGCTCAAAGCGATTGAAAAAACTTTCCCAAAAAAATGGAATTTATTAGTCACAGTCGGATTAGAACATTACACCGCTGTACTGGTAGTGGAAATGATGAAAAACGTCAATGAATTAATGACAGATGAAACCATTCGTAACCTTTGGTTATGGCATAGTGTTGAGGAGACAGAACATAAAGCTGTTGCTTACGATATGTATCAATATTTGTATGGTAAAGGGCTATCTGCGTATATCCCTAGAGTTGCGATTTTTACGTTTAGCATTGCTTTGATCACGCTTATGTCAAATGTTTATCAAGTGATGTTAATGTCTAGAGATAAACAAATGTTGAATCTGAAATCTTGGGTAAAATTTGCTGGGTTTACGGTACAAGCATATCGAAAGTTAGTACCGCAGTTTTTCTCTTATTATCGTTTTAACTTTCATCCAAATGATACGGATGAATCTGAAATCGTGGCGCAAACCAAAATAAAAATTGGTTTGTCTCCAGAACAATCGACCTTTATTCATTAAAAAAATATTTTTAGTTTTTTCATCAGATAGGTAACAGGTATGAATCCATCAAATATGACTGGTTTAGAACTCATGCAAGCATTTCAGCAAGGCTTAGTACCAGCTCCCGGTATTGCAAAAACCATGGGAATGGAAGGTGTCGGAGAGGTTGAATATGGTCGTATCGTATTTATTGCGGTTGCAGATGAGCGTCATACCAATCCACTAGGCGGCGTGCATGGCGGTTTCGCAGCGACAGTTTTGGACTCAGTGACAGGTTGTGCAACACATACTGTGCTTGCGGCAGGTGAGGGATACGGAACAACCGATTTAGCCATTAAAATGTGTCGTCCAATGCCCTTTAATAAAAAGTTAATTGCTGAAGGCAAGGTCATCAATGTTGGAAAGAATTTGGTGATTTCGGAAGGTTATCTTCGTGATGAAGAAGGCAAATTGTATGCCCATGCCACTGCCACCAATATGATTATTCGTGCTTAGTTGAAGTGTAAGGTGTATAGCCTCTAAGTGATATGCTTCATTGGGAGCATATTACTTTTATTGGTGTCTCCTACAAATCTCATTCAGTACAAGCAACATAATAATTTTATAGGGAAAACAATGAAAAAATCAGCGGTGTTACATCAATGGGAAATTTCACCTTTCTGCCAGAAAGTAGCCAGAATGTTGAGGTTCAAAGAAATTGCATTTGAAACTGTAAACTACAATGGTGTTTTGGGTGCAAAAGTTCCCATGCTCAGTAAGGTCGGTAAAGTACCTGTATTAGATATTAATGATCAACGTCTTCAGGATAGTACGCGAATCGCCCGTTATCTCGATGAAGCATACCCAGATTCCCCAAGACTTTATCCAACTGATCCATTACAAAAGGCTTACGTCGAACTTTGGGAAGACTGGGCAGACGAATTATTGTATTTCTATGAGGTTCATTTTCGAGTCAGTGATGTTGATGCCTTAAACCACGCTGTTGCAATTAGTGCCGAAGGTCGTCCTAAGCATGAAGCATTTTTGATGAAACCTTTGTTGAGATCGGCTTTGAATTTCCAGCTCAAAATGCAGGGCACAGGTCGTATGTCAAAGTCAGATATCGAAGCTGAGTTTATTCGCCATTTAGAACGTATTGAACTGGTGCTAGGTGCTACAGGTTGGTTGGTTGGTGATCGTAAAACAGTTGCAGATATTGCAGTGGGTTCTCAGCTTTTAGAAATTATACGCACCAGTAAAATTTGGGGACCGAAAATTAACAGTTATCCAAACATCGCGGCTTGGATCGCATTGATATGAGTATGCGAGTCGCTGTCGTCATTGGAGTGGGGGCAGAGCAAGGCATCGGCGCAGCTATATCACGGCGTTTTGCTCAAGTCGGTTTAAAAGTTTATGTGGTTGGTCGAACCCTCAATAAGTTGCAAGCAGTAACTCAAACCATTACTCAGCACGGTGGAAATGCTGTTGCTTATAAACTAGATGCAGAAGATCCTGAACAGATTCAGTCTTTATTTAAGAAGATTATTTCTCAGAATGAACAGCTTGAAGTGGTTGCACATAATGTCGGTGGCAATATTCCATCCCTGTTTTTAAAAAACAAGCTTTCATTCTTTTCAAACATGTGGCGGTCTACCTTTCTATCTGCTTATTTAGTTTCACAATCGTGCCTCAAGATTTTTGAGCAGCAACAAAAAGGAACCTTGATTTTCACAGGTGCAAGTGCATCCATACGTGGCAAACCTTTTTTCGCAGCATTTACCATGGGCAAATCGGCGCTACGTGCTTATGCGCTCAATTTAGCAAGTTTGTATAAGCCGAAAAATATACATATTGCGCATGTTGTGGTTGATGGCATGGTCGATGGAGATCGGGTCAATCATGCATTGTTTGGTCTTGGACGCTTAGCGAGATTGACGCGCGGTACAGGTGGTTTAAATATTGAGGCAATTGCAGACAATTATTTAATGCTATATCAACAAAGCAATGATTTGTGGACACATGAATTAGATTTACGTCCTTTTAGGGAGCGGTTTTAAGATGAAAAGGATCTTTAATTACTTCTTTCGCCAAGACTTAGAAGCACAGGGCTGTATCGTTGTGGTTGGTGATGAAATACATCATCTTAGCCATGTTTGTGTGGAACAGTGTAAGCAAAAAAAGTTACATGTTTATCAAGTCTTGAATGATGCTAAACATACTTCAATACACATAGAATGTCAGAATCCAGAACTTACGACGATCTATGTAAATTTAGTCAATCCTGTTGCATTAAAAAACTTGATGCAGCACATTCGACAGCAAGCACATCACATTGAACTTTGTATATTTCAACCCAGTTTTAAAGTGTTAAATGAAGAAGATATGCTTTCTATTCAACAGGTTGAGTTACAGTGGAAAAACACAGGGCTAAGTGCGGTCAGTATTTCACAAATAATGATTAAGCATATGCTTGCACAGAGAAAAGGCACATTCATTTTCCTTGGTATGCAAAATAAAATAATATCAAATGCTGATCTTCTCGCTCAAAGTATGTTTGCCAGTATTCGGGCATTATCACAGTCATTATCAAGAGAGTTTCATCCTAAAGGGATTCATATTGCCTATTGTGAGCTAGAAACATGGGATCGCCAGAATCAGCCATTAATGAAATCTATTCATCAACTATGTTGGCATATTCACAAACAACCCAACTCCACTTGGAGTCAGGAAGTGAGTATAAGAGGACTTTAAATTTTATAAGTCGATAACAAAATACTGGTTTCACTATTATAGATCCCTGAAATATTTCGGATCCTTTCCAAAGCTTTATCAAAATTCTCTAAACTATCTGATTGTAATTCCACCAAAATATCCCACTTTCCATTGGTGGTATGCAGACGCTCCACCGCAGATTCTAAGCGTAATTCTCGAATGACGGCCTGCGCTTTGGTTCCTTCAACCATAATGCTCATCCATGCTCGAATGATATTTTTTTCTGCATTTGGGCGGAAACGCACCGTATATCCAGTAATAACACCAGTCGATTCCATGTATTCAATACGCTTCTGCACCGTTGCTCTGGATACGCGTGTCTTGGCAGCCAAATCTGTAATCGACATCCGTGCATTGTCTTTCAGTAATCCTAAGAGAATATGATCAATATTGTTCATTTTGCTATTTACTATGAGCAGATTGCTAAAAAATAATTCATTTTAGTCATAAAAACAAATTTTATGAATCATTTTGATTCTTAATAATAATGATTATACGAAGCCCCAAACATTTCACTCAATTTATGAAGCTGAATGTGGATCAGGGAGGATGGGGTGAAAAGGAGACCCTGAATAAAAAGGGAATCTGTAGATAACAGGGATAATTGATTAATTAAGGAACAGATGATGTCTTTATCATATACGGATCAAAATAGCGGTGCTTGGCAAACTTATCTCACTCAAATTGATCGAGTGACACCATATTTAGATGCAGACCTCAGTAATTTTGTGAATACGCTGAAACGCCCAAAACGTACTTTAATCGTGGATGTTCCAATTGTGATGGATGATGGAAGTATCCGTCATTTTGAGGGTTACCGCGTACAGCACAACTTGTCGCGTGGTCCGGGTAAAGGCGGTATCCGCTATCATCATGATGTTGAATTGAATGAAGTCATGGCATTATCTGCTTGGATGACCATCAAAACTGCCGTACTCAATCTGCCATTTGGTGGCGCCAAAGGTGGTATCCGTGTCAATCCTAAAGAACTTTCACCACGTGAATTAGAGCGTTTAACCCGTCGTTTTACCAGCGAAATCAGTCCAATTATCGGTCCTCAAATTGATATTCCTGCACCAGATGTGGGTACAAATGCCGATATTATGGGTTGGATGATGGATACCTACTCAAGTATCAAAGGTCATACTGTAACCGGCGTAGTAACAGGTAAACCTGTACATTTAGGTGGTTCGTTGGGGCGTGTTCGTGCAACAGGTCGTGGAGTATTCGTTACTGGCTTAGAAGTCGCCAAAAAAATCAATCTGGTTGTCGAAGGCAGTAAAGTTGCGGTTCAGGGTTTTGGTAATGTAGGTAACGAAGCCGCATATTTGTTTAGTCATGCAGGTGCAAAAGTGGTTTGTGTACAAGACCATACAGGCACCATTTTTAATGCTGAAGGGCTAAACGTAAAAGCATTGCAAAACCATGTTACAGAACAGGGTGGCGTGATGGGTTATGCCGATGCCACAGTGATTGCAGATGAAGCATTTTGGGATGTCGATATGGATATTCTGATTCCTGCGGCATTAGAAGGTCAGATTTCCGTTGAACGTGCACAAAAGTTAAAGGCCAAAATCGTACTTGAAGGTGCAAATGGTCCAACTTATCCAGAGGCAGATGATGTCTTTATTGATCGAAACATCGTTGTTGTCCCAGATGTAATTTGTAACGCTGGTGGTGTGACCGTCAGTTATTTTGAATGGGTTCAAGATATGGCGAGTTACTTCTGGACAGAAGATGAGATCAATGAACGTCTCGACAAATTAATGATTCAAGCGACGGCAGATGTTTGGGAAATTGCCCAGCATAAAGCATGTAGCCTGCGTACTGCTGCATATATCTTGGCGTGCGAACGTATTTTAAAAGCGCGTAAAGAACGCGGTATTTTCCCCGGTTAAGTTTAGGATCTGTTGACATTCATAGACCCTTGTACATCAGTTTAAAACTGGGCTGTTAAATATTTAAACAGCCCGACGATCAAACAGGAAGTGAGTAAATAAAATGAGCAATGTCGCGATTACACGTAGCAATTTTAATGATTGGATGGTTCCCGTTTTTGCGCCAGCAAATTTCATTTTAGTGCGTGGTGAAGGCTCTCGTCTGTGGGATCAAAATGAAAAAGAATATATTGATTTTGCAGGTGGAATTGCAGTCAATGCGCTAGGTCATGCCCATCCAGTTGCAGTTAATGCATTGACTGAACAAGCGCAAAAGCTTTGGCATATTGGTAATGGTTATACCAATGAACCTGTATTGGGTCTTGCCAAGCAATTGGTCGATAGTACTTTTGCAGACAAAGTATTTTTCTGTAACTCTGGTGCAGAAGCCAATGAAGCCGCATTAAAACTGGCACGTAAAGTGGGTTTACTCAGCGGCAACCCAAAAAAGAATCATATCGTTGCATTTAAAAATGCCTTTCATGGTCGTACTTTGTTTACCGTGACTGCTGGTGGCCAACCGAAATATTCTCAAGATTTTGCGCCACTGCCTGAAGGTATTGAACATACCGCATTCAATGATTTAGAGGCTGCAAAAGCTGTCATCACTGATGATACTTGCGCGGTGATTGTTGAACCGATCCAAGGTGAGGGTGGGGTTGTTCCTGCTGATCTTGAGTTCTTAAAAGGTTTACGCGCGCTGTGTGATGAAAAAGGCGCAGTGCTGATTTTTGATGAAGTACAAACAGGTGTTGGTCGTACAGGTTCGCTCTACGCTTATATGAATACAGGTGTTACACCAGATATTTTGACCACAGCAAAAGCACTCGGTGGTGGTTTCCCTATAGGTGCCATGATCACCACGAATAAATACGCCAACATGTTTGCGGTGGGCGATCACGGCACAACTTATGGTGGCAATCCATTGGCATCTGCGGTGGCCGCAGCGGTATTTGGATTTATCAATACACCTGAAGTTTTGGATGGGGTCAAACAGCGTCATCAGTACTTTGTCGATGCTTTAAATAAAATCAATGCTGAATTTAATCTGTTCAAAGAAATTCGTGGGCAGGGCTTACTGATTGGTTGTGTACTCAAAGATCAATATGCAGGTAAAGCCAAAAATATCGTCACTTTAGCAGGTGAAGAAGGTCTTTTAGCTTTGGTTGCAGGTACTGACGTGGTGCGTTTTACCCCTTCATTGATTATCCCACAACATGATATTGATGAAGGTCTAAACCGTTTTGCTCGTGCTTTAGCACGCCTCTAAATCTTTAGTGAGCATCTAACCATGATGATTGTTAGACATGCAGCGCATCGGGACTTAGATGATATTTATCGTTTGGCGCAACGAGCTGGGGAGTCAGGCATTGGTCTGACCTCCTTGCCGCAAAATAAAGCGATCTTGGCGGAGCGGATTACCCGCACCACGCATACTTTAGCGGGTTTAGCCGAAAAGGGTGATGCGAGCTATTTGTTTGTGCTTGAAGACACCAGCATTCACAAAATTGTAGGTGTCAGTGCGATTGAAGTTGCAGTAGGTTTAAATGAACCTTTCTATAATTTTCGTGTTGCTAAACAGGTACATGCCTCTAAAACTTTAAATGTGTATAAAACTTTAGAGACTTTATTTTTAAGTAATGATCATACCGGTTGCAGTGAGCTTTGTACCCTGTTCCTTGATCCTGATTATCGTAAAAATCAAAACGGAAAATTTTTATCTAAGGTTCGTTTTCTATTTATTGCGGCGTTTCGGTCGTATTTTGAAGAAAGATTGATTGCCGAGATGCGTGGCTTTTCAGATCAAAATGGCTATTCACCATTTTGGAATGCATTGGGCTATCACTTTTTTAATATGGATTTTGCTGCTGCTGATTATTTAAGTGGCGTTGGGCAAAAGGTTTTCATTGCTGAGTTGATGCCACGATTCCCTGTCTATGTCGATTTACTTCCACAAGAGGCGCAAACAGTGATTGCTGAAATGCATCCACATACGCTTCCTGCTGCAAAAGTATTGATGTCTGAAGGGCTTAAATATCAAGGTTATGTCGATATTTTCGATGCAGGTCCAACGCTAGAAGCCAATATTGCTGATCTACGTGCCGTCAAACATAGCCGTGTATTGACGGTCAAAATTGCCGAACAGATAGAGACGGCAGATATTCACTATTTGGTCGCAAATGACCAATACCAAGATTATTGCGTGTTGCTCATCAACAACCATGTATCTGATGACGATATTTTGTTGATGACCGCAACACAGGCGCAGGCACTCAATGTGCAACAACAAGATCAAGTGCGCGTTTTAGCATTAGAAAATATGGAGAATCAAAAATGACACAAGGTGCATTACTCATTGATGGCGCTTGGGTACAGGGACACGGTAGCACTTTGAGCAAAACAGATCCTGTTACCAATCAGCAAATTTGGGCTGGGCATGAAGCCAGCGCTGCGGATATTGAGCAAGCATGTGATGCCGCACGCCAAGCATTTCCAGCATGGGCACGTTTGGCATTAGAACAACGTATTGAGATTGTTGAACGTTTTGCAGTTTTACTTGAGCAAAATAAAAATCAATTGGCAGAAGTGATTAGCCAAGAAACCAGTAAACCACTTTGGGAAACCTTGACTGAAGTCCAAGCGATGATTGGCAAAGTGGCGATTTCAATTCGCGCCTATCATCAACGGACTGGTTTTAGCGAAACAGAAATGCCTGATGGCATTGCTTCTTTGCGCCATCGCCCGCATGGCGTTTTGGCAGTATTTGGTCCATATAACTTCCCTGGACACTTGCCGAATGGTCATATCGTTCCGGCATTGATTGCTGGGAATACAGTGGTGTTTAAACCAAGTGAACTTACACCTTGGACAGCAGAAGAAACCGCAAAATTATGGCAACAGGCGGGTCTACCAAAAGGTGTACTTAATGTTGTGCAAGGCGGACGTCACACTGGCGAAGCCTTAGCTGCTGCTGAGCAAATTGACGGTTTGCTGTTTACAGGCAGTGCCAACACTGGCTATCACCTACATAAACAAATGGCGGGTACACCTGAAAAAATTCTTGCGCTTGAAATGGGGGGCAATAATGCCCTCATTATTGATGAAGCAAGTGATATTGATGCAGTGGTAAATTTAGCGATTCAGTCTGCATTTGTCTCCGCGGGTCAACGCTGTACTTGTGCTAGACGTATCATCGTCAAGCAAGGTGCCAATGGTGATGCATTTATTCAGCGTTTTGTCGAAGTGGCGAAAAACTTGGTGGTGGGTGCATGGAATGCTGAACCGCAACCGTTCATGGGCGGTGTGATTTCTGCTCATGCCGCTGAACAAATGTTAGCAGCGCAAAGCAAATTGATGGCTCTAGGTGCAAAACCACTCTTGGAAATGACACGTCCACAAGCCGATAACTCATTACTGACTGCAGGTATTTTAGAGGTCAGCGATGTCGCTGACATTCCTGATGATGAATACTTTGGTCCGCTCACTACCATCTATCGTTATCACGATTTTGATGAGGCTTTAAACATTGCCAATAACACTCGTTTTGGTTTGGCTGTAGGTTTGGTCTCACCACAACGTCAGTTATTTGAGCGTGTATTGATTGAAGCGCGTGCAGGTATCGTGAACTGGAATAAACCATTAACAGGTGCATCGAGTGCAGCACCTTTTGGTGGTGTTGGTGCATCTGGAAACCATCGTGCCAGTGCATTCTATGCCGCTGATTATAGCGCGTGGCCAATGGCATCAATGGAAAGTGACAGCGTCACACTTCCTTCAAAATTATCACCGGGCATTGTGCTCTAAGTTAAATCGTGCCGTGACGATATGGAGAAAAAAATGTCAGGTTATGAAATCAATTTTGATGGTTTAGTTGGGCCAACTCACCACTATGCAGGCTTATCCTTTGGTAATGTTGCATCGACCAAAAACCGTAATAATGCCTCAAACCCTAAATTAGCTGCCAAGCAAGGCTTAATGAAAATGAAAGCCCTTGCTGATTTAGGGCTTAAGCAGGGGGTATTTGCGCCACAAGAACGTCCCCATGTTCCCACCTTACGCCGTCTCGGTTTTACTGGTAGCGATATTGAGGTGATTACACAGGCGATGCGCACTGCACCTGCGTTATTGTCATCCTTAAGTTCAGCATCATCGATGTGGACCGCAAATGCGTGTACGGTTTCTCCATCTGCGGATAGTGCCGATGGACGTGTACATTTTACCGCCGCTAATTTAAATAATAAGTTCCATCGATCAATTGAGCATCATACGACCACACGTATCCTTCAAGCGATGTTCAATAATGATGTATATTTCACGCATCATGAAGCATTGCCAGAAGCTGCTTTGTTTGGCGATGAGGGTGCGGCCAACCATAATCGTCTGGGTGGTGGGTATGACCAAAAGGGTGTGCAAGTTTTTGTGTATGGGCAGCAACAATTCGGTGGTGTGGTTGCACCACAAAAATTCCCTGCTCGTCAAACTCGTGAAGCCAGTGAAGCAATCGCGCGTTTACATCGTCTAGATGCAAAACGCACGGTATTCATTCAGCAGAACCCTGAAGTGATTGATAAAGGCGTGTTTCATAATGATGTCATTGCCGTGAGTAATCAACAGGTGCTATTTCATCATGAACAGGCTTTTTTAAATCAAGCCGAAGCATTGAATGCAATTCGTCAAAAAATGGCAGGGATTGAGCAAGAATTCATTTCGATTGAAGTACCCGAAAATCGTGTCACGGTTGAGGATGCTGTCGCGACTTACTTGTTCAATAGTCAAATTTTGACGCGTGCAGATGGTGGCATGAGTATCGTTGTGCCAGAGGAGTCGCGTCAGAACAAAGCAGTGTGGAGCTATTTGAATGACATGATTCAGATGGGTACGCCGATTGATGATCTTAAAGTTTTTGATTTGCGTGAAAGTATGCGCAATGGCGGTGGACCTGCATGTTTACGGTTACGTGTTGCAGTCAATGAGGCTGAGTTAGCTGCCGTGAATCCGAACTTATTTATGAATGATGCTTTGTTTAAAACCCTGAATCAGTGGGTCGATCAGCATTATCGTGATGAGTTGACTCAGGATGACTTGGCAGACCCAAGTTTATTGATCGAGAGCCGTACTGCGTTAGATGAATTGACCAAAATATTAGCATTAGGTTCGGTTTATCACTTTCAAAGATAAATAGAAGTATAGGAATAAAAATCTTTCCTTTGAGTTTTCCCCTCTTTACAAAGAGGGGTAAGGGGAGATTTAGATAAGGAAATGAAAGTACATGCTTGATTTATTGACACTGACCTTAGAACAACAAACACCTGAGCAAACTCAGGGTGAAACAGCAGGCTTTACATGGCAGTGGCTTGCTGAAGGGCTATTGCAATGTACACCAAAATCAAGCTATAGCAAGACCGTGGTGTTGTCTGCTGGGATTCATGGCAATGAAACTGCACCGATCGAGTTGCTCGCAAACATCATCAAAGACCTATTTACCCAACACCTCACTTTAGGGGCTCGGGTACTGTTTGTATTGGGCAATCCTGAAGCGATTCGCCAAGGTGTTCGTTATCTTGAAAATGATATGAATCGGATGTTTTGTGGGGCTTATCAGCATCTCACACCAGATCGAGAAACGTATCGAGCAGCACAACTAGAGCAGATCACGGCGCAGTTTTTTGCTCAAAGTCACCCAGATGCTGCGCGTTATCATTATGATTTGCATACTGCAATTCGTACCTCTTTATTGCCAGTTTTCGCCTTATTTCCCTATCAACTCCAAGCTTACGATGACTTCTTGATTCAAAGTCTCAATGCGGCTGACCTTGATGCCTTGGTCTATCACAATGCGGCAGGTAAAACCTTTACTCACTTCACCGCTGAAACTTTTCAGGCAGCCAGTAGCACTTTGGAGTTAGGCAAGGCCAAACCCTTTGGTCAAAATGATTTATCGGAATTTGCCGCGATTGATCAGGTATTACGTGCAGTGCTGTCAGGTCAGGCATTGCCTGTACGACACAAGCCAAGCATCCGCCAATTTAAAGTAGTGGATTCGATTTTAAAGCAAAGTGAAGACTTCCAACTCAAGTTAAATGCAGATGCGCCGAATTTTTCTCGGTTTGAGAAAGGCGAATTGATTGCAACTCAATACGCTGGAAATACGGTGGTTGATGACCAACAGGTGTGGATTTTATTTCCAAATCCAAATGTGAAAATTGGATTGAGAGCAGGGTTGATTTTAAAAGAAATTGAATAGGATTGAGTCCTTAGAAATCGCTTGGATGCTGTTAAGGAATGGACGTAAATGGAGTTTGAATATGCACGATCAGTGAAAACAAAATGCAGCAAAGAACATATCCGTTGGATATAGCAGTGTAAGAAATTGAAACAGCAAGGACAGGTTGTCATAAGAATATCGTTGGAGTGATCGTGTATGAGTAACAATAATGAAAAGACATTTCTATCGGGAGATGTCTTGGGTGGGCAGTATGTGCCCGAGCAAGACTCATCCAACCCATCAAATATTTCTTCATCAGAAGTCGTGGTCGGTCAGCCCTTAAAGCGTGCCATGACCAAGCGTCATATCGTCATGCTTTCATTGGGTGGTGCGATTGGAACAGGGTTATTTTTAGGTTCGGGAGATGTCATTTCTCAGGCAGGTCCAGTAGGCGCAATTTTAGCTTACTTACTTGGTGGGATGATTGCATACATGGTGATGCTGTGCCTCGGTGAGTTAGCAGTACATATGCCTGTTTCTGGTTCTTTTGGTGAATACGCGAGAACCTATATAGGACCCGGTACAGGTTACATGGTGACATGGTTGTATTGGTTGACATGGACTGCAACACTCGGCACAGAGTTTACTGCGGCTGCATTGTTGATGCAGGAGTGGTTTCCTTCGGTTTCGATGTGGACATGGACACTTTTATTTGCGGGCTTAGTTTTTACACTGAATATTAGTTCCACACGGCTTTTTGCTGAGTCAGAGTTCTGGTTGTCGTTGGTAAAAGTTATTGCGATTATCTGTTTTATTGCTGTAGGTGTTGTGGCGATTTTTGGATTTATTCCTTATCAAGGACATGAATCAGCGCCATTATTTAGCAAGCTCACTGAGCACGGTTGGTTTCCGCAAGGAATCTTCCCGATTTTTGCCACCATGTTGATTGTGAACTTTGCCTTCTCAGGCACAGAGCTGATCGGGGTTGCGGCGGGTGAAGCAGAGAATCCAGCAAAAACGGTACCTAAAGCCATTAATGCCGCCATTTGGCGCTTACTGATTTTCTTTGTCGGTACCATTGTGGTGATTTGTGCTTTACTTCCTTATGAAATGGCAGGGCTTAACGCAAGTGGCATCAGTAACAGTCCATTTGTCACGGTGTTTAATTATATTGGTATTCCATACGCTGAAGATATTATCCGTTTTGTGATCATTACTGCATTACTTTCAGCGGCTAACTCAGGGTTGTTTGCAGCCTCTCGAATGATGTGGTCGCTTTCAATCAAAAAACAGTTGCCTAAAGTATTCTCTACCTTGACTGCTTCAGGTACACCGATTATTGCAATTGTAGTGACCATGTTTGGCGCAATTCCAGGATTGTTATCTGAACATTTCGCGCCTGAAACGATTTTCAAAAATCTGTTGGGTGTTGCTGCATTTACCATGGTGGTGGTGTGGATTACGATTTGTATTAGTCAGTTTAATTTTCGTCGCCAATGGATTAAATCAGGTAAAACAGTAAAAGATCTTAAGTTTGCTGCACCATTGTTTCCATTGACACCAATTTTAGGTGGCGTATTCTGTACTATTACGTGTATCAGTATGGTGACTGATCCTTCGATGCAAGTGGGTTTTGTCTGCTGTATCTTATTTATTATCGCGTGTTATGCGAGCTACTATCTTTTTTATAAGAATCAATAATTCAAAATTACTCTAAGCCAACCAACGCAATCTGTGCATGGTTGGCTTTTTTAAGCCTGTTCTATATGTACTTTTGTTATTTCTCGAGCTGCTCTTTGCCTCCATTTTTATCTCTGCGATATATTGGATTGAATTAAAAGGAGATTGGCATCAGCAGACAACTATTTGGCGTTTGGAGTTAAGCGCTTAGATATAAATATAAATAAAGTAACAGATGAAAAGAAAAATCCAGGATGGATCAATGAATCATATGATGAATAAAAAAGCACTGGCGACCGCTATCGCTTTACTGTGTACCAGTTCACTACATGCCGCAGCTTTTGATCGGACAGGACAATCGATTGCACCATTTCTTCAAGCAGGCAATTATTATGAAGCTGGCTTTACAGTATCGGATACGTCACTGCAAGGTCAGGAAGCTGGATTAAATAAAACTCGTGACGCGATGTCTGATATTGCACATACAGATTATCGTCCATCTACCGCATTAAAATTACAGCTTTCTCCAGAATTTTCCTTTGGTTTACTGTATGACCAGCCCTTTGGTTCTGATACTGCATATTCAGGCAAAAATAGTTTTGTTGCGTCAGCGAATGATAATGTGATACCGGGCATGACCACCACCAAATTTGCTGAAGCAACGGGCGGCAAGATTCCAACGGGTAACTCTAATGCCAGATTTAATATGCAAAACTTAAGTCTTATCTTTGGTTATCAACCAAATAAAAACTGGAATTTTTATGCAGGTCCGACCTACCAAACCTTTAAAAGTCGTGTTGAGTTAAGGGGCGATGTATATAGCCTTTATAACGGTTATGACGCGCATACCGATATCATTGGTGATTGGGGCTGGCTTGCTGGTTTTGCCTATCAAATTCCAGAAAAAGCCATCAAAACTTCTTTAACCTATCGTTCTGCGATTGTTCATAAAGTCAATGCAACTGAGAATGCGCCCATCATTGATATGTTAAGTACATCCCAAGGACGGGACTTTGTTGATCAACATTTAGATCATTTGATATCCATGGGAATGATGACGCAAGAGAAAAAAGCACAATTGAATGAAGCTTTTGATGATTTGCCTGAAACCAAAAGCTCAGGCACAACCAAGTTTAGATCCCCAGATTCAGTCAATTTTGATTTCCAAACAGGCTTACGCCCGGGAACTTTGTTATTTGGTAATGTCCGTTGGGTACATTGGCGTGGTTTTAAGTACCAACCTTATCGTTTTGGAGAGATTTCTAAAGCGATTGGTGTGTTGGCAACCCCAAGTAGCCCTGAAGGTTTTGGTCTAGTGCATTATTTTGAAGATCAATGGTCTGGAAGCCTTGGCATTGGACAGCGCTTGTCTCCGAAATTGTTTGGTTCAGCTTCCGTGGGCTGGGACTCTGGGGCTGGAGAGAAAGTCTCAACAGGTGGGCCGTCTAAGGGATATTACAACATCGGGCTAGGTGCGCAATACAGCCCAACCCCACAGTATTTTATTTCTGGTGGTATGAAGTATTTTTGGTTAGGAGATGCCAAAGGTCAGCTCGGTGCACAGGCGGGCAGTGATTACTATGTTTCAGAATTTAAGGACAATCATTCGATTGGGTATGGCCTCAAGATTGGCTATAAATTTTAAATAAAATGCCTTAACTATTATTTTAATGAATGGAATTTCGCTCATGGATTCAGTATTAATTACCGTATTTTTGCCGATGGCACTTGCCATTGTGATGGTTGGTCTTGGCTTAGAACTTACACCGAATGATTTTAAACGCGTTCGTCAGCACCCGAAGGCTGTATTTATTGCTTTATTCTGCCAATTGATTGTTTTGGTGGGTATCGCATTTATGATTTGTAAAATCTTTGTTTTACCACCGATGATTTCTGTGGGGCTCATGTTGCTTGCTGCATCACCGGGTGGCCCTACAGCAAACTTGTATAGCTATTTATTTAAAGGCGATGTGGCACTCAATGTGACGTTGACTGCGGTAAATTCAATCATTGCTGCCTTTACATTGCCGTTGATTGTAAACTTTTCATTGCAACATTTTATGACCAGTTCCCAAGAGGTGGGTTTACAATTTTCCAAGATTGTTCAAGTGTTTGCATTGATCTTGGTGCCTGTCATTATTGGGATGTTTATCCGTCATCTTGCGCCAAACCTCTCAGAGAAACTGCATAAACCCGTGCGTATTTTTGCAATCGTATTTTTACTGTTTATTGTCACCTTGGCGATCGCTAAAGATTATCAAAAGCTGATGACTTATATCGGTCAAGTCGGTGGCGCAACCTTTGTTTTCTGTATTTGTAGTTTAGCAGTGGGCTATTTTGTACCACGTTTGTTTGGTATTAACCGCTTTCAAGCCAAGGCTTGTGCCTTTGAAATCGGTATTCACAACGGGACACTCGCATTAACAATTGCACTTACTGTGATGGCAAGTTCAATGGCTGCGATGCCTGCCGCAATCTATTCAATATTCATGTATATCATGGCCGCTTTATTTGGCATGTTGTTAAATAAACTAGAAAAGAGAGAATTACAACAAAGCGTCAACAACGTTGTGAATCGAGCTTAACGGTATATCTAATAAAGGAATAATTTCATGAAGCGTATAGCCAAACATTTATGTCAGTTGGTTGGGTTTTCCGCACTTGCCTTAAGCGGCGTGGTGAACGCTCAAAGTACCGCGAACGCACCACATAGTTTACCTGCTGTCTCAGTCAAAGCTGTCTCACTGATTGATGGGCAAACAGATTGGCTCAGTAAAGTCTATAAAGATATTCATCAACATCCTGAATTGGCTTTTATGGAAACGCGTACAGCAGCGATTGTCGCCAAAGAGCTTAAATCACTGGGCTTTGATGTTAAAACAGGTATTGCACAGACGGGCGTGGTTGGGGTTCTCAAAAATGGAGAAGGTCCAACTATCATGTATCGTGCTGATATGGATGCCAATACGGTAGAGGAAGCGACAGGTTTGCCATATGCCAGTAAAGTTCGCGCCAAATTGAAGGATGGAACAGAAACGCCTGTGGCACATATGTGTGGTCATGATGCCCATGTCACATGGATGTTAGGTATGGCACGTACCTTGGTGGCGCTGAAAAAAGAGTGGCGCGGTACGATTATCTTGGTTGCACAACCTGCTGAAGAGGAAGTCACCGGGGCTAAAGCAATGGTCACAGAGGGGTTATGGAGCAAATATAACCTGCCTAAACCAGACTATTTCTTTGCTGTTCATACTGTGCCTGCGCCAGTAGGGGTTGTCATCAATGCGCCGGGTCCAAGAATGGCAGGGACAGACCAAATTGATGTTTTATTTAAAGGAGTGCCGGGACATGGCTCTACTCCTCATTTGACGAAAAACCCAATTAATATGGCAGCCAATGCCATCACGCAATATCAAGGTATTACGGGTAATTTTATTGATGCACAGAAACCTGCAACCTTATCTGTGGGTTCAGTTCAAGCTGGTAGTGCCAATAATGTGGTACCGTCCTCTGCGTTGGTAAAGATGAATCTGCGCTGGTTTGATGCAAAAGTCCGCGACACGATGGTGAACCATATCCATGCCGTGAGTGATGGTGTGGCTCAAACGCAAGGCATGCCAAAAGAGCAACTTCCTCAGATTACAATGAAAGGTTCAACCACGCCCGTAGTCAACCATAAAGCGTTTTCAACACGCTTAAATGCACCCTTGAAGGCATTGCTGGGCGAGAAAAAAGTATTAACAGAATACCCCGCATTTATGGGATCGGAAGATGTGCATCATTTATTAGGTGAGCACACCGACGTTCCATTTAATTTCATGTTCGTCGGTGTAGCAGATCCAGTCGTATTTGCAAATGCAATTAAACAGGGTAAGCCTATGCCTTATGTACCGCATAGTTCAGACTATGTGGTGGACTTAAAAGCACTGCCTGTAGGGGTGAAAGTGATTACTGTTTCAATGCTGGAATTATTAAATAAGCAATAGTTGCTTCATATAAATCCAGATACATTGGATGAGATGTATCTGGGTTTTTTATCTATTTTATTTTTAGTGAATGGACGATTGATTGGAAATATTGTTATCACGATATTTTACTGGGGATAAATTGGTCCAACGTCGAAAAGCACGAGAAAAACTACTCACATCCGTAAACCCGAGAATATAAGCAATTTCAGTAATGCTATAAGCGATATTTTTAATATATGACATCGCCAACTCTTGTCGCGTGCTATCCAATAACTCACTAAATGTGGTTTTCTCCTCAGACAGTTTGCGTTGCAGACTGCGTATGCTTAAACCTAGACTTTTGGCAATTTCTTGTTGGTGTATTTCCCCAGTAGATAAACGCTCAATGAGTTTTAACTTAACCCGAGCAAGGATATTTTCTTTATCAAAACGGGCGAGATAACGCATGATAATTTCATCATATTCTTGTGTCAGCTCAGGGTTTGCACCATCTAAAGGCTGTTCGATGCTAGCTGTTTCAAATACGATCAAGTCTTTTGCTGCATTAAAAATGATAGGTGTTTTTAGAATACTTTGATAAGTCTCGAGGTCTGCGGGTTCGGAACGACGCAGTTCGATGCGTAATGGCGAGAAATCAGAGCCTTGTAACGCCCGTGAAGCCCGAATGAATACAGAAATAAAAGCGTCGATTGCTTCTGGTTGGACTTGTTCAGGCACATGGATTAAGAAATAGTGGTTGCTGCCTTTGCTAAAAAATTCGAGTTCAGGAATATTGGTCACCAAACGAAAATAACGAATGATTCGTCCAAACATTTCTTTGAGTGTCACACTGGTATTCAGTGAGTTCCCAAGAACATGAAAGGTATGGTGATTGACCTGACTGGCAACTTTAAGTCCAAAACAGGAGTCCTGCGTAGCTTCAACAGATAAACGCCATAAATGTGCAGTTTGCTCTAATGAATATCTGGCATTGGGATCATTCAGAACTTGAATATCTAAGCCCGCTTGCTTCAATAACTCTTGACTATCACAGCCTGCTTTTTCAAGGGCTTTTTGAATTGCTTTCACCCAACTGGTCAGTGCTGTTGCTGTCTGTGACATGTTATATCCTATAACGTATAAATCAGATTCCGATGACAAGTATAAAAGGTTTTACTCCAAGATTTTCTGCTTATTTTTGTGAATAACAATAAGTTGGCGTCAACAGCCAATAGTTTGGCATTTTGAGTTAAGTATATTCAAAGCGATACAAATACAGTAGGGGTATTGGAAAAACCAAGGAAAAGTTTATGAGTTACACTTACCAAGACTCATCTGGTTGGACAGATGCAGAAAAGACGGAATATATTAAAAAAGTAGTAAACGCAGAAGGTGTTGCGTTAAGAAAAAAATATTCTATTTTGAAGCATCAAAATACTATAGGTGCCCTGATTTTGGCTTTTGCTTTAGCGGGTATGGGCGTGACAGCTTACTTTTATATCGTACATCAACTCTCTGTCTGGTGGACCATTCCATTGATTGCTTTTTTTGCTTCTTTAACCCATGAGTTAGAACATGATTTGATTCACTGGATGTATTTCCGTAAAAAACCGTGGGCACATCATTTGATGATGGGATTGGTGTGGTTGGCTCGTCCAAGCACCATTAACCCATGGGCGCGCCGAGAGTTACATTTTAATCATCATAAAATGTCTGGTACCGAACATGATATTGAAGAAAGAGCTTTAGGTAATGGCGATGTCTGGGGGATCCGCCGTTTCTTTGCGACAGGTGATAATGGGCTAGCCGTGTTATTCCGAGTCATTTCTGCGAATAACTGGACGGTACGGAAAATGATTTTGAAGCGTAGTTTCAAAGCCTATTTCCCATTAGGTATCATTCACTGGTCTCTTTGGTATGTGTTTTTGGGCTACCATGCAGTTAACTTGGTCGCAATGTTGGCAGATACTTCAATTTTATGGTCAGCTACCACTTTGCAAGTAATGCATGTAGTGAATATCTTAACGGTTGTTTGGATTGCACCGAATGTATTGCGTACTTTTTGCCTACATTTTGTGACCAGTAATATGCACTATTACGGTGATGTCGAGTTGGGCAATGTGATTCAGCAAACTCAAGTCCTCAAGCCATGGTGGATGATGCCATTCCAGTTATTTTGTTTTAATTTTGGTTCTACTCATGCGATTCATCACTTTGTGGTTAAAGAACCGTTTTATCTTCGACAAATGACGGCTCCTGTTGCGCACAAAGTCATGCGTGATATGGGTGTGCGATTTAATGATCTAGGCACATTCAAACGTGCCAATCGTTGGGAAACGAAGGTCCTTTCTGAGCAAAGTTAAAGCAGTTTCGTATTGAAAAACAGATTAAAAGAGACCTGAGTTTCTCTTTTAATCTGTATCTATTTATTCGGGTCAATTCAAGCTTTCAACAAGGCTAATGATGACTTCAGTACCATATTTTGCCTGCCGTGTTTGCTTTTGTATCCTTTTTCGATCAAAGCACGATGCTATATTCCGTAGATAACAATTTTATCAAGCGATACAAACGATCTTCGCTAAGCAACCATTTAGATTCTAAATATCATATGGCTTTACATATAACCAGATAAATACAGTTTTAGGTCGCTATTGGTGTAAATTATTGACTATGCCAAAGTTCAGTTTTTCTGAACTTGAGCGAAGAAATTTTTATATTTGACGGATAGGTTGAAGAGCGCGGTATGACAGTGAACCAGATTAAAACCAAAAAACCTTTATATATCCCTTATGCTGGAAACGCACTTTTAGAATTACCTTTGTTAAATAAAGGATCTGCTTTTTCTGAAGAAGAACGAGAAAGATTTAATCTTCATGGTCTCATACCCAACAATATCGAAAATATTGAAGAACAAACCCAACGTTCTTATCAGCAATATCTTTCTTTTGGGAGTGACATGAATAAGCATATTTATTTGCGAAATATTCAAGACACCAATGAAACCCTATTCTATAGTTTATTGAGTCAGCATTTAGATGAAATGCTGCCGATTATTTATACCCCAACTGTGGGAGAGGCTTGCCAGCGCTTCTCAGACATTTATCGTCGTCATCGCGGTATCTTTATTTCTTATGGTGAGCGTGAATATATTGATCAAATCATTCACAACGTCAATAAGAAAAACGTCAAAGTGATCGTGATTACAGATGGCGAGCGCATCCTCGGTCTAGGCGATCAAGGCATTGGTGGTATGGGGATTCCAATTGGGAAATTATCCTTATATACCGCTTGTGGTGGGATTAGCCCTGCTTATACACTGCCAATTACCATTGATGTTGGGACCAATAATCAACAGTTACTCAATGACCCGATCTATATGGGCTTGAAACAGCCTCGGATAACAGGTGAAGAATACTATCAATTTGTTGAGCAGATTATTACCGCTATTCGCCAGCGTTGGCCTGATGTATTGATCCAGTTTGAGGATTTTGCTCAACATAATGCTATGCCTTTACTGACTCAATACCGTGACAAAATTTGCTGTTTTAATGATGATATCCAAGGCACGGCAGCGGTCACTGTTGCGACTTTGATCGCGGCATCACGTGCGCAGGGCAAACAACTCAAAGATCAAACCATTACCTTTGTTGGTGCAGGTTCGGCTGGTTGTGGTATCGCTGAGCATATCGTGAGACAGATGATTGATGAAGGCTTGAGTGATCATGAGGCACGTTCACGTATCTTTATGGTGGATCGCTTTGGTTTAATGACAGACCAACAAGAAAACTTGTTGGATTTTCAGCAAAAATTGGCAACGCCAGTTGCTGCGATTCAGTCATGGGAAGGACAGGGTAAAAACATTGCCTTGTTAGATGTGGTGCAAAACGCCAAACCGAGTATTTTGATTGGCGTGTCAGGGCAGGCGGGATTGTTTAGTGAAGAAGTGATTAAAAGCTTAGCCAAATATTATAAACATCCGATTGTTTTACCATTGTCGAATCCAACTTCTCAAGTCGAAGCACAGCCAAAAGATATTATCGAATGGACACAAGGTGCGGCGATTGTCGCGACTGGCAGTCCTTTTGCCCCTGTATTTTTCCAAGGCAAAGCGTATCCGATTGCGCAGTGTAATAATTCTTATATTTTTCCGGGTATTGGCTTGGGTGTGATTGCTTGTGGCGCGACACATATCAGTGATTCAATGCTGATGGCGGCAAGCACCGCTTTAGCCGATTGCTCACCGCGCTTGAAAAATGCAACAGCGGACTTATTGCCAAATATCAATGATATTCAACAGGTATCTAAGTTTATTGCGTTTAAAGTTGCGAAAGCAGCAATGGCAGATGGCTTAGCGATGCCAATGAGTAATGATCTGCTTAAAACTGTGATTGATGATAATTTCTGGACACCAGCCTATCGTCAATATTCGCGGGTAACGTTTTAGTATACTTTAAGTGTTAAAAATCTTTTGATGAAGTGGTTCTTTAATGAAATGTCAGGAACAATGAGTTTTTGTTAGAGAACCACGAAGACGCTGTCACAGCAATAAGTTTAAATAGGTTTTTATTCACAAAAAATGAATAATACTAAGAATCTTATTTATTCAAATATATCTACATTTTCAATACTATACTTATACATGCTAGCCAAATCAAAGTAAGCTCCTATATGTAAAAATTATAAGCAATAGTCGCGCATTCAAATTCAAGCGAAGGCATTTTATTGACTTCAACTAAGATGTTATCTTTATGGATATTGGTTGGGGGCTATGGGGATGCTGCTACTTTGAAACTCAATTGAGAAGCACTTTCATTTTATGTGAACAAGCATAACCAACATACGATTCATGATATGAAGTAACTATTGAGCTTCACCGTGATCAAGGGGATTAAATTTATGATTAAAACCTTAGATAATCAAATTGTAAGTTTACAGATTCACATGTTGGCTAGAGGCTAATTTTACCTTAACAAAAGCTCGTTAGTAGGAAATAAATTCTAGCATGTGCTGTAAACAGATCCTTAATAGATAGCTTATTTCATTCTCAAATTAATTTTCAAAGAACATCCATAGTGATGTGCACGAGTATTTTATGTTTTCTTCTTATGTTCATGCTTTTGCGTTGTTTTTCGCATTGTTAAATCCCTTCCTTATGAGTGTCTATATGGTTGGGATTATCCGAAATACTGATGTAACGGTATTTAATAAAGCCCTTATTCAAGGGAGCTTGATTGCCTTTATTGTGTTTGTTTTATTTGCTTGGGGCGGCGAGAATATTTTCAGTAAATATTTAAATGTCCGTTTTGAGTCTTTTCAAATTTTTGGTGGCTTAATTTTCTTAGTGATTGGCTATCGTTATGTGTTCCAAGGGGCCGATACCATCGGTGAAATGCGTGGTGCACCTGAGCATTTAGCTGGAACGATTGCGATGCCATTTATGATTGGGCCGGGAACGATTAGTGCGGCAGTGGTCACGGGAGTGACCTTACCTTTTACAGCTGCGGTTGCTGTGATCGCTGTTACCTTGTTCTTGACCTGTAGTATTTTGATTTTAATGAAATATGGGCATGATCATTTACGCTATAAACATGCAAAATACATTGACCGTTATTTTGATATCGTGGGGCGCTTAGCTGCATTGCTCATCGGGACCATTGCGGTTGATATGATCGTCAATGGGGTATTTGGTCTCATGAATTCCGCAAATTTAAGTTAGAAATACGTTCTCGTGATAGGTAAAACAATCGCTCCTCGAGCAAGCGACAGTGTTTGATTGATTTAGATATATGTTTGCGATCATGAATGAGTGATAATAGTGGTGCTGTTTTCCGCTATGAGTCCCAAACATGGATCAACTAGATCAATTCCATCAGACGCCTGATGATCAATCAGAGCTTACAATGTCGGTTTTGATGACACCAGATATGGCAAACTTTTCTGGTAATGTACATGGTGGCGCTATTTTAAAACTGCTTGACCAAGTCGCTTATGCTTGCGCTAGTCGTTATTCAGGCAGTTACGTGGTGACGCTATCTGTTGATAAAGTCAATTTTAAAGAACCCATTTATGTTGGTGAATTGGTGACATTCTTAGCGAGTGTAAACCATGTTGGCCGTACTTCAATGGAAATAGGGATTCGCGTCGAAGCTCAAAATATTCAAAAACGTAGTATCAGACATACGAACACCTGTTATTTCACCATGGTTGCTGTTGATGAACAGCGCCAACCGAAACAAGTTCCATCTTTAAAATTAGATACTGATTGGAAGCGTTGTCGTTTCGAAGCAGCAGAGCAACGGAAAGAAAGGCGCCTACAAGAAGTTCATCAACCCTCATGCAGTATGTTTAAGTCTTCGCCTTAATTTTTATTTAGCCCATAAAAAAGATCGAACCGCAGCATGGTTCGATCTTTTTTTATTTATTATGAAATAGGATCAAATCATAATAAATCGATTTAAAAAAGCAGAGGTAGCTTTTAAAATCTATATTAGTTTGCTACTGGTTCAGATGCAGGAGCAGCTTCGCTTGTTGCATCAGTCGCTGGTTGTTCTTGAGTTGAAACAACAACACGGTCTTCAGTTTGTGCTTCAGTTTGAACTTCGTTAGCTGACGCAGCAAATGTAGTCGCAGCAGCAAGAGTAAGCGTCGTAGCAAGAAGTGTTTTGATAAGTTTCATTGTTGGCATCCTTTAATTTCAGTTTCATTAAAAACAGCCTGATTTGTAGATAAGCCACAAATCAAGACATGTGCTCATGCTATGTGCCAAATCTATTTACGGCAATAACCTTAACAATCTATTACGCCAAGCTTAACAATTTGAAATATTGAAGGACTTTATGTGGTTACTCTGTAAATGAATAGCCAATTATTGCGTGCTAAAATGTATGGAAATATGTTTTTTTGGATAAAAAATAAACTAACTGTTTACGCAGATTAAACATTGCTAGTGAGTTCATTAGAATTACTTAATTGAATAAACCATTCATATTTGTATTTTGAATAAGGTTATTAGATTAACTATGTGATGGTGGTCTCATTAATATATTTAAGTGAGCCTTTATTAAGGTTTGGTTGTTTGATCGCTGATTATTTCTTTTCCTGTTTTTTTCGCATTACAATGCAATAAATCTTTGTTCCTGAGTATGTCGTGAAATTCATTTCGCCCAAAGCAGTTCCAACACATATTATTTCTGGCTTTTTAGGTGCAGGGAAGACCACATTATTACAGCATTTATTAGCACAAAAACCTGAGCATGAAGTTTGGGCGATTTTGATGAACGAGTTCGGGCAGATAGGGGTCGATCAACAACTAATCAGCCAACAGGATGGTTATACCGTCAAAGAATTGTTGGGCGGTTGTTTGTGTTGTAGCAGTCAATTGCCGATGCAAATTGCGTTGGCGCGGTTATTAAGTGAAAGCAAACCCGATCGGTTATTCATTGAACCAACGGGCTTGGGGCATCCAGCACAATTACTCGATCAGCTAACAGAGCCACATTGGCAGAGTAGTCTAGAAATGCGTGCACTGGTGATCGTGATTGATGGCAGTCGTTTGCATGACCATGATTGGGTACAGCAGAATCTGTATACCGACCAGCTCAAAGCGGCACAAATTGTTGTATTGTCCCATATTGATTGTATGACCGAAGCCGACCAACAAGCATATTTAGCTCTAAAACAAGAATATCAGACTTATGTTCAGCATTGGATCGAAGCGGAGCATGGACGGGTAGAGCTGGGGCAGCTTGATCTTGTTCAGCAACCTTTGCAACGAAAAATCCAACCTTTACTCCGATTGCAAAAAATACAGCTCGGTGATGCTGCGGAACAAGAAATCAAACAGTTGCCCTACCATTATATTGAAACTGCGCAAGGATTTACGGTCGCTGGTTGGAAGTTTTCCAAACGTTGGCAATTCAACTTTTATGATTTATTGGATCTATTGTGCGCACAGCAGGATTGGGTTCGGATCAAAGGAATATTTAATACCGATCAAGGCTGGAAAAGTTTTAATTTCAATCCGCAACAGTTTAACTATAAGTCGGTAGAAGCAAGTATTGATAATCGAATAGAAATCATTTGTCAGGTGCAACAGGACTGGTTTGAGTTTGAAAAACAACTCTTGGCGTGTCGCCTAGATGAGTCGAGTTGATTCACAAATCGCATCATTTTCTAGCAAAAATAGAGTATGCTTAGCGCCAAATTTGAGGACATGAAGCAATGGCGTTAAAAGCAACGATATATAAGGCAGACCTAAATATTGCCAATATGGATCAGCATATTTATGCAGATTATCAACTGACCCTTGCTCAACACCCATCAGAAACGATTGAGCGATTAATGGTGCGTATCCTTGCTTATGCGCGTTATGCAGATGAGCATTTGGATTTCACCAAAGATCTATTTGAAACAGATGAGCCTGCTTTATGGCAAAAAGATCTGACGGGCTTGTTAGAAAAATGGATTGAAGTGGGTTGTCCATCTGAAGATAAAGTGAAAAAAGCCAGTGCGCGATGTAAAAGTGTTGCCGTGGTGACCTACGGTGCACAAGCGAATGATTGGTGGCAGAAAAGTACCAAAATCAAAACACTGAGTAATGTTGAAGTTTGGCAGCTTTCTCCTCAAACCACCCAAGCACTTGAGCAATTATGTGAGCGTACCATGCAGTTGCAGTTAAACATCATGGATGGTGAATGGACATTGTTGAGTGACAAAGGTCAAGTCGACATTCAGTGGCAACAATTGCAATAATAGTGAATACACCCTGAATTGAGCTGAGTTTGGAGAGACAAAAATGAGCGCAGAGTTACAGATTATTGATTTAAAAGTAGGTGAAGGTAAAGAAGCGGTAAAAGGTGCTTTAATCACCACACATTATACGGGTTGGTTAGAAGACGGAACCCAGTTCGATTCTTCACTTGATCGTGGAAATTACTTTGAAACTGTGATTGGCACAGGACGTGTAATTAAAGGATGGGATCAAGGCATTATGGGCATGCGTGTAGGCGGAAAGCGTAAACTGATCGTACCTGCACATTTGGCCTATGGTGAACGTAAGATGGGGAAAATTATTCCTGCAAATTCAAATCTAACTTTTGAAATTGAACTTTTTGATGTAAAAACACGCGACCAATAGCAATCGTTGTCTGTATCATAAATAAAGTGATTTAGCCCAGTTTTAGCTAAATCACTTTAAAATCATGTGGATATATTTTTTTTAATTATAATTAAGTTTGTATAAACACCTGATTTGGCATAAATTTCTTTTTATCTGATTTTCATGACAGCCTAAGAAAAAAATATTGATTCTCTAAATCGCCCTATATATCTTTGAGATAAAAGAGCAATTTTCTTTAAATGACAATAACTTGAATAAAATAATCATTTTTTGATCTTTTAAAAACTTGCTCATGACGTTGCTATCTGGCTGGGATGAACCACGAAAATAGTGACATTAATTATAAAAATTTAAATGAGTAGAGGTCGATATGAATGATTATTTGGATATCACTGCATCTGAGTTATTAAAAGAGTTACATCATTTTTTCTTGATTGATACATATGATGGCGCGGAAACGGGATTTTGGGTGAATGAAAAGGCATTGGTTGATAAACAATATTGGCTTGATGGTGAGCATAAAGTTGAAATCGTCAGAGAACTTAGTGCCTCTCATTTACATGCACCACATAGTTATCGAATTACGCTCTTGAACCAAGAGGGTGGTGATATTGTTTTGTTGAGCTACGATGGTGTCAATAAAAAAGTACTCACTTTTCGACGTGGTGAGTGGGTCAATCGGATGTACAAATATTTTTATCAAAAAGAACGTTATTATTTACAGCAACTCGCAGACCATCCAAATTTTCAGTTGATCCAGTATTAAGCTGACCGAATTTTAGGCATAAAAAAACCAGCTTAGGCTGGATTTTTTTACGCACCAAATTTCATTGTTGAAAAATGGTGCCCGAGGCCAGACTCGAACTGGCACGCTTTGTGGGCGGGGGATTTTAAATCCCCTGTGTCTACCGATTTCACCACTCGGGCATGTGCGCAATAATAGAGGACACTTTAAAACTTGGCAAGAGTAAAAAGGATTATTTGCTTTCTTTTCAATCAACTTATGTCTTTCTCGAATAAAAAATAGATTAAATGAACTGACTTTCATAAATTTTTCATTAAATTGAGATCAAACCTTCATCAACGCACCTTAGTTTTATTTGTTTAAAGTAATAAAAACCAAGGTAGCCATCAAATGACAGCAAAAATTTCACGACGGGAACTGATTCAAAAGAGTTTATTCGGTTTTGGGGCTTTGTCTTTATCCTCAGGTTTTACAGGGTGTAATAATAGTTCAGATAAAGAAAGCAATGCGCTGAAAGTCAGTTTTGATCATGGTGTAGCGAGCGGTGATCCACTACAAGATCGCGTCATTTTGTGGACACGTCTTAGCCCAAATGATGCAAGTGCACGTTTGCAAGTCACTTGGGAAATCGCATTAGATGATCAATTTAAGCAGATTGTTAAGACGGATAAGGTGACAACGGCAGCAGCACAAGATTTTACGGTTAAGGTCGATGCAACAGGTTTGACACCGAATCAAAACTATTACTATCGCTTTATTTTTGGTGATAAAAAGTCTCCTGTTGGACAAACCAAAACACTGCCGACCAGTGCCTCAAAAGTGAGTTTTGCAGTCTGTTCTTGTTCGAATTATCCCGCTGGCTATTTCTATGTGTATCGTGAAATGGCAAAGCAGAATGTCGATGTGGTGATTCATTTAGGCGACTATATTTATGAATATGGTGCGGATGGTTATGCCTCAGAAGATGCAGCCAAACTCGGAAGAAGCTTGGCAGCTGATAATAGCCAAGAAATTATTAAATTAGATGATTATCGTAAGCGCTATGCGCTGTATCGTAACGATAAAGATCTACAAGCACTGCATCAACGTCATCCTTTTATTGTCGTTTGGGATGATCATGAGTTGGCCAATGATACTTGGAAAGAGGGGGCGGAGAATCATCAAGAAAACGAAGGTAGTTTCCTTGAGCGTAAACTGGCAGCATTACAAGCCTATTTTGAATGGATGCCGATTCGTCCAGTATCTGAGACAGATCATTTAAATATTTATCGTCAGTTTGATTTTGGCAATCTGGTACAACTGACCATGCTGGATACCCGAATTTTAGCACGAGATAAACAACTTGATTATGCAGACTATTTGACTGCTTCAGGTTTGGATATTCAAAAGTTTCAACAAGATTTAACCAATCCTGCACGCACTTTGATGGGCTATACCCAACGTGATTGGTTGCTGGGGAAATTACAACAATCCACCGCAACATGGAATGTATTGGGTCAGCAGATTCTTATGACCAAAATGCTAATTCCCGCTGAATTATTATTGTCGCTTGCAGAAATTACGTCAGGCAATCCAAGTGCAGCAACATTGAATCAAATGACGACTCAGATTACTGAATTAGTGACGCTGAAAATGCGTCTTAAACAAGGTGATCCAAGCCTCACTGAGCAAGAAAAAGCGCGTGTGCTGACGGTTGCTCCTTATAACCTAGATGCTTGGGATGGCTATTTTGCTGAACGTGAGATTCTATATGGCACTTTGGCGCAGTTAAAAAAGAAAGTCGTGGTCTTTGCAGGGGATACGCATAATGCGTGGTCGTCTAATTTATATAGCAAAGATGGTGCTTTTGTCGGCGTTGAGTTGGCAACCAGTTCTGTATCTTCGCCGGGGATGGAAAAATATCTTAATATTCCTACGGCACAGCTTCAACAATTCGAGTTCGCATTTACCGCGCTGATTGATGAATTAAATTATTGCAATTTGAATCAACGAGGTTATTTGATGGTTCAACTTGATGAAACACAAGTTCAATCACAATGGATTTATGTCGATTCGATTAAAACAGCAGAATATACGGTGGATGCAAGCCGACAGCATCAATTGGTCTTAGATGTGAATTTATTGCCGATGCAGACTGCACAGCAAGTCGCATAAGTCTAAGAACAAAAAAGCCAAGTCAGTGTACTTGGCTTTTTTTATACTTCGCTAAATTTCAGGCATAAAAAAACCAGCTTACGCTGGAATTTTTTGCACCATATTTCATTAGCTGAAAATGGTGCCCGAGGCCAGACTCGAACTGGCACGCTTTGTGGGCGGGGGATTTTAAATCCCCTGTGTCTACCGATTTCACCACTCGGGCTTTACCAATGGAGGCGGAGGTCGGAATCGAACCGGCGTACACGGAGTTGCAGTCCGCTGCATGACCACTCTGCCACCCCGCCATCTCTTGGTGATGCACATATTAGCAATCTTTAGAAAAAAAACAATAGTGTTTGTCGCGAATATGCACATAAAAACAACATCTAAAAGAATATTGCTCAAATTATCATGTATTATTTACGCAATTGATTCATACCCATTTTGGAGATGCGCTGTGGCATTGGTTTTAGACGGTCGTGCATTGGCAACACAAATCGAAGCAGATTTGTTGGTACGTGTAGAAGCATTAAAAGCAAAATCGGGGCGTACCCCAATTTTGGCAACAATCTTAGTTGGTGATGATGGTGCATCGGCAACTTATGTGCGTATGAAAGGTAATGCTTGCCGTCGTGTAGGAATGGATTCGCTTAAAGTTGAGCTTCCGAAAGAGACGACAACTGAACAATTGCTTGCAGAAATTGAAAAATTGAATGCAAATCCTGATGTACACGGGATTTTGTTGCAACACCCAGTGCCAGAACAAATTGATGAAAGAGCTTGTTTTGATGCAATTTCATTGGCAAAAGATGTCGATGGTGTGACTTGCTTAGGTTTTGGCCGTATGGCGATGGGTGAGTCTGCTTATGGTTCAGCGACCCCAGCAGGCATCATGACCATTTTGCAAGAAAACAAGATTGAAATTGCAGGTAAACATGCCGTTGTGGTTGGTCGCTCTGCGATTTTAGGTAAACCAATGGCAATGATGCTATTGCAAGCCAATGCAACCGTTACGATCTGTCATTCACGCACACAAAATCTTGCAGAGTTGGTTAAGCAAGCTGACATTATCGTGGGTGCAGTGGGTAAAGCGGAATTGATTCAAAAAGATTGGATCAAGCAAGGCGCTGTTGTGGTTGATGCTGGTTTCCATCCACGTGATGGCGGTGGTGTAGGTGATATCCAATTAGTCGGTATTGAAGAGATTGCGTCTGCTTATACACCTGTTCCGGGTGGAGTAGGGCCTATGACGATTACCACTTTGATTCGTCAAACTGTTGAAGCTGCTGAAAAAGCATTAGGCTAAATCTCCCCCTAACCCCCTCTTTATAAAAGAGGGGGACTTAAAAGAATTAAAGAAACGATATGAGCTGTACTTTTCAATTTGCTAAAGCGCCTGAACAGTTACTTAAAGCATTGCATGATGTGATTCCAAATACTGACTTATTGGCACAACAACTACCTGAAACGCCGATTTCTTTATGGCTGATACCACCAGTATTTCCTACAGATCGTTTGGATGATGAAGTCATTCGACGTATTTGGAATGAAACGCCGTATTGGATTTTTTGTTGGGCATCTGGCTTAGCGATGGCACAATGGTTATTGGCAGAACCCCATCATGTTAAAGATAAAGTTGTTCTGGACTTCGGTGCAGGCTCAGGTGTAGTTGCAGTTGCTGCAAAAATGGCAGGTGCGAAACGCGTTATTTGTTGTGATATTGACCCCATTAGTCTTGAATCATGCCGTGAAAATGCACACTTAAATGAAGTAGAGCTTGAATATCTCGATGATCTCTATAAATCAGAACAAGTAGATGTCTTGCTTGCTGCTGATGTACTTTATGATCAGTGCAATCGTTTCTTTTTAGATGAGTTTTTGAAATTCGCACCTGAGGTTTGGGTTGCTGACAGTCGAGTTAAAAATTTTAGCCACCCAAAATATATAAAGATTGATGAGCGAAGTGCAACAACTTGGCCTGATTTGGATGAAGCCAAAGAGTTTAAAAATGTGAGTTTCTATCGCACCAAATAAGCCGCTAGCTTATCTAAAACAATATTTATCGTAGCTTGATAAGATATAAAATCGCAACATAGCACCGCGCAACATCATGTTAAAACATTGAATGAAATAATGAGATGACCGATTTAAGTTTCATCCAATAACATTTATTGATAAAAGAGACATAGTATGAATATTCAACAAGTTGATGATGGTAAACATGGCGTATTTAAGCTTGTCGATGGTGATGTATTGGCAGGTGAGATGGCTTATACATGGGCGGGCGATGAGATGCTGATTATTGACCATACTGATGTCAGTGATCAATTTCGTGGGAAAGGCGTTGGTCGCCAATTATTAGATGGATTGGTCGAATTTGTAAGAGAACGCCACGTCAAAGTGATTCCTTTGTGTCCTTTTGCAAAATCTGTGTTCGATAAAGATTCATCTATTCATGATGTGCTAAAAAAATAAGCTTGGTTGGATGTATTCATCATCAATATCTGCATACATCCATTTTATATCTATGTGATTAAGAACAGGTATAACGAACGACAGTAAGTGTGGTTGGTCGAGTCTCAAGTGCTTGACGAGTGGCATAACCTTCACTGTTATTTAAATCAGGGGAGTTGGATAGACCAAAAGTTGTGCGACTGGTACCAAGCTGAACACCATACTTTTCTTGTGCGGCGGGGTTCATGATTTCATTGGTGCTTAGAATTGAAATTTTATAATTTTTTTCTACACCGAGCACTTGTTTACAGGCATGCTGCAATTTTTTCTCATCCACATTTGCATTGCCACGCGCAGAAAGTGTATAGGCAATCGTCGCCGAAGTTGCTGTTTTATCTTCAATTTGATAACCCTTTGCACCATTATATTGATGTGAGCTTGTCTGACATGCAGCAATCAAAAGTGTACCGCTTACAATAAAGAATAAATTGGTTTTTTTCATATCAATGATCCTGTTATTTATGTTTTTAGTATCGCATAAAATGATTTTTGAATTGTGAGTAATCTTTAAAAACTGGTCTTTTCGTCACTTTTGTATTCAAAAATAAAGAAAGAATTTTCGTTTGCGAACAATTTTGCATATAATCGCCCAAGTTTTTAATTTAATACAGAAGTCGTTGCTTTATTGCAGTATTACGCTCCGTTTTTTTTCGGGTGTGTAATTCATTGCTCTAATACATCAGGCCAGTCTGGATAGGTATGTCATGATCTCTACAGATAGTTAAAAAAAATATGTGGTTGCATTTGATCAAGGTACAACGAGTTCACGTGCGATCGTATTGGATCACGATGCGAATGTCATCACCATAGCTCAACGCGAATTTACCCAAATTTACCCACAACCAGGTTGGGTTGAGCATGATCCAATGGAAATCTGGGCGACCCAAAGTGCAGTCTGGGTTGAAGCGTTAGCGCAAGCGAGTATTTCTAGTGATCAAATTGCTGCGATTGGGATTACCAACCAACGCGAAACGACGGTGATTTGGGATAAAAAAACAGGTAAACCTATTTACAATGCCATTGTTTGGCAAAGTCGCCAAAGCAATGAAATTTGTAATCAGCTTCGTCAAGATGGTTGGCAAGACTATGTACGAAAAGTCACGGGCTTAGTGATTGATCCTTATTTTTCAGCGACTAAAATTAAGTGGATCCTTGATCGGGTCGATGGTAGTCGTGAGCGTGCTGAACGTGGCGAGCTTCTATTCGGTACAATTGATACATGGCTTATTTGGAAACTCACCAACGGTCAAGCCCATGTGACGGATTATACCAATGCCTCACGTACCATGTTATTCAATATTGAAACGCTTGAATGGGACGATAAGCTACTTGAAGCTTTAAACATCCCTAAAGCGATGTTGCCTGAAGTGCGTAGTTCTTCCGAAGTTTATGGATACACGCATACCATCAGTGGCCAAGAAATTGGAATCCCAATTGCGGGTATCGCAGGGGATCAACAAGCGGCATTATTTGGTCAAATGTGTGTTGAAGTCGGGCAAGCAAAAAATACCTACGGCACAGGCTGTTTCTTGTTAATGAATACAGGAAAGCGCATTGTTCAGTCGGACCATGGCTTGTTGACCACCATCGCATGTGGTGCGAACGGCGAAGTGAACTATGCACTTGAGGGTGCTGTGTTTAATGGTGGCTCGTGTGTGCAATGGTTACGTGATGAAATGAAAGCGATTAATGATTCGCATGATTCTGAATATTACGCAACCAAAGTCAAAGATAGTAATGGCGTCTATGTCGTTCCAGCCTTTACTGGACTTGGTGCTCCTTATTGGGATCCGACCGCACGTGGTGCAATCTTGGGGATTACAAGAGGGGTTAGTATCGAGCATATTATTCGTGCGACGCTGGAATCCATTGCCTATCAAACGCGTGATGTTTTAGATGCGATGCAGCAAGATTCAGGTGAGAAGCTGCGTACACTCCGTGTTGATGGTGGTGTCACCGCCAATAATTTTCTGATGCAGTTCCAAGCTGATATCTTAGGTACTTCAGTTGAACGTCCTGCAATGAAAGAAACCACAGGTATGGGTGCAGCATTTCTCGCAGGTTTGGCTGTCGGTTTTTGGTCGGATCTGAATGAATTGAAGAGTAGAATGACGATCGAGCGCACTTTTACACCTGAGAGTAGTCGTGATAGAACTGAGAAACTCTACAAAGGTTGGTTAAAAGCGGTTGGTCGCACCCGAGATTGGGATGAGGATTAAGCTCAACTGAGAGTATCGGATGAGTTGAAATAACAACATAGGATGGAATTGAGCATGAGTTTGATATTACGCCAACAAAAAACCCTCGAATTAGTACGCGAGCGTGGCTATATCAGTATTGAAGAGCTTGCCCAATATTTTGATGTTACACCTCAGACGATTCGACGTGATATTAATCAGTTGGCAGATGAAGGCTTGTTGCGTCGCTACCATGGTGGCGCGGCACATGATTCGAGTGTTGAAAACACTGAGTACACCATGCGTGTCGGGCACATGCTTGAACAAAAGCGTTCTATTGCGGAAGCTGTTGCCGCTGCTGTGCCTGATCATGCTTCATTGTTCATCAATATCGGTACTTCAACTGAAGCTATCGCGCATGCCTTGTTAAATCATACGGGGCTGAAAATTATTACCAATAATTTAAATGTTGCTAAAATTTTGAGTACCAAAGAAGATTTTGAAGTACTGATCGCCAGTGGACGCGTCCGCCCTGATGGTGGGGTGATCGGGCAGGCAACGGCTGATTTCTTTAAGCAATTTAAAGCAGATTATGCGTTGGTTGGGATTAGTGGTATCGACGAAGATGGCACGTTATTGGATTTCGATTTTCAAGAAGTCTGTGTTTCCCAAGAAATTATTTCTAGTGCACGTCAGGTTTTTTTAGCGGCGGATAGCAGTAAGTTTGGGCGTAATGCGATGATTCGTTTAGGTTCGCTTAAACAAGTGGATTGTATTTTTACCGACCAACAACCCAATGATCAATATATGAAAACCATTCGAGATTTGGATATTGGATTGATTGTTGCAAAATAAATATTCATTTTCGAAAAAATGTTACTTTTTTTGAATGAGCTGTTTTTTACTTCGTTCACTTTATATAAAATTATTTTTTATTCCTTATAAATATTATATTTAATAAGCTTATCATCATTTTCCCCTTTCTTTCAATTTTTTACCATCAGTCTAAAAATGTCGATAAATTGACATTTTTGTCGCGTGTTTTTATTGTCTATTTTCATTTTATATGTTTAAATTTTCATTATTGAACAATATCGAAAATTTGCGGTGATTTATGCAAAACGCTCCCCAGTTAACAGATAAAATTTATGATCTCGCGATCATCGGTGGTGGTATCAACGGTGTTGGTATTGCAGTTGATGCTGCAGGGCGTGGATTGTCGGTGTTTTTATGTGAAAAGGACGACTTAGCGAGCCATACTTCTTCCGCAAGTAGTAAGTTGATTCATGGTGGTTTGCGCTATTTAGAGCATAAAGAATTTCGCTTAGTGCGAGAGGCGTTGGCTGAACGTGAAGTGTTATTGAATAAAGCGCCACATATTATTCGTCCGATGCGCTTCATCATGCCGCATCGTCCCCATTTACGCCCAGCTTGGTTGATTCGTACAGGTTTATTTTTCTATGATCACCTAGGTAAACGCGAGAAATTACTGGGTTCAAATAACGTTTATTTTAAAGAAGATAGCCCATTAAACTCGGCGATTACCCGTGGTTTTGAGTATTCTGATTGTGCGGTAGATGACTCACGTTTAGTGGTGCTGAATGCGATGCATGCGCGTGAAAAAGGTGCTGACATTTTGACACGTACTCGTTGTTTATCCGCCAAGCGTGACGGCGAGTACTGGATTGTTGATTTGGAAAATGCACAGGGAGCATTTCAAATCAAAGCCAAGGCTTTGGTCAATGCAGCTGGTCCATGGGTTGCTCAGTTTATTAAACAAGATTTACAGCTTAAATCACCGTATGGGATTCGTTTAATTCAAGGCAGCCATATTGTTGTGCCGAAGCTTTATGAAGGTGATAAAGCCTTTATTATGCAAAATGATGACCGTCGTATCGTGTTTGCGATTCCTTATTTGGATCAATACACCATGATTGGAACAACGGATCATGAATACAAAGGTGATCCAGCTCAGGTGAAAATTACTCAAGCTGAAATTGACTATTTGGTTAAGGTCAGTAATGAGCATTTTAAAAAGCAATTAACCCAAGATCAAATTATTTCGACTTTTGCTGGGGTACGTCCTTTGTGTGATGACGAGTCGGATAATCCTTCTGCGGTGACACGTGATTATACCTTGGCATTGTCAAAGCAAGCAGTAGGACAAGCACCATTGCTTTCTGTATTTGGTGGAAAATTAACAACTTACCGTAAGTTGGCTGAATCTGCGATGCAGCAGCTTAAGGCGTTCTTCCCTGAAATGCAGGGTCGCTGGACCGCAAAAGAGGTTTTACCGGGTGGGGAGAAGATGGATTCTGTTGAGCAATTAGTTCAAGAAATTCTTCTACAAGTGACCGATGCACCTCAGTCTTTAGCAAAACGCTGGGCTTCCGCTTATGGTACACGCGTTTGGAATATTCTGGGTGAGGCAACTTCAGTCGCGCAGCTTGGGCAGCATTTTGGTCAGGGCTTATATGTGAGAGAGGTCGACTATTTATGGCGTTTCGAATGGGTAACGACCAGTGAGGATCTGCTTTGGAGGCGCTCTAAGCTTGGTTTAAGCATGAATAATGATGAGGTTGCATTATTGGATACTTACTTAGACTCAAAAAGACAGACACCTACCGCCGCATAAAAGTCATAACCCCTTATCCTTATATTTGGATAAGGGGTTAAATTTATTAATATTTAAATTTAAGCGCAACGCTATAGTTCGCAGGTTCGCCATAGAACGCTTGACTATAAGTGAAGCTATTTAAGTATTTTTTATCGGTCACATTATTTGCATTGGCTTGAACAGTGAAGTGTTGGTTTACTTCATAGCTTGCCATTAGATTAAGCAAAGCATAATCACTTTGTTTCAAATAAGCTGATTGTACGCTGTCAAAAATAGAGGT
Source organism: Acinetobacter sp. CIP-A165 (assembly GCF_000367985.1). NCBI lineage: Bacteria > Pseudomonadati > Pseudomonadota > Gammaproteobacteria > Moraxellales > Moraxellaceae > Acinetobacter > Acinetobacter sp. CIP-A165. The sequence goes on from NZ_KB849202.1 coordinate 393,457, forward strand.
TTTCCCTTGCCATTGCAGTCCTGCGCCAACTTTTAGTTTTGGTAGTTGAACAGGTGTATAGGTGGTCAGTAGATTAAAGGTTTGAGTTGGATTATAAGTTCTCGCAGCACCACCATTTTTTAGATCTTGTAAACTAAACTGGGCATAACCAAGAGAGACATTGACCTGATCAGTGAGTTGTCCTGCCAAACCAACTTCTACACCTTGTGAACGTAAATCACTAATGCCGACTTTACGATTTAAAGGATGTCCGTCACTTGAGCGCAGTGGGTAATTGTTTTGTTCAGTTCTAAAGATTGCTAAAGTTCCTGTGAGTTTGTCATCTAACCATGCACTTTTAATCCCAACCTCATAGCTTTTACCTTCGATTGGATCGGCAACTTTTCCTGTGGCTTCATTCACAGAAGTTTGAGGGCGAAAGATCGAGGTGTAACTCATATAACCTATATATTCAGGGCTAAAGTTATAGGTAATCCCTGCATAAGGCGAAACTTTACTTTCATCGTAATTCATTGGCGAAGTGTAGCTATAACCCTTACTTTTTGCTTTAACGTAGTTGGCGCCAAGTGTTACTTTGAGATCATCATTGAGGTGAAGGCGTGTGGCTGCATAAATAGATTCATTACGCTGGCTGTAGTCAGCTTGTTTGACGAAATCTGACCAAGTGACATGCTTTGGTGTCCAGCTTGCCCAATTGGTTGTATAAGGTGTAACTGAGATTTGTCCGTTGTATTCAGAGCTTACATGATTGATATTGCTGTCATGTAGCGTACCTTGCTTTTGGTGATCAACTTGATCACTTTTAGAAAAGGTATAACCAATGATTGCTTCATGCTCTCGATTAAATAGGTCAAATTTGCCTTGAAGATTAAAATCAGCAGTGTGTAGTTTATTATTCTCTAAATAACCATTTGGTGTTAATGAAACTCCTGAACCGTCTGCGTTTGGATAGCCGTAATAGTATAAAAGCTGGCTTTCACGATCTTTTTCATTGTAGTTATAGCTTAGATTAGCAGACCATGTATCTAGAAATTTTTGTTTTAGTTCGATAAATGCATTTCTAGAAGTGTTGTCCCAATATGCCCAATCTGGATTGGGGTTAAATGAGCGATCATAACTGAGTTGTTTGCCAGAACCATCCATCAGTGGAATCGCACCCCAGTTGTTGGCATTTGGTTTATGCTTTTCTTGACTTGCGCCAATGGTGAGAAGGGTAGAGTCCGTAATATCGGCTTCAACAATACCTGCAATTCCATTTTTTTCTGATGAATAACGATCACGATATGAGTCACCTGTTTGTTGAAAGCCAGACAGTCGTCCACGTATACGATCATTTAAACTGCCAGAGGCATCTGCTTCATAGCGTTGAGTATCCCATGAGCCATAACTTAGACCAGTATTGGCTTGAAATTCTTTGGTCGGGCGTTTGCGAATGTAGCTAATGGTTGCACTAGGATCACCAAAAGCATTGGTTAATGCATTTGCCCCTTTAACGACTTCGATACGATCATAAAAGTAACTATCGGGATTGGTGTCATTATAGTTCCAGCCTGTTGAGGGGAAACCTACGCCATCAACAAAAATATTTGAAATCTCGAATCCGCGAGCCATATATACGGCGCGTTCCGTTTCAAGCGCGTTGACTGTCACGCCAGGGGTATTATTTAAAATGTCTCGTGTTGAGGTTAAACCAAAGTCTTCGATCTGTTGGCGAGTGATGACATTGATGGTTTGAGGGGTTTCTTTGGCTTCGATATTGAGCTTAGTCGCACTTGAGCTATTTTTAATCGTATAGGCTTTGGTGCTTTCAGAATCTGAAATTTCATTCTGAGTCGCTTTGACTTGAATCGTTGGGAGTTGTTGCGATACTTCATTTGCTGCAAAGCTATAGGGGCTAATGCTGACTAAGCTTGATAGTGCAAGAAAAAGTGAGTTTCGTTTGAAGGAGAGGGTCGAGCTCATATTTACAACCATGTAAATGAGAAATATTATTATTACAATTATTGTTAATATTAGTGAATTTTGCAATTCATTTCGTTCAATTTTTGATGGGAATAAAAGAAGAGATTTAGATGGTTGATTGGAATTTTTGGGGACTAAGCACTTTTAAGGAATCATTCAATTTTGGATAGCAATATAATAAATCCTGTGTTACATCACTCTGAGATAAAGGAGGGGAATGATGAGTGAAAAGCATGTGATTGATGTCCGACAAGGGCTATTACAGCTTGAGCAGCAAGAATGTAATCATAACTTCGATGAATTAAATACTGAAAATAAAGTAAAAGTTCTACAGTATGCATTGAGTGAAAGCGTCAGTGCGTATTGGCCGAATTTAGCGCTTAATTGGATTGAGAAAAACCCAGAGGGTTTTATTGATGTATTGAAGAATGTTCTATTTAAATCAATGGACAAACATTGGGCTGATCAGCACTATAAACACAGGGTGAAGCGGATTTTAAAATAGTTTTAATCTCTATATTTATTTTACACTCTAGTTTTATCTGTAAAATGTTTTATATCAATTAGAGATTTTATATCTCTTAGTATTCTAATTAAATTTATATATGTGCAATTAATATAAAAACTAGAGAAGAAAGGTTTGACAGCTTTCAATATTGGTTAATGGACATGCGTGATGCTTTATCACGTATGCATGACACCCTTCCAAAAGAAATTAGTGAGAAGCTATATTACTCGATAGAATCATTGGATATCTTGGAACATTGGATATTGGAGCAGTATCCGACGACTCAAGCGATCTTAGCTCAACAAGAATCTCGTAAAGTTGATGGTTATGCTAGATATGTAGGAGAGACATTTAAAATATTTGGGGAGGGCGTGGGTTATCGAATTAGATGATCCTAAAATGGCTTTTTATAATGTGCCGAAAATAGAAGCAAATAATTATTATGGTTGTCCTTTATCATTAGTAACTGCGAGTACAGATCGTCGAACAGGGCATTTTATTTCTGGTGTTTTAACGTATTGTCTAAAGAATAATTAATACTACTACTTAGTGGCTACTTCTTAAAACCTATTCTTCTTATGGAATAGGTTTTTTATATTAAAAACCAAATCACCAGGCAACAAAAAAGGTCGCCGAAGCGACCTTTTTATGTCATTTAATTATTATGCAGATTTAACCGCATTTAATAATTCATTTTGACGATCTTTAAGTGCTTGAGGTAAACGATCACCAAGTTTAGTAAATAACTCAGTGTGGCTCTCAAGCTCTTTGATCCATTGATCTTTATCTTGCGCAGTAACAGTATTGAATTGTTCTTTAGAGAAATCAATACCTTCCCAGTTCAATTGCTCATAAGTTGGAACTAGACCGATTGGTGTTTCAGTCGCTTCAGCACGACCTTCACAACGATCAATGATCCACTCAAGAACACGCATGTTTTGACCGAAACCAGGCCATACGAAGTTGCCTTCAGCATCACGACGGAACCAGTTTACATTGAAGATTTTTGGTAATTTGTTACCAGCAGCTTCTGCTTTAGCGCCCACTTCTTGACCAAGTTGTAACCAGTGACCGAAGTAATCAGCCATGTTATAACCAGCGAAAGGAAGCATCGCAAATGGATCACGACGAACGATACCTTGTTGACCAACAGCCGCAGCAGTCGTTTCAGAACCCATAGTTGCAGCTTTATACACGCCATCAACCCAATCAAAAGCTTCTGATACTAAAGGCACTGTGTCCGCACGGCGACCACCGAAGATGAATGCTGAGATTGGAACACCTGCTGGATTTTCCCAGTCAGCGTCAATCGAAGGGCATTGACCAGCAGAAACTGTGAAACGTGCATTTGGATGAGCAGCTTTATCTTCGCCAGTATGCGGTTGACCTTTCCAGTTGGTAAGGTTCGCTGGAACTTCTTTAGAAAGACCTTCCCACCATACTTCACCATTATCTGTAACAGCAACGTTGGTGTAGATGACATCTTTGTGCATAGTTGCCATGCAGTTCGGGTTGGTTTTGGTATTTGTACCAGGTGCAACACCGAAGAAACCAGCTTCTGGGTTGATTGCATATAAGCGACCATCTTCACCTGGTTTGATCCAAGCAATATCATCACCTACAGTTTCAATCTTCCAACCTTCATAGCCTGCTGGTGGAATCAACATTGCAAAGTTAGTTTTACCACATGCAGAAGGGAATGCCGCTGCGATGTAATGTTTTTCACCTTGTGGATTGGTCACACCTAAAATCAGCATGTGTTCAGCTAACCAACCTTGTTCACGACCCATTGCAGAAGCAATACGTAATGCTAAGCATTTTTTACCCAGTAACGCGTTACCACCGTAACCAGAACCGTAAGACCAGATTTCACGAGTTTCTGGATAATGCACGATATATTTTTCATTGTTGCATGGCCATGCAACATCTTTTGCACCAGCGGCAAGAGGAGCTGCAACAGTGTGTACGCAAGGTACATATTCACCGTCTGTACCAAGTACATCATAAACCGCTTTGCCCATACGTGCCATTTTCTTCATCGAAACAGCAACGTAAGGTGAATCTGTAAGTTCGATACCAATGTGTGCAATGTGGCTACCTAACGGACCCATTGAGAAAGGAACCACATACATGGTACGGCCTTCCATTGCACCATCAAATAATCCATTTAATTTTGTGCGCATTTCCGCAGGTGCAACCCAGTTATTCGTCGCGCCAGCATCTTCTTGGTTTGCAGAGCAAATATAAGTGCGGTCTTCAACACGAGCAACATCAGAAGGATCAGAATTTGCAAGATATGAACCAGGATGTTTTTCTTGGTTAAGTTTTTGCATGGTGCCGTTAGCGATCATCAAGTCGATCAGACGTTGATATTCTTCTTCGCTTCCGTCACACCATTCAATTTTTGCTGGTTTGGTTAATTTTGCAATCTCTTCCACCCATGCAATAAGCTTAGGGTGACGAACGAATTCTGGTGCGTTCACTTGGGTCATGGTGATGCCTTTTTAAAGTGTGTACGACGTACAGTTCTATTCATTGGGATACAATGAAAATAGATGAAGTAAAAAAAGTGGCTGTATTAAAGCATAAAATCGAAAAAAAAATAAGAGCCAAGAATGTTATCTACTGTTAATGAAACGCTGTTTATATCTATCTAAGTGGTTGTTTTTGATCGTTTGAATGTTTTTTTAACACAGTATACGATATATTTATAGGTGTTATTTTTATTAAAAATATCAATAAATAACAATAATTTAGTGTTTATGCATTTCTTGAGAATTATTATTGATAAAATGAATTATGCTCATTCAAAATTTACATAAACAAGCTTTCATTTGTTGCTTTTGTACACAAAAATACAGCTATTAACAGCCTTAAGTTTGATCTTTATGCATCCAAATTTACGTCCACTCTCTATTATATATAATCAAAAATCTGGATTTCATGCCGCACAACAAGATGAAGAATATGAGCGTCTCATGACATTTTGGACTCAATATGGTTTTGAAATTCAGGTCTTTGAGCTAAATCAAACAGTTGATTTTGATGAAATGATGGCAGCTATTTTAGTGAGACATCAACAGGCTGATGATTGCGGAGTGGTGATTGCCGCAGGCGGAGACGGGACTTTAAATGCGGTTGCAAAGCGCTTGATGCATACTGACATCCCAATGGGAATCATACCGCTAGGTACGTTTAACTACGTTGCTCGAGCGTTAAATATTCCGATTGATGTTCAACAAGCAGCGGAAGTGATTGCGACAGGAAAGGTACATGATGTGCATGTTGCGACTATAAATGATCAGATTTACTTGAATAATGCCAGTCTAGGTTTATATCCGTTATTTATTAAGAAACGTGAGTTGTACAACAAACGATTTGGGCGATTTCCTTTGCATGCCTATACATCGGGGTTGGATGTGCTGCTCCGAGAGCATAAATCTTTAAAATTGGCTGTGACCGTCGATGGACAAAAACACCCAGTGAGTACGCCGCTGATTTTCTTTGGAAATAATCAGCTACAACTCAGTGATTTGAAACTTAGAATCGCGGAATGTGCAGCCAATGGCAAACTTGCTGGGGTCGTGGTGGCGAAAAGTGATCGATTTAGTTTGTTAAAAATGTTGTTGAAGTTAATTCAAGGAAAAATTGATCAAGCCTCTGATGTATATACCTTTTGCGCTGAGCAGATACAGGTGGGTTGTAAAAAGACCACAATAACGGTAGCAGTAGATGGAGAGTTAATGGAAATGCAAACACCATTAAACTTCGCTGTTAAAAAATCGGCTTTAAAAGTGATGGTTCCAAATGTTGTTACATCTGTCTGATTTGCATTTTGGTACTGAGCGCGAAGCGTGTATGAGCGCGATTAAACTGTTTTGTCAGCAACATCACCCTGAAGCAATTGTGGTGAGTGGTGATTTGACACAACGTGCTCGTCTTAAACAGTTTTATGCGTGTCGTCAGTTTCTAGATGGTCTATCGATTCCTTATTTGGTGGTGCCGGGCAATCATGATATTCCGCTGTATCATGTTTGGAATCGCTTCTTTTCTCCTTTTCTACGCTATCAAATGTTTTTTGGTGATCTGGAAACGACTTTAGAAACGGAGCATTTCTATATTGTTGGAATAAATAGCATTCGCAGGCGCTATCATACGCGCGGTCATATTTCTTTTGATCAGATCAATGAAACCCATGAAAAATTAAAAAATGCAGCATCAGATAAAATCAAGCTAGGTGTTTTTCATCAACCTTTTTATACATTTCCAGATGATCATGGCGGCAAAGATTGTCCTGTGCTTGGAAAAGTAGCATTACAAAAGTGGGGCGAAACGGGATTGTTTGGTTTATTGCATGGGCATTTACATAAGGTTGCAGTGCATGATTTAAATCAAATCTTCCATTTGGGATTTGATCATCCTATTTTGGATATTCATGCAGGAACAGCGATATCGAATCGGTTACGTTTTGGTTTGCCGAATAGTTTTAATGTGATTTTAGCGGATGGTGTGATTGAACATTATTGGTTTGATGAACAAAAAAAGCAGTTCGAAAAGCATGAAAAAGCGACGATTTTAAACAGCAATGATGATGATGTCTGAAAAAGCATCAAAAAGTAGAATATTTTTTGTTTTTCCCCTTGAAGCCTTTTTTTTTAACCCCACAAAAGTGGCATATCAAAATTTTGTTTATTGCTACTGGAGTAGCAGTACAAATTAATCAAAAAGACTAAGTCTGATGGAGTTAATTATGAGCAACATTCGTCCATTACATGATCGCGTTGTGATTCGTCGCGTAGAAGAAGAAACCAAAACTGCTGGTGGTATTTTATTGCCAGGTTCTGCGGCTGAAAAACCATTACAAGGTGAAGTAATTGCAGTTGGTAACGGTCAAATCACAGATAGCGGTGTACGTGCTTTGGATGTCAAAGTTGGTGACAAAGTATTGTTTGGTGCATATGCAGGTACAACCGTTAAAGTGAGTGGTGAAGAACTCTTGATTATGAAAGAGTCAGATATCTTAGCTGTGCTAGAAGGCTAATCGACACATAACTCATTTTATTATCAGATTAAGTATTTAAAAAGATTCGGAGTTTAATATGTCAGCTAAAGACGTAAAATTTGGTGATTCAGCTCGCTCAAAAATGATCGCAGGCGTAAATATCCTTGCAGATGCAGTAAAAGTAACTTTAGGTCCTAAAGGCCGTAACGTTGTGATTGACCGTTCTTTCGGTGCGCCACACATCACTAAAGATGGTGTGACTGTTGCGAAAGAAATTTCACTTAAAGACAAGTTTGAAAACATGGGTGCTCAACTTGTTCGTGAAGTTTCAAGCAAAACAAACGACATCGCTGGTGACGGTACTACGACTGCAACTGTACTTGCTCAAGCAATCTTAAATGAAGGGATCAAATCTGTAACTGCAGGTATGAACCCAATGGATTTGAAACGTGGTATCGACATCGCAGTGAAAACTGTAGTTGAAAATATCCGTGCCAATGCAAAACCTGCTGATGATTTTAAAGCGATTGAACAAGTGGGTTCAATCTCTGCAAACTCTGACACGACTGTTGGTAAGTTGATTGCGCAAGCAATGGAAAAAGTAGGTAAAGAAGGCGTTATCACTGTAGAAGAAGGTTCTGGCTTCGAAGACTCTTTAGACGTTGTAGAGGGTATGCAGTTTGATCGTGGTTATATCTCTCCATATTTTGCGAACAAACAAGAAACTTTAACGGCTGAACTTGAAAATCCTTTCATTCTTCTTGTTGATAAAAAAATCAGCAACATCCGTGAATTGATTACGGTATTAGAAGCGGTTGCTAAAACAGGTAAGCCACTTTTAATTATCGCTGAAGATGTTGAAGGCGAAGCGCTTGCTACACTTGTTGTAAACAACATGCGCGGTATCATTAAAGTATGTGCGGTTAAAGCGCCTGGCTTTGGTGACCGTCGTAAAGCAATGCTTCAAGACATCGCGATCTTGACGGGAGCGACTGTAATTTCTGAAGAAGTGGGTATGTCTTTAGAACAAGCTTCTCTTCAAGACTTAGGTACTGCGCATAAAATCACTGTATCTAAAGAAAATACTGTGATCGTTGATGGTGCTGGTAATGCAGCTCAGATCTCTGAACGTGTGCAACAAATCCGTGGTCAAATCGAAGAATCTAGTTCTGAATATGACAAAGAAAAACTTCAAGAACGCGTTGCTAAATTAGCAGGCGGTGTTGCCGTAATTAAAATCGGCGCTGCGACTGAAGTTGCAATGAAAGAGAAAAAAGACCGCGTAGATGACGCACTTCATGCAACGCGTGCTGCGGTTGAAGAAGGTGTTGTTGCGGGTGGTGGTGTTGCACTGGTACGTGCTGTCAATGCCCTTGAAAATCTGAAAGGTGCAAATGACGATCAAACAGCGGGGATCAATATCTTACGTCGTGCGATTGAAGCGCCACTTCGTCAAATCGTTGCCAACTCAGGTGATGAGCCATCGGTTGTCATCAATGCAGTAAAAGCAGGTGAAGGTAACTTTGGTTATAACGCTGCAACTGGCGAATATGGCGACATGTTAGAAATGGGTATTCTTGACCCTGCGAAAGTAACGCGTTCTGCACTTGAGCACGCAGCTTCTGTTGCTGGTTTGATGTTAACAACAGAATGTATGATTACTGATCTTCCTGAAGATAAACCATCTGCTCCTGATATGGGCGGTATGGGTGGTATGGGCGGCATGATGTAATTACATCTTCGTCTAGATCAAAAAATCCCTGCAAATGCAGGGATTTTTTATGTCTGAAATTTATGATTTTATATCTAAATACCATCACGGAGTAATGCTCAGCATTTTGATGAGAAAATCGAGATTTGATTTGTCAATTTCCTCTATGCTAAGGATAATAAGTGCAGACTCATTGATGGAAAGCGCTGCATGAAAATTATCGCAGATGAAAATTTGGCATTTACCGATTATTTCTTTGCGGAATTTGCAGAAATACAGCATAGAGCAGGCCGTACATTGACGTATCAGGATGTACAAGATGCAGATGCACTATTGGTACGATCGGTTACTAAAGTCGATCAGGCTTTGATTGATCAAACTAAGATTCAATTTGTTGGTAGTGCAACCATTGGAACAGATCATCTCGATATCCACGCTTTAGAACATCACAATATTGCTTGGAGTAATGCCGCAGGCTGTAATGCCCAAGCAGTTGCTGAATATGTGATTACTGCTTTATTACATTTAAACATCGAATTATTAGAAAAAGACAATCAATTTACTTTAGCGATTGTGGGCTTAGGCAACGTTGGGAGTAGACTTGCAGTGATGGCACAACTGCTGGGTTGGCGAGTGATCGGCTACGATCCGTATGTGCAACTTGATGGTATTGAAAATGTCTCTTTCAATGAACTTTTGAAACGTGCAGATGCGATTTCACTTCATGTGCCTTTAACGTTGTCAGGTGAATATCCAACCCAGCATTTATTTGATGATGCTGCCTTTTCTGCTATGAAAGCATCAGCGATCTTAATCAACAGTGCACGTGGTCCCGTGATTCAGCAATCCGCACTCATTACAGATATTGAGAAGACCAAACGTCAAGTGGTACTCGATGTATTTGAATTTGAACCTGAGATTTCTCAACAACTTTTAGAGATGCTGGCTTTAGCGACACCGCATATTGCAGGTTATAGTTTGGAAGGTAAGGCCAGAGGCACACAGATGATTTATGATGCTTTTTGCCAGAAATTCGGCTACACCGCATCGAAGCGATTTGAAAGTCAGTTACCGAGCGTTGAGCAATACTTTGATCAACAGGATTTAAAAGCGGTACTCAAACAGCACCTTACACAAATTTATAATATTGCTGAAGATGATGCGCAAATCAGAGCGTGTGTCCAAGATGGAAAGGTACAGCAGTCAGCATTTGATTTACTCCGTAAGAACTATCCATTGCGCCGCGAGTGGGCCGCACACGGAGGTCCAAAAGCATGAGTCAAAATATGAAAACTTATCAACCGACCTGTTCCATTGAAGCACTAAAAGCGCGTGCCGCAATGTATCAGAAGATTCGCCAGTTCTTTGCTGAGCGTGATGTCATGGAAGTAGAAACACCAATTTTATCTCAGGCAGGTGTAACCGATGTACATTTGGCATCGGTTCAGGTGCAGCGTCATATTCATGGAAAATTAAGCACCCAATACTTACAAACTTCTCCTGAGTTTCCCATGAAACGTTTGTTGGCGAGTGGTAGTGGTCCGATCTATCAAATCTGTAAAGTTTTCCGTGATGATGAACATGGTCGTAAGCACAACAGCGAATTTACCATGTTGGAATGGTATCGTCCTGCATTGGATTTAAAAGGTTTAATGCATGAAACAGCCGATTTGTTAGAAAGCTGTTTGGCACATCGTTTTGGGGAAATACGTCCTATTATTCTCAGTTATAAACATGCATTTCAGGATCGTTTAGAGATCAATCCATTACAAGCCTCGTTAAAGCAATTGAAAGATACCGCCAACAGAGTCGGACTGAATCTTGATTTGGGTAATGATCGTCTTGGCTATATGGATTTATTATTTTCGCATTTTGTAGAGCCAAGCTTAGGTTTTGATGCACCTGTATTTTTAACGGATTTTCCGCCTGAAATGGCATCATTGGCAAAAGTCAAAATAGATCAAGATGGTGAACTGGTTGCTGCACGCTTTGAGGTCTATATAGAGGGCTTAGAGCTGGCAAATGCTTATGATGAGTTGCTTGATGCTGATGTGTTGGCTTCACGTTTTGAAGCGGATAATATACAACGTGCTGAACAAGGTTTACCTGTAATTCCTACAGATCAGCATTTATTAGCCGCACTGTCAAAAATGCCTGAATGCTCAGGTATTGCTTTGGGAATAGACCGCTTACTGATGGTGGCGATGAATCAAGTTAAAATTGATCAAGTCATCGCCTTTCCAGCAGAAATTGCCTAGCTGCACAACAATAGATAACGTTAACAACGTCCTTTTTTAGCTTGGCCAGGGGGACAGAAGTCTCCTTTACCATGAGGATACCTGCGATCATAGTCATAACCTTCAGGGTCAATCACCACGCTACCCTGAGGGGTATGAACTGCACATCCAGAGAGGTTAAGGCAAAATAAAATGCTTAAGCTGAATAGGATTGTTTTCATATCCGCACATCCTGTGTATTTTGTATTCTTAAACTTTAAAGCTATCTCATCTTTTTTGCTAGTTGATTTTTTATACAGCCATATAGATTGATTAAAGCGAGCTGATGATGACACGAATGAAGTTGATCAGAGAAATGATAATAATATAGTCAGATCGGATTTAATTGTTATATTTAAAAAAAACAAGCCTCAGTTAGAGGCTTGTTTTTGTATTTTTTAAAAGGGTAGTTTGGTCAATTGATTGAGGAAATGAGGAACCACTCTTGGTTCTAAGATAATCGTAACCACAATCCCGTATGCTGCTCCCCACAAGTGGGCACTATGGTTGATATTGCTGTTACCACGTTTGCCTGACCAGACGCTATAAGCCACATATAAAATGGCAAAGATAATGGCTGGAACAGGAATAAAAAACACAAAAATTAAATTCCAAGGTTGGAATAAAATATAGGCAAATAAAACTGCAGAAACAGCGCCAGATGCGCCTAGACTTGCCCAATGCGTATCATTTCGATGCTTTAAGTAGCTCGGTAAAATCGCAAAAATTAATCCACCCAAATAAAACAGCACAAAGCCCATGTCATAAAAGAACTGACGGTAAAAACTTTCAATGATATTGCCGAAGAAAAACAGCGTGATCATATTGAAAAGTAAATGTGTGCCATCTGCATGAATGAAGCCATGGGAGATAAAACGATCATATTGCCCACGCTGCATCGCAGGCGGCCAAAAGATCAGACGGTTCATCACGCGAGAATTAGAGAAGGCCAGTAAAGAAATTGCTACTGTGATAATAATCAGCGTCACAGTATGGTTAAAAGGTAGATGTAACATAAACGTTTCGAATTTGATCAGTGTCTAGGCAATAATGCCATTAAAAAGCGAATTAACAATGATCTTGCATAGAATTCCTACAAAAATGGTTGATTTTTTTTAATTACCCTCCATCTTCGGTTAATATAACGACATCAGCTTGAGGATTAATGTTATGTCGACTGAGAACACCAACACTGCCGCAGCAGAACAAATTCCAAACCTTTTAATTACTCCCTCTGCACAAGAGTATTTGAGCGATTTATTAGAAAAGCAAAATACTCCAGGAATTGGCGTTCGTGTTTTTGTAGAGCATCCGGGTACGCCACGTGCTGAGTGCTGTATGGCTTACAGTGCGCCTGATGAGGTTGCACCAACCGATTACAAACAGGATTATCCAGATTTTCCTGCTTATGTAGATGCACCATCAATTCCGTATTTGGTCGATGCGGTGATTGACTACAACAAAGATCGTTTTGGTGGTCAATTGACTTTCCGTGCACCGAACTCAAAAGTTCCGCGTGTGGGGCCTGATGCATCTATTGAAGAACGTATTACCTATATCTTGCAATCTGAGATTAACCCAGGATTGGAAGGGCATGGCGGTAATTGTAGTTTGGTTGAAGTTAAAGATGACCCTGAACACGGCCTTACTGCGGTATTGAAATTTGGTGGTGGCTGTCAAGGTTGTTCAGCGATTGACGTGACCTTGAAACAGGGCGTTGAAACGACTTTACAACAGCATATCCCTGAATTAAAACGTGTGGTTGACCAGACCGATCATACGCAAGCAGAAGGTGCTTATTTTAAGTAATTAAACGCTAAAAGTAAGACCCAAATAGTCTCTTAAACGAGACTATTTTTTTTATCAAATTTAACTTTATTAATGATAGTAATTATCACTACTATTTACAATTATATCCAATATTGTTACCATGATACGTGAAATATCCACTTTTAAATCATATGTTAATTTATTGGAATTTATATGTCTAAACAGTCAGCTCTCTCATTGCTATCTATATCTGTTCTAATAGGGATGTGCTCAGTTGGGAATGCTTCAGCAAATGAAGCCGAAATAAAAACGAATAATAAAGATGAAAAATATAGTAATAATAATGCAACTCAACTGAGTACTATTGTCGTCACTGCGAGCGGGTTCGAGCAGGACATTAAAAAGGCTGCCGCGTCAATTTCCGTTCTCACACAAGAAGAAATCAATAAGAAAGCATATCGTGATGTGACAGATGCACTAAAAGATGTGCCAGGGGTTGTTGTAACTGGCGGTGGTAGCTCAAGCGATATTAGTATTCGTGGTATGGGCAGTGCTTATACGGTGATTATGGTCGATGGGAAAAAAATAAATACCCGTTCAGTTCGACCAAATAGCGATAACTCAGGGATTGAACAAGGTTGGTTACCAAACATTGGTGCGATTGAACGCATCGAAGTGATTCGAGGCCCGATGTCAGGTTTGTATGGTTCAGATGCAATGGGTGGCGTGATTAACATCATTACCAAAAAAAATGCCACGGAATGGACGGGATCAATCAAACTTGATACCACACTACAAGAGAACTCAAACTCAGGTAACTTATATCAGTCAAATGCATATATTTCAGGGCCGTTGATTGCCAATCTTTTATCATTTAAAGCCAATGGTTTATTTTCCCAACGTGATGAAGATGATATCTATGGTGGTTATAAGAAACAAAAAATGCGCGCAGGCGGTGCGGTATTTAGCTTAACACCGAATGATGATCACACCATTGATTTGGAATATCAACGCTCTATTCAAGCGCGTAACGCAACCGTGGGTAAAACGATTGAAAACAAACCAAATAAGCGCGGTGAGTACCCTACAGATTCACTCACTAATTATTACCGTACAGAATATAGCTTAACGCATCGCGGTCAAATTGGTGCTGTAGAAACAAATTCCTATATTCAGCGTGAAGAAAATGATAATCCATCACGCAATATGGAAGCGACCAACACCACATTTAATACAATCAATAAAATCAATTTTGATCGTCATAGCCTTAGTTTTGGCGGCATGTATTTAAAAGAAGAATTAGATGATCAAGGTAACCAATTGAGTGTGGGTGGTGCAAAACCTATTTCACATCTTGATCGTTATAGCTGGGCATTATTTGCTGAAAATGCGTGGAATATTGTTGATGACTTTACTTTAACCAGTTCAATTCGTTTGGATAAAGACGAAAAGTTTGGTGATCATTGGAGTCCAAAGGTTTATGGTGTTTGGGGCTTGAATGATAATTGGGTGATTAAAGGTGGTGTGTCGACGGGCTATAAAACACCAGCACTGCGTGCAACTGTTGCAGAATGGGGACAAGCTACAGGTGGAGGCCAAAGTAATGGCGTTATTGTCGGAAATCCTGATTTAAAACCTGAGAAAAGTGTGAACTATGAAGTTTCATTTAACTGGGACAATCTCGATAATCTAAATGCAGGTTTAACAATTTTTAACAGCGAATTTAAAGATAAAATTACTGAAGTAAGAACGTGTCAGGGAGATGCTGGGTCACGTGGCTGTGATTGGTTGGGCGAGAAGTTCGATTTTGTCAGTCTGCGTGAAAATGTGGATAAAGCCAATATGCGTGGTGCTGAAATGACTTTTGGTTGGCAAGTTTTGCCAAATGTGAACTTACGTGCCAATTATACCTTTACCGATACAGAACAAAAAAGCGGTATAAATAAAGGCAAACCGCTAAATGAAATGCCAAAACATATGTTCAATACCACCGCAGATTGGGAGATCAATGATCAGTTCTCAAGTTGGGGGCGAGTCAACTACCGCAGCAAAACCTCTGATTATTTAAGTCGCACTGAGATGGCAAAGGGTAAACCTGCCTATACGATGGTTGATGTTGGATTGAACTATAAACCAACACAAAATATCGCCTTTGCGGCGGGTGTTTACAATCTGTTTGATAAAGAGATTGATACAGAGACTTATAATTATGTACTCGATGGTCGCCGTTACAATCTTGGTGTGACGTATAGCTTCTAAGTTCGATATGGCGCAAACAAGGCGCATTAAGCGCCTTGTTTTTTGAATATTTCAGTCACATGTTCTGAATAATAAAACTTTTCTAAATAAGCACGAGCACGTTGTCTCAAATAACCCGTTTGAATGACGTGTCCTAGGATAGGTGCTAATAAGTTGCTTAATTCATTTTCAATTAAATTTTCGTCAATATTTAGATCACGTAATAATAGATCAAAAGTCCGTTCTTGGTTGCGTGCATACCATGCATAAACACCATCATGAACTTGTTGTTTTAAATAATCTGTTTGACGAATATGCTCCCAAATATCATGTCCCATGCCGACCGTTTTAGGTAAATCCTGTACTTCAACATAGTTCCGCAATACCGATAAAGGCATGACTTTAATTTTATGCCAAAGATTGGCTTGAAAGTGATAGAGTTTATCATCGTTAAAATGTTGATTTAAAACGCGCTCGCTCATTTGGCTGATTTTTAAAATATTTTTCTGCAAATAGTGACCAATGGTTTCATTGAGATTAGAGTCCGTCACTGTTTCCAAAACCGACTTGCCCATTTTCATAAAATGCCCGACACCTGGAACTCGTTTAGACATCACTGAATTATCTAAATAGTCTTGAATCGAGTGTTGGATCAGTTGCGTAATCAGTGCAGAAAAAGCAGGATTATTGACTATGGTTCGAATCAGACGTTGGCGATGACCACTTTTACTAGCAACGTATTGTGCAATCGAATCGATGGTTAATACAGGAATAACTTCTTCGATGGTTGTTTGGTCATTGAGTGGATGGATGAGCGCGAAACGGATGTGCTCAGTAATTTGCTCAACTAAAAATGAGCTTGCAGGAGTTGCTAAAATTTGTTTTTCAAGCAGTTCAAAAATCTGCGGAAAGGACCAAATATGCTGGAGTTGTTGTAAACGTAACCAATGATAGAACTGTTTAAACTCATGTTGAATGGTTTCTGTTTGTGCAAACTCCTGATCAAGAAAATCAAGTTGCGCATCGATCAGTTGTTCTATCATTGGATGTTTAGACATAAAATTTCAAATCACTTATTTAAATTTATGGCGATGGGGCAGTTGCAGGTTTTGCTGTTTGAATCTTGTTCAAGAAAGGCAAATATTGCTGCACCACCAATTGATCTGCTTCTAATATCGGCATGTGACCGACTTTATCCAAAATCACAGGAGGTTGGGCATTTTTCAATAGTGATTTGAGTTCAGATGCAACTTCTACATTGATAATCTTGTCTTGTTTTCCCCACAAAATTAGGGTGGGTGCGTCGATCGCTCTGGTTAACAAAGCAAATGAATCAGGCGTATACAATTTATTCAGCGCAATTACCTGTTCAATCATTTTCTTGGTTTGCTCGACTTGCCCAATCATCATTTGCTCTTGGGCTTGCGCAATTTCTTTTGGAATAAAAGGCGGAGCATACATGGCTTGTTGCATGAGGAAGTTAAAATCACCTTTTTTACTCACCACCATATTTCTAATTTGATTTGGATCTTTTAAATAAGGTGTTGTTGCTGTGCGATATACACCAGCTGCATTGACTAAGAATAAGCTCTTGGTCTCAAATGAATATTGACCTGCGTAGAGCATAGCGACAGAACCACCCAATGAATGACCAGCGATATGTGCTGGACCTGTGAGGTTCGCTGCTTCAATAAAACGGCGTAATTTTTCGGTGACATTCGGAACTGAATAATCAAATTCTTTCGGAACTTGGGTTTCACCACTGGCAGGTAGGTCTGGAATTATGACGTGATAGTTTGCGGTCAACGCCTGTGCAACTCGATTCCAGTTGTCTCGACTGCCTGCTAAACCATGAATTAAAACGATGATTGGTTTCCCTGCTTGACCGCCTTCGCTATAAGACCATGTGATATCACCTACTTTTAATGTTTTGCTTTGCAGGCCAGCCCATGCTCGTTCTTGTTGTAATAAATTTTGAAAACTCATCTCAATTTCAGCAGCTTGAGTTGTGCTTATTGCAACTGCTGATAGGCTGCAAGCCAGTAAGGCGGCAGTGAATGTCTTACGCAATGGCACCGAAAATAGGGTATTCATCTTTGCTCAGTCCTTGATCTATTCTTAAATCAATTGATTATTGAGGATGTTACTCGGGGAGTCATTTGCATAATCTACAGATGTATGGAAATTCTTGCCAATGAAATCATCATTTATCGGTCATTTTTATGATCAAAGGCGTGTCCTTTGTTCGATGAGTTTCTATTTTGGTCAGTGACTTTCAACCTTGCGCAGATTAAACTCTTTGCTCATGTTAATCATAGATGGATTGTACGCATGCTCACCGCGAAAGAAGCTTTAGAACGTTTAAAAATTGGTAATGCTCGCTTTGTGAAAGGAGAAGCCACCTCACAAAATCATCTGACTCACCAAGAACGCGCCGCATTGGCTGGGGAACAAAACCCCTTTGCGATTATTTTAGGTTGTTCAGATTCGCGTGTACCTGCTGAAATGGTGTTTGATCAGGGCTTAGGTGATTTATTTGTGATACGTGTAGCAGGCAATATTGTTGCGCCGTCACAAGTCGGCAGCGTCGAGTTTGCCGCTGAACGATATGATTGTGCAGTGGTTGTTGTTTTAGGGCATAGTCATTGTGGTGCGATCCAAGCAACAATTGATACGCTAAAGAATCCAGATCAACCGCCATCATCAAACCTGATGTCAATTGTGAATCGTGTACGTCCTTCGGTAGAAATTTTGATGCAAACTGAATTAAAAGATGATTTGAAAAAGTTATCTGCCCATGCAGTTCGTTCTAATGTTTTCGCATCGGTGAATCAGTTACGTCATGGTTCAAGTGTGTTGGAAAGTTTAATTGAGAAAGGCAAGATGATCGTTGTTGGGGCAGAGTATTCGCTTGAAACGGGTGAAGTGACGTTCTTTGATTTTTAAAATAATATAAATGGCTAACTTTCAAGTTAGCCATTTTTCTATTTAGGTTGTTTTTCACGCTGTTCATCAAAGCAGTGGTGGTTATGTTATGAATATTAAACCAGCATCAGAAGCTTCACTCAAAGATTGGTTAAAACTAAGAATAAAGCTTTGGAATGATCTTGAAGAATCACATTTGCAAGAGATGCATCAGTTATTGGCTGAAAAGCATGCATTACAATTATTAGTCTATTCGGATGATCACGCGGTTGCGATGCTAGAAGCATCTATTCGGTATGAATATGTAAACGGGACAGAGACTTCTCCCGTGGCATTTCTAGAAGGCATTTATGTACTTCCAGAATATCGTCGCTTAGGTGTAGCAACTTTACTTGTTCGTCAGGTTGAGGCGTGGGCAAAACAATTTTCTTGTACTGAGTTTGCATCTGATGCGGCATTGGACAATGTCATTAGTCATGCAATGCATCGTGCATTGGGTTTTCAAGAAACTGAAAGAGTTGTTTATTTTAGTAAAAAAATAGATTAATCCAACTTAGGGCACAACGCTTTACAGCGCCCCTCGAATATACGGATAAGCCAAGTTAAGCATAATCGATTGTGCTTTGGCATTTGGGTGAACCTGATCATTTTGCATTAAACTTTTATTGCCTGCGACACCTTCTAAAAAGAAGGGCAGTAACTTAATGCGATATTGCTGGCTTACAACTTTATAATTATTTTCAAAAGCGGTGCTATATGCCGTTCCATAATTTGGTGGTATTTTCATACCAAACAGTAAAACATTGGCCTTTTGTTTCTGACTGAGTTGTACCAACTGAGCTAAATTTTTTTGAATCATTTGTGGTGGTTGCCCACGTAATCCATCATTTCCCCCCAGCTCAATGACCACAACTTCAGGTTTATAGGTCTGTAATAGTTTCGGTAATCTTGCCAGCGCGCCACTGGTGGTTTCTCCACTGACACTTGCATTGACCACCTTGTGCTGTTTCGGATACTGTTGGTCTAAACGTTGTTGTAATAAGTGAACCCAACCTTGTTTGGCATCAATACCATAACCTGCACTCAGGCTATCACCCAATATCAAAATCGTCTTTGCCGAAACCAGTGTTGGTAATAAACATATCAGTAGTGTGGCAAGCAGTTTAGACATTGATAAGATCACTTTAGGTGTTTGCATAAACGTTAAAAATTTGTTCTACAGGATACCTAACATCATGCCACAACCGATTATTTCTGCCCGAAAAGTTACACAAAATATTCAAATTAATCAGCAAACTCTAACCATTTTAAAAGAGATTGATTTAGATATTTATCAGGGAGAGCAAATTGCGATTACAGGTCGGTCAGGTTCAGGAAAATCCACGCTCTTGGGGATTTTAGCCACTTTGGATCAACCAAGTTTGGGAGAGTTGTGGGTCTGTGAACAAGCCGTACATGCTTTAACTGAAGAGCAACGTGCGCAGGTTCGATTAGAAAATATTGGTTTTGTTTTTCAGTCTTTTCAGCTTCTACCCCAGCTCAGTGCTTTAGAAAATGTCATGCTGCCATTACGTTTACAACCAGATTTTAATTTTAAACACGCTGAACAAAAAGCATTGGCTTGGTTAGAGCGTGTGGGCTTGATTCGGCAGGCACAACAAACGCCCAAAGTTTTGTCTGGTGGTGAACAACAACGCGTGGCCATCGCCCGTGCATTGATTGCTGAACCCAAAATTATTTTCGCCGATGAGCCAACCGGAAATTTGGATGGCCAAACGGCAGAAGAGATTGAGCAACTTTTATTTGATTTAAATAAAGAGCTAGGCACGACTCTAGTGCTAGTGACACATGATCAAAATTTAGCTGCATTATGCCAGCGTCATGTCAGACTTGTGGATGGTCAAATTCAAGAAATCATCAAAGCTGAAGACGAGAACGCCGAGGAAAGGGTATGAATTCGATTGTAAAACCCTTACTGCTACAAAGTTTTCGTACAGGTGGATTGTATTTATTGATTATTGCGCTCTCCCTCGCGATTAGCGCAACCACAGCTTTAAAATTTAGCAATACTCAAGTCCAAAATGCCGTGACCTTGCAAGCAGCGGAAATGCTCGGTGCAGATCTAGTTCTATCAGATCAAGAACCGATTCAGTCTAACTGGCTGCAACACGCCGAAAAACTGAACTTGCAACAGGCTTTTGTGACCATATTTGGATCAATGGCACATACCCAAGATCAGTTTGTGATGGTCAATGTCAAAGCCGTAGATGATAGCTTCCCTTTACGTGGGAAACTAGAGATCTCACCTCAAGCTAAATTCATTCAACCTGGGCAAGTCTGGTTAAGTCCAAGAGCAATGGATTTATTGCATGCCAAGCTAGGTGATCAGGTTGCCATTGCGGATGGTGAATTTACGGTTACAGGCGTGATTGAGCATGATTCAAATCAAGAACTTGGTTTTTCAGGTTTTTCGCCCACGGTGATTATTCATCGTGCAGATATTGCAAAAACCAATGCCGTTCAAATTGGCAGCCGTATTGAATATCGGTTGTTAATGGCAGGTTTGCCTGAACAAGTGAATGCCTTTCAACAGATATTTAAACAAGACACTGGTCATGAGCAGCCTTTGGATCAGGCAGTTGATCAACAGATTGAAAATACTGAACAAACAACGTTAAAACTACGCGATGCCAGTCAATCCAATACTCGACTGATGAAACCAATAGAAAATCTGGATACTTTTCTACAGCTCGCCAATTTATTGACGATTCTACTTTGTGGTATTGCAATTGCTCTGACCAGTCAACGTTATGTACAACAAAACCAAGATCACATCGCCTTAATGCGTTGTTTGGGCGCAAGTAAAAGCCAAATTCTAATTGGGTATATGCTATTGCTTGGTATTGTTAGTGCGTTGTCGATTGTGATTGGAAGTTTGATGGGGATCGCTTTGGGCTATGGTCTATTGCAATTGATGTTACAGCTGATTCCCCAATTACAACTCAGCTTTGCAATAAGTGATTTACTCATGGCATTGCCGATTGCGATTTTTACCAGTGTGATGGTGCTGATTGGTTTTATCTTGCCGAGTATTTGGGAGTTACTGAATACACCACCAATTCGAGTCATACGCCAACAAGTGCGCTCGCGAAAATCTCATATTGCGATGTTTGCTGTTGGGGTTGCCAGTCTGGTGATTTTTAGTTTGGTATTGAGTGATAATATTCAGTTAAGTTTGTTGGTGTTAAGCGCGATTTTAGCCCTTTGTGCCGTGCTGTATGCTGTGATTTGGTTATTACTGAAAGCAATTAAACAACTCAAACACCCATTATCAGCTTATGTTCGCATCCCGCATCAAACTGCATTACAGATTACGGCCTTGGCTTTAGGTTTGAGTTTGATTACGGTACTGAGTGTTTTAAGAACCGATCTACTTGAACGTTGGCAGCAACAGCTACCAGAGGGAACACCTAACCAGTTTGTCTATGGGTTGCCTCCTTTTGATATGCCAGAGCTCAAGCAACAACTTGAACAAAATCAGTGGCAATCAACGCCGCTTTATCCGAATATTCGAGGTCGCTTGATTGCGAAGAATGGTGAAGCATTTGCACCTGAATTGATTCAGCAAAATAACTCGTTACGCCGTGAACTAAACTTGACTCAATCAGCACATTTTCCGACTGACAATGTCATTACAAAAGGGGCGAAAGAATTTAGTCAAGTTGCTCAAGTTTCGGTGGAAGAAAAGTTAGCCAATGAGCTTGATATTCATATCGGTGATCAACTCAGTTTTAGTCTGCCAGAGGGAACTTTACAAGCGACGGTGATTAATTTACGTGCGGTGGAATGGGAAAGCTTTAGTCCAAACTTCTTCTTTATTTTTTCTCCAGAAACGATGGATGAAAATGCGGGCAGCTACTTGGGAAGCTTTTATGTGCCGCCTGCTGAACAAGCAAAAATGGTGCAACTGATTCAACAATTCTCCAATACGGTATTTATTGATGTGGGGCGGATTTTGGATGAAGTGAAGCGTTTAATGAATGTGTTGGTTCAGATCGTGACTGTACTGGCAATGCTGGTCGGGTTATCAGGCATTTTGGTGTTGATCGCCTGTTTGAATGTGTTGATGGATGAGCGCCGTAAAGAAGTGGCTTTATTGCGTTCCTTTGGTATCGCCAAAAATAAATTAAAACGGATGCTGAGTTTGGAAATCGGTTTTATTGGGTTATTGGCAGGGATCGTCGCATGTCTGTTTGCTGAGGTGATTAGTGCGATTGCCAGTCACAAGATGCAAATGGCAGTGCAATGGCATCCAGAAATCTGGTTGATTTTACCGTTAACGATGATGTTGATTTGTACTTTGATTGGTCGTTATCGTCTCAGCTATTTATGTGATATTCCACCATTGCAGAGCTTGAGGGAAATGAATCAGTCTTGATCTTTTAAATATGAGTCTAATCATCATTTGTTAACGTGGGGCGACATGGATGCCGCCCGAAACTAAAAGGTTGATTACTTCAATTGATTCTGCATCAAAATCTCATACCATAATGGATGAAGTTCAATGCTTAACTGGGTACAGTAAAAATAGAATGCTGCGAGTAATAACGTCGTAATGAAGATCGCTGTGATTTGGATGAAATTGGTTTTCACAACTTTTTGACTGAAATACCAAGCGCCTGCGAGTAAAGCCCCCATGATCATACCGCCAATATGTGCAGCATTATTGATGCCTGAAACGGTAAAACCAAATACGAGGTTGATGCCCATAATCAAGAGCAGGGATTTTTTATCTAACAAAAACCGTTGTCGTGGCAAAGTTGGAAATAGCGAGATAACCGTAAGTGCAGCACCTAAGCCCATGACTGCGCCTGATGCACCTGCACTGATTTTCGGTAATAGCTTTACATCAAAGTGTTGTAATAATTGATAGGCATCTAAAATACTCAGATAGCTGGAAAGCACACTGCCCATTAACCCTGCTAGAAAATACAGAGCAACATAATAAGTCCGACCAAACAGTTGTTCGGCAATACTACCAAAAATGTATAATGCCCACATATTCAGCATCAAGTGAATCATGCCAAAATGAAAAAACATGCTGCTGAGTAGTCGTTCGGGTTGACCCATAAACGTTAGAGGTGTGAAATCTGCACCCCAAGCAATTGCATCAACGGGTGAAGGATCGGTAATATTCACACCTGTGAGAATTTGCCAACTAAATAATCCGACATTGACGGCGATCAATAGTGCAGTAAACCACCATGTTTGCATCTGTAATTTTTGATTGATTTGTGGTGGAGTTGTTTTAGTCATATGCTTGGCGAGTCATTGAAATAAAAAATAGCTTAGCATGAATAGATTTCTCAGACGAATGCAGAAGGAGTGATGCACTTTAATGAAAGCTTTTTTAGCCCGTATTGTGATGCTGATCATCGGCGTGATTTTACTCATTCAGCTTTGGATTTTTAGTAGTTTAGTGTGGTGGCGAACTCACCCTGTAAACACAACCATGTTCATGCGTTTAGACTATTGGTCTGACTTGAAACCGATTCAGCACGACTGGCGTGATTATGATCAGATTAGTGATAACTTCAAACATGCTGTTTTAGCTGGGGAAGATGCAAAATTTATTCATCATCATGGTTTTGACTGGGCGGGTATTCAACATGCCTTAGAACGAAATAATAAAAAGGGTGAGGTGGTGGCTGGTGGTTCGACTATTTCACAACAATTAGCGAAAAACTTATTTCTGTATAACAAACGCTCATTTATTCGTAAGGGGCAAGAAGCAGTCGCGACATGGATGATGGAACGGGTATGGTCAAAACGTCGAATTTTAGAAGTGTATATGAACTCAGTTGAATTCGGACAGAACATTTATGGCGTAGAGGCTGCAGCGCAATTTTATTATGGTAAAAGTTCAAAAAGCTTAACCCGTGAGCAAGCGGCCTTTCTCGCTGCATTGCTACCTAATCCTAAATATTACCAAGACAACCGCAATGATCGAAAGCTGCAATACCGTAAACGTGTGATTTTGAAATATATGAATGGCACACAAAAACCACAGTAAATAATTTAAATGCGAAAAAGCCCAATATTTTTGGGCTTTTTTACCAAATTGACATAATTTTGCAGCATACTTAAATTATCACTTGATGAATGATAATGCACAAGGTTCAGTATGAATACTGCAGTGACGACAACAGCGCCAATAGAATACAGTTACAACGATCGTTATATTAATCGAGAACTTTCCATTCTTGATTTCCATTTACGTGTGCTTGAACAGGTGGTTGATCCACTTCATCCATTATTGGAACGGATGAATTTCCTGCTGATTTTTTCACGTAACTTAGATGAGTTTTTTGAAATTCGCGTAGCAGGCGTGATGGAGCAATTGACTCTAGGCAATGAAAGCCGTACGCCTGATGGTTTTACCCCGAAGCAGGTTTTGGAGCAAATCTCCATCACAGCACATGCAGCGATTGAACATCAATATCGTATTCTCAATGAAGAAATTTTGCCGAAGTTACGTGAAGAAGATATTTGCTTCTTACGTCGTGGTGAATTAACACCTGCACAGTCTGCTTGGATTAAAAAATATTTCCA
The DNA here is from genome assembly GCF_000367985.1 of Acinetobacter sp. CIP-A165. Taxonomy (NCBI): domain Bacteria; kingdom Pseudomonadati; phylum Pseudomonadota; class Gammaproteobacteria; order Moraxellales; family Moraxellaceae; genus Acinetobacter; species Acinetobacter sp. CIP-A165. The sequence goes on from NZ_KB849202.1 coordinate 418,461, forward strand.
AGAACAAGTTGCACCTGTTTTAACACCGATTAGTCTTGATCCAGCACATCCATTTCCACGTTTGGTGAACAAAAGCCTCAACTTTGTTGTGACATTAGAAGGTAAAGATGCCTTTGGTCGTCAAATTGATTTGGCTGTTGTTCCAGCACCACGCTCTTTACCACGTGTCGTACGTTTACCTGATGATCTCACCGATGGGAAAGAGCATCATGTGATGCTGTCTGCCATTATCCATGAGCATGTATCCGACTTGTTCCCAGGCATGACGGCAACAGGATGTTATCAATTTCGAGTCACACGTAACGCCGACTTGGCTTTGAACGAAGATGTTGAAGATTTGGCCAAAGCCTTGAAAGGTGAGTTGAGTTCGCGTCGCTTTGGACGTGCGGTACGTTTGGAAGTCACACAGAATTGTCCAAAGCATATCTATGACTATTTATTGGCTGAGTTTGAGTTGGGAGAAGAGCAACTATATAAAGTTGATGGCCCAGTCAATTTGGCGCGTTTATTGTCAAACTTTAAACGTCCGCATTTGCGCTATGACTCGCATACGCCAGTTTTGCCAAGAGTATTTAAGAAGTCAGAAAGCATCTTTGCGGCGATGCAAAAACAAGAGATTTTATTGCATCATCCGTTCGAGTCTTTTGCGCCTGTGATTCAATTATTACGTGAAGCCGCACGTGATCCACAGGTGTTAGCAATTAAACAAACCTTGTATCGTAGTGGTGCAGACTCGGAAATTGTACAGGTGCTTGCCGAAGCTGCCCGTAATGGCAAGGAAGTAACAGCGGTCATTGAACTGCGTGCTCGATTTGATGAAGAATCCAACATTGAAGTCGCCAATGTGCTGCAAGAAGCGGGCGCTGTGGTGGTGTATGGTATCGTGGGTTATAAAACCCATGCCAAGATGATCTTGGTGGTACGCCGAGAAAATAACAAATTGGTTCGTTATGTGCATTTGGGCACAGGTAACTACCATGCAGGTAATGCTCGAATCTATACCGATTATGGGCTCATGACCACCGACAAAGAACTCTGCGAAGATGTACATCGCGTGTTCCAAGAGTTGACTGGTATGGGCAAGATGGCAAAACTGAAAAAGTTATTGCACGCGCCATTTACCTTACATGCACATTTGATTAACTTTATCGATGATGAAATTGCCAATGTGAAAGCGGGTAAACCTGCACAAATTATTATTAAAGTGAACGCCTTAACTGAAGTTCATCTCATTAATAAATTGTATGAAGCCTCGCAGGCTGGCGTACAAATTGATTTAATCATCCGTTCAATTTGCTGTTTGCGCCCAGGTTTGCCAAATTTATCCGAAAATATTCGTGTGCGCTCGATCGTCGGACGCTTTTTGGAACATACTCGTGTCTATTATTTTAGCAATAATGGTAATCCACGAATTTATTGTTCGAGTGCCGACTGGATGGATCGCAACTTATTTAATCGTGTAGAAGCTTGTTTCCCTATTGAGGAGCCTGCTTTGAAAAAACGGATTTATCAGCAAGGCTTATTGAATTATCTCAAAGACAATCAACAAGCGTGGTTATTGCAAGCGGATGGGACGTGGCAACGTGCGACTCCAGCAGAGGGCGAAGCACCTTATAACGCGCAAAGAACGTTATTAGAACTGTTTAAGTAGACAGCAATAAAAAATCGACCTGTATAGGTCGATTTTTTTATTAATTTTTTACCGTGTTGTGATTTCTACAATCAGTTGATTGACTAAATCGGCAGCTTCTAATTCTCGAATTTGAGCCACATTGCTTCCCGCCCAAAATGCACCATAGCTAAAATCATCGTGTTGGTTAGCAATCCCCATCAGTTGTTTGGCTAAATCATAGCTATATGGGTATGCCGGTACAGTGGGACGATGCGGGCTATCAATTTGGGTATGCCATGTTCCGAGCAAACCACGCGCAGGTCGTCCCGATAAACTGGCACTGATTTGGGTGATTTTCTGACTAAATAATGCTTTGCGATAAGCGGCGTTGGCACTGGAACTTTTACATTGGACAAATGCAGTACCGAGTTGTACAGCCGCCGCACCCAGTTTAAACATGGTTTTTGCTTGATCACCATTCATGATGCCACCTGCTGCGATCACAGGACATGTGCAATGTTGGGTGAGCAGTTGAACAAGATCACTGGTTTTGATTGCAGCATCAATATATTGATTGAAAATACCGCGATGTCCACCTGCCTCAATGCCTTGCGCAATAATGATATCAATGCCAGCAGCCTCAATTTGTTGTGCCTCAATCAGGTTGGTTGCTGAAACCATAGTGATAATTCCAGCCTGTTTGAGTGCTTGAATTTGATGCGGATGAGGAATCCCGAAATGAAAACTGACGGCTTTGGGTTTGGTTTCTAAGATGACATTGAGGAAATCATCATTTTCTAAAAAACTCGGATAGATGCAATTCAATTGTGTGGGAGGCGTTGCATCAAATTTAGCAAATTCAGGCTGTAAATATTCAATCCATTGCTTCGCAATTTCAGCATTGAGTGGTTCTGGCTGATGGCAAAAAAAGTTGACTTGAAATGGGAGGTCCGTCAGTTCTTGCGTTTTTAAAATTTGCGCTTTGGCTGATTCAGGGGTATTTGCACCGAGGCCTAATGAACCGAGAGCACCCTGATTGGAAACTTCTGCCGCGAGTGTTGGTGTAGAAACACCAGCCATAGGAGCTAGAAAAATAGGATGTTTTATTTCTAATAATTCTAAAATTGACATGTCATTTTCCTAATTGCTTTTAAATCAACATAGCTTAGATTTTAAAAAAATAGCAAATAATAATGGTTATTTAGTTGAGGAATGCAAAGCTTATAGGAAAATACACAGGTGTTTGACCAATGATCGGTCAAACACCCAGAAAAGAGATTATTGGTAAGCAAGCATCAGTAAGCCTTTAAAGAGTCCAGCGATGATCGCTAACCCTAAAAAGCCAACCAGCCACAAGCCAATGAACCATTTGATTTGTGATTTTTTCATTTGACTTCACCTCAATGATAGCCGTCGTCACCAATACGAACTTTGTCTCTAAAAATCCAGTAACCCCAAAAGGTGTAGACCAAGATGATCGGAATCATAATACCTGCACCAACTAAGGAAAATAGCTGACTATTTCTTGGCGCAGCAGCTTCCCATATCGTGACCGACGGCGGGATGATGTATGGCCAAAGACTGATGACAAAACCTGAGTAAGCAAGAAACATCAGCATGAGGGTATAAACAAAAGGTTTATATTCACTTCGTTTTACACAGGCACGCCATGCTAGGAACGTAAAGGCGATTACTAAAATTGGAACAGGACTAAAATAAAGTAATTGCGGTAAAGCAAACCATTTTTCAGCGATTGCTGGCTGACTATATGGCGTGTACAAGCTGACAGCAACGAAAATAGCCAATAGGGTGAAGATCAGTTTTGGCATCAGGTTGTACATTTTGTTTTGCAATTCCTGATCTGTTTTCAGGATGAGCCAGCCACAACCTAAAGCTGCATACATCACGACCACACCGAAACCAGTGAACAATGCAAAAGGAGTCAGCCAGTCTAAACCGCCACCGACGTATATGCCGTTCTCTGTTTTTAAGCCCTGAATGTAGGCACCTAAAATCACGCCTTGTAAGAAGCTCGCCAGTGTTGAACCCCAAATAAATGCTATATCCCAAAGTGCTTTAGAACGATTGGCTTTGAAACGAAACTCAAATGCAACACCTCTAAAGATTAAAGCAATGACCATTAAGGTAATTGGCATATACAGTGCGGATAAAACCGTGGCGTAAACAATTGGAAACGCAGCGAACAAACCTGCACCGCCTAACACCATCCATGTTTCATTGCCATCCCAAACAGGTGCAACGGTATTCATCATCACGTCTCTTTCTTGTTTTCCTTTTATAAAAGGGAACAAAATGCCGATACCGAGATCAAAACCATCGAGCACCACATAGATCAATACACCAAAGGCAATAATCATTGCCCAAATGAGAGAAATATCCAACATGTTATTCTCCTTTGCCTTGATCTTTGCTTTCAAGACTGTCATCAACAGCGCTTAAAGGACGCATTGGGGTTTTAAAATGTCCAACGCCTCCAGCCTCTGGTATTGGTGTATCGATAAACTGAGGACCTTTGTGCATCAGCTTGAGGATGTAGTAAATACCTGTACCAAAGACGATGGTATAGACCACCACAAAGATAATCAGCGTGAGTCCAACTTGTTCAGCAGAAACACTGGATAAGGCATCTTTAGTCCGTAAAACACCATAAACCACCCATGGTTGACGACCTAATTCAGTGGTAAACCAGCCTGCCAATAAAGCGATATAGCCCGTTGGTCCCATGATCAGAGCAAATTTATGAAACCATTTTTTCTCATAAATTTGATCTTTTCTACGTAGGATTAACCCGACAAGCGCCAATAAAACCATCAGTGTGCCGAGACCCACCATGATACGGAAACTCCAAAACACCAAGGTTGAGTTTGGTCGATCTTCAGGTGCAAACTCTTTTAAACCTTTGACTTCGCCATCGAGACTATGTGTAAGAATTAAGCTACCCAAATAGGGGATACCCACCGCATATTTGGTGGTCTCTGCTTGCATATCAGGGATACCAAAAAGGTAAAGCGGCATAGGTTCATTGACATTGGTTTCCCAGTGTCCTTCCATCGCAGCGAGTTTTGCAGGTTGATATTTCAAGGTATTTAAACCGTGATGATCACCAATCACCACTTGGGCTGGTGCAGCAAATAAGATCATCCACATCGCCATTGAAAACGATTTTTTGACCAATGCATCACGGCGACCACGAAGTAAGTGCCAAGCAGCCGTAGCAGCCACAACCAATGCAGAAACAAGAAATGCAGCCACTGCCATGTGTGCAAAACGGTATGGGAATGATGGATTAAAGACAATCGCAAACCAATCTGTAGGAACGATGATGCCATTTTCAATCGCAAAGCCTTGCGGTGTTTGCATCCAGCTATTGGAGGATAATATCCAGAACATTGAGATACATGTACCGATGGCTACCATCAGCGTCGCAAAGAAATGCGCTTTTTCACTGACTCGTCCCCAACCAAATAACATGATGCCGAGGAATCCTGCTTCGAGGAAAAAAGCCGAAAGCACTTCATAGGTCAGTAATGGCCCTGTGATACTTCCTGAAATACGGGAGAACTCACTCCAGTTGGTGCCGAACTGATAGCTCATCACCACACCTGAAACCACGCCCATACCAAAAGTGACGGCGAAGATTTTAAGCCAGTACTTATATAAATCTTTGTAAATTGGATCGTGGCTTTTTAGCCATTTCCATTCTAAAACCGCCAGGAAACAAGCCAGTCCAATAGAGGTAGCAGGAAAAATAATATGAAATGAAACAGTAAAAGCGAACTGGATACGTGCCAGTTCTAATGCAGTTAAACCTAAGTCCATAGCGAATTCTCCAGTACAGAGGGAGTCTGTTGAATATCATCTAAACACTGTATTTTTTTAGCGATGAATATCGCTGGCTCTTGCTGAACGATAGCAAAAGAAACTCGATAAAGCATATATAACTCACTTTCTCAATAAATAATTTTAGACAAACTAAATCACTGAAAAAGCAAGTGGTGGAGCACGACCTTGGGGCGTAAGAAATAGTCGTTGTAAAGAAAAGAAGAAGCTGATGAACACTTGTTGTAGATGCAAATAACGCACCTGTAAGCGAACGAAGACTTCTTGAATACCTAATGTTGGAGGAACAACCAATTGTCCGTAGAAAAAACAAAATGGACATTGATGATTGAAATCATGTTGATGTACGTGATTAGCTGAGTTTGAAACGACCTGATCAGAGGCAACGCTATGATGATTATGCTCAGTGTGTGAGTGGTGCGCATGCAGATCTTGCTGAGGTCTAAATTGGGATGACAAATGCAACACAGTCTCACATGCAGGAGAAATTTGATATTTCTCTGGCAATAGTGGCTGTAGAAAAACAGCAATCTGTAATGCAATTGTTGCAAATGCAAACAATATCCCAAGTCGATGTATCAAAACACTTCTCTACATTGGTCAGTTCAGAACTGCGAGAATCTAATTTAGTGGAATGTTCACACTAATTATGGATCATTCAGTTATCTCTGATCATACAACCAAACGATAAAAAAAGCTTTATTCCGCCGTAAATTAATTCTTATACATCCACTCGGATTTCAAAAAGCAAGCATCTCTAAAGGGTCTGTACATTGAATAGTGAACCGACCCAGCTAGAAAATAACATGGCGAGAATGCCCCACAGCGTAATGCGTAAGCTGCTTTTTAGTATAGAGGTGTTGGCAATGTATCCTGACATTGCACCCAATAACGCGAGAGATAAAATCCCCGTGAGCATGACTGTCTGTGAAATATAAGCTTCAGCACTGAGCAATATCGCGAACATTGGAAGTGCTGCACCACAAGAAAAAGCGGCAGCAGATGAGAAAGCTGCTTGAATCGGATTGGCTGCTGTATTTTCATGGATGCCGATTTCATCTCTAGCGTGCGCGCCCAGAGCATCATGCGCGGTCAATTGTGTTGCAACTTCTAGAGCCAATGCTGGTGCTAATCCTCGTGTGATATAAATCTGTGTTAACTCATTTAATTCGGCTTCAGGATTCCTTTTTAATTCCTTAGCTTCAAATTTTAAGTCAGCTTTTTCAATATCTTCTTGTGATTTTACTGACACATATTCACCTGCCGCCATTGAGGTTGCACCCGCAATCAGTCCAGCGATACATGTAACTAAGAGCGTCTGAGAATGCGCGCCACTGGCTGCCATGCCCATGACTAAACTGGTAACAGAAATAATCCCGTCATTTGCGCCAAGTACTGCCGCACGAAGCCAGCCAGAACGTTGTATCGCATGAGGTTCAGCATGGTGTGAAAAAGTCATAATGTTCTCTATTTACATTTCATTTAATTTTGAATACAAAAAAACAGAGCATCGGCTCATTTTTGAGTTATAGATATTGATTTTTATCAATGATTCATCAACTTAACTTACTTATAAAATAACTTATTTTAACCATTCGATAACGATGATTTAGTTATAATATGTGAATAACATAACATTATAAATTGAGTTGAATCGACCTTTCCTAACATTCTATATCGGTATTCTGAGTTGAGATCTGCGATGAAAAAATCAAAAATTAAGCTGCTGAGTCATACCTTGTTTATGTTGGGTCTTTTATTCCCGATACAGCAGGTGATGAGTGCCGAGTCTGATTTTGTCAAAGAGGGGGATGCTGTTTATAAGCCAGGCAATCCAATCTATGACCGTTGGGACAGTTTTTATAAAATTGAACAAAGTCAGCCTGAGCAGGCAGAAAAAATCTTACTGGAGCTTGCACAACTGACGCCACAAGATGTCAAAGTTTGGAAAAGTCTGACTTATTTACAAATTCGACTGAATAAGCAACCTGAAGCCTTACAAAGTGTTCGTCAGGCGTCACAGCTTGCACCTCAGGACGATCAGCTTAAATTACAAGAAGCATATTTGTTGAATCAACAAAAGAGAGATAAAGAAGCTTTACCAATATTCAAAATGTTGACCCAGTCAAATGATGTAGAAATCGCGACCAAAGCACAACAAGCGGTGCAAAACTTAAGTGGTGGGGTAGTCAAACCTGTATTCAAAGATATTTATTTTGCACCTTCCTATGAGTCCCGTTATGACGACTTCATTTTTCCTCTAAAAATGCGTTATGGGCGTAACTTGGATAATGGTCGTGCACAAGTCTATGGTTTTGTGAATCTTAACCGTGACACAAAATCTAAAGGTGGTGTCCGCCCAGAAATCATTGATGAAAATGCAGCGACTGTTGGTATCGGTGCCAATTATCAGCCTTGGCTATCAGTACCGATTCGAGCTTATTTAGAAGTTGGCGGTAGTTATGATTTGATTGACCGCAATCGGGATAGGTTTCGCGAAAGTGTGGTTGGTGGTGTAACGGGTTATCAGGAATGGTATGCAAATCCAAGTGTAGAAAATAGCTCGATTTGGAATGATTATTTTACCGATCTGTACGGCAATGTCGCAAGTTACTCGCGTGAGGACTATAACGTGATCGCTGATTTGAGATTGCGTTCGGGGTTTAATGTTTATCGTGGTGACACAGGTACAGTACAGACTTATGCCAAACTGTATGCATTAGCCGACTCCAAGGGTGAAAATTATAATAATTTATTTGAGTATGGTGCGGGAGTGGCTTGGCAACCCTTTAATTATGTGCCAGTAAAATTACGAGTAGAACGGCTATATGGGCATTATCTCAAAGATGCCTTAGCCAATGGTCAAGATCGCTATAACAACACACGTACCGAACTTGTATTTTATAAGGATTTCTAATCATGAAAAAACTGATTTCGATTGTATTTGGTACTCGTCCTGAACTGATCAAACTTGCCCCCGTCATTTTGCTGGCTCAACAAGATGAGCGTTTTCAAGTCGAAGTGATTTTTACGGGACAGCATGATGAATTGGTACGTGATGCGATTGAGTTCTTTCAAATTAAAATAGATCACCGATTAAAAATGATGAATGCGGGACAAAGTTTAAACCAATTGTTGATTCAAGGTTTGGGTCAATTAGAAGGGATTTTTAATGACGGACAGCATCGTGATGCAATTGTGATTCAAGGTGATACCACTACGGTTCTATCGGCTGGATTGGTCGCATTTTCTATGAAAATACCTGTGGCACATGTGGAAGCTGGCTTGCGTTCTTATGATTTGGATCATCCATTTCCTGAGGAAGGAAATCGTCAATTGGTCTCAAGAGTCACCAAATGGCATTTCGCGCCAACGGAACAGTCCAAACAAAACCTGTTACAGGAACATATTTCAGCAGAGAGCATTACCGTAACAGGCAATACCGTTGTTGATGCAGTTTATCTAGGGCGTGCGTTGATTCATCAACAAGTCACGCAACAAGATCACTTACAGCAGCACGGTTTGGTCTTTCCAGAAAATGCGCGGATTGTATTGATCACAGCGCATCGTCGTGAAAATTTTGGCGAAGGCATTGAAAATATTTGTCATGCGGTTGAATATTTAGCACAACACTATCCTGATGTTCATTTTGTTTGGCCAGTGCATTTAAATCCGGCAGTACATGATGTAGTCCATGGTAAATTTTCTCACCATGCACAGGTTCATCTCGTCAAACCATTAGACTATCCAAGTCTACTTGCGGTGATTGATCGTGCCGCGTTTATTTTGACAGATTCAGGTGGCTTACAAGAAGAAAGCCCTTCGTTTAACAAGCCAGTGCTTATTTTGCGAGAAACCACAGAGCGCCCTGAGGTGGTCCAAGTGGGTGCGGGTATTTTAGTTGGCACAGATCAAGCGAAAATCATCGCAGAAGCTGAAAAATTACTTTCAGATCTGGCACATTATGCAGGTATGGCAAATGTGCCGAATCCGTTTGGGGATGGTAAAGCATCACAACGAATTTTGGATCAAATTGCTCAGGGTTAATGCGGTGATTTCGCTTTTGCACTTGAACCATATTTGAGTTTATACCACCATGCCACCACATAGACGGTCATACGGTTCATATAATGTGGGCCGTCAAAGATATACACTTTTTGCCCTTCGTAAGCTTTCAGTTGTTCAATGATTTCCCAAGGATAGGCTGAACGAAACTTTCCGTTTTTGGTGGCGCGAAAGGCTTCTAAAACAATAATTACTTTTTCTTGTCCGAATTCTTGTTGTAAGCCATCTAAGATGATTCTGGCTTGTTGAGGGGAGCGCGTGCCCACACCAACACCGTCTTGAAAGAATACGTGAGTTTGCTCAGGTAACCAACTTTTCAGCCATACATCCAAGTGTTCTGGCATAGCTTCAGCACTATAGATGCTGACCCAAAGTGGTTTGGGGAGGGTGCTCAAAGCTTGTCCTAAAATCCCTACTCCGAGCCAAGTTGGATCAGCTTCGACTGGAAAGTAATATCCTTTCAAAGGGATTATTTGGGTTTTATCAATAATTTGTTGAGAGTTTGCTGCAAGTTGAACCACTTTAGAACGCGCTTGTTTTTTGTTATATTCTCCAGCCAAGCCCAATATAATATTTTCTGCCCATGGATTTTGATTGAGCTGTTTAAGGTTGATGTTTTTTTCCCATTTGGTGAAACCGATATCATGATCGAACCAAGATTTGGTTTGTACAACAGACCATTGGGGAACAAAGGTTGATACACCCAATAAATCCCAATTTCCTGTAGGGGGCGTTGTTTTTAAATCAGGCTGCCAAAACATTCCTTCAATGTGTGGAGGCTGTGTTTCTGATTGAATCAGATGCATGCAACCTCCCAAAAGTATGAGTACTGATATGGTTAAAGCAATGATACGTTTTAAATTATTCACTCTTATTTTTAGCATTTGGTTTTTTTCGCCAGTACCAGAGCAAGATGATGAGAATCATAATAGCAGAGATAATAGAAACCAAAATAAAGAAAGAGGATTGTTGAACCAAAGGTACTTTCTGATTTCCTACAATAATTTTCTGTAAGGTAAACACTTGACCATTTTCAGTCACCAATATTTTACTGGCATTGTTTGGAATATCTCGTTGAATCTTTTCCCAATGTTGAGTGAAATTCTGAGCGCCATTAATTGAATCAGTCAGGATATCAAAACGTTGATCATTGACACTGACTAAAAATCCATGCGTTGCGGCAGGAAGATAAACCATATCTTTATGCATTAAGATTTGTTGGCGATAGATATTCGGGTTGACGTGGACATTAATCAGTTCTGGTTTCGCAGGGTCGAATTTAACAAAATTTAATGGAACTGGATCATTGGTCATCAGCATTTTTTTGGCGACTTGGCTTACGATCATTGCGATTTCCAAACTTCCGGGCTGACCATCAATCGCAATTGTTGGGTGTGTTGCGAAGGTCATGGATAGTGATGCAACCCCATTTTTCAGTTTATGCGGTAATTTAACCGTGGATTTCTTTGTATCAATCCATAAAGAACCTTTTGCTGTCGGTAAACATTGTGAATTGACGATTACAGAGTTTTCCAACTTCATACTAAAGGTTGTGTTATTGGAAATTGTCTTTGCAAAATAGTTAAATTGTCGATTGACTGGGTCTGAATCTAAGTCAGCCGTTTTTAGACTTCCAGCCAGTCCACCATCGATCCACGTGGTAATATTTGAACCTTCTAATAAACCACTTTGAACCCGAAGCGCAATCTGACCTTGTAAAATATCAGTGGGTTGCCAAACAGCAGGGAATGTAAGGAAAAGATTTTTTTCAGCTTGATTTAAACGAAAATCACTAATACCAAGATCAGCCAGCGTTTTAATTTGTTTAATTTTGGCCCAAGTTGGAGCAGCAAGTTTATCAGTTAGAAAGGTGGATGAAGTATTCAGTTGTTGCAAATAGTGAGGATTTAATAATCCATTAATTGCGGACTCTAACTTTTTAGCTTGATCATATTGGATACTTAAAATAGGAACGTCATTTTGAGCGCTGAGTTGTACTAATGTGCCATTTGGCAATGGCGTTGCTGATTTAGAAATCTCAATCAAAAAATCTGCATTTTCACCATCGGGTGGGTTTTGCTCATACCATTTGACTGGTGTAACAGAACTCCATGCACTCATTAAACGCCCGAGCATTGAAGCTTCGTTTAAATTGGCTGGATTGTATTTGAGCACACCGATAAACGGCGTTGGACGCACCACTTGTGGGTTAAATAAGGCATCAGGTAATTCTTTTAAATGATAAAGTGGGCGGTGTCGGGTGTAATCAATTCTTGAATTGCTCAAATAGGTGACTTGATCTACATCCTCACTACAAAAGGTGGTTCGATCTGCTGCTGGGGATGTTCGGGGAGAGTACTGTTGTATAATAAAATCTAAACGATGAAAGCCACTTGGTGCTGCGGGGATATCAAAGCTGATTTCGCCCGATCCGTTGAGTTGAGTGTTATATATGAGCTTATCATCATATTTCACTAATAAAGTGGTGTAATGTTCTGTTGAATAGTCACTGCTAAAACGAATACTTTGCCATTCAGAACCCTTACCGACATAAAAGAAATGTGGCTCAATGGTGTATTTGTTGGACGTGTTAATATTGTCAAATGTCCACGTATTCAATGTATCTGCAAAAGTAAATACAGGCAAAGAGAGGGCTGCACTTGCTAATAATGTTTTGAAAATGGGATGATTTAATCGGTTTTTTTTCATTTTATTTTCTCTCCTTGCTACGTTCAGTTTTATACCACTGTAGTGAATTTCCTTGTATCTTATTTTTCAGCATGTCATAAGCCGCTTTAAATACGATAAATAAGAATATTTGTGAATAGGTCACGTAAGATAAAACTGCGAAGAAATATAGTTGAGGTTTTGCTCGTTCTAAAGATAAGGTGAACCACATCTGTGCCACATACAAGCAAAACGATAACGCCCATAACAAGGTAAAGGGTCCAGGTAAAGTAATACCTGCAATACCGAGTAAGCCTAAGGTCAGGGTGATGTGACTCCAAATCAGTGCGGGAACGAATAACACATAGCACATGATGTTGTTAAAAATTTCGATGCCAATCGGAAAGGGCTTTCTTAAAGCGATTGGTAAATATTTACTGGTGACATAGAAGTTGCCTTACCTTTTGGTACATTGACAATCTTAATACACGGATAAATGGCTGCCATGCGTTCAGCAATTTCAAGCGTATCGTCTTTAGAGCCATCATTGATCAATAAAACTTCGTAAGCATGTGCAGGGTAGTCTTGTTGCGCAATGGCATGTAAGGTGTCTTCAATCACCACACCTTCGTTATAGGCTGGAATAAGCACACTCAACATCGGCCATTCGGCTGGAATGGGTAAGTTTGCTAGCTCTTTGGCTGCTTTTTTTGAGTATTTCCACGCTTGGTAACTCAGCCATGCCCAAAACGCCTGTGGAATCCAGATCCCAAGAAAGCCGAATAAGAACAGAATATCAATTGCGAGCATGTATTCTCCTCCTTCGAATCATGGCAATGCTCAAAATGAGCAGTAGTGTGCCACCTAGCAACACCGAAGCCCATGAGATCGAACTTCCAAAGCTACTGAGTAGGCTAGGAAAGTGGAGTGACAATAAATAGTCCAGTGGAATTACGACGGTACTTACCGCAATCATGAAATAGCCGAAGATGTTAGTTTCGACACCTGTGGGTGTACTGGTATATTTAATCTTATTAAAGTTCCATGATATGCCTAGCTGAGGATATTCGATATTGGTTATAGGTATGTCTGCCGGCGGGTTAATAAGAATTTGATAGCCAGTGGTTTGTGATGTGTTGGTCGTGGCTTGATAAAAAAAATGTTGATGGTGCTGAATTTTACGTGCAGGAATAGACAATTTATTCGGATCGTCTGATTGAATAATATAATTACCCGCAGGTTGTGCAATCAAGTTTTCATCCCAACCTGTTTCGATCAATGCTGCTAAAGGTCTGAGTCCGAGTGCAGTTGAAAATGTTGCTTTTGAGGCAAAATATTTTGGATGCCGCATTTGAAAGAGTGCAATCGGAATAGCACCTTCATTGACTGCTTTTTTAATTTTATAATATTCAATGATACTAAAATAATCATCTGGCAGAATGACACCAGGTTTGACGCCTTTATCAATTAATTGTTTGAAACTCTCAGACTGTAATTGATCAGCGGTAAAAATTGGCCACCACGTTTCTGGGTGGGGAAATAGTTGTGTAACCGCTTCAGGAGCTTGAACTTGTGAGTTTAATTCAGTTTTTGCAGGTTGGATAGCGCAGTGGTAATACTCTTGATAAAACTGTTGCAAAGTCGTATCTGGAAAATGCTCTGTTGCCACCAGCAAACCACAAATATTAAGAAGTACGGACATCAGGGTACCTCTCTGGCTGGTTTGAATTGAGAGAGGTACTCAGTGTGTTGTTCAATTTTCAGTTTTAAGACGGTGAGTTCTTGTAGTTGTTGAATAAAAAGGGGATGAGAATTATCCATATTGTTTTCTTCATGGATAACAATACTTTTAATTTCGCTGAGTTCTTCATTAATAAAATGATAAATCACACTGTCTCGTTCAGTCGATAATATCGCCATGATCTTATTTTGAGTTTCTTTCCAGATATCTTCACCCAACATTTCTCGAATCAGTATGGTATTGGTAATTTTGATACTGATCACTTCATAATGGTTTTTATGAGTCAGTTGCAATAACTTTTTAAGCTGATCTTGGAAGTGCTTCAGTGCAGTGAGTGGTAAAATGTCATGTTGATAATTTCGGTCATAACTTTGGATTGCACGATAGCTAGCCAATGCATTTTTAATATTATGACGTATGGCACTTAAAAAAATGGGGGCGATCGGTGCTACAAATAAGAGTAAAAGTTGACGTTCAATATAGGTTTGATTGGCCAGATCTAAAAAGAAATAGACCGCAATCGAAACAAACATGACCAAGCCCAGTATCAGCGCTTTTCCAACAGTTAAGTATGCACCCGCGATAACAAGGATCAACAGGAAGATCCAACTGCCACGATAACTTGCTGGCAACCACTCGTAAGCGACTATACCCATAAAAACTTGAGCGGAGATAATCCATAAGAGTAGTGCTGGGGCGGGATTCTTCTGCATAGTAATTTTAGTTTTATTCAGCATGTTTTGTGATCAAATTATCATTAATTTTTGGTGATTACGATAGTTTTTCTGTTATCAGGGCTTGTTGTCATTTCCTTCGCTTAATGCAGATATGCTTTGAATGTTTCGATTGCACGGACACGACTGGTTTTTAGATCGACGATCGGCGCTGGATAATTTAAGCTTTTAACTGCATTTTTAGCATAAGGTTCATGGATTGATTTGTCATCTAAACCAGCAAGCTCAGGCAGCCATTTGCGAATATAATCTCCTTGTGGATCAAATTTTTGCGATTGGCTGACTGGATTGAAGATACGGAAATAGGGCACCGCATCGGTACCTGTGGATGCACACCATTGCCATCCACCATTATTGGCAGCCAAATCGCCATCAATCAGATGTTGCATAAACCATTGTTCGCCCTTACGCCAATCAATCAGTAAATTCTTGCTTAAGAACATGGCACAAATCATGCGGACTCGATTGTGCATCCAACCTGTGGCGAGTAATTGACGCATACCTGCATCAACAATTGGAATGCCTGTTTGTCCTTGTTGCCATTTTTCGAGTCCAATTGGATCATTACGCCAGCCAATATTTTGAGTAGTAGATTTAAATGGTAAATGTTTAGAAACTTTGGGGAAATCAAACAGAATATGTTGATAAAACTCGCGCCATAACAACTCATCCAGCCATGTTTGTTGACCTTCTGATTGGATAATAAAATCACCTTGTTGTTGGCGAAATAAGGCCTGAATACATTGGCGAATTGAGATGATGCCGATATTCATATACGCCGAGAGTTGACTGGTTCCTGCTTGGGCAGGTAAGTCACGTTCATTTTTATAGTTGATCAATTTTTCATCCATAAATTGATCGAGTAAATGCAGTGCGTATGCTTCACCGATTTTCCAATTTTCTATGTATGGTTGAGGAAGTTTTGCCGTGTAGTGTTGCTGTAATGCTTCAATATCTGTTTCTTGCAGTGACGAAAAATCACAGCTAATTTGGGGTTGAGTCTCAGGCGACGGATAACATTGGGGTAACCCATGTTGTAAACGCTGATAGCAGGTTTTTTTGAATGAACCAAAAACTTGATAAGGGAGATTGGATTGATTACGTATCGAAGCGACAGGAAAAAGCGTGCGATCATTGAGTAGAATAAGATCTTTTTTATGCCGATTTAACAAGGCTTGAGTGTCATGATCACGTTTTAACTCATTTACGCCGAGCTCAATATTGGCATATACATATTGAAAATGAAGATGCTGAGATAAATTCTTGAAGAATTCAGGGATATCTTGCCAGTGTGGCACTGAGACTGTGATCAGTGGGATGTTTAATGCAGCAAGCGCTTGTTTTAGATGTTGTAATTGGCGCAAGTAAAACTCAATTTTAATCGGAGCATCATCGTGTTTTTGCCATTGTTCAGGTGACAAGATCACCAGAGCAATCGTAGGTCCTGTTTGTGTAGCATGCCAAAGGGCCGCATGATCATGAATTCTGAGATCTTGGCGAAACCAAATCAGTTGATAATTGCTTTGCATAAAGTAAGAACCACTCAATTTATTAGAAGAGGTAAGGTGTTTTTCTTATTTTATAAAAGTGAATGTGAAAAAAAAGCAAAGCCGAGGCTTTGCTTTTTGTAGTGCTAATTCATAAATGAATTAGTGGTGGTGACCACCTGCACCGTGTACGTGACCGTGATCTAATTCTTCTTGAGAAGCATCACGAATTTCTACGATTTCAACTTCAAAAGTAAGGTCTTGACCTGCAAGCGGGAAGTTTGCATCAACAAGAATGTTGTCACCTTCAATCGCTTTAACTGTTACGATCTGTACGCCGTCATCAGTTTGAGCTTGGAATTGCATACCTGGTTGGATGTTGTCTACACCTTGGAACATTTGAGCTGGAACTTCTTGCACGAGGTCAGGGTTGTATTCACCGTAACCTTCCGCAGCTGGAACGTTGACTGTGAATTTTTCGCCAACAGTTTTACCTGTAAGTGCATTTTCTAAACCAGGAATGATATTGCCTGCGCCGTGCAAATATGCAAGTGGTTCACCTTGAGATTTATCAAGTGTTTCACCCTCAGCGTTTGTTAAAGTGTAGTGGAATAAAACCACGTGGTTATTTGCAATAGCAGTCATGTTTTTAATCCATGTCATTAATTTAGGTATATATCATAAAGTGAAAAATCGTTTTTGTAGACCATTTTCCACTTTTTGAAACGATTTCGTTATAAATATGCACGAAATTAAAAATTTCAACTCAATATAGTTTAATTTTTGGACGGACACGTCTCGTGAGCAAATCTTTCATGGTCAGCATCCCTGCTTGGGTATAACCATGAATATTGGCTTGGTGTAGTCGATACAAAGAAACATACATGGTTTTGGCAATAAAACCTTGCACACTGACATCACCCAACAATTCTCCAACAGCTTGATTGCGGCTTAAAGAAACCAGTGATCCTTTGTCGTTAAAGACAAACATTGGTTGAGGTGAGCCTGATAACCGTGCTGCTAATGCATCGACCAAGAATGATGCTTGTTGACTTGCTACTTGCGCACGTGGCCCTAAAGGCGGTTGACGCGCATCTAACTGACAATGTGCACAATCACCAAAAGCGAACACATTTGGATCCGAATAGGTTTGTAGCGTTGCATAGACCATTAAACGGTTAATTTTGTCTCGTTTAAAATCAGTAAATGACTCTAGAACTTTTGGTGCTTTCACGCCAGCAGCCCATACGGTAATATCCGAATGCAGAACATGTCCATTACTAAAGTAGACATTCGACTGATCTACTTTTTGTACTTTGTGCTCCGTTAGAACCTCGATGCCCATTTTCTTGAGTTGCTTGGCGCTATGCGCTGCTGTTTTCTCATTGAGTGCAGGCAAGATGCGATCAGATGCTTCGATTAAGGTGATTTTGACTTGCTTCGGATTAATTTTCTTTAATCCATAGCGATAAAAGTTCTTGGTGGTTTCAATCAGCTCTGCCGCCAACTCAACACCAGTCGCGCCTGCACCAACGATTCCAATATTCAAGGCGCGGTCATTGGGTTGATTTTGCGCTTCGATATAAAGGTGGAATAAATCTTGTTGGAAAATGTCTGCTTGTTGACGACTGTCTAGGAAATGACAATATTCACGAACGCCTTCAGTACCAAAATCATTGGAGACCGAACCTACAGCCAGTACCAAAGTGTCATAACTTAAGCTTTGAATTTGTGGGGTGTGTTCTTTGGAGAGCTGAGGGGGAGCGAGGGTAATTTGTTTTTGATCTTTATTAACCTCAATTAAAGTACCAAGCACAAATTCAAAGTGATGCTTTTCTGCGTGAGCAAAATAATTGGTTTGTTCTTCGTGAGGGTTGATTGAGCCAGCAGCGATTTCGTGAAGGAGCGGTTTCCAGATATGGGTCAGGTTCTGATCGACTAAAGTGATTTTAGCTTTGTTACGTCGACCAAAACGTTCACCGAGTTGTGTTGCAAGCTCTAAACCACCTGCACCACCGCCCACAATCACGATATGATGTAAGGTTTTGCTCATGATTAACCTGATTATTTTTGTGAAAGGATGGGGGGATTATGCCATCCTTTTTTTATTTGTGTATGGTTAATCTTGATAAAATTAGTCGAGTTTCTATCCTTGATTTAAAGGATGAAGTTTGGCAGCTTGATTATCATTTGTTGAGAAAAACGAGAACAAGTTGGAAAACCAAGTCATGATTCTTTGAAAAAGATTGGCTTCTTCAATTTGCACATCATTTTCAATTTGTAAGCTACGAAGTAACTGATTATTTTGATAAATTGAAACCGTGGCGAGGTTCATGGCTTGGGTCAATGGTGCAGTTAAATGTTGTTGATTAAGTTCAATATTGATATGCGTATTGGTCGTTTGTAGCGGCTCGACTGGAGTGATTTGTTGATTTGTATCAAGCACCTGAATCCGTTGAGTGGCTAAATCAAAAGTATTTAAATCAATCGGTGCGGGTTGAGCATATAAAGACGTAGTCACAATGGTTGGCTGTTGTGTTTCAACTTTAAACATTTTCAAAGTTGATTTAATCACTGGAAGTTCAGCAATCAGTCTATGCTTTGGAATGACTTCCTCATCACGCGTATAAGTATAAGCCAAGTTCATTAACTTGTGTGCTACCTCAGCGCGTTTTATGGCGTTTGGCGTGCCCAGTACAACCACAATTAAACGTCGGCTATCTACATGTGAATTGAACGTAGGACGCTCTGCGGTTAAAGCTAAATTGTAGCCTGCTGCTTTGGTATAACCCGTTTTTAAGCCGTCAGAGGTCGGATCCATTTTGAGGGCAAGGTTAGTTGCACGATGGAAACGTTGATTGTAGCTAAAACTTGGCATTTTTGAATAAATCAAATAGTCCGGTGTTTTGGTGACAATGGCTTGCGCAAGCAAACTGAGATCGGCAGCAGTCGAATAATGATCGGTCATGGTGATGCCTGAGGGATTACTAAAACGAGTATCTTTCATCCCTAAAGCTTGCGCTTCTTGATTCATTCGAGCCAAAAATTGCGGCACGCTCCCTGAAATTTTTTCAGCCAGAGTTAAGGCGGCATCATTGGCAGACATGATGATCAGACCTGCTAACAATTGATCTACCGAAATTTGTTCACCTGCTTTCAAATACATTTGCGACTCATCCCACATCACTGAATTGACAACGGGTGTGGCGGTAAGCACATCTTCTTTACGTAATTTGCCTGCTTCGATTTCTTTTAAAGCAATATAAGCCACCATCATTTTGGTCAACGATGCTGGCGCACGCTGCACATGACTATTGTGTTCAGCAATAATTTGTCCTGATTGTACATCGATGATCGACCACGCCTGAGCTTCGACTGTTTCGGGCATAATATTGAGTAAATTTGCATGTGTTAGCTGAGCAAAAAGCATGCTAAGAAATAAACAGAGGGAGAGATAAAATTTCACTTAAATACCTTTTACAGCCGATCCAGTGGCATGAACGTAAGAAAAGCATGCTATGACTTTTCTGCCATAGAATCCAGCAACTTTTGCAGACAATTTCGACAACTGCGCAAGACTTTGTAAAAAAATGATAAGCTGTGAGAAATCTTTCTATTTGCTATTTTGAACTATGCTGCACTATCAAATTGAGTTCGATGATTATCGCCAACACCTCATTCATGTCACGCTTCGTTTTCTTGCCAACCCAAATCAAGAACTTTGGTTGCCAACTTGGATTCCAGGGAGTTATCTGATTCGTGAATTTTCAAAACATATCGAGTCGGTTAAAGCATCGGATGAAGCAGGACGTTTACTCAGTATTAAGAAAACCGAGAAAAATCGCTGGCGGTTATTCAATACTGACCATGAACTGATTACGGTTGAATATGATGTCTATGCATACGATTTATCGGTGCGTGGTGCTTATGTGGATCAAACGCGTGTGTATGTCAATCCAGCCTGTGTTTGTTTGGGACTTCAGGATCAAGAACAATCACCATGTGAAGTGGAACTGTTCCTACCGAATGAATTGAAGCATTTTCAGGTTGCTACAGGTTTGCCTGCGAAAAGTTTAGTCAAAGGACGTTTTACTTTAAAAGCTGAAAATTATGATCAACTGATTGATAGCCCATTTGAACTCGCTGATCAAAGTCGTTTTAGTTTTGAAGCAAATGGTATTCCACACGAGTTTGTGATTTCAGGTAAACACAGTACCAATTTGCAACGTTTACAAGCTGATATCGAAAAAATATGTCGTACTGAAATCGATATGTTTGGCTCAGCACCATTTCAAAACTATAGCTTTATGACCATGGCGACAGGCAATAGTTATGGTGGTTTGGAACATTGCAATAGTACAAGTTTGATTACCCCGCGTGATGATCTACCGAAAGTAGATGAAGCAGAAGAGCCATCTAAGGATTATCAACGTTTCTTAGGTTTATGTAGTCATGAATATTTACATTCATGGTTAGTAAAATTTATTCGCCCAGAAAACTTTGCCAATTATGATTTGCACAAAGAGGGCTATACCAGCTTACTTTGGATATTTGAAGGCTTTACCTCTTATTATGACGATCTGATTTTGTTACGTAGTGGTGTCATTTCTCAAGCATCGTATTTAGATTTATTAAAAGCGCAAATTGATCGTTATTTACAAAACCCTGGACGTTTTATTCAGTCTGTTTCTGAGTCGAGTTTTGATGCTTGGATTAAGTTCTATCGTCAGGATGAAAACTCTATTAACGCAGGCACAAGTTACTATAATAAAGGCAGCTTAGTGGCGCTTTGCCTAGATATGGGTTTGCGTTTAAGAGGTTCAAGTCTCGATGCTTTGATGCGTCGTTTATATGAAAATACGCAACAGGGAATTCAGGTCAATGATCGAACGATTTTTGAGTTATGTCATGAACTGACGGGGGATGATTGGGTTGAGCAAATTAATCATTTGATCAATACCACTGACGAACTGCCACTGGACCAATTATTGCCAGAATTTGGTTTAAATTATACGATCAAAAATGAAAAAGCACTTCCGTTTGGTTTGAAAACGGTAGATAAAGCTGAGGGCGTAGTCATACAGCAGGTTCGCCGTGACAGTACTGCGGCTCAGGCGGGATTATCTGCCAATGATGTGATTATTGCCATTGATGGTTTAAAAGCATCAGAGAAACTGCTCGCCCAATATTCGAAGCAGCAAGCTTCATTTACCGTGTTTGCTTTCCGTCGAGATGAGTTCTTGCAATTTGAGCTTCAGGGCGGAGAAAATCCACTCACCACGGTTGAATTGAAAGTTGAAGATCAAAGCAAAGTAGATGCTTGGTTGAAGGTATAAGATATAAAGAGAGAGGGGCAACCCTCTCTTTTATTCAAATGCGGAGATTGATGATCGAATAAGATGATCAATCTAGTTTTATTGGTTGTAAACGATTAGTTTCCACGATAGGTCGAATAACCATAAGGACTGATTAAAAGGGGAATATGATAGTGTTCAAGTTTTCCATCGATCATAAAAATGACGGGTACTTCTGGAAAAAATGAATTCTGATTATTGTCTTTAAACCATTCGCCTGTCTTAAAAGTTACTTTATAAACTCCTTTTTTTAATGCTGTATTTTTGGGATAAAGTTCACTAATCCGACCTTGTTGATTGGTTACGCCAGAACTTATTTCCTTCCACTTGTTTTTTTCTTGAGTTTCCAGAGTGACTTTTACGTTGGCGGAGGGAAGACCGTTTTCTAAATTGAGTACATGTACACTTAAAGGATTTTGTGCATAACACATAGAAGTAAAAACAATACCGATAAGTACGATAAAAGTTTTAATCATTTGATTGATCCAAAAATTATAAAAGTTTCCAATTTTAATCATTTGTTAAAAAAAGTAGTTTAAAAAGTGTAAATACAAGGTCGGAAAAACTGTGATGTCACAGGTTGATGTACAGTAAATGACCAAGGAAAAGGGGTTCAATCATAGACCTTAGTAGGTATTTCGTAGCGAAATGTCGTTATCACTAGATATTGCGTTGACTAGGATGCCCAGAGGACTGATACTCTCATGTTTTAATTAAGCTAACCGGTTCGCATGGGGCGAGTCTTAAACTTGCGCCTGTTATTTCTCAGCGAAATGTCGTTATTACAGGATATTGCGTTGACTGAGATATGAGCAGAACAGATATTCTCTAGTTTACTTAAGTAAACCGGTTCGCAGGGGCTAGGCCAAAAGCTCGGCTCTAAAAAACTCAATCCAACACAAGGGGCTATATATGGCTAGTGGAAAGTCAACAATCATTTACACACTGACTGACGAGGCGCCGCTATTGGCGACCTACTCGCTGCTGCCGATCATTGAGACCTTTACTAAGCCAGCGGGCATCGAGATAGTCAAAAGTGATATCTCAGTAGCCTCACGCGTGCTCTCAGAATTCTCAGACTATTTAAGCGACGAGCAAAAGGTGACGAACAACCTTGCTGAGCTTGGTCGTCTCACGCAGAATCCAGATACGAATATTATCAAACTTCCGAATATCAGTGCTTCAGTTTCTCAGTTGGTGTCATGCATTAAAGAGCTACAATCGAAGGGCTATGCAATTCCTGACTATCCAGGAAATCCAACGACTGAGGAAGAAAATGCGATCAAGGCGCGTTATGGTAAGTGTCTCGGCTCTGCTGTGAACCCAGTATTGCGTGAAGGTAACTCTGACCGTCGTGCGCCTACTGCGGTGAAGAATTATGCTAAGAAGCATCCGCATTCAATGAGCGAGTGGAAACAGTGGTCACAAACCCACGTTTCGCATATGGAACATGGTGATTTCTATCACGGCGAAAAATCGATGACACTTGATCGTGCTCGTAACGTGAAAATGGAACTGATTACTAAGAGCGGTAACAGTATTGTCCTCAAGCCAAAAGTGGCATTGCAGGATGGTGAGATCATTGATTCGATGTTCATGAGCAAGAAAGCGCTATGCGAATTCTATGAGCAAGAACTCGAAGATTGTCGTGAAGCAGGGATCTTATTCTCGTTGCACGTTAAAGCGACCATGATGAAAGTTTCTCACCCAATCGTATTCGGTCACTGCGTCAAAATTTACTATAAAGATGCCTTTGAGAAACATGGCAAATTATTCGATGAGTTAGGTATCAACGTCAATAATGGTATGGCTGGACTTTACGAGAAGATCGAGACACTACCAACATCACTACGTGAAGAAATCATTGAAGATTTACATGCTTGTCAGGAACATCGTCCTGCGCTGGCAATGGTTGATTCAGCAAAAGGGATCACCAACTTCCATTCGCCAAACGACATCATTGTCGATGCGTCTATGCCTGCGATGATTCGTGGTGGCGGTAAAATGTGGGGTGCCGATGGCAAACAGTATGACTGTAAAGCAGGGCAGAGTAAAACTTGAAGTGCGACATAAACCACCTAATTAATTTAAAGGGTTTATGGAGTATATAAAATTGTCATACCATCATCTTAACTTTGAAGATCGTACTGCATTAATGCTTGAGTCAAGAAAAGAAGGCTTTTCAGCCAGAAAATTTGCTGAACTCATTAAAAGACATCCTAGTACGATCTATCGTGAGCTTAAAAGAAATAGCATCAATGACGTTTATCAAGCTCAATATGCTTCTGATAACACCTTCGCTAGACGTAGACGTGGTCACAGAAAACTCAAAATCGATTCAATCCTCTGGAAATTTATTGTTGAAGCGATCCGTTGTTTATGGTCTCCTCAGCAAATAGCAAAGCGTTTAAAGACATTTCCTGATTTGGATCAAACAATGAATGTAAGCCATACAACGATTTATTCAACGATACGAGCATTACCAAAGGGTGAGTTGAAAAAAGACTTATTATCCTGTCTGCGTCATGAAAATAAAAAGCGAAAAGCTAACGGTGAACCTAAAAAAGATTCTATATTACAGGATATTAAAACTATTCATGAGCGCCCAGCCGAAGTTCAAGAAAGAAAAATACCGGGTCATTGGGAAGCTGATTTAATTAAAGGTAAAGACAATAAAAGTTCGATAGCAACACTTATTGAACGAAATACACGGCTCTGTATCTTGGCAACATTACCTGATGCAAAGGCAGAATCAGTGCGCAAGGCTTTAACTGAAGCTCTGAAATATTTACCTGCAGAACTGCGTAAAACGTTGACCTATGACCGTGGACGCGAGATGGCAGAACATAAAATACTTGAAGAAGATTTAGGCATAGATGTATATTTCTGTGACCCACATTCACCCTGGCAAAAAGGCACATGCGAAAATATGAATGGTTTAATTAGGCAATATTTACCTAAAGGGATTGATTTAAATCAGGCAGATCAGCATTATTTAAATCAAGTTGCCATGTCACTGAATACTCGTCCTAGAAAAGCGTTAGATTGGCTTACACCATTAGAGAAATTTGCTCAGCTTGTTGATTATCATAAGACTTTTCAAACTGTCGCACCTCATGTTTGAATTCGCCCAGTTATGCCAGAGTCTACATTTGCTCGTATCTATCAGGAAATGATCAATTTCTGTAAATGGAACGGCAACTTTGATCCAAGAACGATGGGGACTGTGCCAAACGTTGGTTTAATGGCGCAAAAGGCTGAAGAATACGGCTCGCACGACAAAACTTTCGAGATTACTGAAGCTGGTGTTGCCAACATCACTGATCTTGAAACAGGTGAAGTGTTGATGTCACAAAACGTTGAGGAAGGCGACATCTGGCGTATGTGTCAGGTGAAAGATGCACCGATTCGTGATTGGGTGAAACTTGCGGTTACGCGCGCACGTAATTCAGGCATGCCAGCAATCTTCTGGCTTGACCCGTACCGTCCGCATGAAAATGAATTGATCAAGAAAGTCGAAGAGTATCTAAAAGAGCACGATACAGAAGGACTTGATATTCAAATCATGTCTCAAGTCCGTGCGATGCGTTATACACTTGAGCGTGTAGCACGTGGTTTAGATACCATTTCAGTGACAGGTAACATTTTACGTGATTACCTCACTGACTTGTTCCCGATCATGGAATTGGGTACTTCTGCGAAAATGCTGTCGATCGTTCCGTTAATGGCGGGTGGCGGTATGTATGAAACTGGCGCAGGCGGTTCGGCACCGAAACACGTGCAGCAATTGGTCGAAGAGAACCACTTACGCTGGGACTCACTTGGTGAATTCCTTGCTTTAGCAGCGTCATTGGAAGAGATGGGGATTAAAGAAGACAATTCCCGTGCCAAGTTGTTAGCTAAAACACTTGATCAAGCAACAGATAGATTACTCGACAGTGGTAAGTCTCCGTCGCGTCGTACTGGTGAGCTTGACAACCGTGGTAGCCATTTCTATCTATCGTTATATTGGGCAGAAGCGCTTGCTGCACAGGACGAAGATGCTGAGTTGAAAGCCACATTCGCTCCACTAGCGAAGAGCTTGGCTGAAAATGAGCAGAAAATTGGTGCTGAACTTGCTGAAGTTCAAGGTAAGCCTGCTGATATTGGTGGTTACTACTTAGTTGATTTGGACAAAATCAGTAAAGTGATGCGTCCAAGTGCCACTTTCAATGCTGTTCTTGCAGCCGTTTAATGTTATTGATGTGAGCTAAGATGAGATCGCTCGTCTTACTCGCAAACAAAAAAACCAGCGCGTATGCGCTGGTTTTTTGTTTGTCACATTGAGGGAGCGAATCCTTTCTAAAAAAAAGATGCGTTTCGCATCTTTTTTTAACTGAGAAAATTAACGTGGACGACGACCACGTGGCGCTTTGGTATTTGGACGTGTCGTACCATTGGTCTTGCGACGTGGTTTTTCACTTTCATCCATTTGCCAAATGCGTGTGGTACCACCACTGGCTTTTTTCTTACCTTTAAACGGTGCTTCACCTTTTTCTTCACGCGCTTTATCTTTTGAGCGAGAAAAATGTGGTTTATTGGTCGACTTTTTCGCGAAAGAACGGCCTTCATACGGTTTATCCGCTGGCACATCCTTAAAGTCAGAATAAAGCAACGGTTCGATTTCGACTTTTTCACCCGGTTTTAAACCAAGTTTAACCAAATTGATCGAGCCAATTTGAGTACGAATCAAACGTAAAGTTGGAAAACCAACCGCAGCCGTCATACGGCGTACTTGGCGGTTACGCCCTTCACAGATTTGTAGCTCAATCCAAGTTGTTGGAATGTTGGCACGAAAGCGGACAGGTGGGGTACGTTCCCATAACCAATCTGGCTCATCAACTTTACTTGCTTTCGCAGGTAAGGTTAGACCATCCGCAAGTTCGATACCTTGACGTAGTTGCTCTAAGGCTTCTTCGGTGACATCACCATCGACTTGAGCAAGGTAGGTTTTATACTTCTTATTGCTTGGGTGGGTAATGAACTGATTTAAACCCCCATGATCGGTCAAAAACATCAGACCTTCAGAGTCTAAATCTAAACGACCTGCAATACGAAGCTCAGGATCGCTGATAAAATTTGAAACCGTTAAGTGTGCCGTATCTTCTCGGAACTGTGAAAGCACATCATAGGGCTTATTGAAGACCACTATTCTCATAAATAAATACTACTTCTAGATTATGGGGGTTGGTAAACTTATGCTTTTATTTATATGAGAAATGTTGTTATTTCTCATATAAATCTCAAAACAAACTAGATTGGATTAGACTATTTTACGCAAATAAAAAATTAAAGTATGCCAAAGAAGGCATATATTTACTTGCCAGCAACATGAGGGAGAGCCTATACAATGGGTTATCAGAAGATCGTGGTTCCTGCAGATGGTGACAAAATCACAGTGAATGCAGACCTGTCACTGAATGTTCCAAATCATCCAATCATTCCTTTTATTGAAGGCGATGGTATTGGTGTGGATATTACACCAGCAATGCAAGCAGTAGTAGATGCTGCGATTCAAAAAGCTTATTGCGGTAAGCGTTCGATTGAATGGATGGAAGTCTACTGCGGTGAAAAAGCAGACAAAATTTACGGCACATATATGCCAGAAGAAACTTTTGACGCTTTACGTGAATTCATTATATCAATTAAAGGGCCTTTAACCACCCCTGTAGGTGGTGGTATTCGTTCATTGAACGTGGCTTTACGCCAAGAATTAGATTTATACGTGTGCGTACGACCAGTACGCTGGTTCGAAGGCGTACCATCGCCAGTGCAACATCCTGAATTAACCGACATGGTGATTTTCCGTGAAAACTCGGAAGATATCTATGCAGGGATTGAATGGAAAGCTGATTCTGAAGAAGCCAAGAAAGTCATTAAATTCTTAAAAGAAGAAATGGGTGTGACCAAAATCCGTTTCTCAGAAGGCTGTGGTATCGGGATTAAACCAGTATCAAAAGAAGGCACGCAGCGTTTAGTACGTAAAGCCATTCAATTTGCCATTGATAATGATAAACCTTCAGTGACATTGGTTCACAAAGGTAACATTATGAAGTACACCGAAGGCGCGTTCAAAGAGTGGGGCTATGAGCTTGCGATGGAACGCTTTGGTGGCGAACTGCTTGATGGTGGTCCTTGGGTCAAGATCAAAAATCCTAAAACAGGCAAAGACATCATCATTAAAGATGTGATTGCAGATGCGTTCTTGCAACAAATTTTAATGCGCCCAGCCGACTATTCAGTGATTGCGACGCTGAACTTAAATGGTGACTATATCTCTGATGCACTTGCTGCCGAAGTCGGTGGTATTGGGATTGCACCGGGTGCCAACATTGGCGGTGCGATCGCAGTGTATGAAGCGACACATGGAACAGCGCCGAAGTATGCTGGTCAAGATAAAGTCAATCCCGGTTCGATCATTCTTTCTGCGGAAATGATGCTACGTGATATGGGCTGGACGGAAGCTGCGGATCTGATTATCAAAGGCGTTTCTGGTGCGATTGAAGCAAAAACTGTCACCTATGACTTTGAGCGTTTAATGCCAAATGCAACCTTGTTGCGTTGTTCGGAATTTGGTCAAGCAATAATTTCGCATATGGGCGATTAAAGCTATTTAATGATCTTCAAAGAGCGGCGATGACCGCTCTTTTTTATATTACCTACATGGAAAATGTGTGACCTAGAGGTTCAGACAAATGCTATGGGAACGTTCGAGATATAGATTTCAATGTGTTAACTTATTTGAAATTCATTTAAATCAATTTAAAAATGGCTAATCTATTTAATACCGCAATTCAAAAACTCAAAAAAAATATACGTCCTCAAGGCAATTATGTACTCAACGCTTACAATGGATTGAAGAATATTCCCGGTGGATTAACTTTACTTTCAAAAATTGTGAGTCGAAAAGCACCCTATTTTCAAACGGTTGACCCAGTTATTAGCAAACTTGAACGCAATTATTGTGAAGCAAGTATGTCAAAAAACAAAACTGTCGAAAATCATATTGGTACAGTTCACGTGATTGCGATTTGCAATGGATTGGAATATGTCATGGGCGTTCTGGCAGAAGCTTCTGTGCCAGCTCATCTAAGATGGTTGCCAAAAGGGATGCAGGTTGATTATTTGGCGAAAGCTGATTCTGATATTCGACTTACAGCCATCGTTGAACAAGATTGGAAAACGGGAGATTTGCAAGTCAAAGTGCAGGCTTCTAGGGCAGATGGCGTTGTCGTCGTTCAAGGAATCATTACCCTTTGGGTGACTGAAAAGAAATAAGCAGGCTTTCCTCTATTTGGTACAAGTTTCACGTAAAATTCTTAGATATGGTTTGTATCGCAAATTTAGAAAAAACTGTATCTATGATTTATAAACCTTCGGTTCAAAATAACTGAAAAATATTGAGAGTTTCCAACGATGAAAATGTACCAAGTTGATGCTTTTACCCAAACATTATTTAAGGGTAATCCTGCGGCAGTCATTGTCTTAGATACGTGGTTAGATGACGATTTGATGCAGAATATCGCTATGGAAAATAACTTGTCTGAGACGGCTTTTGTGAAAAAGTTAGATGATACTAACTATGAAATTCGTTGGTTTGCACCTATAGACGAAGTAGATTTTTGTGGTCATGCCACATTAGCCAGTGCTTTTGTTTTATTCAAGGATTATACAGCTGCAAAAACAATTCAATTTCATGTGCGTAAACTCGGAATTTTTGTAGTCAATCAAGATGATGATGGCAAAATTAAAATGAATTTTCCGATTCGCAGAGCAGCATTGGTCTCCGAATATCCACAAGAATTACGTGATGGTTTAACTAAACCATTTAAAGCGGTTTATCGCAACACGCAAGCATTTATTGTGGAGTACGAGACGGTACAGGATGTGTTGGATGAACAGCCTGATCTGGAAAAATTAAAACAATTGGGAAAAGTGCGTACTGCGATTACTGCGTCGCAACCGGATGTAGCGATTACAGCGAGAGGTGAGGGGCAGTTTGATTGCGTATCCCGTTATTTTGCCCCAGCCGTTGGCATAGGTGAAGACCCTGTTACTGGCTCAATTCATACAGGCATCGTGCCGCTTTGGGCAGAAAAGTTGAATCAAAAACAGCTTATTGCTTTTCAAGCATCTAAACGTGGTGGCGTTTTAGACTGTGTGGTTGAATCTGAAGATCGGATTGAAATTTCTGGTTATGCAAAACTGTATATGCAAGCGGAACTTATGATTAACTGAGACATAGAGTCTGCTGACATTATAAACGCAAAGAAAAAGCTGTTTAAGTAAACAGCTTTTTGCAAAACATCACTATTAAAAACACCGCTCGTTCTCTACTATAGTTTGTCATTTTTATTTAAATCACCATAAATACTTGGATAATCTATGTTAATGCGGTTTAAGCAGCTTACTCTCTCGCTTTGTTTAATTGGATTGAGTGCGACGTCTTGGTCTCAGACAGTACTGGTAAAAACTGAAAAGAATATTGAAGAATATAAATTAGATAATGGCTTTAGAGTGATTCTTGCGCCGAACGATAAAGAAAATAAAGTTTATGTAAATACGGTTTATTTAACAGGTTCACTGAATGATCCAAAAGGTAAAGGCGGGCTAGCACATCTACTTGAACATTTGGCATTTAAAGGCACACAAAATGTAAAAGGCGATGAGTTCCAACGTCGCTTAGATCAATTCACTTTGATGACCAATGCCAGTACCGATTATTACGCCACGAAGTACATTAACATTGTCCGTCCAGAAAAAAATGCCCTGAATGAAATTTTATATCTCGAATCTGAGCGTATGGATAAATTGGTACTCCAAGAAAAATTTGTCCCATCAGAAATCGAGATCGTAAAACGTGAACGTGAGATCCGTATGGATCAACCTTTTGCTGTTTTAATGGATCAGATGCTAAAAGCCGCCTATGGAAATCAATATTTAGGTCGTTTGCCGATTGGTGATTTACCTGAATTGAAATCCATTACCATGAATGAGTTAAATCAATTTTATCGAACATGGTATGCACCGAATAATGCCGTGATGGTGATTTCAGGTAAATTCGATAAAACTGAAGTTTTAAATAAAGTTGACCAATACTTTAGTCCAATTCCAGCTCGCACTGTGCCAGCCCCTGTAAAAGTACCGGTGTTAGATGCAAGCAAAATTGCCCAACGCCAGTTCACCGTACAAAAGGGCAGTGATCTTGCGAAGTTTCATATTTATATGAATGGTAAAAATACCCAGTTGCAACCGACTTTAGCGCTTGCACCCGCCTTATATACCATGCAACCAAGTGGCAGTTTATATAAAAATATGGTTGAAACTGGGATCAGTACCGCAGTGCAAGCCACCACATGGTTAGATCAAGACTTTAACGTTGTATTTATGGGCGCAATTTATGCACCAAATCATGATGCAAAAAAAGTGGATGAAGCATTAAAAGTTGGCGTTGAAAATAGTCAGCCATTCACTGAGGCTGAATTACAGCGGATAAAAAATATTTCTCAAAATACAGCGGAAAGCATTGCCAATGATGCAGTGGCTTTAGGATCACGCTTAAGTGATTATGCGGTTTCTTCACATGGTCAGTGGGATCAATATTTTAAGGACTTACAAGCGGTTCAAGACTTAAAATTGAAAGATATGAATCAAACCTTGAAGGACTTTTTGGTTCCATCGCATCGTATTTTAGGTGATATCTTACCGACACCTGAAGACCAAAAGCAGGCCATGACGCTTAAAGCTGAAGAGAAACCAAAGACTCTAGACCAAAGTGCTGAAAAGGCTGAGCCATTAAAAGATGTCAAAGTCTATCAACAAGAAGTGGCACAATTTGTCACGCAGTCTGCTCAGCAATTAAAGAAAAATGAGCAAAAGATCCAACGCGGTCAGTTAAAGAATGGGATTCGCTACGCCTTGTTCCCAACCGCAACCCGTGATGATAAAACCTACGCTACGATCAGTTTAGATTTTGGCGATGAAAAATCTCTATTTGGTAAAGCAACCACATTGGATTTGACCAGTTATTTGATGTTGCGTGGTTCGGAGAAACATACCTTACAAGAAATCACCGATAAAGCCATTGCAGCCAGTGGCGGTGCATCGGTCAATTCAAATGGCAATGGTTTAACGCTGGTTGTTCAGGCGAAAAAAGATAAGTTTGAAGACTTTTTAGGCTTTATTCTGGATGTCGTAAAGCAGCCTAAGTTTGCCCAGTCTGAATTTGATTTAGCAAAAAATCAAAGTTTGTCGGTGTTGGATCGACCATATACTGAGCCTGCTGTGGTGGCGTCAATGACTTTATCTAAAGTTTTGGAAATCTATCAACCGGGTGATTTGCGTTACCACTTTGAACCTGAGTTAGCCAAAAAACAGTTAAACGAAGCGACACAAGCACAGGTGAAGCAGTTTTATGATCAGTTCTTTGTGACCAATTACGCTCAGATCGCAGTAACAGGTGATTTTGATCCGAAGCAGATGCAGAAGACCTTAAAGAAAACTTTTGCTTCTTGGAAGGCTAAGCAACCGTTTAAGAAAGTCACAGGGCAATACACGGAATATAAAGCACAAAAAATTCATGCCTTATCCGAGCAGCGTGAGTTTGGTAGCTATCAAAGTGTTTTAGCGCTGCCAGTCGGTTCATATCACAAAGATGCGCCAGCCTTAATTGTACTGAGCCATATTTTAGGAAACTCTCAACTTTCATCGCGTTTAGCGCAAGAGTTACGCGAGAAGAATGCTTTAGTATATGGTTTTGGTAGTGGTTTGAGTTTAGATCCTGATGTCGATGATGGTACTTTGAGTATTACAGCAAATTATACGGCTGGGCGTTCTAACCAAGTGTCACAGTCCGTACATAAAGTGCTGACTGATCTGTTAAATAAAGGTGTGACTGCACAGGAAGTTGAAGCAGCCAAAGCTGATATTATGAAAAAGCGTGTGACAGCGTTGGAAGATGAACGTAATATCCACGGCATGTTGACGGGACAATTGGAACGCAACAAAACTTTATTAGATCGAGCTGTTCGAGATCAAGCGTTCGCCCAACTCAGTAAAGCCGATGTAGATGCCGTGATTAAAAAATACATTAAACTTGAACATTTTGTTGAAGTCATGGCGGACCAATATGGCAAAGCGCAGGACAATCGTTAATTTGGAACCTTCACATTTTAAAGTGATTTAAAAAAAGTTTGTGCTGCTACTATTCTGCATGTTTCTTCTGTTTTTAAATCACATCATAAAATGGATTGAATCAGTATTTATGATGAATTTTAAGCAAGAAAACGAAAGGGGATTAACATGATTTTGGCAGCACTTGCTGTGCTTCTCGGCTTAATTTTATTGGTGTTAAGTGCTGATAAATTTGTTGATGGTGCATCTGCTACCGCACGCTACTTAGGTATGCCGCCTTTATTGGTGGGTATGGTTATCGTTGGTTTTGGTACATCCGCGCCTGAGATTGTCGTCTCTATCATGGCGGCTATTGATGGAAATCCAGGTATTGCATTAGGAAATGCCTACGGGTCGAATATTGCCAATATTGCGCTTATTCTCGGTATTACTGCTCTAATTCATCCGATCATGGTGCATTCGGCTGTCGTTCGTAAAGAGCTGCCAATATTACTTTTGGTGACAGCGATTTGTATCCTACAAATTTTTGATGGTGTGTTGAGCCGTATCGATGGCATTTTGATGCTGTTCATGCTGCTTCTCTATATGGGATGGACGATCTGGTACGGGATGCGCAATCAAAGCGACATATTGAGCCATGAGTTTGATATCGAGCTAAAGAAGCACGAAACGCCATTAAAAACCTCAATTCTTCAGCTTATCTTCGGTTTGATTGTTTTAGTCATAAGCTCTCGCTTACTGGTTTGGGGGGCTGTTGAAATCGCTCAAGCCTTTGGTGTGAGTGAGTTGGTAATTGGATTAACAGTTGTCGCGATCGGTACATCATTACCTGAGTTGGCGTCTTCTATTGCGGCGGCTCGAAAGGGTGAGATTGATATCGCGATCGGCAATATCATTGGTTCGAATATGTTTAACACCTTAGCTGTAGTCGGGCTTGCAGGTGTCATTCATCCGACTATCGTACCGCAAGAAGTGCTCCATCGAGATATGGTGGTTATGGGCGCACTTACCCTGAGCCTATTGCTGTTTACGTTGAGTCTGAAAGGTCAAGGACGAATTGGGCGTGTCAAAGGGGGCGTGTGGGTATTTAGCTTTATTGCCTACACTAGTTATTTGGTTCACACCGCATTTTAGTACATTAAAAAAGGCATTGAATCATTCAATGCCTTTTTTATATAAAACGGATTCTAGGTTTACTTAATTACTTATCATCATGCTTATGCGTATGAAAATCTTCGTTTTTACGGAAACGAAGATAGTTTTCAAACTGTTCGCAATATTCATCAAAATTATCTTCTAACATCATTTGAAACTGTTGCAACAAGTAAGACATCACTTGTTCTTTAGCTTCACGCATTTCATTGCCATCTTTAAAGTTGTTGGCAGCGACCCACGTATTAAAACGAGCAGTTCCGAATAACATGGCAGCACTGACTTGGGCACGTAATTCTTCAGGTTTTGCTTGTTGACCTTTTTGTGGACGGCAAAAATCATTGGCTTGTTTGATAAACTCATCCGCACGCTCAAAAAAAATCGCATTTAAAGCTTCTTCTTCTGTTACATCAGTCGCATTAATTTTTTGAGACATGGTCTTTTCCAACGAAAACAAGATCAGACATTATAGACAAAGCCTTGCATAAACAAAACCGTTGCCTTAATCTAAAATAGCCTAAGCAATTAGAATAATCATGATGCAAGATGCAATCGCTATTCAAAGTCTAAAAACAGATATTGCCTTACTTCGTCAACATATCCATCCACCGCAACTTTTACAACAGGTGGAGGGCTTACCGATTTACTATGGACTGCAAGCAGAGGTGGATGAGTACTATCGTCAATGGCAACCATTGATTGAAAGGGCACAACAGCTTTGTCAGCCATTTATGCAAGATGAAATCGTAGACGTGATTCATTTACCGAGTCATTTGAATTTACCTCTGTTTTTCTTTCATGTGGATCGGATTCGGATTAATAGAACCCGAGCGAAGGAATCAAAAACGTTTCGGGGCGTGGCAGCTTTAGTCGAAAAATGTGGACAGTTTGATACAGACCAGATTTTTGCGATGCAAGAATGGCTTGAAAGTGATGACACGGCAGCGTTGGTCGCACACCGTGAATTTATTGATCTGCGGACTTATGTATTTCAGCATGGCCAGAGCGAATATACGCGAACCCGTTTTTATATGAATGGCATGATTTTAACTGTAGAGCCGCATTTTAAATTGGTTGATGCACGGGATAAACCACGTAAGCAACGTAATGATAGTTACAGTGATCCGATTGCCGATAATGGCACGTGGAAGATTTTTGGGAAGTATCGGTAATTACTCCCAGAAAATATCTTTATGAGACAAGACTTGGAGCTTTTTATCTGCTTTTTTCATCACATGCGGTTGCTGCGCCTTGACCCAACCTAAAGCAAATAAAAATTGCGATTGCTTCGCCGTATGCTGCTGAAAAATTTGCTCAGCCACAAACAAGTCATTATAAAAACCTAAATACTCCTGAATCGGCTGTAACTTATCTAGGAATTGCTGAACCTTCTTTTCAGGATATAAGCCTGATACGAAGTCGATGCAGTAGCGTAACTGCTTGACGCGTTTACGGGTACGATGCTGC
This sequence comes from Acinetobacter sp. CIP-A165, assembly GCF_000367985.1. Taxonomy (NCBI): domain Bacteria; kingdom Pseudomonadati; phylum Pseudomonadota; class Gammaproteobacteria; order Moraxellales; family Moraxellaceae; genus Acinetobacter; species Acinetobacter sp. CIP-A165. The sequence goes on from NZ_KB849202.1 coordinate 453,773, forward strand.
TGTTCGATAGGAAGATCAGAGAATTGAGCGGCATCTTTTAGGATTTTTTGATAAAGCCCTGTCAAGCTTTTGGCCACTTGTTTTGTGAGTTTGGTTTTTGATTCATTTTCACTATAGCTAAAGCTGAGTAGTGATAAAAACAGTTGGGTGGTTTTGGTATTACTTAAAAGTTTAGTGACATTTGCCGTCGCTTGAGCATTGAATGGAAATTCAAAATCACAAACTTCTTTGATCAACGGAATGACTGAATCTTGAATGGCATCATTATCACGCGATTGTCCTAAAGCCCTGAAAATGTCAGCCAAATCACTTTCCCAAGTCGCATCAATTTGCGTTGACCAATGTGAAAAATGCTTGAGTGCTGAGCGTAAACGTCGTAAACCAACACGCGCTTGATGAATATGTTCTGCTTCAGCAACACCATCAGCAATTGCAGCGGCATTGGGTAAAATCTGATTTAAACTATTTTCAATAATCAGTTTGAGGGCTTGTTCAGCCGAAAACTCTGGTTTGAGTTGAAGTGTTTTGGCTTTGGTTGCTGGAGAGACTTTTTCCCCCATCGCCAGTAAATTGCCTCGTTCAGCTTTACTGCGTACATCGAGCCATAATTGATATTTTTCTACTAAGTGATTTGAAAAAATAATCAGATCTCGAGCCGATCCCTGTTTTAACTCAAACTCGATCTCACAGATTTTGGCTTGATTAGTTGGTGTACGAATTTCGCCATCATCGAGGCAGACTTCAATCTGAGAACCTTGGAATTCAAAAACGTGAAATGTGCGCTCAACATCGGTTTGGAACTGCAAAAGTAAATCAGCATGTGTATCACCTAGCAGCTCGCGTAAAATGTCTTGAACAGTTTGGTTATGTTGATACAGAGATAAATCCAGCTCGGGTTCTTGTTCACATTGACCCAAATGAATATCTTCTTCAATCCGTTGTAAATGATTTTTACTCGCCGCCTTAAAGGTTTGAACCCAATGTTCACCTTCCTGACGCAGACGAATCGCAACGTGGTTCTTTGCCAGTAGGCGATCAGCGGTATCGTAGTATTTTGCTTGTAATCGAATTTTTTGCGCTTTTTGCTTATTTAATGCCAGTAGAACACTTTTTTTCTTAGATGCAGGAAGTTGAAATTTAAGTTCTATTTCCATGATGCCGTGACTCCTGATCTTTTAGAATGAAGAATTTAAAATGGGTGTATTTTACTTGTGGATCGTTGTTTTTCATACTGTACTATCTTGCGCCAAAAAAGCCGATCTCGCAATGAGAGCTATAGCTCGTAAGGTGGTATATCAATAGAGTATCGCTTTGTTGGCATGCAATGACTTTATTTTGTACAAAAAATACAGTACCGTGTCATGAGCGTTATATAGGATTAGGACGATCAAAATGAATGCACCAGCGACATTGACCAAGCCAGTGGAATTTTCATTGCCAATAAAAAACTATGATGAATTTTATCGCTTTTATTTAACTGAGCATCGTAGTATCGCAAGCCGCCGTTTGCATGTAGCGGGAAGTTCAGTTGGCTTATATTTCTTTAGTAAAGCGATTCGTCAGCGCAAAGCCAAATATTTGGCTTATGGTTTATTGTCGGGTTACGCCTGTGCATGGGTTGGGCATTTCTTCTTTGAACATAATAAACCTGCAAGTTTTAAACAGCCGCTTTTTAGCTTTATTTCGGATTGGCGGATGTTGTCCGATGTTGCACGTGGACGTTTGAGTTTGGTTGATCGTCAATTTGATAAGATAGATTCCTAAGTTGAATCATTGCTAAAAAATAATCAGAGTTAAAACGACATAATACGTCGCTAAGCTGCTTCGGCAGCTTTTTTATTATCAAACGTTCAAGTATTATCATAAAAAATAAGAGAAATTATAAGAATGGAACAACTCAACCCTTCAGATTTAAAAGCAATACTCCATTCGAAACGTGCCAATCTTTATTATCTTGAGCATTGTCGTGTGATGCAAAAAGATGGTCGCGTTTTATATCTCACCGAAGCTAAAAATGAAAATCAATATTGGAATATTCCGATTGCCAATACCACGGTCATTTTATTAGGGACAGGCACTTCAATTACGCAAGCTGCGATGCGAATGCTTGCAAGTGCAGGAGTGTTGGTGGGTTTTACAGGGGGTGGAGGAACGCCTCTATTTATGGGATCAGAAATTGAATGGATGATGCCTCAAAGTGAATATCGTCCAACCGAGTATATGCAAGGCTGGATGAGTTTTTGGTTTGATGATGCAAAACGTTTAGCGGTTGCTAAACAGTTTCAACTGGCACGTATTGAGTTTATTCGCAAAATTTGGGCGAAAGATAAAGATCTCAAAGATGAGGGTTTTTATCTGGATGATCTCGATATTCAGCAAGCTTTAACTGGTTTTGAGAAGAAAATACCGCATCAAAGTAAGGTGGGTGATCTATTACTGGCAGAGGCACAAACGACGAAGCAACTTTATAAAATTGCAGCGACACGTTGTAAGCTTGGTTTTGAGCGTAATCCTGAACAAGGTGATCTAGCAAACGACTTTTTGAATCATGGCAATTATCTGGCTTATGGATTGGCTGCCACAACACTTTGGGTCTTGGGTATCAATCATGGTTTTGCGGTGATGCATGGTAAAACTAGACGAGGTGCTTTGGTCTTTGATGTCGCAGATTTAATTAAGGATGCGGTGGTTTTACCGTGGGCGTTTATTTGTGCCAAAGAGGGTATGAAAGAGCAGGAGTTCCGTCAGCAAATCTTGCAAAAATTTACTGAGTATAAATGTTTGGACTTTATGTTTGAGCAGGTGAAAGAACAATCATTACAACGGTTTTCTTCTGAAAATGGAGAAAATATATGATCGTCACTTTTATCTCTCAATGGCTTTGTTGCACAAACCTATCTGTAAAGGGTTTTTCAGCGATATAATTTTCAAATGAAGAAGCCTGCACACAAAATCTACCGCACAACCAATTGGCCCGCATATAACCGAGCACTCATGAGTCGCGGAAATATTGCCATTTGGTTTGATCCTGCTACGCAATGGTATGCTCCGTCCATCGGTAAACAAGGGCGAAATCAAACCTACTCCGACGCAGCCATCCAATGCTGCTTAATGATTAAATCCTTATTCCGTCTGTCTTTACGTATGGTCACTGGCTTTGTGCAAAGTCTGATTAAACTTTGCGGATTAAATTGGATAGCTCCAGATTACACCACGCTTTGTAGAAGACAAAAGCATATTGATATTGTAATCAGCTACCAAAAAAGTAGCGATGGGCTGCATCTACTCATGGACTCTACAGGCATGAAGTTTCTAGGTGAGGGCGAATGGAAACGCAAGAAACATGGACCTGAATATCGTCGCCAATGGCGTAAACTTCATATTGGTATAGATGCTAAAACCCTACAAATACGAGCAGTTCAGCTTACAACCAATAATGTCAGTGATTCACAGGTGCTTGGTGATTTACTTAATCAGATTCCACAAGATGAGCAGATTAACTCTGTTTATACCGATGGAGCTTATGACACCAAGCAATGCCGTCAGGTCATTGCAGATCGGCAAGCGCATGCGGTGATTCCACCTAGAAAAAATGCGAAACCATGGAAAGATACAAAGAGTAGCTCGCTAGAGCGAAATGAATTACTTCGAACAATTAAACGTTTAGGCAGGACACTATGGAAAAAATGGTCAGGCTATCATCGGCGAAGTTTGGTTGAAACTAAGATGCATTGCATCAAATTATTAGGAGATAAACTCAGTGCAAGGAGTTTTGATAGCCAAGTCAATGAGATCCATGCACGTGTGGCAGTCCTTAACAGATTTACGGAATTAGGTCGACCACTTACCCAAGTTACGCCTTAAATTTGGCTCAATTAGGGGCGCTTTGCATTTCAAATCTTTGTGCAACAAAGCCTAATAGTTATATCCAGCAATATGGTTTTACAGAGCTAGCAAAACGTTATGCTCTCAATATCGCCAATGCTCGTTTCTTATGGCGTAACCGTGTGGGAGCGGAAAAAGTAGAAGTTATTGTCACAGTTAATGATCAACCAGAAGTATCGTTTAATGCTTTGGAATACCCATTGCATGACTTTGATCAAGTTGATGAGAAAGTACAAAACTTGGCGAATCAAATTGCACAAGCTTTAAGAGGTGAAATACCATATTTATTAATTAAAATTGAAGCTTATGCATTGGTTGGCAAAGCTCAAGAAGTTTACCCAAGTGAAGAGTTGGTATTGGATAAAGGGAAGGGCGATAAGAGTAAAATTCTATATCATGTGAATGATGTTGCTGCAATGCACTCTCAAAAAATTGGTAATGCATTACGTACAGTTGATACTTGGTATCCTGAATTTGATGAGAAGAAAACTGCAATTGCGATTGAGCCATACGGCGCAGTAACCAATCTTGGAAAGGCTTATCGTACGCCTAAAGATAAAAAAGACTTTTTTAGCTTATTTGATAAATATGCACTGGGGGAGTCACTTGAGAATCCTGAACAAGAGCATTACGTGATGGCAGTTTTGGTACGTGGTGGAGTTTTTGGTCAAAGTGGCAAGGAGTAATTGATGGATTGGTATCAAGAAATTACCTTGATTGATCAAGATGAAATTTCCCCCTATTTTATTTGGTCAAAAGTTTATACCCAGCTCCATATTGCTTTTGCCGAACATAGTGATGAGCAGGAAAGGAGCTATCTCGGAGTTTCTTTTCCTCAATATCGTATCAATGAGCAAAAGAAACTTGGATTTTTGGGTACAAAAATTCGTATCTTTGCAAAAACGGAAAATGAGTTACAGCAGCTTAATTTAGGTCAGTGGCTAGAACGATTGATGGATTATGTGCACATCATTCAACCGCGTGAAGTGCCGAAAGCTAAGATCACAGGCTATGCACATTATTACCGTGTTAATCCAAAGATGAGTTTAGAGGAGCGCATTGCTCATCAAGCACAACGCCGAAATATTTCTTTGGATGAAGCTAAGCAGCATTTTAAACAATATGTTGAGCTACCTGTGGTTGAGCCTTATGTTAGTCTAAAAAGTCTTAGTGCTAAACGTGAGGAAAATATAGATCGACCGTATCGCTTATATATTGGTAAGTCTGTTGCTGATGAGGCGAAAGATGGGAAATTTGGAACGTATGGGCTAAGCAGAACTGCAACAGTTCCAGAGTTTTGACCCAATATTTTTTCTACTCTTTAACAGCTTAATAAAATCAATAAGTTACAACAAGCCATTTTTTGATTGGGTAACATGCCAAAATCCATGATAAATACTTGTTGTAACTTATATTTTTACTATAATTTTATAGTTCATGGCGGCATACGCCATTTAGAAATTTGTGAAGTCTGATAGTTGATTTACATGCTTGTTCATGGCGGCATACGCCATTTAGAAATGTTAGTGATGATGATGAAGATGAACGTGCAAGTTCATGGCGGCATGTTATTCACCAATTAAAATGTCTATGCGATAAACCATTTAAAATGTCCTGTTTTTAACCACAAGAGTCAAGCACAGGATTTAACTTTCTTTGTTCAATAACAGCTTTCTGAGCTTTACGACTCGGCATACTTTTCTTGAGACGGGAACGTTTATTCTGTTTTTCCAACTCTTCATGCTGTTGCTGAATATGTGCCAGAACTGTACCTAACCGTTTATTCTCAACGATCTCATTCTGCTGTAGCCCAGCTAACTTATTGAAAATGCTGTAGTTGAGCTTTCGTCCCTCGTGCATGAGGGCCACAGTCCCATCCGGGTACTCCAGAAATGAAATATATTGCCCAACAAGCTTATGATTCAGCTCTATCGGTTCAAGCAGATAAATACATTTGTCATAGGTCAGGGTCAGATTCTTGGTGACCTTACGCGGTTCCTGCCAGGTAAAAATATCATCCAGTTCAAGATGAGATTCGGTTAATGGCCGATGTAAATTCTTTGAGTTTCGCGCACACTTGGCAAACTTCTGATTGAAATGCTCAATAAAGCAGGGCAGCCAGGCATTTGCCTCGGCAATTGAACAGATACCTTCTAGGCGCATTTCCTTGATCAGGCGATCCTGGAGTGTTCTATTGGCACGTTCCACACGGCCTTTAGCCTGGGGTGAGTTGGCGAAGATAATATCAATATTTAACTCATTCAGAATCCGCCCAAATTGCGTGATCTGGCTATCTTGGCTCGATTTCTGATTCACTCGGAATACCGAGTGTTTATCGCTATAAAACGCTAAAGGCTTGCCGTATTGCTCAATGTAGGCTCGGGTTGAAAGCATATAATCAAAGGTCGTTTCAGCCTCACAAAAGCGCAGATGCAACAGCTTTCCAGTGGCGTCATCGATATAAACCAGCAAGCAGCATTTGGAAGCTCGGCCTTCAAACCAGTCATGATATGAGCCATCGATCTGGATCAGCTCACCGAAGCAATCACGGTTATATCTAGGCTGATACGGACGTTTCAGACGCTTGGATCGAGGAATCCACAGGTCATTTGCAGTCATCCAGCGACGAACCGTTTCTACCGGGATATGCAGACCAAACATGCTGCTGAGCTTCTCATGCGCCAAGGTGGGTCCAAAGCCCAGCAAATGTTCAGCAATAATGGAAAGGCACTTTGATTTTAACAAGTCATCATGGCGACGATGGCCAGGTTGACCACGACTGGCATGTGCCATACCTGAGACACCATCTTGATTGAGTTTCTGCAATAACCGGGTAATTTGACGGGTGGAAAGATTCAGGATTTCAGCAGCACGGACCTGGGTAATACGATGATCTCTAACGTCTTGCAGAACTGCAAGACGTTGAATTTCTTTATCAGACATAGTGATCAGCATCTATATTTTATATCCAGTCCATGGTGATAAAAACCATCATAAACCAGACATTTTTATTGGTGAGAATATAGACACTTTAAATGGGTTCTAACA
>NZ_KB849202.1:464114-465212 GCF_000367985.1 Acinetobacter sp. CIP-A165
ATCAAGTTCATGGCGGCATACGCCATTTAGAAAATGTCGAAAGCTTTGTGTAGTAAGTCAAACGTGTTCATGGCGGCATACGCCATTTAGAAAGACAACATCTAAATTTTTTGCAGCATAAGATAGTTCATGGCGGTACACGCCATTTAGAAAACAAGGTAAATCATGGGTAGGTAAGAATGCTGGTTCATGGCGGTACACGCCATTTAGAAAATTTATAGTTGCACCATAACAATTAGGATAACGTTCATGGCGGTACACGCCATTTAGAAAAGTTGAGATTCTAGCGAAGATCACGGGTCATAGTTCATGGCGGTACACGCCATTTAGAAAAGGGAATAGATCCGCTTTATACTCGAATGTAGGTTCATGGCGGTACACGCCATTTAGAAAAAACGGGTGTGAATCTTTAGATAATACGCCAAGTTCACGGCGGTACACGCCATTTAGAAAATGCTTTGGTGTCCATGTTGCTATTCTTGCGCGTTCACGGCGGTACACGCCATTTAGAAACTTTTGAGCGCATGTTCGTTTATACTTTAAGTGTTCACGGCGGTACACGCCATTTAGAAATTGCTGATTGATAAAACCTAAATGCTTCAGGTGTTCACGGCGGTACACGCCATTTAGAAACTGAGGGTTATTACGAGTCGTCATATCAAGGTGTTCATGGCGGCACACGCCATTTAGAAAGTTACAAGTATTGTCGGGTTGTGGCGGTGGTGGTTCATGGCGGCACACGCCATTTAGAAATTGTAATTAACTAAAGAACGATGCTTTAACCCGTTCATGGCGGCACACGCCATTTAGAAAAACTGCAACACAGCCAATTAATTCGCATAATTGTTCATGGCGGCACACGCCATTTAGAAAAGTTTGGGTTTTTGGTGCGTAAGTTCCAAACTGTTCATGGCGGTACACGCCATTTAGAAAAAAGCCAAAATGGTATTTGACTGGGATTTCACGTTCACGGCGGTACACGCCATTTAGAAAGCCAGTGGGTTCGGATGCAGGCGGTTGATTGTGTTCACGGCGGTACACGCCATTTAGAAATGAATGCCGATGAAGTCACCACTGATTTTCTGGTTCACGGCGGTA
>NZ_KB849202.1:465682-568837 GCF_000367985.1 Acinetobacter sp. CIP-A165
CACGGCGGTACACGCCATTTAGAAAATGTCATGTACATCATTAGCATTGCAGATAAGGTTCATGGCGGCATACGCCATTTAGAAAGTAATATGTCGAAATAAAGGGCGCTGTCTTTTGTTCATGGCGGTACACGCCATTTAGAAAGCTTTCTTGGTACACCAAAGAGGCAGAGAATTGTTCATGGCGGCATACGTCATTTAGAAATCAGCTAGACCAACAATAGGGTATTCACCCAAGTTCATGGCGGCACACGTCATTTAGAAAGACATGCGCTTCTATGCCACGTTGTTCAAGTCGTTCATGGCGGCATACGCCATTTAGAAAATTGTGTTATCGAGTACTGTCTCACCCTCATTGTTCATGGCGGCATACGCCATTTAGAAAGTGATGAATTGGGTATGGACCCTGTTCAAGATGTTCATGGCGGCATACGCCATTTAGAAATCGTAGTCTGCGATGGCTTGCAAATCTTCTTGGTTCATGGCGGCATACGCCATTTAGAAAAATGTCAGGCGCGTAAATCTCTTTGAGTAAAGGTTCATGGCGGTACACGCCATTTAGAAAGCCAGTAGCAGCCACAGCTTTATTCGCAGCTTGTTCATGGCGGCACACGTCATTTAGAAAAGACGAAACGGATGGCGTGATTGATGGCATGCGTTCACGGCGGTACACGCCATTTAGAAAAGTTACTGATTACTTTGCATGTCCTGTCGATGGTTCACGGCGGTACACGCCATTTAGAAATAAGTCGGCTTGAGCGGTTATGTCACCTGATTGTTCACGGCGGTACACGCCATTTAGAAAATCGAGCATATTTTTTAATGTTTGACCGTCAGGTTCACGGCGGTACACGCCATTTAGAAATTGAATTCATCACGTAGTACGATTAGAAAATTTATAGTTGCACCATAACAATTAGGATAACGTTCATGGCGGTACACGCCATTTAGAAAAGTTGAGATTCTAGCGAAGATCACGGGTCATAGTTCATGGCGGTACACGCCATTTAGAAAAGGGAATAGATCCGCTTTATACTCGAATGTAGGTTCATGGCGGTACACGCCATTTAGAAAAAACGGGTGTGAATCTTTAGATAATACGCCAAGTTCACGGCGGTACACGCCATTTAGAAAATGCTTTGGTGTCCATGTTGCTATTCTTGCGCGTTCACGGCGGTACACGCCATTTAGAAACTTTTGAGCGCATGTTCGTTTATACTTTAAGTGTTCACGGCGGTACACGCCATTTAGAAATTGCTGATTGATAAAACCTAAATGCTTCAGGTGTTCACGGCGGTACACGCCATTTAGAAAGATAGATAAATCAACTTGTTCAGGTTGCAAGTGTTCACGGCGGTACACGCCATTTAGAAACATTAGAAAGCGTGGACTCCGCAAAAGTCGATGTTCACGGCGGTACACGCCATTTAGAAAAAAAACTGAACCTGAATTATTAGAAGCATATTGTTCACGGCGGTACACGCCATTTAGAAACTAATGCTCGCTCACATAAAAACGCCCAAGGTGTTCACGGCGGTACACGCCATTTAGAAATAGCCCATCTTGCATATTGCCCCAATCGACACGTTCACGGCAGTACACGCCATTTAGAAATTAGAAAGTTCGTCGGGAGGGTTGGAAATAAATTGGAGCAGTTCACGGCGGCATACGCCATTTAGAAATATCTGATCAGCAGATCAGCCATTTAAGAAGTGTTCATGGCGGCATACGCCATTTAGAAAGCGTGAAAACTTAGCAGCGGGGGCTGCGTTATGTTCATGGCGGCATACGCCATTTAGAAAATTCACGCCACTTAGTTACGTCTCCAAGCGCTGTTCATGGCGGCATACGCCATTTAGAAAAGTGTAGGTCAACGGGGAAGTGAGGAGTTCACTGCCATGTAGGCAGCTTAATTTTGATCACTAGCACACAACCTCTCTTTAAATTTCCGAATAGAAAATATAATCTGATGTGAACTTACTTATAGTGAAATTCTAATGCGCGGCGTTTACCTCATTACCAATGATGATCCTCTCCAATTATTACTAGAAAAATTAAATGCAGCATTGGGGACAGGGCATATTGCCGTTTTGCAATATCGCCGTAAAAAAGTAGCGAAATTAGATCAACCAACCGAAGTCGAACAAATCAAAAGCCTTTGTGAAAAATACCAAGTTCCTTTTGTGATTAATGATGATTTGGCAATGGCGGAAAAATTTGGTTTAGGTGTTCATCTTGGACAGTCAGATGGTGAAATTACCGAAGCGACTCAACGCTTAGCGCAAGATGTCATTATTGGGCGTACTTGTCTCAATTCATTAGAGCTGGCTGACAAAGCAATTGCCGATGGGGCAAGCTATGTTGCTTTTGGTGCCGTATATGCAACGACAACCAAGCCTGAAGCAGGAAATGTTGGCATAGAGGTTATTCAACAAGCCAAACAAAAATATCATGTGCCCATTTGTGCAATTGGTGGTCTAACTGTGGAAAATTCTCAAGCTGTGATTGATGCGGGGGCGAGCCTTTGTGCGGTGATTAGTGATATATTAGGACGATCAACAGCCGAAATTCCTGCTCGTGTAGACGCATGGGCCAAGTTATTTGCATAATTTTTTCATTCGCCTTGTGGAACTGTAGTCGTTCCTCATTTTCGATTTAGGTTGAGTCTTTTATGAGTTTATCTCCAAAGCAAGAACAGTTATTTAAACAAGCAAATAAACATATTCCGGGCGGTGTAAATTCGCCTGTACGTGCATTTAACGGTGTTGGCGGTACGCCTGTCTTTATTGAAAAGGCAAAAGGTGCGTACTTATGGGATGTAGATGGCAAGCGTTATGTCGATTATGTTGGTTCATGGGGACCGATGATTTTAGGCCACGCACATCCTGATATTATTCAAGCAGTCCAAACTGCGGCTGAAGATGGTCTGAGTTTTGGTGCGCCAACAGTTCATGAAACCACTTTAGCGGACACGATTTGCGACATCATGCCTTCAATTGAAATGGTTCGTATGACCAGTTCGGGTACTGAAGCGACCATGACTGCGATTCGTTTGGCTCGTGGTTATACAGGTCGTGACAAAATCGTGAAATTTGAAGGCTGCTATCACGGTCATTCAGATTCGTTATTGGTGAAAGCAGGTTCAGGCTTGCTGACTTTAGGCGAGGGCGAACCAACATCGAAAGGTGTGCCAGCCGATTTTGCTAAACATACACTTACTTTACCGTATAACAATATTGAAGCTTTAAAGGAATGCTTTGCTAAGTTTGGTCATGAGATTGCCGGCGTAATCATTGAGCCTGTAGCGGGTAATATGAACTTAGTCACACCAATTGATGGTTTCTTACAAGCCATTCGTGATGTCTGTGATGAATACAAATCTGTGTTTATTATCGATGAAGTGATGACAGGTTTCCGAGTTGCTTTAGGCGGCGCTCAGTCAGTCTATAACGTAAAACCAGATTTAACCACTTTAGGGAAAATTATTGGTGCAGGTTTACCTGTTGGTGCATTTGGTGGTAAACGTGAAATCATGGAATGCATCGCACCTTTAGGTGGTGTCTATCAAGCAGGAACATTGTCAGGAAATCCATTGGCAATGCGTGCGGGTATCGCCATGTTCAAGCATTTACGCGAACCTGATTTCTATGCAAAGCTCGCTGCGCAGTTAGCAAAATTATTGAATGGTTTACAAGCTGCGGCAGACGAAGTGGGGATTCCATTTAAGACCCAACAAGTCGGTGGTATGTTCGGTTTGTATTTCACAGATCAAGATGACATTACCAGCTTTGATTCAATGTTGGCTTGTGATGTTGAAGCATTTAAGAAATTCTTTCATGGCATGTTAAAACGTGGTGTCTATCTTGCGCCATCCGCATTTGAAGCAGGATTTATTTCTTCTATGCATTCAGATCAGGATATTGCGGAAACGATTCAAGCGGCAAAAGAAACTTTTATTGAAATGAAATAATGCTGTGATGCCTACATAAGCCCGATTTTTTCGGGCTTTTTTAATGGACTAGATTTAGGTTGATCTGAATAAAAAATAGACATTGATCGATTTAAAATAATCAATAATCGGAATGCACTCTTACTGAGTTTCCAGTTATTTGTATGATAAACCTCAACTACGAACAGCAAAGTTAAATAATCTTTACTGTACCGCAAGATAAAATAATGCTTGAATAGTAAACTATATTTGCGCTTATCTTTAGCTGCCCCAAAGCCATAACGTTTTGGCTTGTGCAAGCTGTAGATAGGGCTTCTATGGATCATATTTTAAATAAGCTTTTGATAAAAAACTCATAGGAATGGAGTAACAATGAAAACTAAACATTATTTAACTGCGGCGGATGTGGAAATTCTGGTTGATGCGGCATTGCAATATGCAACAGAACATAGCTTTAATGTCAGCGTTGCTGTTGTCGATGACAGTGGAACACTGTTGATGATGAAGCGTATGGATGATGCATCGGTATTATCGACAAAGATTTGCCAAGAAAAAGCACACTCTGCTGCGGTCAGTCGTAGGGCAACCAAAGTATCAGAAGATCTGATTCGTGATGGTAAAATCGGTTTTTTAACAATAAATGCAGCGAATGGCATGTTAGAAGGCGGTGAGCCGATTGTCTATCAAGGGCAGGTTGTAGGGGCTGTTGGTGTTTCAGGTGTGCAATCTTTTCAAGATGCAGAAATTGCTCAGCATGCGATTCAACAATTTTTAGGGAAACAGGCCTAAATTATCGTTTAAATTCGATTCTGGATGAAATATCGAGAGAAACACGAAAAAAATCAGTAAAAATACGTGTCATGCATTGTAATTCAGCGCCAAGCTTTTTATGATTGCCCGCTTGTTTTCATCCAGTCGTTGGAAAGCTACCTTGAATGATTTTCTAAGTGAACATTTGATTCATCGTGATGAAGATTTTATGGTCATCCATAAACCAGCAGGCTTACTCACAGTACCGGGTAAAACTGCTGATTTACAAGATTGTTTGATCAATCGTTTACTAGAATTAGAAGCAAAAACGTTGCTCATCCATCGTTTAGATCGAGATACTTCAGGTATCCTAGTGTTTGGCTTATCTAAGTTCGGTCAAAGCACTATTTCACGTCAATTTCAAGATCGTCAAACCTCAAAAATTTATCAAGCATTGGTGGCAGGACATTTACAAGGTCAGGGCACGGTCGATATTCCTGTGATTTATGATCCAACTCGTCCACCACTTCATATCGTCGATGCCTCATATCACAAACCTGCATTAACCGAATGGCAAGCGATTGAGCATTTTGAAATCCAAGGGCAACCTGTTACACGCGTCAAACTAACGCCAATTACAGGGCGTTCCCATCAGCTTCGTGTGCATATGCAATATCTAGGTCATCCGATTCTTGGCGATACATTATATGCCACAGCACAACAGCAACAGCTTTATGCGCGTTTATGTTTACATGCAACGCAATTGAGTTTTGCTCACCCTAAAACTGGTGCAACACTCACTTTTGATTGTGCTGTGCCGTTTTAGCAGTAGATTTTTTGATTAAACAGGATATAGAGCACGCCATTTGAGCTTGCTTTATGTCAAAATATTGGGGTTATTAGGTGGTTCAATCACACCATAATACCAAACTTAAAACTACATAAAATAGCTTAAACTTTCGTCGGTTTAACGCATACAATATGTAGGCTAACATGAGATAAAGGTGGAATAAATTGCAGCAGTTTGCTATTGGTCAACGTTGGTTATCAGATACAGAAACTGAACTTGGTTTAGGTGTTCTTATTGATGTAGATGAACGTTCTATCAGCATTTTATTTCCAAAAAGCGATGAGACCCGTGTTTATGCGCGCAATAATGCACCTTTGTCTCGGATCATCTTTAATGTAAAAGATGAAGTTCAAGACCAAGAAGGCGTTAAATGGATTGTTGAGTCCATCGAAGATCGTCACGGTGTATTGCGTTATGATGTGATTCGCAGCCTAGAAAATGGCGAACAAGAACGTAAATCCCTGAACGAAACGCGTATCGGTGCGCAAATCCAGCTTTCAAAACCATTAGAACGTCTGTTAGCCAGTCAGGTCGATTACAAAGAATGGTATGACCTTCGCATTGAATCTATGCTGTTGCAAGCCCAAATGCACACCAGCCCATTACGTGGTTTTCTCGGTGCGCGTGTTGGACTGATTCCACATCAGCTTTATATTGCGCATGAAGTCGGTAAGCGTTTTGCACCACGTGTTTTATTGGCCGATGAAGTGGGGTTAGGTAAAACCATTGAAGCGGGTTTGATTATGCATCAACAACTAAAAACAGGGCGTTCAGAACGTATCCTGATTTTAGTGCCTGATTCATTGCAATATCAGTGGATGATTGAAATGCGTCGCCGTTTCAATTTGCAATTCTCTTTATTTGATTTGACCCGTACTGCTTCGATCAAAGAACATGATCCTGATCTCAATCCATTTTTAACTGAGCAATGCATTATTGCCAGCGTAGATCTGATGGTTGACCATGAAGATTTACGTGAACAAGCCATCGAAGCTGGTTTCGATTTGCTTGTGGTTGATGAAGCACACCATTTAATGTGGAGTGAAGAAGAGGGCGGCAATGATCGTTATGATCTGGTCGAAGAACTTGCAGAACAAACGGCGGGTGTATTATTGCTTACAGCGACACCTGAGCAGCTTGGCGTAGAAAGTCATTTTGCCCGTTTACGTTTGCTCGATCCGCAACGTTTTAGTAGCTTAGAGCGTTTCCTCGATGAAGAAGAAAAATATCAACACACTGCAAAAGTTGCAGAAGTATTGATGTCAGATGATGCATTGACTGAAGAGCACCTTGCGGCACTGGAAAGCTTATTGGGTCATCGTATTGATGATCAGCCAGAACAGCGTATGCGCGCAATTCATGAATTATTAGACCGTCATGGCACAGGTCGTATTTTATTCCGTAACACCCGTGAAGCGATTCAAGGCTTCCCTGGACGTGATTGTCAGCCAGCACCATTGCCAGCACCAGAAGGTTGGTCAATGGATGGCAAAATGCGTGAGCAAATGTGGCCAGAAGAAGGTCAACTTGATGGCGCATGGATGGAAAGTGATCCGCGTGTATCATGGTTGATGGAAGTGCTACGCAAAGATTTAAAACACAAAAAAGTGTTATTAATCGCACGTAGTGGGCCTGTGGTTGAAGCACTCGAAAATGTCTTACGTTTACATGCTGGGATTCGTACGGCGATGTTCCATGAAGGTATGAGCTTATTGGAACGTGACCAAGCGGCGGCATATTTTGCTGAAGACAGTTATGGCGCTCAAATTCTGTTGTGTTCTGAAATTGGTTCGGAAGGACGTAACTTCCAGTTTGCCAGCGATTTAGTTTTATTTGATTTACCTGCGAACCCTGATGTGCTTGAACAACGTATTGGTCGTTTAGACCGTATTGGTCAGGAAAATCGTATTCAAATCCATGTGCCATATTTAATCGGTACAGCGCAAGAACGCATGTTCCGTTGGTATAACGAAGCACTGAATATTTTCAGTACAATTTCACCGACAGCGCAAACTTTGCAAGAAAACTTTATTATTGAACTTAAAGATTGTTTGTTGGCGGATCAAGGTCAGACCTTTGAAGATTTACTTGAAGAAGTCAATGTTCAACGTCAAGCCTTAGAAGCTGAGCTACAAGCGGGTCGTGACCGTTTGTTAGAATACAATTCATGTCGCCCTGTGGTGGCACAAGGCATTGTACAAGCACTTGAAGACTATGATGACAATACGACATTGCCAATGTTTGTAAAACGTTTTATGTCATCGACCAATATTGATTTTGATGAGCAAAGCAATGGTACGGTGATCATCAAACCAACTGATCAGATGCAAGTTCAAGGTTTAACTTTAGACGAAGAGGGTATGACCGCAACTTTCTATCGTGATCAGGCACAGATCCGTGAAGACGCGCAATACTTGACGTTGGAACATCCATTTATCGAAAGTATGATGGAAATGATCCGGACTCAATCCTTTGGTAGTACCAACGTTGCATTGCTCAAATCCAATGCTCTGAAACAAGGCTCGGTATTACTCGAAGTTTGGTTTAAAGTGGAAGTGATCGCACCGAAAGCACTAAACTTGCCATCAAGCTTACCAAAGCAATTGATTCGCGTATTGCTCAGTGAAAATGGTCAAGATTTATCTGCCAAAATTGATCCAAGTATCTTACGTCCGTACTTACATCATTTAGATGGCAATAGCTGTCGCCAAGTGGTGAAAGCGCGCCGTGATGTGATTGAAGAGCGCTATGCGCAAGCTTTGGAAATTGCCAAGACATCTTTACCAGAGTTGATGCAACAAGCCAAAGAACACTATAGTAATAAGTGGCAATATGAAATTGAGCGTCTAACCTATCTTAAACAATTCAATCCAAGTATTCGTCAAGATGAAATTGAACGTTTACAAAAGTTCCAGCAAGAAGGCTTGGGTTTGTTGGATGGTCTTTCTGTGACACCAGAAGCGATTCAGGTTTTGGTTGTGGTTAAACCTTAAATTTAATCGTTTCAATAAAAAAAACGAGGGTATTTCCCTCGTTTTTTTATGCTGAGATCAAATTATTTTTGGTCAATATTGGCTTCCAAGAACCATAAATATTGATCTAAGTCTTCTAAAGCAGCATGGATAATATCTTCCGAGATTGGATCTTCAATTTCATCAATGGTGCCACGCAAATGATTTGCCACCACGCCATAACGATCGGCAAGTTCTTTTAGGTGATCTTGTACAGCGTGTATAGCGACTGGATAGGGTTTTAAATGTGAACTTTCAGCAACGGTTTGAGTCGTTCCCAATGCAGTTCCACCAATCTGTACCGCACGTTCTGCAACATTATCCAAATGCGTAATAAGCGAGGTGCGGAACATATCTAACATTTCATGGACAGCGATAAAATTACTACCACGCATATTCCAGTGTGCTTGTTTGGTCAGCAATGATAAATCAATAAGATTGGCAAGAATTTGATTGAGTATTTTTACGGTGGCTTCTTTGATCGAGTCGTCTAAATTATTACGTGTATAAACTTTTAAAGTTTTAGCTGCTGAAGAACTCATAGTTACCTCATTCAATTATAGTAGGGTGAAACGAAGTGAATAAAACGTTTATTTCAACTTTAGCCTACGCCTAATGATGGGGGACTGTGTGTTTTAATTTTCTATGCTTTTGTAATACTTAAACTATAAAAAGAGGGTAAGTATTTAATATTCAAATACTTACCATTTTAGAATTGTAATTTAGAGTTTTAGATGCCATTTATCTTAGACTGGCTTCATCCAAGTGGCGAGCACCTTCCAAAATCATACGAATCATTACCATGGTTTGCTCTGCAACTTCTAGACGTTGTTCGGCAGGCAGATCAAGAACTTTTGCCCCCATATTGAAAACCAACTGGGTGATGGCTTTCGCTGCAATATCCGCATGGCTGATTTTGCTGTTATTCATTTGCTCTAAACGAATCAAGTCTTCTTGTAATTCTTGTTGGAAAAAAATCAACTGGCGATCAACTGCAGCTTTATAAGAGGTCGAACCCGTATAGCTTTCACGAAGTAATAAACTGAGATTGCCTTCATCGGCATCGAGTTGTTGAATAAACACTTCGACTGAGCTACGGATAATACTTTGTTGCAATATGGCTTTTAATCGCGCTTCACGAATAATTTTACGCAAAACTAAGCCTGCTCGATCAATTAAGGCAATTGCAAGTTCATCAATATCTTTAAAATGACGATAAAAACTATTCGGCGCAATCGCTGCTTCACGTGCAATCTCTCGAAGACTGAGTGATGAAATGCTTTTTTGTGGACCGATTAAATTTAAGGTTGCTTGAAATAATTCTTCTTTGGTAATCGTCGCTTTTCGCCCAACAGTACGGATGGGTTGTTTAACTGGATTGACATCTTGTTGCGCTAATGTGTCATGAGTTGGTGCTGTCAAAGAAGAATGAACCATTGTTGTCAAAATATAAGTGAGCTAGTTCAGAGTATAGCGGTTGTCTGTGAACTTGTGAAACACAAATTATTATACACATGTATATATACAAATATATATACATGTGTATAATAATTAAAAAACAACCAGAGTACCTGCTCATGTATGCAACCGAAAAGAGAAATTCTCTATTCAATTCATTGGCTCAAAGCGTAATGAACAGCCATGACGCCAATTTTTGGTTACAGAAGATCAATCCGCTATGGTCGATTAATCAACCCTTAGCCAAAGTCGTAAAAAAACAAATTGTGGCAAAAGATACCGTGAGTCTAATTTTGCAGTGCAATCGTCATGTGCAGCGTGGAGTAGCAGGTCAGCATCATCCGATTACGGTTGAAATCGCTGGACGCCATTACGAACGTACTTATAGTTTGATGCAATTGGATGAAGATAATCTTTGTTTAACGGTTAAAAAGGTTGATCAAGGAATCGTGAGCTCTTGGTTGGTTGAACAAAGTAAAATCGGAGATATTCTGTATTTCGGTCAACCGTATGGCGAAATGCAACGCCGTCATATTCAAACCTCTCATTTATTACTATTGGCGGCAGGTAGTGGCATTACCCCGATGTTGAGTCTGGTTGAAGACCTTTGTCAGTCAAAACAACTTGTGCGTATGCCTGTTAAATTGATGTATTGGGTGAAAACGCATGAAGATGCAGCTTATGCTGAATATTTAAAAGAAGTTGCTGAAAATTTTCCGAATTTTAGTTATCAAATTTTTTATACCCAACAACAAGATCAACGCTTAAACCAAAGCCATGTTGAGCAATTCACGACTTTAAGTGAAACGACAGTATATGCATGTGGGCCATCAGGATTTGCAGCGACAGCGGAAACATTGTTTGCAGATGCAGCTTCGATTCAGACAGAAGCATTCAGTTTGAGTCAATTTGATGTTGATGCAAATGATACAGGCTTTATTAATGTTCGGTTGACCCAGTCCAATAAGACGGTAGCTATTCCAAAAGGTCAATCGATTTTAGCCAGTTTAGAACAGCAAGGCATCAAGCCAAATCACGGCTGTCGTATGGGCATTTGTAATAAATGCGCGTGTAGCAAAGCGCAAGGTGCAACCAAAAATCTTCTGAATGGTTCAGCAAATCATGAACCTGCTCAACTATTAAAAATTTGTGTAAATTCGGCTCAATCAGATCTTGTGATTGATCTATAAGCGAGAAAATGATTATGAATATGCCTGTTAAAATTGAATATTTTAAAAATCCTAAAAACCGTGATTTGACTGCCGCAGAGTTAGATGATTTTGCACGAGAGCTAGATCTAATCAAACAAGAGGTCTTGAATGATTTAGGTGAGAAAGATGCCAAATATATCCGCCGTGTCTATTCTTCCATTCGTTATAGCAGCATATTAGGACGTGCTTTGCTATTTGCAGGTTGGTTTCCGCCAGCATGGTTATTGGGCACAGGTTTATTGGGCTTTGCCAAAATCATGGAGAATATGGAGCTGGGTCATAATGTGATGCATGGGCAATATGACTGGATGAATGATCCAAAATTCAATGGTCAGACCTATGAGTGGGACACTGTAGGAACATCAGACAATTGGAGACAAACACATAACTTTAAGCATCATACCTATACCAATGTTAAAGGGATGGATGATGATGTTGGCTATGGTGTGTTTCGTCTGTTTCCTGAGCAACGTTGGTCGAAACTTACTTTAATTCAACCTTTGTACATCGTGCCATTTAGCTTGTTATTTCAATGGGGGGTTGCGATTCAAAATCTTGAATTAGGTAAAGTGATTTACAAGCGTAAATCAGTCGCGCAATTAAAGCGTGAATGGCAGCCAGCGCAAAAGAAAATCATGAAGCAAATGTTCAAAGATTATGTGTTTTTCCCATTGATTGCAGGGCCTTCGGCAATTCCTGTTTTTGCAGGTAACTTGGTTGCCAATGGGATCCGTAATGTTTGGACATTCAGTATTATTTTTTGTGGTCACTTTACCAAAGATGTGGAAGTTTTCCCCAAAGCTATTTTACAAAATGAAAGCCGTGGGCACTGGTATATGCGTCAGATTCGTGGCTCATCCAATTTAACGGGTTCGGAAGCGTTTCATATTTTGACAGGTCATTTAAGTCATCAGATTGAACATCATTTATTTCCAGATATTCCTGCACGTCGCTATCGCCAAATTGCACCGAAAGTTCAGGCTGTCTGCGAAAAATATGGCTTAAATTATAATAACGCGAGCTTTGTGAAACAGTTCGGTGAAGTGGTTGGGCGTATTTTTAAATATGCATTGCCGTTTAAGAAGTAAATTTTTGAACATAAAAAAGCCCCAAGTTTAATTGCCTCGGGGCTTTTTTCTATTTAGAAATCAAAAGATGTTTGTAAGAAGAAAGTACGTGGCTGTCCCACGTATTTACCGCCCGTTGAGTCAGATGAGCGAGTAAAGTATTGTTTATCGAATACATTTTTCACTCCTCCAGCAACTTTTAAACCTTTCAGTTGATGACTAAAATCATAACCCGCCCTTACTGCAAAAGTTGAATAACCCGGAATGTCGCCAATACGACCATCTGCGGTTTCTTGTGTCTGATAAACATCACCAGAACCCGGAGCATGTTGTTTTGATTGCGCAAACATGTCTGCATTAATTGACCACTGATCAACTTGAAACGCTAAACCGAGGTTACCTAAGTGTCGTGAATAATAGGGTAAATCTTTGCCTTCAAACTTGCCTGCTTCAGAAGTTGCTTTGGTAAAGGTATAGTTACCATAGACTTTAAGACCCTCTAAAGCATCAGCGAGTTGACCAAAATCATAACTGATCCCAGTTTCTATCCCTTTATGGCTGGTTGCACCTAAATCTGTCCAAATCCCTGTACCAATATTATCAGGGCGCTCTAAGAAAAGTTCTTTATCGAAGTCTAAATAAAATATGGTTAATTCGGCACTGAGACCATTACCTAAATATTTAGTACCAATTTCATAGTTTTTTGACTTCTCAGGATGTAAGCCATCAAGTGTTGAAAAAGCTGTATTTTTACCATCAACAGTTTTCGTCGTGACAAGTTGATTATATTGTTGTGGTCCAAATGAAACGCCTGCATTGGCAAAGATATTCCAGTTCTCATTCGCTTTATAAAGTACAGAAAGGCTTGGTAAGAACTCTTCTGATTTGATTTTTGGATTGATCGTGTTGGTTGGTATGCCATTGCTATATGCGGTGAAGTTATTATGTGTATCAATTGATTCAAATCGAAGGCCTGGAGTGATCACCCAATCTCCGATGCCAAATCGGTTATCGATATAAATCGCATGTGCTTTGGTGCCACCTTCACTGGTTGTGTTTGCAATAGACTTACCAGGACTTCCTGTAGCGGTGTCATATTGTGAGCGTCCTGAAAATTCAGAGCTTTCTTCTTGTAAATAACGATAACCCACGGTCACTTCGTTATCCATACTTGCCCATTGATAGGCACGTGAGTAACGCGGCTCAATACCAAAGTATTTGTAATCACGCGGTGAGCTGCTGAGCGTACTTGTGCCTTTATTGCCAATTGATTCTAAATCGCTGGTACGAAAAGAATCAACGTAATAACCCAAAAGTTCAAAATTATTCAGTTCATCTTTGTGGCTATATTTCACTGAAATATCAGATCGACGCCCTGCGAAATAATTGCGACTTTGATTAGATTGATAAGGATTTTCTACAAACTTTTCGGCAGTTAACCCTTCGGGCATTTCTCCACGCCCTTCATAGTGATGTAGGTTAATGGCAATTTGATCTTGGTCAGTCCATTGGTAAGCTGTTTTTAACATGACATCATCAATGTCAATATTATTATTTGCTTCCCTATATCCATCTCCTTTTGTCCCAGAATAAAGTAAAGCTAGACCTAAACCATTGTCCAATGTTCCACCGAGGAAAAGATTTGGGGTGTATTTAAGTTGATCTGTACCCGTTGCAAATTCTGTGGTTAAGCCAACTGAGCCTGAAAACTCCTGTGGAATGGCACGTGTTGTAAAGTTAATGATTCCACCCACGTTTTGTGGTCCAAAACGAACAGAACCTGCACCGCGAACCACATCTACAGATTCAATATTACCCATTGATACTGGAGCTAAAGATAATTGTGGTTGACCGTAAGGAGCGACTGCAAGTGGGATACCATCCATTAATACAGTTGAACGAGGGGATAGGCGCGAGGTTAAACCACGTACGCCAATATTCAAGGAAACATCACTTCCACCAGTACCATTACTGTCTTGGACTTGGACTCCAGGAATCTGTTTTAAAGCATCGCGGATAGAGGTTGTTGCGATTTCATCGAGTCGGTTTCGATCGATAATGGTACGTGCACCTGCATGTTGCAGTACTTTTTCTGCATTTGCTTCCTCTAGCCAGTTACCTTGTGCTTGAATGGAAATTGTTGCAAGCGTTTGCGTTTCAGCTTGTGGTGCTTCATTGGCAACCGCGCTATGACATATGCCACTGAGTAATGTTGCGATAGCGAGACTTAAAGAAGAGGGCGGAAATTTTACTAAACAGGCGGTAGAGTAAGATGTAAATTTCATAAGGCTAGAAAATGGTGTAAATTTACCGAATATTAATCTTTTATTACACAAAATGAAATAATAACTATTATCATTTATAACAATTGTATGGCTTGGGTTTATTGTTTTTATGGGAGATATTTTAGTCCAATATATCTAAAAAAAGCCGTTCTTGAGCACGGCTTTAGTGAAATTGACCTTATTATTTAAACTGAATCGTTCCATTGGCATTGACAATAATCTTAGATTCACCCGCTGCCATATCTTGAGCAGGTGCAGCTTCAGCCATCGCGAATTTAGCCATACCACCACGCATAATCGGCTGCGGAAAATAATTACTGGTATTTAGATTTAAACTTACAAGGTTATATTGGGCTTTATTCCAAGCTTGGCTAATTGCTTGTGCGCGTTGCTGGAAGTTTTTAGATGCCTCAATCATTAATTCATTTTCAACTTTTTTACGTTGCTCATCTGAGACGGTAAAGTTGATGGATTGAGTTTGGAAGTTTTGTTGTAATTCACTGATCAGCTGACTAGCAGCTTTAAAGTCTTTACTTTCAAGTTGGATTTCAGCACGAGCTCGCCATTCTTTGAGTTTTCTGCTGTCATTGTCATAAACTGGATAAGTACTTTGTGCACCAGTCTCTACTTTTACTTGCGAGTATTTGCGAGAAATTGCTTGCGCTTGATTCATCAGTTGATTGATTTGATTTGATAGCTCAGCAGGCTGTTTATGGCTTTTCTCAATGTAGAGAACAGCTCGCATTTCATCATTCGCCACTTGACGTGAAGCATCGGCTTGAATATTGACAATGTTATAGTTTATTTTTTCTGGCTCATGGGCAAAAAGAGTTGGACTCAGTGTTGCTCCAAGCATCATGGTCATGAGAGCTAAAGTACGCATAAAAAATCCTTGGAATTTAGTATCAAAAATTTATTTTTACATGTTCGATATTAAAAAGAAGTCATGGAAAATATCTGCACATTTTGTGGGGTATTTGTAATATCTTGATGCTCTCTTGCAACGAAGAAAAAATAAACAAATACTTTATAAATCAATGCATTGGTTTGTAATATTTGACCATTTATCTAAAAATAATTGTCTGGTTAAAAAAAGCTTACTTTCTTTCGCTTGTCACATAGTATGATGATAATTCATCATACTTAATTGAAAGAACTTTTTTTTCAATAATATTAGATCAGTGTCAGGCATAAAAAGTATTTCTTTTCTCTAAAAATTAGGTATCATCTCGCTCCTAGTTGAAAGATATAAAATATTGTGTCTGCGCTAGATTCTTACAAGCACCGAGTCCTACGACCGCAAGTCACCAGACTTATTTCTTTTACCCATATCAGAGATGGTAATTCGATATGAGCGTTACTTCCGTAAATCCTGCCGCTAATGCAACCAACGAATATTATTTGACTCGCCAAAGTCAGATGGAATCAAATGTTCGTAGTTATCCTCGTAAACTACCGTTGGCAATAGCAAAAGCGCAAGGCTGCTGGGTTACTGATGTTGAAGGTACAGAGTACCTTGATTGTCTAGCTGGGGCAGGAACATTGGCTTTAGGTCATAATCATCCTGCGGTGATTCAAAGTATTCAAGATACATTGGCAAGTGGTTTGCCATTGCATACTTTAGATTTAACAACTCCTTTAAAAGATGCGTTTACAGAAGCACTTTTGGCATATTTGCCAGGTGGTAAAGAAGAATATTGTTTACAGTTTTGTGGGCCTACAGGCGCAGATGCGACTGAAGCAGCGATTAAACTCGCAAAAACTTATACTGGTCGTAGTTCTGTGATCAGCTTCTCTGGCGGTTACCATGGTATGACTCATGGTGCGCTGGCGATGACGGGTAATTTGAGTGCAAAAAATGCGGTCAATGGTTTAATGCCGGGCGTACAATTTATGCCTTATCCGCATGAGTACCGCTGCCCACTTGGTTTGGGTGGTGAAGCTGGTGTTGATGCTTTAACTTACTATTTTGAAAATTTCATTGAAGATGTTGAAAGTGGCGTAACTAAACCTGCTGCAGTGATCCTTGAAGCGATCCAAGGCGAAGGTGGCGTGGTCGCTGCACCTGTAAAATGGTTGCAAAAAATTCGTGAAGTGACTGAAAAGCACAATATCGTTTTAATTTTGGATGAAGTTCAAGCTGGTTTTGCACGTTCGGGTCAAATGTTTGCCTTTGAACAAGCAGGGATTGAGCCTGATGTTGTCGTGATGTCAAAAGCTGTGGGCGGTAGTTTGCCACTTGCAGTCCTCGGGATTAAACGTAAGTTTGATGCTTGGCAGCCGGGTACGCATTCAGGGACTTTCCGTGGTAATCAACTCGCAATGGGTACGGGATTGGCATCACTTCAAGTGATCAAGGAACAAAACCTTGCCCAAAATGCACAACAGCGTGGTGATTTCTTACAATCAGAGTTGAAGAAACTTGCTCAAGAATTCCCATGTATTGGTAATGTGCGTGGTCGTGGTTTGATGATTGGTATTGAGATCGTTGACGAGCGTAAACCTGCAGATCATATGGGTTCTCTTCCTGCGGATGCGCAGTTAGCAGCAGCTATTCAAACCGCATGTTTCAACAACAAATTATTGCTTGAAAAAGGTGGTCGCAATGGTACGGTTATCCGTTTACTTTGCCCATTGATCATCAATCAAGATGAATGTGTTGAAGTTATTGCGCGCTTCAAAAAAGCGATTGCTGAAGCATTAAAAGCAGTGCGAGGCTGATTCATGGTTGATTTTGCAGAACATCGTAAAGCGTTACTCTGCAATGATGCTCAATCCATTGCTGACTATCAGTCAGCAATGGGCGAGGCGGTTGAAGCCGTTTCAGCATGGTTGCAAAGCGATAAAATGTACACTGGTGGAAGCATTAAAGATTTGCGTGCAGCAATTTCTTTTAATCCATCGAAACAAGGTTTAGGTGTACAACAATCATTACAACGTATGATTGAGCTTTTTCTGAATAAAAGCTTAAAAGTACATCATCCGCATTCATTAGCACACTTACACTGTCCAACTATGGTGACAAGCCAAATCGCGGAAGTGTTAATCAATGCGACCAACCAATCAATGGATTCATGGGATCAAAGCCCTGCTGGTTCATTGATGGAAGTGCAGTTGATTGATTGGCTTCGTCAAAAAGTTGGTTATGGTGCAGGTCAAGCAGGCGTGTTCACTTCTGGTGGTACACAGTCGAACTTGATGGGTGTCTTACTTGCGCGTGACTGGTGTATCTCAAAAAACTGGAAAGACGAAAATGGCAAGCCATGGTCTGTACAGCGTGATGGTATTCCAGCCGATGCAATGAAAAACGTCAAAGTCATTTGTTCTGAAAATGCACACTTTTCTGTGCAAAAGAACATGGCGATGATGGGTATGGGCTTCCAATCTGTTGTCACTGTTCCTGTGAATGAAAATGCACAGATGGATGTTGATGCGCTTGAAAAAACCATGGCGCATCTTCAGTCTGAAGGCAAAATCGTGGCGTGTGTGGTCGCAACTGCGGGTACAACCGATGCTGGCGCGATTGATCCACTCAAGAAAATCCGTGAAATTACCACCAAATATGGTACATGGATGCATATTGATGCAGCTTGGGGTGGTGCACTGTTACTTTCGAACGACCATCGTGCAATGCTTGACGGTATAGAGTTATCAGACTCTATCACGCTTGATTTCCATAAGCATTATTTCCAAAGCATTAGCTGTGGTGCTTTCTTATTGAAAGACGAAGCAAACTATCGCTTTATGCATTATGAAGCAGAATATCTAAACTCTGCTTATGATGAAGAACATGGCGTACCGAACCTTGTGTCTAAATCATTACAAACGACGCGCCGTTTCGATGCGTTGAAATTGTGGATGACGGTTGAAGCATTGGGTGAAGAACTTTATGGTTCGATGATCGATCATGGTGTGAAGTTGACGCGTGAGGTTGCTGACTATATTAAAGCGACCAATGGTCTTGAATTGTTGATTGAACCTCAATTTGCTTCAGTGCTGTTCCGTGTTGTGCCTGAAGGCTATCCTGCTGAATTCATCGATAGCTTAAACCAAAACGTCGCAGATGAATTATTTGCACGTGGTGAGGCGAATATTGGTGTGACGAAGGTTGGTCAAGTTCAATCATTGAAAATGACGACTTTAAGCCCAGTGGCAACGCTTGAGAATGTACAAAACTTGCTTTCATTGGTATTGATTGAGACTGATCGTATTAAAGATGCGATTGTTGCAGGAACGTATGTTTCAGCGCTCGATTAATCATTGAATCGGTTGAAAAAGGCACAGATATCTGTGCCTTTTTCGTTTTTGGAGGAGAGGGGCGATTGAAGTTGCCGAATTTCTGGTGCATTGCATTGTGATAAAAAATAGCTAAACTAGAAAAAACTGCAAATAATTTACAACTAAAATTGATCATCATCAAAGCGTCATAAAGCTGTAACTTTATTGTCATATTATCTATTCAAAATGCAGTTAACCAAAGTGCAACACTTAAATCCAAAAAGAGTTGTAATTCAAATTGCATAAATGAGAGAGAAATAGAATGCGCTTAAATCCACGTCAAATCGCACTTGCTATAACATTAACTGGGGTAGCTGCGGCATCCACTGCACATGCAGCTCGTGATACTATTCAGATCGCTGGTTCTTCAACTGTGCTGCCATTTTCAAGTATTGCAGCGGAAGAGTTTGGTAATACGTTCCCACAGTTCAAAACTCCTGTTGTCGGTTCTGGCGGTTCTTCAGGCGGTTTGAAACAATTCTGTCAAGGTGTTGGCGACAACACGATTGATATTGCAAACTCTTCACGTCCGATGCGCAGCAACGAACTTCCAGCTTGTGCCAAAGCAGGTGTGAATAAGATTCATGAAATCAAAATTGGTTATGACGGGATTGTTTTTGCATCAAATATTAAGAAAGCAGAGTTCAAATTAAAGCCATACCATGTCTTCACTGCGATTGCAGCAGAGTTACCATCAAATGGTAAAATGGTTCCAAACCCTTATACACATTGGAATCAAATCGATAAAACACTTCCAAATGAGCCGATTACTTTGGTCATCCCTGGTTCAAACCATGGTACGCGTGAAGTGTTCCAAGAAAAAATGGTTGATGCAGGCTGTGAAGCTTACGAATACATTAAAAACCTAGACAAAGATGCACAAAAGAAAGCATGTACGACTTTCCGTCAAGGCGGACGTGTGATCGAAATCGCGGGTGATTATACTGAAACATTGGCTCGTTTAAAAACTTCTCCAAGTGCGGTAGGTGTTTTTGGTTTGAGTTTCTATGATCAAAACCGTGATAAATTACGTGTAGCAAAAGTAAACAATATCGTACCAACAGAAGCCGCGATTTTAAGTGGTAAATATCCTGTATCACGCCCTTTATTCTTCTATGTGAAAGGCGAACATTTACAATCAGTCAAAGGTTTACCGCAGTTTGTTGAATTTTTCTTAAACAAGAAGACTTCAGGTAAAGGTTCAAAACTAGAACGAGCAGGTTTAATTCCTTTGTCTGATGCTGAGCGCGCAAAAATCCTTGCCGACTTTAAAGCTGGTAAAGTATTTAAGTAATATTGGTGTTAACAGAGGCTGATGGTGAGGGGAATTTACCATCGGCCTTTTTGTCAAACTAGGTTTTTTCAAATGATTAGAATTGGAAAAACGGTGGAGATCGCATGAATCTGCTACTCATAGGTGTGTTATTAGCCCTTATGGCAATTGCATATCAAATCGGGCTGAGCAAAAGCCGTAACCTAGCAGGTAAAGGAAATAACTCAGTCACACTACATTCACGCCCTGGTTATTATGGCGCGTTGGTTGCTTTGTGGTGTGGTATTCCTGCTTTTTTAATTTTGATCACGTGGAACTTGATTGAACCGAGTATTTTACAACATATCATTCTCAATCATATTCCTGCATCTGTGAGTGCTTCTTTAGATCCTGCTAGTCAGGATGTATTGATTCGTCGTGTTCAGGCAATTGCATCAGGTTTTGGTGTGACTGGCGAGCCTGTTGCTTATGAAGTTGCAGCAGCACAGCAACTGGCTAGATTTGAAGCGATCGGGACCTTTGCAAAAATAGCGGTGGTCATTAGTGTCGCGCTGGGTGGTTTGATTTGGGCCAAAAAACATATAAGTGAACAGTATCGCGCGCGTAATCAAGTAGAGCGTGCGATTAATGTGGCGTTGATCTTATGTTCGGGTGTTGCCATCCTCACCACCATCGGTATCGTGATGTCGATGTTTGGAGAAGCACTCAACTTCTTTAAATTCGTAAGCCCTTTCGATTTCTTCTTCGGTACTGTATGGCAGCCTGGATTTAGCCAAGTTGGTCAAGTATCAGGCAGTTACGGACTATTACCATTATTGTGGGGTACATTAATGGTGAGTGCAATTGCACTCTTAGTTGCAGTACCCGTTGGCTTAATGATCGCGATTTATCTCGCCGAATATGCTTCTCCACGCTTACGTTCTTGGGCAAAACCAACCATTGAAGTTTTAGCGGGTATTCCGACCATTGTGTACGGTGTATTTGCGATGATGATTATTGGTCCATTTATTAAGCTGGCAGGCGCAAGCGTCGGGCTTGATATTAATGCCACCAGCGCATTGACTGCTGGTTTGGTGATGGGGATCATGATTATCCCGTTTGTGTCCTCTTTATCAGATGACATTATTACCCAAGTACCTCGTACGCTACGTGATGGTTCATTAGGTTTGGGAGCGACCAAATCAGAAACGATTCGTCGCGTGATTATTCCTGCTGCTTTGCCGGGTATTATCGGCGCATTCCTATTAGCAGCTTCTCGTGCGATTGGGGAAACCATGATTGTGGTACTTGCTGCAGGGAATAGCCCAGTTTTACATGCGAATCCATTTGAAGCGGTTTCTACGGTCACGATGACCATTGTTACTCAGTTAACAGGTGACTCAGATTTTTCTAGTCCGCAAGCTTTAGTGGCTTTTGCATTAGGCTTAACGTTGTTTGTTATTACTTTAGGTTTAAACATTGTCGCATTGTACATTGTGCGTAAATATCGTGAGCAATACGAATGAGTTCATCAAATACATCTTCTCCTGTGGATCAAAATGTATTTGATCCGCAAACGGCGCAAGAGTTACGTGCACAACGTAAAGAAAGAATCGAAAAGTCGCTTGGCAAACGCCATCGTAAAGAAAAGGCATTTCGCTTCTTTGGATTTTCTGCTGTTGTGCTTGGTTTGGCCTTTGTCGCGCTGTTATTTACGAGTATTTTAGCAAAGGGTTTACCTGCATTTTGGCAAGCCAGCATGACAGTGCCTGTTTATTTTGATCCAGCCATCATTGATGTTGGACCAAAACCAAAACAGCTTGCGGGCGAAGCTCCTGTTGACTATCAAGAGCGCTATGTTGCTTGGCAAACTGAAATGGGAATGGTTGATTGGGATGCATTGATTATCAATGGTCTGGTCGCAAAAGATCCGTCTTTAGCAGATAAACAAGATGATTTGAGCAGATTGTATACCAGCTCTGAGTCGTATCGTTTACGTGATATGGTTTTTGCAAATCCATCTTTGATCGGTAAAAAACAGGAAATCGAATTTCTTGCTGATGCCAATATTGATGTCTGGTTGGCAGGTAATATCGATCGATCTTTGCCAGATGAGCAGCAACAATTGAGCCCAGAAGTTCGTCAGATTGCAGATGAACTTAAAGAAAAAGGGATCATTGCTAGTACGTTTAACTTCAACTTATTTACCAATCCTGATTCTCGTAGCTCTTTGGCATCAAGTGGTTTAGCTGGTGCTTTCATGGGCTCGCTGTTTATGATGTTGATTGTGATCTTTATCTCGATTCCAATCGGTGTTGCGAGTGCGATTTATCTGGAAGAGTTTGCTAAACAAAACTGGTTGACGGATATTATTGAAGTCAATATTAATAACTTGGCTGCTGTACCTTCAATTGTTTTTGGTTTATTGGGTGCTTCGATTTTTATCGGTTGGTTCCATTTACCGATTTCAGCACCTTTGGTCGGTGGTTTAGTTCTGAGTTTGATGACATTGCCTACTGTGATTATTACCACACGTGCATCATTAAAAGCAGTGCCACCTTCGATCCGCCAAGCAGCTTTAGGGCTGGGCGCATCTAAAGTTCAAACTGTATTTCACCATGTTTTACCATTAGCTTTACCGGGTATTTTAACAGGTGCAATTATTGGAGTTGCTCAAGCATTAGGCGAAACAGCACCGCTCTTGCTTATTGGTATGAGTGCTTTCGTGGCAAGTGTACCTGCTTCGCCATTAGATCAATCTACGGCATTACCAGTACAAATTTTCTTATGGCAAGGTAATGAGTTGCGTAATTTCTTTGAAGGGCGAACTGCGGCAGCAATTATTGTATTGCTTGCATTAATGATCGGTTTAAACAGCCTTGCAATTTGGTTACGTAAGAAATTTGAAGTACGTTGGTAATCGGAGATAACATGATGAATACTATAGATACCACGAACTCCTTAGAAAAGGATAAATCAGTGAACCCACAGCAAACTCAATTTACATCGTCTGAACAACCTGCACAGCAAGGTACCGCTTTCGTCGCACAATTTGAAACATCGGCCCATACGAAAAAATTGCAGCATGGTGATGTGAAGATCAGTACGCAAGATGTTCATGTTTATTATGGTGAAACTGAAGCGATCAAAGGCATTAATCTTGATATTTACCAAAATGAAGTGATTGCATTTATTGGACCGTCAGGTTGTGGTAAATCAACTTTTCTACGTACCTTGAACCGTATGAACGATACGATTGATATCTGTCGTGTAACCGGTAAAGTCACTTTAGATGAACAAGATATTTACGATCCTAATCTTGATGTTGTGTTGTTACGTGCACAGGTAGGTATGGTGTTCCAAAAGCCGAATCCATTTCCAAAGTCGATTTTTGAAAATGTCGCTTATGGACCAAAATTACATGGGCTTGCACGCAATAAATATGATTTAGAAGAAATTGTAGAAAATAGCTTGCGTAAAGCAGGGCTATGGGACGAAGTGAAAGATCGTTTAGCCCAACCGGGGACTGGTTTGTCAGGTGGTCAGCAACAACGTTTGTGTATCGCACGTACGATTGCAGTCAGTCCAGAAGTGATTCTGATGGATGAACCATGTTCTGCGCTTGATCCGATTGCAACAGCAAAAATCGAAGAACTTATTTCCGAGCTTTCAGAGCAATATACCATTGCAATCGTAACGCACTCAATGCAACAAGCGGCGCGTGTTTCTGATCGTACAGCTTATTTCCATTTAGGTGATTTAATTGAAGTGAATTCGACTGAAAAAGTCTTTACTCAACCTGATCATCAGCTTACTGAAGCCTATATCACGGGTCGTTTCGGTTAATTATTTTCCGCACGAACGCTCTAAAAAAACACCCTTCATGTCGGACCAAGCGTCTGGCCGGTTGGGTGTTTTTTTTGTTATATTGATGAAAATGAATCTATTTTGCAAAATCGCTATTGAATTTTTATTGAACAGACCACATCTTAGAGCAATAAAGCCGAACTAAAGAGCACTTATTTTATGTTATTCCATTTACCTAAATTTCCTGCTGAAATTCGTATCAGTCATTTAAATGCGCGTGTAAATGAACAAAGAAAAAAGATTACGCAAACCACCGCATCTCGTTTGGAATTATTACAGCTTGTTCAACAACTCGCTAAAGAAGCAAAAGTTCGTAAAAAGAATGATCGAAAAATTTATGTCCTCGATTTTAAAGGAGACATCCAAGCTTCGGCAGTAGATTCGATTCGTGAAGAAATTACCTTGATATTGGCCACAGCCAAAGCGGGTCAGGATCGTGTCGTAGTACGTTTGGAGAGTCCAGGTGGTATGGTGCATGGCTATGGCTTGGCAGCTGCACAGTTGGTACGGTTACGTGATGCTGGCTTTCATGTCACCATCTGTGTCGATAAAGTCGCTGCAAGCGGTGGCTATATGATGGCATGTATTGCCAATGAAATTATCTCAGCACCATTTGCGGTGGTGGGTTCAATTGGCGTGGTCGCGCAGGTACCAAATTTCAATCGTTTACTAAAACATAATAATGTTGATTTTGAATTGTATACGGCTGGGCAGTACAAACGTACTGTAACCATGTTTGGAGAAAATACAGCGGAAGGCAAAGCCAAGTTTGAAGAAGAGTTACAGCAAACGCATGTCTTATTTAAACACTTTATTGAAAAATATCGTCCACAACTCGATGTTGAAAAAGTTGCGACAGGCGAACATTGGTATGGTGAAGATGCGCGTGAATTAAACTTGGTCGACAAGTTACAGACTTCTGATGAATATTTGCTTGGCTTACTTTCACAGCACGATGTCTATGTGATCAATACGCGTAAACGTCCAACTTTGGGTGAAAAACTCGGTCTGCAAGCTGCGCAAATGGCTGAGAGTTTGATTCCGACGGTAATGAATAAAATTACTGATAGTTTAGTTAAAGCGAACAGTACATTGGTTCAAATGCGTGATCCTAAATTCTAATTAAATTTACAATCAATTTTTTCATAGAGCCTTAGAAGAAACCAGTCCATGTGACTGGTTTCTTTATTTTTTGGTGGTTATTTTTTATCATTTCTGACAGGAGTTTTGAACAAATGGTTAGTTAAATAAAATTGACAAAACTTCTGTCGGCAAAGATTGTCCTTATCGTGATCATTTGATATTTTAATTGCTAGATTAATAACTTAATTATTCATTAATCGACAAGTGTTTAAAAATATAATTGATCAGTGAGTATAATAATGACAAAGGTTGTCGTTTCTTCAAAAAAAAATTTAATGACTTTACAAGATGCGCAAATGCAAGATGTGATTCTTAATCAACCTTCTATTGTTCAGATTGGTGTAACTCAAGCAGATATTAAATCCATGATGAAACAAGGTGATGACCTTGTCATTACACTCAACAGTGGAGAAAAAATTGTTATCAGTGGTTTTTATAATGATGTAAATGTCACTGAACATACCTTAGCACTCGTCAAAGAGGACGGTACTTATGAGGTTGCTCAATTTGATGATTCTGGAAAATTTATTCGTTATGTCCCAACAACGCAGTTAACTCAATTTGCATATACGGAAGTCCCTGCACAAACGCCCATGGGACAGGATGGAATAGATGATAGTGGGATCAGCAAATCACAATTGATGAAAGCGGGTCTGGTGGCACTGGCCGCGGAAGGGGTTTATTTATGGGCAGTGAAAGATGACGATGACAAAGATAAAAATAAAGATAATAAATCGCCAGATACTACTCCCCCAGCTACACCAACCGCAACGTTATCTAGTGACACCCAAACCATCACAGGAAAAACCGAAGCAAAAGCGAAAATTCTGATTCGTGATCTGACTGGCAAAGTGATCGCTACGGGTCAGGCCGATGATCAAGGGAATTATACCATTAAGCTCGATCAACCTTTGGTCGATGGCAATAAGGTTAGCGTCGTTGCAGTAGATCGAGCGGGAAATGTTTCACAAGGTGTGATTGTCACGGGAAGCAAAGATACAATTGCTCCAGATGCACCAACTGCACAATTAAATGCAGATGGAACGATTGTGACTGGAAAAACCGAAGCGAATGCAAAAGTGTCTATTTTTGATGCGGATGGAAATCTTTTAGGTACGGTCAAAGCCAATAAAGAGGGTTTATATTCGATTCAAGTTTCGCCGCCATTAACCAGTGACAAAGGAGGTACCGTCATTGCTGAGGATGCGGCTGGTAATAAGTCGGAACCTTCCAAGGTGGTTGCGGGCAAAGATACGGTTGCACCTGAGCAACCTTTGATCGAGGTGAATAAAGAAGGTACTTCTATCCATGGAAAAGCTGAGGCTAATGCCAAGGTCATTATTAAAGATGCGGCTGGGAATGTGATTGGTAGTGGTACGGTTGATGCACAAGGTAAATTTGAGGTGAATATTTCTCCTGCACTAGCTTCAGGTGAAAAAGGTTCAATTATTATTGAAGATGCGGCAGGAAACCAATCTAAGCCTGTGGAAATTAGTGCAGGAAAAGACACAATTGCACCCGATAAAGCCTCAGTACAAATCACCGCTGATGGAGACTCGATTTCAGGCACAGCGGAAGCCAATGCCAAAATTGAGATTAGAAATGCGGAGGGAAAAATTATCGGTACGGGCACAGTTGGAGCTGATGGGAAATTCACTATTGCTGTATCACCAGCTTTAACTGATAAAAATAACGGTAAGGTTTACGTGATTGATGCAGCAGGAAATCGTTCGGTTGAGGCAAATGTTGTGGGAAATAAAGATACCATTGCGCCAAATAAGCCAATCTTAGATAAGGTCATGGATGATGTTGGTGCCGTAAAAGGTGCAGTCGCAGCAGGTGGCAGTACCGATGATGCCAAACCTGTTTTATCTGGAAGAGGCGAAGCAAAAGCTGTTTTAACCATTTATGATAATGGTCAACCAATTGGA
The DNA here is from genome assembly GCF_000367985.1 of Acinetobacter sp. CIP-A165. Classification (NCBI taxonomy): domain Bacteria; kingdom Pseudomonadati; phylum Pseudomonadota; class Gammaproteobacteria; order Moraxellales; family Moraxellaceae; genus Acinetobacter; species Acinetobacter sp. CIP-A165. The sequence continues at coordinate 492,735 of NZ_KB849202.1, forward strand.
ACTGTTACTGTCGGAAATGATGGAAAATGGAGTTTCGAAATCAGCCAAGATCTTGCTTTAGGGGCACATAAGATCACCCTCACGCAAACGGATGCCGCAGGTAATACCAGTGAAGTGAGTGATTCATTTAATTTTACTGTGGTTGCACCGATGACAACCAATACCGTTGCATACAGTGAAAATTTTGAATCAGACCTAATAGAGATGTCTTTGATAGAACCCATTGATTTAGCGGCTTTGGAAAGCGATTCGATCGTAACTTTTGATGAACCGCCAGAGCTTGAAAACATGCTAATAGATGATTTACTGCTCTCATCAGATTCTTCTGATCACCAAGTTGATGATGTACTCAATCAGTTTGTAGGGACAGAATCAACTGCTGCCGTCACAACCCAAGCGGCATACTCAACACATGTTGAATATGCACAAGTAATGAAATCTGATCCTTTTGAACAGTTAGAAGTAGTGCAACATTCAATCGTTTATTAATAGGCGAAATCGTGTCAATTTAAACTCTTATTTTCGAATAGGAGTTTTTTCTTTATAGAGTTGAATTATTCCGATGAGAATCGCACCTATCGTTGCCAAGAACATGTCTTTGTGTGCATCCCACATATCACCTTGTTGACCATTATAGTTTTCAGCATCTTCAGGAGATAAACCCAACGAAAGTCCCCATTCCAGTAGCTCATAAAGCATACTCGAAGCCATGACAAATTGAATGACCAATAGGAACAGTGTAAAAGGCTTTGCAGTTGGGAACCACACTTGAAAGCAACGATAGAAAAAAGGGTAGAGTAATACCCCATAGGCAAAATGCACTAGTCGATCATACATATTGCGTGACCAACCCATGGTTTGATTTAAGTCGAAATTAAATAATTTTAAGATCCATTCATTATAAGGAACATAGGAATAGAGGTAATGTGCCGCAACGATATGAATGAAAAGAAAAAGTAGATATAAACAAAAACTGACAAAGCTGATGCCGATCCTTTTTATGCTTAGGATCAGTACGATCAGCATCAAAACCGTACCTGCCTGATGGAGCAGGTATGATTCAAATTCGAGTGGATCAATACTGGCAACGACTACAGCCAGTATAAGCATAGCAAGTGCAATGTAGTGCTTCAAACATAGATGTTTTTCGATCATGCGATTTCCAAAAATAAGCCAAGCACATCTGTTTTTCTTTACTCAGCAGAACCTAAAGTAATCTGTTGCTTTGGGGATGATACTCCGCCAAGTGCCTGACAAGCTTGTTTATAAAGTTGATATTTTTGTTCTACAACCTCATCCAAAGGAATGTTAAAAAGATCTTCACCATTTTTATATTGGTCTATGTAAGTTGACACTTTTTCTTTATTTACTGCAAGGGTTTGTTGATGAAAGTTGGTGATGGATGAGGTGGCGAGTTGGCTCGTTTCAATATTATTACATTGAAAATTTTGCAAAATTTTTTCGGCACGTTTTATTTCATTCGATTGTCCAAAGACACAACCAGTTAAGCTTAAAGTGACAATAGACAAGAAAAAAAGCTTCATGAGAGATAAGGTGAAATTTAAGAGTTGGCATTATTGTATAAAATATTGATTTTATATATTAATTATTTATGTCTAACATAATAAAATTTAATCTTTTTTTGCTGTGTATATCTAATTGAACAAAAATTAAATAGGTTGGATTTAAAAATGGAACTATTCTTCTAAAATGACTGTGTATCAAGCATAAAAAATATTCAATTGATTGATAAAAAATGATTTTTAGCGGTATGCTAAAGAGGGTCATCATTACACATCTTGTTATGCATATTAAGCACATTCTCTTATTCTATTTTTTGATGATTCTCTCTGTTGGAACTTATGCGAATGACTATGATTTTTTTGCAGAGATAAACGATGATGCTGAACACATGTTTGATTCAGCCTATCCACAGAGGCAGGCTGATTACTCCGTTTTGCATAATCAATTTTTTCAAGATGAACGTTGGCGTGTATATAACTACACCGCATACCAAACCAATCAGTTTAATCAAAAAATGTTAACAGGCGATACCACAAACTTGTCTTTGGACGATTTCTCAATTTCACTGGGCTATGGCATCGTTTATCAACTCAATCAAAGCAATCGCATCGGTTATGAATATCTATCCAGTTTCCCTTATGATCGTGGACAATTGATTCGGTTCTTTTGGCTAAGTATTTTTTAGCTTATTTTTTGATATAAAGCTGCTCGAACCAGACCTGCTTTGGTTTCTTTAACTTTTTGCCATGTAGCTGGAAGTTTGAGTTGAGATAAATCTCGATCAGCTTCGACGTAAATATAAGCTTTTTCTACGATCAATGGATCAGTCAATTCAGCCAGTTCTTGCCATAGATCAAGACGATAAGGTGGATCGAGAAAGACCACATCAAATGATGAAGTGCTTAATTTCTTTAAAGCCTGTTGTGCTGTTGATACGAGCAATTTGCAGTTTTGGGCTTTTAACAGTTGAATGTTTTCTTTTAAAAAACCTGCTTGAGTTGCATTCGGTTCGATCATCACGACCTGAGCAGCACCACGTGATAGGGCTTCAAAAGCAAGTGCACCTGATCCAGTACATAGATCTAAAACCTGTGTATTTTGAATATCCCACATCAGCCAGTTAAATAAAGTCTCACGAACCCGATCAGGTGTAGGTCGTAAACCTTCAATATTGGCAAATGGGAGTGTTCGACGTTTCCACTCTCCACCAATAATACGCAATTGATTTTTCATTATTCAGTTGCTCCTTCACTTGCTTGAGCAGGAGTTGTTGTCGCTGTGCTATTAGTTACGATTGGAGGATTATTGGTCGGTGCTGCATCTGTCGCTACCGTTGTATTTTGTTGGGTGCTTTCGATCGTTCCGTTACCACTTGGTAACTCACCCGGTTTAATACCAGCAGTCATGAGACCACCGCTAACTTGATGGTTGGCTGGACGCAATGGATCAGTTTTACGCTTTACCAGCCAATAATCAAAAATCGGACGAGCAATTTGTGTGGCTGCACCGCCACTTCGACCGTTTTCCCAAACCACTGCAATGGCAATTTCAGGATTTTCGGCAGGCGCAAAACCAACGAATAGACCATGATCGCGCTGACGTTCAGAAAGTGCCGCTTCATTATAACGCTTGCCTTGCGCAATACTTTTAACTTGGGCTGTCCCTGTTTTACCAGCAATGGAATATTGTAGACCACTTTTGATGCCTCGACCTGTACCTGATTGAATGACATCGACCATTGCCTCACGCATTTTGATCCAATCATCGAGTGTGCCATTAAATTTAATTTGTCCGTCTGGGGCATTGTGGACATCAAATTTTTTGGTACCTTTGGTTTCACGTAATACATGAGGGGTTACGTGAGCACCTTGATTTGCTGTAATCGCAGTTGCCATTGCTAACTGTAAAGGTGTTGAGGTAAAAGCACCTTGTCCAATACTCACGGAAATCGTTTCACCTTTTAACCATTTTGCATTTCGGGTGCGCATTTTCCATGCAGGACTAGGGTATAAGCCTGTACTTTCACTCGGCAAATCAATTCCTGTTTTTTCGCCAAAACCGAATTGGCGCATCCAGTCATTCATTTTTTCAATGCCCATGCGATAAGACAGGACATAAAAATAGGTATCGCATGAAACAATCTGTGCTTTGTGCATATTGACGAGACCATGACCACTCTTTTTGTGATCACGGAAGCGGTGACTATCTCCCGGTAGTGAGAAATAGCCCGGATCAGAAATCGCTGTATTCCAATCCACCAAGCCATAGTGAATACCACCTAAACCAAACATCGGTTTAATGGTTGACCCTGGAGGGTACACACCTTGGACAGCACGGTTAAATAGGGGTTGATCCAGATTGTCGCGCAGCTCGCCATAATCTTTGAAACTAATTCCAGTTACGAATAAGTTTGGATTGAAACTTGGACTAGACACCAACGCTAAAATTTCACCTGTACGCGGGTCCATCGCCACAATTGCACCACGACGCCCTGCGAGTTGCTCTGATGCAATGGTTTGTAAGCCATAGTCCAGTGACAAATATAAATCATTACCGCGAGTGGGATCTTTGCGGCCTAGATTGCGCAGTACATTGCCGTGAGCATCAGCTTCAACTGACTCGTAACCAGGGAAACCATGTAACAGTTCTTCATAGCTTTTTTCCACCCCAATTTTGCCAATGAGGTTAGTACCCGCATATAAGTCTTTATCAATCGCTTTGAGTTCTTTATCGTTAATACGACCTACATAGCCGATTACATGTGCAAATAACTCACCAAATGGATAATAGCGCGTCATTTGTGTTTCTATTTTTACGCCGGGAAATGCATATCTAACTTCACTAAACTTGGCAATATCTGCTTCGGTTAGATTAAGTTTGATGGTGATTCGCTCAGTCTTTCGTGCTGTTTTTACACGACTTTTAAATCGGTCAACGTCTTCTTGTGTGAGATTTAGGATTGGAACTAAGCGCTCAATGCTATCGTCAATCTCACTGACATCAGCACGACTGAGTGTGGCTGTAAATACCGGATAATTGTCTGCTAACAGAATACCATTGCGGTCATAAATATAACCACGAGCAGGCGGAAGCGGTTGCAAGCGAATTCTGTTCTTATCTGAGGCCGTTGTAAAATCATCGTAATGAACAATCTGTAAATATGCATAACGACAAATCAGTAAAAGTAAAAAAGTCGCAACCAGAAACATTGCAAACAAAATTCGACCCTTATAAATGCGCTTTTCTTGTTGCATGTTTTTTAAAAGAAAGTGCTGTTTCATAGGGTGTCGACTTAATTATACGATTGAGGGGTGGATTGGCTAAACATTTTAACGTAAGTTGCATGATCTTACTGTAGAATTTTCAACACTTCATGCAAATGATGACGCGACAGTTTTTGACTTTGCAGACATTAAAATTGTACGGTCTTGTATATTAGAAGCAAAATAATTCTGTTAAAGTCACAAACTGTTTGAAATGGAAAGACCAATATACACTCTTAGGGAAAATGGAGAAAATAATGAGAAAAATTTATCTTTTACTCGCGGTTTTAGCATCAAATGGTTTAGCGCATGCTGGAGAGAAAGCATATCTTCCCGAAGCAAAATTGACAGGGGCAAATGTTTCAACGTGGAATGTTGGGGCCGGTTTTACCAAAAAATTATTACATGCCAATCTTGAGTGGGTAAATCCTTATGGGATCGCCTATGCCAAAGCTGGTGTTTTTTTAAATGATGAAAATCCAGCAGGGGGACAAGTCGGATTTCGCTATCCGTATCATCTTACTGGCACAGATAAAAATGGTTATTACATCGGTGCGTATGCCGGCCATATAGAAAGTAAACAAATTGATGGTGAAGAAAAAGCGCGATTAGGCGCAGGTGTCGATCTTGCGTACGTGTGGCTAAATTCAGAACGCATCAGTACCTTTAGTGTGGGAATTGGAGCGGGTGAAAAACTCAAAAATGATCGTGGAAACGTGATTGAGAAAACTGAACCAACGCTGCAATTTTCATATTCGTTAAGTTTTGGTTTATAGGAGTGAACACACTGTTCATTTTTTTATAAACCATCATGTATCAATAATTCTGAGAGTCATGCATGTTTGATTACGTCAATGAATTGTGGCAGATTTTTTTAGCACGTCCAGATTTTTGGGCAGTCCTCAGTATTATACCTGTAACTGCTTTTGTGACTTGGGCACATGTGTGGATGGCTTTAAAAATGGTGTTTTACCCGATTAATTTTTGGGGATTTCACTTAGGGCCATTGCCTGTGGGGTGGCAAGGAATCGTGCCACGCAAAGCGGGGCGTATTTCAGGCATTATTACCGATAATACCCTGTCTAAATTGGGCTCATTGCGCGAGTTTTTAGAGGCAATGGATCCTGAAGACATGGCGATGATCATTGGTGAGCAAGTTGGTTTTGAGCTTGAACATCTCATTGATGAAGTCATGATTGATCGCAATGCGGTGTTATGGGAAAACTTACCTTATTCCATTAAACGCCGTATTTATGCACAAGCACATAAGCAATTACCAACCACCTTGAGAGAGCTTGTCACTGAGCTGACTCTGAATGTTGAGTCATTGGTAGATATGCGCGAAATGGTGGTCAGCCAGATGGAAGGTGATCGCCGTTTAATGGTGCGCATGTTCCTCAAGGTCGGACAAAAAGAAATTAACTTTATTTGGCATATTAGTGCACTCATCGGGATGTTCTTCGGTATCTTCCAGATGATTGTATGGTTCGTGGTGCCTTGGCATTGGACAGTGCCGTTTTGGGCTGCGATATGGGGTTTCTTGACCAACTGGATCGCAATTTGGATGGTATTCAATCCAATTCAACCCCATCCTGTTCGTTATCCGCAGTTTTTCCGTTTGACCAAAGACCGTAAATTCCCTTGGGTTGTGCCAGTCCTCAAGATTGGAACTTATAATGTTCAAGGTGCATTTATGAAGCGTCAGGAAGAAGTTTCTGATGTATTTGCGAGTGTAGTGACTGAAGATTTGATTACCTTGAAGTCAATTATGACTGAAATGATGTATGGCAGTAAGAAAGATAAAACACGCCGTATTGTTAAACGTCATATCAATGAAATCATGGAAACACCATTGGTACGCACGTCGTTGCAGTTATCTTTAGGTCCTAGGGAGTATGCTAGACTAAAGACCGACTTGATTGATCGTTCAATTGAAATTACCATGGGTCCAGTATGTGATCCAGCCTTGAATGCAAGCCGTGCGCAGAAAATCTTTCATATGTTTAGAGAGCGTATTCGTGAACTAACACCGAAAGAGTTCCAGAACTTATTACGTCCTGCATTCCAAGAAGATGAATGGATTTTAATTGTACTGGGTGGGGTAACCGGTTTCTTGGCTGGTTTAATTCACTTATTTGTTGCTTTCTTATAATTAATTTGATGTTGGTTGAGTGATAACTCTGTATGATATTGCTCAATTTAAAATTTATTGTTTTTAGATGAGGATGTTCTTTATGCGCATTATTTTACTCGGACCACCTGGGGCAGGCAAAGGTACTCAAGCTCAGTTGATCTGTAAGCGCTACAATATCCCACAAATTTCAACCGGTGATATGCTCCGTGCTGCAATTCGTGAAGGTACTGAACTTGGCTTAAAAGCGAAAAGCGTGATGGAGTCAGGTGGCTTAGTATCTGACGAGCTGATTATTGGCTTGGTTAAAGAACGTATTGCTCAGCCTGACTGTGAAAATGGTTGTATTTTTGACGGTTTCCCACGTACGATTCCACAAGCTGAAGCATTAGAATCAGCGGGTATCAGTATTGATCATGTGATTGAAATTGATGTACCAGATGAAGAGATTGTTCAGCGTCTTTCAGGTCGTCGTCAGCACCCAGCTTCTGGTCGTGTCTATCACATTGTTTACAATCCACCAAAAGTGGAAGGTAAAGATGATGAAACAGGTGAAGAGTTGGTACAGCGTCCTGATGATCAAGAAGCTACGATTCGTAAGCGTCTAACGTCTTATCACACCGAAACTGAACAATTGGTTGGTTTCTACCAAGGCCGTGCAGCTTCTGGTGAGAACGCACCAACTTACAATAAGTTAGATGGTTTACGTGCGATTGAAAATGTGCAAACAGATTTATTTGCGATCCTAGATAAATAATTTGGATTGTTGATCGGAAAAGAGCTCTGAATATAGGGCTCTTTTTATTTTGGAGAAAAAATGCTAAAAATTGTCTTGATCGCCGCTGTTATTTTAAGTTTTGCATTATTGTTATTCTTACTGTACCAAAGTCAAAAAATGCTGCGTCATGTGCAAGCGCAACAAGCTTTGGAAAATAAGAAAAATGGCAAAGAACGTCAGTTACATCCTGAATTGCAAAAGAACAAGAATAAAGAGACTCAGGATTAAGTGAGATTTTTGATTGGAATTGCTTTGGCAGCGCCAAATTCAAAACGCTCAGGCCAGTTGCATACATCAGAAACGATGCACTCATTACACTTGGGTTTACGTGCAATACAGCAATAACGTCCGTGTAAAATTAACCAATGATGCGCATCTAAAATAAATTCTTTAGGAATGACTTTAACTAAGCGATGCTCTACCTCTAAAACATTCTTGCCAACCGCTAAACCTGTACGATTCCCGACACGAAAAATATGGGTATCTACCGCCATTGCAGGTTGTCCAAAAGCCGTATTTAACACCACATTCGCTGTTTTTCGACCTACACCGGGCAAAGCTTCGAGTGCTTGGCGTGTTTCAGGCACTTGACCTTGATGTTGTTCCAGCAAAATACCACAAGTTTTGATGACATTTTCAGCTTTAGAGTTATATAAGCCAATGGTTTTTATATAGGTTTTTAAACCGTCTACACCGAGGTTGAAAATGGCTTGGGCGGTATTCGCAATCGGATAAAGTTTGTCGGTGGCTTTATTTACACTGACATCGGTGGCTTGTGCTGAAAGCATGACCGCAATCAATAACTCAAATGGTGATGAATAATTGAGTTCCGTTTCAGGGTTTGGTCGCTGTTCGCGTAAACGCTCAAAAAAAGTTTGAATTTGCTTTTTGGTCATATTTTTAACGGGCATTTAGACTTCCTGTAGCTCGTTTAAACGTTGTTGAAGTGCAATGAGCTGGGCTTGTTTTTGTTCATCTGGACGGACACTGAGTTGCTTTTCTAACTTCTTAATTTGAGTGCGAGTTTTAGCAAGTTCAATGGTTGTTTTGGCATCAAGGGTAGAGCTTTCTTTAGGTTTATCTGCCAAGGTAATCGTCGGAATATTATTTGAGGCCTGTGAAAACTGAGCAAAGAACTCAATATCAATTTCTGCACGTACGATAGGCCCTTTACGACTGATACGACGTTTTTCTTCACGTTGGATATGCACATAGTAACGATGTCTAAGATCATCTTGTTCGATATGACGTTGTTGTATCGTGGGTAAAGGTTGGGGATCTGCAACTAGATCAATACAATCGACAGGACAAGGTGGGATACACAATTCGCAGCCTGTACAAAGATTAGTCAAAATACTATGCATCAGTTTACCACTACCGATGATGGCATCAACAGGACACGCACTGATACATTTGGTACAACCGATACATTCATCTTCACGAATGATGGCTTTCATGCGTTGCGGGCGACCATCTGCTTGGATATCCCAAACACTGGGTTCAGCCGTAAGATAAGGGCGTTGTAGTAATACAGCAAGTGCATCGGCAACAGGCTGTCCTCCCGGAACACATTTATTGGCTGCTTCACCTTCCGCAATCGATTTCGCATAAGGTAAACATCCATCACGATGCCCACATAAACCGCACTGTGTTTGTGGTAAAAGTTGGTCAATTTGGACAATAAGAGAACGTTGTGCAGATGGTGACATGAAAAAGGGTGGAGCGAAAAACAGGATAGGTAGTATAGCAAATAATAGTTTAGTGCGACGAGTCATCTAGGCATTGGATTTCACTTTATGTAAAGTGCCCGTTTCAATTGGTTGACATTAAAAACATAGACTAACTTGTATGTTTATTATAGAATCGGGCAGATTTTAGTAAATATTTTATAACAAATGTTGAACAACATATTCCAAGCATTGTCGCAATTAGGCTTAACCGCCCAAAAACGCGCGATACATATTCAATTTGCCAATCAAGCGCTCAACACAGAAGTGTTCCTACAAAAAATACAAGGTCAGCATGCCATTAATCAGGGCGTAACTGCGGAACTGATTTGCCTATCAACCAATGCCACTATTCCATTAAAACAATTCATTGGTTGCCAAGTCGCCGTTGATCAAGTGACTGACACAGGCACTTTATTTAGAACCACAGGCATCATTACCGAAGCTGTGCAAGGACAGTCTGATGGAAGTTTGACCCTATATAAACTCAAACTGCAAGATGCCACCGCACTCTGGCATAAACGCCGCAACAGCCGCGTGTTTATGAATAAAACCGTACTGGATATTGTTCAAACCCTGTTTAAAGAATGGCAACAACGCAGTCCCTTATTCGCATCCAGTCTCACGCTTGATATCAGCGGCATGACACAAGACTACGACATCCGACCCTTTGTGATGCAAGCCAATGAAAGCGACTACGATTTCATTACCCGACTACTCAGAAGCGAAGGCATTAACTGGCTCATCGACGAAGCCGAACTCAACGTTGCCAACAGCAATAGCCCGATCCAAGCACAAAAACTGCGTTTAATTGACGATAACAACCAATACCAAGCCTTAAATCGCAGAACGATTCGTTATCACCGCAGCAGTGCCACCGAACAATACGACAGCATGACCAGCTTGATTGCTGAACGTAGTCTACAACCGACAGCCGTGCATATCCAACGCTGGCAAGCCGATGCCCTAGAACAAGAAGACGGTGCAGGCAGTGTCCAACGCAGCCATCAACATAGTGGACAACACGACAATGCCAGCCTAGGACTTGAAGATGCATGGCACTTCACCCCAGCATGGATGCAAGACCTCAATGGCGAAGATGGTGCAACTGCATCAGGCAACAACCAAATTGAAAAGATCAATCAAAACCTCGGTCACTACCACGATGCCCAAGCTAAACAGTTTATTGCCAATACCACAGTACGTGACACACAAGTGGGCTACTGGTTTAAACTGAACGAACACCCTGAAATTGACCAACACAGCGGATCGGACCAAGAGTTTTTGATCATCAGAAAAGATTGGTTTAATCAGAACAACTTACCGAAAGATTTAGACCAACAAATCAGCCAATTAGTTGAACAAAGCCAATGGCAGTATTCAAACAATAGTGAAGAACGTCAAGCCAACCAACTGACGCTACAACGTCGCAGCATCAAAACCGTACCCGAATACCAACCCCTACAACACCGTCCAGCAGCTCATCCGCAACGAGCCAAAGTGGTTGGGCCATCAGGTGAAGAAATCCATGTCGATGAATGGGGCAGAATCAAAGTCCGCTTCCTGTTCACTCGAAATGACGACCACCAACACGATGGTGGTGCAGGTAGTAACGACAACGATACCGATTCGGCATGGGTGGATGTACTGACGCCTTGGGCTGGTGAAGGCTACGGGGCACGATTCCACCCACGTATTGGTGAAATTGTTATTATCGACTTCTTTGATGGCAACATCGACCGACCTTATGTCACAGGACGACTGCACGAAGCACAACGTAGTCCAACAAAATTCGATAACCAAGGACAACTGCCAGATACTAAGAAACTGGCAGGGATTAAATCCAAAGAAGTCCAAGGCTCAGGTTATAACCAACTACGCTTTGACGACACCACCGGACAGATCAGCGCCCAACTGCAAAGTAGCCATGCAGCCAGCCAACTCAATCTCGGCAAACTCAGCCATCCCAAAACAGAAGCAGAAAGCGAAGACCGAGGTGAAGGCTTTGAACTACGCACTGACCAATGGGGAGCGATCCGAGCAGGCGAAGGCTTACTGATCACCACCCATGCGCAAGAACAAGCACAAGGCGAACACCTCGAAGCGCAAACAGCCAAACAACAGCTGGAAGGCAACCAAAGTAACGCCAAAGCCTTGAGTGAAGTGGCAAAGAACCAACAAACCGATGAGTTGGAATCGGTTGAGCAGTTACAGGCATTTGCAGAGCAGATTCAAGATAAAATCTCTCGTTTCGAACAAGCGATGTTATTGCTGAGTTCACCCAATGGTATTGGGCTCAGTACATCGGAGGATATTCATCTATCTGCGGATGGACAACTGAACCAATTTGCAGGGGACAGCATTAACCTGACCACCCAGAAGAACCTGATTGCCCAAGCCAGTCAAAAGATCAGTCTATTTGCAGCACAAGGCGGGATTAAACAGGTTGCAGCAAAAGGTAAGTTTGAGATCTTAGCGCAAGGTGATGCCTTGGATGTGATCGCTCGTGGTGGTATTCAAATTATCTCGACGGAGAATACGATTTACATTACCAGTCCGAAAGAGATCAATTTGATTGGGGGTAGTTCAGGTATCAAGATTAATAGCTCAGGAATCTTTCCAACCACCAGTGGAAAGTTTGAGGTCAAGGCTGGGCAGCATTTGTTTAAAAGCGGAGCATCTGTTAGTACGCCTGCGATTGATTTACCTGATTGTTCGGCGAAGCAGACTCAAGCTGCTCAAAATGGTTCAGCAAAGGTGGATTTATCGTGATTGTTTCTCCTTTTCAAAAGCAGATGGAAGCAGAACATTTAAATTTTGATTGCTTAGCTTTAGAAAATCGCTGCTTACAAATATTAGATACGCATGGACATATTTTATTTTTACTTGATCGGACATTAAATGAATCAATCTTTGATGATCTTTTACCTAAGATTGAGAAAAAAAATATTGCCTACATTCCATTAGCTTTAAAAAAGAATATGCAGGTTTCAAATCTTTTATTTATAAAAATTGAAGCGAAAGACAAGTTCAACTTAATAAAAGATAACCTTATTCAGTTGCTTCTAAAAAATCATGAAATAGAAAACGACAGCTATTTTGTTCATGGTTTCGGAGTTGGTAAGTCTGATATAGAACTAGATGAATTAGTTGAGTCTATAAAAAAGAAATTGGTGATTGTTGATCAAGATAAAAAAATTCTTTTTCGCTGGTATGATCCACGGGTATTAATCTATTTACCCGAAATTATTAAAAAAGAATATGTTCTAGGTCTGTTGAGAGATTTTAAAGAATGGCATTTTTTGCATCCTAAAGGTTTTTTTAGTTTTGATGCAACCTTAGACGTAGTCTCCATATTGACTTTAAGGCAAGTGAATGATGAGCAGTCTATAGATTTAGACTTAATTGAAATTGCGAATAGTGTATTTCAGCAACTAAATGAGTTTGAACAGATTGAAATGGCCGAGATCAATCCTATCGATATACATCAAAGCTTAAAATATGCATATCAGGAATATGGTATTCAAAATTATTTAGATTTGGTGACATATGGTCTTTATAGCCAGATTGTACATAAAGATTTTATTCAGCACTCGATTGTTACGGATGTTCTTTATGAGCACTGCGTCGTCGGTGAAATGACATTTACTGATGCCATGGATTATGTAAGTAAAGATTTATATGAGCAAATTGGTAAAGAATTGAATGGATATGAAATATGACTACGAATCAAAAGACGGTATTGGCTAAGCCGCAAACAAATAACATACTGGCTGAGAAAATTGCAAAGCAAAAACAACAACAAGCTAGAATTCCTGTTGTTGGAAAAACGGAAACAGTGGGGGACATGCGCAAGCCAACAGTTGCCAAGAATGTAAATAAAAAAATAGAGCAAGGTCCGATTGCTAAATCAGCAAAGCAGTCTACACCTGCAAATATGCAGAACAGTAGTGCTGGACAGCCTCAAAAAGAGTGTTCTAATTTTTGCCGAAAAACTGGTTTTAATATTTTACCTCTGCGCTATACCGTTGTAGAGGGTGCAGTATCTAATTTAGCTGCTACATTAGGCAAGAATGTCAAAGATATTCAATTAAAACATTTCAAATATGCCGTGGAAATGATAGATACAGGATATATCTATCGTTTAATAAAACGAGCATCTGGTGCTTTAGAATGGGCTGGCTATTTGGTCACACCAAAGGGGCATTTATCATATTTTCCTGTTGGCAAAGTCGCACCTAAAAGTGTTCCTGAGTTTGCCTGCAAAGGTGCTGGGCATAGTGTTAATTCATCATTGATTACCATAGAAAGTAACCCGAAAGACGAAGCTAAAGTTGCTTATATAATCCATACCCATGATCCGATGAGTAAGTTAAAACTCAAAGAGTATGAAAAAAATGCTGAGAAATTTGTAGCTGAAGGCAAATGGCAAAAGTTTATTGTGGGTGGTGGAGCAACCCAAGAGCATTGTTTGGCTGCAGCTAATCTGAAAAATTCAATTTATAATATTAAAAGCTTTGGTACAGGACGTATCGAACAGATTTTGAAAAAGTTTGCTCAAGAACCAAATACTGTTGCATGTATGGCGCTATACGATCCAATTGGAATCACGCTTAAATTAAATGATAGTAGAAATGGACGATTTGAAAAACTCACAAGGTACATTGCTGAAAGTGAAAAAGACATCACGAATGAACACCGACTCCAATCATCTCAGTTGATTGATAGTATTAAAATCATTGTAGAAAATAAACTCATTAATCAGAAATTGAGTACCAATAATCGGCAAGTTGATTTGAGCACTAAATTAATATTTGCGCAAGATAAAATCCCTCGCTTCGGTTCGATGGGTAACAGAGAATACCAACGTAAAGTCAACGAAATTTGGGATAAGGCATCTCCAGAAGAAAAAGAAAAATTTTTACAACAGCACAATAAAAAATATGCAGCGGGACAAAAGCAACAAAGAAATAAGATTATTAGTCAATCCAAAGCCCAAGCGAAATTGGATTGGGAAACGAAGTATTCGACAAAAATTAATTGGGCTGAAAAAAATGCTTTCGATACAAAAGTTAAAGCATTAACTGATGACGCACGTAAACTGGCCCAAGCTTATGCAAGTGATCATTTGAAATGGCTGCAATCAAAGCAGTTGTTAAAAGCCTTTTATATATACGATCAAACCGTTCTAAAAGGTGATGGTGCATTATTTCATATAAAAGCACTATCAGTCATGAATGGCATGACAGGCTGCGATGAAGGCCAAGCATTGATGGAAAAATGGTTAGGGGTGGATAAAATCTCTGACGATAATTTATATATGCGGGCTGTGACTTATAATCAAAAAAGTTTGATTGATGAATATAATGCGAAAAGTCCTGAGATCACGTCCTTAACATGGGATCAAACACAAACAAGTTTAAAAGGATTAATTGCTGCATTTGTCAGTGCAGATCAGTTATGGGAACAATGGCTTGCTGATTCAACGAATAAAATCAATGAGTTGAAGTGGTATAATCCAGCACGGACTTTGCCTTGGATTTCTGAGATTACACGTAGCGTCGCCAAGTGGAGTCTGCAATATAATGCAAATCCTTTGATTGCAAAGAAACTTTCGAGGGTTTCTTTTATCGCTTATGCGCATAGTTCTCTGTTAACCGATAAAGTGCCGAAATGGTCATTGCTGTATAACATTGACTTAAAAATGACAAATGCAGGCAGCCAACTGAATGCGACTGAGATCCAAAAACGTTGGAAAAATGCTGGGCAAAACACGGCAGCACAAAAGATTCAAGATATTTTAAGCAAATCTCCACAAAGTGTTTCTATCAGGATCTCTGGTATTGTTGCTTTGTTTGAACTTATTAATCTTGGGACACAAACCAATAACTTTGCTGGGGATAAGAATTGGGAAAATGGCTTTAAAGTAACAGCAGGTTTATTTGCATCTACAGCAGTTGTCTTAGATATTGCTGGTGGCGGTATGGATGCTTTAAGTTTCCAAGAGAAAGCCAATAAAATAAGGTTATATGGCGCGGGGTTTGCTATTGCCGGTGCCACGTTTAGTTTTATTGTAGATACAACGGCGTTAGGTAAAGAATATTTGGGTGATCGAAATGGTTGGTTAATGGCATTGCTCATACTTAAGTTAGTCCCCTCTATAGGGATGTTAGTAGTCGGTATGGGAATATTAATTCAACTACCTATTTTAAAATCTAAAATGACAGAAATCGCAGGGAAGAATATTGTGATTAATAGATTGCTTCTTATGAATGTGATTCGTGGTGCATCAATCTTTAACTGGCTGGGTTTGGGTTTAACTGTTTTAGAAATTGTTTTGAGAAATTACTACTACACAGAAGATGAACTGCAAAAATGGTGTAAAAAATCGGTATTTGGTATTGACTCAAACAAGTATAAGTCTCTTGAAGATGAGGAAGAAACTTTTGGTAAAGCAATTGTGAGTATTTAAAATGGATAAAATGCGTGTAATTCAAGGTAAGATACGAAATTTAAAGACTGAAGACTCTCATGTACATTCCTTAAAGAATCTTAAAACACAAGCAGCAGGTACTGCTGCGATTGGTGCCTTAACAGCAAGCAGCACCTTGGCAACCAATGCTCCAATTATGATAATGGCAGCAAAAGGAAGAGAGGCTAAAACTTTTACGGGCGAGATTGATGACATTAGAGTGATTGGACAGTTTACTACTGTAAAGTTTCAAACAAATGATTCTTTAATATTCGTCATCAGCGAAGAAAAAGAACAAGGGCGGCATTTAGTTTATGCGACTTTAGATCCTAAAACAGGATTGCTGTATATGATGTATGAAATGGGACGTTCATTAAAAAAACTATATAAAAGTACTATAAAAGCAGGTTTCTTATTCTTTTTATTTTTCTCTGTATTCTTTTTTATAATTTTTAATGTTCTTGTTATTATTGATGATAGGGAGTTTAATATTAATGAATATATGAGTTTTATAGGAATGGGGGGGGGATGCTTTTTATACTTAGTTTTATTGTAGTGTTTGGATACATTACTATTGGGAACTCATTAATTTCACTATCTAAGTTGTCTGAAAATATTTTTGAAACATTAGGTTTTGAAAATCCTAAAGATCAAGATTTTTATAAAAAAAACTTACTTGATAGAGATGGTTTACATGTAAGTGTTATGGAATATCGTAAAAATTTAAAAGGAAAAGATCCATATCCAGAAGATTATTTTGATAAGAAATGAAAAAGATAGAAGGTCGTGTAAGGAATCTGAAAGTTGAAGATTCTAAGGTATTCCCATTTAGAAACATCGAAAGGCAAGCTGTCGGTACAGCTATGGTTGGCGCTTTAACCGCAAGTAGTAGTATGGCTGCTAATGCTCCAATTATGATGATGGCAGCTAGAGGGGAAGATGCTAAATCCTTTACTTGTGAAGTGGGCGATTATCGATTAATTGGTCAGTTTACAACAGTGCAGTTTAAGAATGGTGATGAACTGGTTTGGGTAATCAAGGAGCAAAAAGAACGAGGTAGACATTTGGTTTATTCAACCTTGGACCGGCTTTGTTGCACAAAGATTTGAAATGCAAAGCGCCCCTAATTGAGCCAAATTTAAGGCGTAACTTGGGTAAGTGGTCGACCTAATTCCGTAAATCTGTTAAGGACTGCCACACGTGCATGGATCTCATTGACTTGGCTATCAAAACTCCTTGCACTGAGTTTATCTCCTAATAATTTGTGAACCGTACCGGGTTTGTCGGAGACTCAATATTCTGAGAGACTATTCCGATGAAAAAACCAACCTATACCCCCGAAATTAGAGAAAGAGCGGTTCAATTACTAATTGAATCTGAAAAAGATTATCCTTCTACTTGGGCTGCAATCACAGCAATTGCGCCTAAGATTGGTTGTACTCCTGAAACACTTCGTGCCTGGCATCAAAAGCATTTAGATCAGCAAAATCCTATTAAAGTACAACAGATATCTGATCAAGAAAAAATGAAGCAAATGGAACGTGAAATTAAAGAATTAAAGCGTGCCAATGAAATTCTACGTAAAGCAGCCGCTTTTTTCGCCCAGGCGGAGCTCGACCGCCCACACAAATAATGGTGGATTTCATCCATAACAATAAAGACTTATATGGTGTTGATGCGATTTGTAGGATTTTACCGATCGCAGCTTCAACCTATTACCGAACTTTAGATCTCGCTGACAATCCAGAACATCGAGCGAAACGAGATCTACATGATGAGCATCATGCTGAACAAATTAAACGAATTTGGAAGGAAAGTTTAGGTCGATATGGTGTACGTAAAGTTTGGCAAAAATTGAAACGTGAAGGCTATGTTATTGCACGTTGTACAGTTGCTCGATTGATGCAGAAGCTAGATATACAAGGTGTTTGGCGTGGTAAGAACAAACAAACTACCCGCAACCGAGATGATCAAAAACGAGCAGATGATTTAGTGAAACGTAATTTTAGTGCTGATCGACCTGACCAATTATGGGTCAGTGACTTTACGTATATTCAAACTCATTCAGGCTGGGTCTATACCGCCTTTATTATTGATGTGTTCTCACGAGCAATTGTTGGATGGAAAGTATCTACACGGATGAATACAGATATGGTGCTCGATGCACTTGAGCAAGCATTGCACGATCGAGGCATGCCAAAGAATGTGATTCATCATTCCGACAGGGGTGTGCAATATCTTTCGATTCGCTATACCAATCGTTTAGAAGCAGCAAATTTACGAGCATCAGTCGGTACAACTGGTGATTCATACGATAATGCTTTGGCTGAAACGGTGAATGGCTTATACAAAACAGAGGTGATTGAATATTTAAAAGCAGATTGGCAAGGTTTAGCAGATGTACAACTTGCGACACTAAACTGGGTAGATTGGTTCAATAAAAAGCGTGTACACAGTGCACTGGGTTATGTGTCGCCTTTTGAGTTTGAAGCAATGTACTATGATAAGATTAACCCGTTAGGTCAGGTGGCTTAACTTAAATAAAAAAGTCTCCGACAAACCCGGTACGGTTCATTGATGCAATGCATCTTAGTTTCAACCAAACTTCGCCGATGATAGCCTGACCATTTTTTCCATAGTGTCCTGCCTAAACGTTTAATTGTTCGAAGTAATTCATTTCGCTCTAGCGAGCTACTCTTTGTATCTTTCCATGGTTTCGCATTTTTTCTAGGTGGAATCACCGCATGCGCTTGCCGATCTGCAATGACCTGACGGCATTGCTTGGTGTCATAAGCTCCATCGGTATAAACAGAGTTAATCTGCTCATCTTGTGGAATCTGATTAAGTAAATCACCAAGCACCTGTGAATCACTGACATTATTGGTTGTAAGCTGAACTGCTCGTATTTGTAGGGTTTTAGCATCTATACCAATATGAAGTTTACGCCATTGGCGACGATATTCAGGTCCATGTTTCTTGCGTTTCCATTCGCCCTCACCTAGAAACTTCATGCCTGTAGAGTCCATGAGTAGATGCAGCCCATCGCTACTTTTTTGGTAGCTGATTACAATATCAATATGCTTTTGTCTTCTACAAAGCGTGGTGTAATCTGGAGCTATCCAATTTAATCCGCAAAGTTTAATCAGACTTTGCACAAAGCCAGTGACCATACGTAAAGACAGACGGAATAAGGATTTAATCATTAAGCAGCATTGGATGGCTGCGTCGGAGTAGGTTTGATTTCGCCCTTGTTTACCGATGGACGGAGCATACCATTGCGTAGCAGGATCAAACCAAATGGCAATATTTCCGCGACTCATGAGTGCTCGGTTATATGCGGGCCAATTGGTTGTGCGGTAGATTTTGTGTGCAGGCTTCTTCATTTGAAAATTATATCGCTGAAAAACCCTTTACAGATAGGTTTGTGCAACAAAGCCCCTTGGACCCTAAAACAGGATTGTTACATATGATCAATGAAATGGGACGATCCTTAAAAAAAGGATATATTAGCTTTATTAAAGCAGGAATCTTAATTGCTTTATTTTTTTTATTATTCGTTAATATAATAATATTAATTACTTCTCTTTTAAGTGGTCAAAGTTTAGATTTTAGTTTTTATGAATATATACTGCCACTTGTTGTGGCACCATTTATGTTCACTTTTCTATTTATATTTAGTATGTTTTTCTTTTCTAGTGACCTCAAACAAGCTTGCCGACTATCTGAAAAAGTTTTTTTGGTACTTGGTTTTGAGGATGTTAAAAATCAAGATTTCTTTGGAACTACAGATCATTTTAAGGAAAATGGGCATACTTTCAAACGTAGTGTAATGTATTACCGTAGAAGTTTAAAAGGTACAGACCCATATCCAGAAGATTATTTTGATAAAAAATGAAAAAGATGAAAGTACATGCAATAAATAATAAGGTGAGAACTAAAATAAATTCATTGTAACTTTATATATGTATTTTTAATAAATTCTATATTTATTAGATTATTATACATTCCAAAAAACTATATTTTATACTGCTTACAACTGGACACATCTTATTGATATCAATATTTGAATTAAGCGCTTATGGTGGATGAGTGCTAGATAATTATCTACACATCATTATAAAGGAGAGACACTCATGTCTCAGAACCAAGATAACTCTAAACAACAACCTAATCAGCAAAATCAATCACCTGGTCAACACAACAGTCTGAGCCAAATGCTAAGCCTCCAGCACAACAAGACCAAAAACAGCCAACTCCAAAGCAACCTAGCGAAAATAATGGGCAACAGAAATAATCATTATTTTTATGCTTGTAAGAATCTAATCAGCTAAATCAAAATTTATAGGAAACTAATTTATTTAGTTTCCTATATTATTTATAAGGTTGATTTTATATAACTTCAATAATGAATTAGTGATTGATTTAAATAAATCGCTGATCAATTTTAGGATGCTATATTTACTCAGTTTCAGTATGAGCATTCATGTTTTATTAGTTTTAACTTTCCTTCTTCTTTTTGATATCGTAAAGTTAAGCATCGATAGTGTTTATAATTTTAGAATAAAAATGATTGTGAAAGCAGCAAGCGAGATAGAAAGAGCATAGATCGTCAGGTACTTTCGCTCAAAAACAATGCTTATATTGTTCTCTTTTGTGCAATAAAAGAAAATGCTTGTTAAGACTAAGCTGTAGCAATGGCAAAAATAATTGAAAAGTGTTTATTTTATCTATATTTACTATAAAAATAACGAATATACAAAAATTTATCTATATGATTTTTAAGGTTTAATTAAGATTTTATTGAAAGTCGTATAAAAGTTGAATAGTAATCTATGTTCGTTGTGTGAGATATTCTATTTTGGTGCATTTCTAGCACTAAAATAAATCACTGACTCGGGGGTGAATGTTGAAATACGATAGCTTAAATGACTTTCTGGCTTATGTGAAAGCTAGAGATCCTGATCAACCTGAATTTTTACAAGCTGTTGAAGAAGTAATGTTGAGCTTGTGGCCATTCATTGAGAAGAATCCAAAATATGCTCAATATGGCTTATTAGAGCGTCTAGTCGAGCCTGAGCGTGCAATTCAATTCCGAGTGTCTTGGATGGATGATCAAGGGCAAACACATGTTAACCGTGCTTTCCGTATTCAATATAATTCATCCATTGGACCATATAAAGGTGGGATGCGTTTTCATCCATCGGTGAATTTATCAATTCTAAAATTCTTGGGTTTTGAACAAACCTTTAAAAATGCATTAACCACCTTACCCATGGGTGGAGGAAAGGGCGGCTCGGACTTTGATCCAAAAGGAAAGTCTGAAGCGGAAATTATGCGCTTTTGCCAAGCATTAATGTTAGAGCTATATCGTCATTTGGGTCCGAATACCGATATTCCCGCTGGTGATATTGGTGTTGGCGGTCGAGAAGTTGGCTTTATGGCTGGCATGATGAAAAAGCTAAGTAACGATACTGCTTGTGTATTTACAGGTAAAGGTATTTCATTTGGTGGAAGTTTAATGCGTCCTGAAGCAACAGGATATGGTGCAGTGTATTTTGCTGAGGAAATGCTCAAAACGCGCGGTGAAAATTTTACTGATAAAACAGTTTCAATTTCAGGTTCAGGAAACGTTGCTCAATTTGCAGCAGAAAAGGCCATGTTCTTGGGTGCAAAAGTGGTTAGTCTTTCAGACTCAAATGGCACAGTTTACTTAAAAAATGGTTTTACTGATGAGTTGCTTGCCGAAGTGATGGAGCTTAAGAATAATAAGCGTGGGCGTATTTCTGAGTTTGCTTCAAAACATGGCTTTGAGTATTTTGAAGGGAAGACACCTTGGCATATTCCTGTTGATATTGCATTGCCTTGTGCGACTCAAAATGAGTTAGGCGAACAGGATGCGGAGTTGCTGCTTGCAAATGGTGTGATCTGTGTCGCTGAAGGTGCCAATATGCCGTGTACATTAGATGCTGTAGAAAAATTTATTGCTGCAAAAATTCTTTACGCACCAGGTAAGGCTTCAAATGCAGGTGGTGTTGCGACTTCTGGGCTTGAAATGTCACAGAATGCTTTGCGCCTCGGTTGGATGCATGGTGAAGTCGATGAACGTTTACATGCAATCATGAAAGATATTCATGCCAATTGTTTGAAATATGGTACTAAAGAAGATGGTACAGTGAATTATGTGGATGGAGCAAATATTGCTGGATTTGTGAAAGTTGCTGATGCAATTTTGGCTCAAGGTATTTATTAATATTTCGCCGAGCAAATAAAAACTCCGATGTAAAAACATCGGAGTTATCATTTATAGCTACGTATTAAGGTTTCTTAACAATTTCTTGTTCAACAACCATATCTAATACGTCAGCTAGGCTAGATTGGTCAGCCGCTGGGTTTTTAATTTCAAAGCGTTTCACACGAACGATGACACGTTGATTTGGGTTGTGTTCAAAACCTTCGATTTCACCGTAGTAAAGTGACCAGTCTTTATCTGCGTAAGTTTTTACACCTTTGTCATCATATTTAATTTCACGAACTTGCATACAAGTCTGTGGCGCTACACCTACACAAGACTTAGTTTCTGGTGAAATTTCCATGAAAACAGTTTTAGGTTCTGTTTGGTATTTTGCTTCAGCTGTCATTTTTCCGACAAATGTATATTTTTGACCTTTTGCATCAGTAATCACGAGTGTTGGTTGGTCAAGGTTGCTTGCATTCACTTCAAACGGAATCTGACGTTTTTGTAAAAGGTCACCAGCGAATTGCTCTTGTTTCATAAGTGCTGGATTACACGCCATCATCGTTGATGCACCATCACCTGTCGCGATCAAACCATTTTCAATTTTCCATGATGTATTTAAGCGGTTACAACCTGTATCTACAGATAAGCGATCATTGGCTAAGAAGCTTAATACGATTGGACGTTTGGTATCAGCAGGTTGATATGACCAAGTGTAGTTAGTTAACACGTTGCTATTCGTCACTTTTGCACCTGTAAATACGTGTTTTTGCCCTTTGCTATCAGTTACAGTCAAGATTGCTTGACCATTCATAGTACTGATTTGAAATGGAACTTTTTTATCACTGAAAATATCAGCAGATAAACGTTCTTGTTTCATTAAATCATCTGCACAAGCCATTTTTGTTGATATAAGCGCAGAAGTAACAATATTGTTGCCTTCAACTTTCCAAGTACCACCTTGACCATTACAACCCGTTTGAATTGAAAGTTGTTGATTGTCATTAAAGTTTAAAACCAATGGCTTTGACGCTGTAGATGCTTGATAAGTCCAGCGATAATCCGTGAGGTTTTTAGCCGCTGTCGCGTTAATTTCAGTTGTTACATGATCAGCAACATTTTGTACTGTTTGACATGCTATTAAAGAAAAAGGGAGTAAGGCAAGAATTAAATATTTGATTTTCATATTCAAAGAACATATATAATAGGCTTTGTTGCACAAACCTATCTGTAAAGGGTTTTTCAGCGATATAATTTTCAAATGAAGAAGCCTGCACACAAAATCTACCGCACAACCAATTGGCCCGCATATAACCGAGCACTCATGAGTCGCGGAAATATTGCCATTTGGTTTGATCCTGCTACGCAATGGTATGCTCCGTCCATCGGTAAACAAGGGCGAAATCAAACCTACTCCGACGCAGCCATCCAATGCTGCTTAATGATTAAATCCTTATTCCGTCTGTCTTTACGTATGGTCACTGGCTTTGTGCAAAGTCTGATTAAACTTTGCGGATTAAATTGGATAGCTCCAGATTACACCACGCTTTGTAGAAGACAAAAGCATATTGATATTGTAATCAGCTACCAAAAAAGTAGCGATGGGCTGCATCTACTCATGGACTCTACAGGCATGAAGTTTCTAGGTGAGGGCGAATGGAAACGCAAGAAACATGGACCTGAATATCGTCGCCAATGGCGTAAACTTCATATTGGTATAGATGCTAAAACCCTACAAATACGAGCAGTTCAGCTTACAACCAATAATGTCAGTGATTCACAGGTGCTTGGTGATTTACTTAATCAGATTCCACAAGATGAGCAGATTAACTCTGTTTATACCGATGGAGCTTATGACACCAAGCAATGCCGTCAGGTCATTGCAGATCGGCAAGCGCATGCGGTGATTCCACCTAGAAAAAATGCGAAACCATGGAAAGATACAAAGAGTAGCTCGCTAGAGCGAAATGAATTACTTCGAACAATTAAACGTTTAGGCAGGACACTATGGAAAAAATGGTCAGGCTATCATCGGCGAAGTTTGGTTGAAACTAAGATGCATTGCATCAAATTATTAGGAGATAAACTCAGTGCAAGGAGTTTTGATAGCCAAGTCAATGAGATCCATGCACGTGTGGCAGTCCTTAACAGATTTACGGAATTAGGTCGACCACTTACCCAAGTTACGCCTTAAATTTGGCTCAATTAGGGGCGCTTTGCATTTCAAATCTTTGTGCAACAAAGCCTATATAATATAGCAGCCATAAGCTTAATGGATTCTTAAAAAAAGAGCATGTAGTCAGTTTAGGTATTAAGTTCGTTAAATGTATTGATTTGTAATTTTAAATAAAAGTATAGGATTTTTAAAAGCTTGGTGCTCAGTTATTAAACTTTTCTGCCGAGCACCAAGAATATGATTCAGTCGAAACGATAGATATCCATCCCTAATGAACCCATTGAAAAACTACTATGTACGATATTAAAACGATGACCTGTGCCCATTACAAAGAATAGCGGCGCAAAATGTTCAAGTGTCGGATGATTACGTTGAACATAAGGCAATGATGGCCAATCCAAAACAGCATCATAGTTTTGATGCGTAAGATTGTTGACGACCGCATTACGGAAGGTACTTGCCCATATCGGTACATTGGTATCAGTATGCCAAGAAAGCTCCGCAAGGTTGTGGGTAATGCTCCCTGAGCCAATTAATAACATCTGTTGTTCTCGCAAAGGCGCAAGGGTTTGTCCGATTTTGTAGATGTCGTCGGCATTTAAGTGAATAGGAAGTGAAATTTCGATCACCGGAATATCTGCTTCAGGATACATGTGTAATAAAGGCATCCAGACCCCATGATCTCGCGGACGTGTGCTGTTAGCATGCGCAGAAAATCCTGCTTCAGCAAATAACGTGAGTATTTTTTCTGCGAGTTCTGGTGCACCTGGGGCAGGATAGCGAATGTCATATAGCGCCTGTGGGAAACCACGGAAGTCGTGCCATGTTTGTGGTCGGATAGAGGTACTGACTTCAAGCGCTTGGCTTTCCCAATGAGCAGACATGACGATAATTGCCTGTGGTTTGGGTAGATTGGTACTTAGCCGATGCAGAGCAGGACCAACTTGTTCTGGATCAAGTGCGAGCATTGGTGAACCATGAGAGATAAATAACCCTGGTAAAGTTTGCACGTTCATCGTTAAGCACCTGACTGGAAATACATGGTTATGGTGACAAAAATAAGCACTGTTTAAAAGCGGCTAGGTTTCAACAGATTGTTCCAAAACTAGAACACGATATTAAATCACGCACGGTGGTAAGGGTGATTGTGATTAATACTCATGGCCCGATAGAGTTGTTCGATGAGTAACACACGAACGAGGGGGTGAGGCATGGTCAGTTTAGATAATGACCAGTGCCAAGCAGCAGCTTTGCGCACTGCATCGGATAGCCCATCAGGACCACCTATGGCAAGTACAATATCGTTGCCCTCCAGCATCCATTGCTTCATGGTATCCGCAAGTTTTTCGGTACTCAGTTCACGTCCACCCACTTCTAAGGCGATCAGTGTTTCATTTGCTTTGACTGCATTGAGAATACTTTCACCCTCGATTTGGCAGTATTTTAGGATGTCAGCTTCTGAATCATTTTTGCCACGCTTCGCCATCGGCAGCTCAATCACTTGGGTTTGTACAAAAGGTTGAATACGTTTGAAATAGTCTTCAAACCCAGTCAGTACCCATGCAGGCATTTTTTGGCCAATAGTTACAATACGAATTTTCATAGGGCAATACGTGTAAATAATATGAGCGCATTATAAACGCTGAGACGGATTCATGTAGACTCGAATAGATTTATTGTTCTTAAACGCTACGCAGGGTGGTGCTTTATTCCACTACATAAAAAACGCAGCTCAAAATGCGTATGAGCTGCGATCAAAGCATCATCCGTCTGGAGTTCAGATGACGCTAAAAAAATGAGTTCACAAGTCAAATTTAGCTTTTGTTTTTATCGACTCTATTTCATTATGCAAGATATTGGTTGTTTTTCAACCTAATTTTGTAATAAAAAATTATGTAACAAAAAAGAGAGCCGAGGCTCTCTTTTTTGTTACACACAGATTAGTGTCGCGCAGCCTTGGTATCTTCTACTGGTTTAACAATAGGTGTTTTAGCCAAAGGTTTCGGCATATCTGTTAATGCTAAAGGAAGAATTTCATCAATGCTTTTCACTGCTTTGATTTCTAAACCTTCTTTGACATTGTCAGGGATTTCAGCCAAATCACGTACGTTATCTTGTGGAATAAATACTAATTTAACTCCACCACGATGTGCAGCAAGAAGTTTTTCTTTCAAACCACCGATACGCATCGCACGACCACCAAGACTTGTTTCACCTGTCATGGCAATATCTGGACGGATCGTGATACCTGTAAATGCAGATACCAGTGCGGTCGTCAATGCCAAACCTGCAGATGGACCATCTTTCGGCGTTGCACCTTCTGGTAAGTGAACGTGAACATCAGTTTCTTCAAAACGAGAAGCTTCGATCCCAAGTTCATCAGCACGCGTACGAACTACAGTCATCGCAGCAGTAATAGACTCTTTCATGACATCACCGAGCGAACCAGTGGTAATGAATTTACCTTTACCTTTCACTGCAGCAACTTCAATAGTCAACAGTTCTCCGCCCACAGAAGTCCATGCTAAGCCGTTTACACGACCTATTTGAGCTTCATCTTCAGCAATACCAAAGTCAAATTTATGTGGACCTAAGTAATCTGGAAGATTTGCAGAGGTGATATCAAGCTGTAAGTTTTTCGATTTCTTACTCACCGCTTCTTTCACAACTTTACGTGCAATTTTAGATACTTCACGTTCCAAACTACGCACACCCGCTTCACGAGTATAACGTTGTACGATGTCACGAATCGCTTCTTCATGCACAGTCAGTTCTTTTGCCCGCAGACCATTGTTCTTAATGGCTTTTGGAACAAGATAGCGTTGAGCAATATTCACTTTTTCATCTTCGGTATAACCCGGTAGACGAATCACTTCCATACGATCTAATAACGCTTCTGGAATATTCATACTGTTTGCAGTACAGATGAACATCACTTCTGAAAGGTCAAGATCAAGGTCTAAGTAATGATCGTTGAACTTGCTGTTCTGAGACGGATCAAGCACTTCTAGTAATGCAGAAGCAGGATCGCCACGGTAGTCTTGTGCCATCTTGTCGATTTCGTCGAGTAAGAACAATGGGTTCTTCACACCAACTTTTGTCAAAGATTGCACAATTTTACCTGGCATCGCACCAATATAAGTACGACGATGACCACGGATTTCCGCTTCATCACGTACGCCACCGAGTGCCATACGGACAAATTCACGACCTGTTGCTTTAGCAACTGATTCACCGAGTGAAGTTTTACCTACACCAGGAGGACCAACTAAACAGAGAATCGGGCCTTTGAGTTTTTTCACGCGAGATTGAACCGCTAGATATTCAACAATACGATCTTTCACGTCGTCTAAGCCGTAGTGATCTGCATCCAGCGTTTCTTGCGCTTTACTCAAGTTAATGCTGACTTTGCTGGCTTTATTCCATGGCGTATCTAAAATCACTTCTAGATAGTTACGGACTACAGCGGCTTCGCTAGAAGCAGGTTGCATGGCTTTGAGTTTACGAAACTCTGCTTCGGCTTTTTTGCGTACATGTTCAGGCAAATCTTCTTCAGCAAGACGCTTTTCAATCTCAGCTACATCATCTTCAGCACCGCCATTCATATCGGAAAGCTCACGCTGAATAACTTTCATTTTTTCATTGAGAAAGTATTCGCGTTGATTTTTTTCCATCTGACGTTTTACGCTGTCGTGCAGTGTCTGCTCAATTTGCTGTTCAGCAGATTGATTGGTCAAATAACTCATCAACTCTTGTAAATGTTCTTCAAACTCATCGTGCTCTAAGAACTTTTGCTTTACTTCAATGTTCAAAGGTACACGTGTTGCAACGAAGAACATCAATTGTAATAAGTCTTCGATTTTGTTGGCAGCTGCAACGAGTTCGCGTGCATTACGTAATTTTGCTTCAGCATATTGAGCAAAAAGAGTACGTAATTCATTCAAGCGAGTCTCTTGGGTCTCTTGATCCAATGCAACAGTCATCGGGCTTAAATGATGTTCAGCGGTTAAGTATTCTTCACCATCAATAATCTGTTCTAGTTTTGAACGGTGTAGGCCTTCAATTAGTACTTTAATGCAGTTTTCATCATTTTCATGATTCACGACTTGTACGATTTTAGCTACAGTTCCATATTGATACAGGTTATCGTGATCAATTTCTTCTGTAAGCGAATCTTTTTGCGCAACTACAAATACTAAATTATCACCGTTACGAGCTACGTCCACTGCATTGATCGATTTTTCACGACCCACGAATAGCGCAATTTGCATGTGCGGATACACCACGACATCACGTAATGCTAAAAGTGGTAATACACTCGGAACTTGCGGCTCTAAGATAGTTTCATCATTCATAATAAATTCGGACATGAGCACTCCTAATGAGTGACAACGGTGTTGCCATGCTTTTTATAGTGATGTGCATTTTAAAAATTACAAGGGTTTTCTCTCAGAAAATATTAAAAAATAACTAAATTAGTCGGGATTTGGGCAAAATAAACTAAATTTCATAGATTCAACGGCTAAAACGGTACTGTTGCTTTGGCGTGAGCAGTCCATCAAGCGGTTGATCCCATTTTTGCCGTAATAGTGGCTCATCAATATATTGAAAAGAGTGAGCGAGTCCTAAGCGATATGGATGATGTTTGGCTGTCGCAAGTGTACGGTCGTAAAAACCTCCACCCATACCAATTCGAGTGCCATGATGATCGCAGGCGAGTAAGGGCATAATAAGCAAATCTAATGTTGAAACATGTTTGCCTCGACTAGCCATTGGCTCTTTCATCCCTAGTGCGTGGTGTGAAAAACGTTTGTTGAAATATTGGTTCGCGCTAATTTTCACCCACACAAGAGTTTGATTCATATTGCAGATCATCGGCAGGTAAACTTGTTTTTTTTGCTGAAAGCAGAGCTCTAACAGTTTTTGGGTGTGTATTTCCCCAAATGCATGTAAATACAAACCAATTTTTGTCGCTGTTTTAAATTGAACTGTATGTCGCAGTTGGATCAAAACTTGATGTTCCGCTTTTTTTTGTTCGTAACGAGAAAGGCGTTTTCTTTTTAAACGGAATTGTTTTCTTAATGCGTTTAATGTATTGCTCATAAAGCTTTAGAAAATGGTTTTGATAAAATAATCATACTTGATTTGTTTGTTAATAGCTTGATCGACTTTTTCGTTTTCTTAGAAGGATCATGAATGTAAAATGATTATTCGTTTTGGCTACTTTAATGTGGCCATTTTTTTGCGCTATAAGAACAGCACAGACGACAAAATGTCATGTTATATGATTGATCAGAAGGCTTATCCTATTAAATATTTAATTTGATTTCTTAAGTTCTACCAATATCGGACAGCAATCATTTTCTGTGCTTTTACAGTCATCTAGCCAAGTTGAAAGACGTTGTTTGAGTCCTTGTAACTCCTGAATTCTCTCATCAATCTTGCTTAAGCGTTGCTCGATGACCTGACGGACTTGGATACGATCGTCTAAATTTAAGGTCAATAATTCTTTAATTTCATTCAATTGTAAGCCTGCATCTTTGGCTTTTTGGATGAAACTCAATGTCTCCAAATCTTGTTGATGATAATAACGATAACTTTGCTTGGTTTCGGGCACGCGCATTAAACCAATTCGTTGATAATAACGAATCGTTTCGACATTGACGCCACAGGTCTTTGCTAATTTGCCGATGGTAAGGTTCATGCTATGCTCCTAAAATCATGCATTTAAAAATCATTCTCAAAAGTGCTTGACTCTGTACCTAGGTACAGACTTTATCCTAAACCTATCGCGTAATAAAAGATAGGTCGAACCATGACTCAACATGAGACTTCATCATGCTGTTCAAAAGACAAGCAAGTAAAAAAAAATGCCAGTGACGATGCTAAAACAGCGCAAGTAAATGAATCAGTCAATGCTACATCTTGTTGCGCACCTAAACCCATTGAACCAAAGAAAAGTTCATGCTGTGGCTCTAAAGCTGAATCACAACCCATTAAAGAACAAGAAAAAAAATCATCCTGTTGCGGTGGAGGACAAAGCCATCAACACCATGTCGCCGCCGATGGCCAAACCGAGATCGATCCAGTCTGTGGCATGTCAGTCAAGACCACGACTGATTTAAAAACTGACTACCAAGCAAAAACTTATTATTTCTGTAACCCTTCCTGCTTAGATAAGTTTAAACATGATCCAGCGTTTTATTTAGTTCCTGTGGACCAACGCCCAGTACCCGAAGGGGCAATGGATATGGATTATACCTGTCCAATGGATCCAGAGATTGTGCAAAAAGGGCCGGGTACCTGTCCGATTTGCGGTATGGCACTTGAACCCATGCAACCGACTTTAGATGAAGGTCCAAATCCTGAACTGGTTGATTTTAGTCGGCGTTTTTGGACAACCTTACCTTTAAGTTTATTGGTGATGATCTTAGCGATGGGCTCACATATTCACGCTTTTATCTCACCGCATATTCAACCGTGGATTGAGTTGGTTCTCAGTTTACCTGTGGTGTTATGGGCAGGTTATCCGATTTTACAGCGTTGCTTAATTTCCTATAAAACCGGTCATCTCAATATGTGGAGTTTGATCGGTGTCGGTGTGTTCGCGGCATTTATTTATAGTGTAGTTGCAACGGTCTTTCCCTCTGTCATTCCTGTTGAAGCCAAGACAGGACATGGGGTCGCTGTGTATTTTGAAGCGGCCTGTATGATTGTTTCCTTAAGTTTACTCGGACAGGTTCTTGAGCTTAAAGCACGTTCCCAAACGGCCAATTCATTAAAAGCACTGTTACGTTTACAACCTGCCAAAGCTAAATTGGTGCAGCACGATCAAGTTGTGGATGTTGATATTGCCATGGTCAAACAAGGCGATATTTTGCAAATTTCATCGGGTGAACAAATCCCTTTAGATGGTGTTGTGGTTGATGGAAAAACCTATGTCGATGAGTCGATGATGACAGGCGAACCTGTACCTGTGAAAAAGCAAAAAGACGATCAGGTCATTGGTGGAACAATCAATCAACAAGGTTCTATTCGTATTCAAACCACAGCTGTCGGAACCAATACCACTTTAGCCAAAATGATCCAGACCGTAGCGGATGCACAGCGTTCTAAAGCACCATTGCAACGTATCGCGGATGTCGTGGCAAAATACTTCGTGATTGCGGTACTCACGATCAGCGTGTTGACCTTCATCGCATGGATGGTTTTTGGTCAAGCACAGTTTGATTTGGCTTTGATGTGTGCGGTAGCCGTTTTAATTATTGCCTGTCCATGTGCTTTAGGGTTGGCGACACCAATGTCAGTGATGGCAACCACAGGTCGCGCAGCGCAAAAAGGGGTGCTATTCAAAGATGCTGAAGCGATTGAAGCATTAAGCAAAGTAAACACCCTGATTATTGATAAAACAGGTACATTGACTGAAGGTAAACCAAGTTTAAAAGAAATTCAGCCATTATCGACAACGTATACTCAAGCCCAAATTGAACTGTGGATTGCTTCGATTGAACAATGTTCTAGTCACCCCATTGCACACACTTTGACTAAATTGGTGGATGCAAATCAATTGCTTAATGTGACTGACTTTGAAGATGTGACTGGTTTTGGTGTAAAGGGCATTATTAATGGCAAAACACTATATATTGGCAGTCAGAAATTAGTTGAGCAGCTTGATTTAACACTCAGTGATGACTTAAGCAAAATGCTAGACCAAAAACGCTCACAAGGCGATGTGATTAGTTTCCTGATGTCAGAACAGGAGCTGATTGCTTATGTTTCGATTCATGATGCGATTAAACAAAATGCCAAAGCGGTGATCGACCAACTCCATGCCGATGGCATAGAAGTGATTATGGCGACAGGTGATCATGAGAAAAATGCACAAATGGTCGCTAATGCTTTAGGAATCAAACAGGTTCATGGCAATCTTGATCCGAAGCAAAAACTTGAAATCGTCAAACTGGCGCAAGCGCAAGGCAAGATCGTCGCAATGGCAGGGGATGGAATTAATGATGCACCCGCACTTGCACAGGCCAATGTTGGGATTGCAATGGGTACAGGCACTGATATTGCTAAACAAACGGCGCAAGTCACTTTAGTCAAAGGTGATATGCAAGGGATTGGTCAAGCGTTGCATATGGCGAAACTTGGTGTAAGAAACATGAAACAGAATCTTGCATTTTCTTTTGTTTATAATGGATTGGGTGTGCCCGTTGCAGCAGGTATCTTCTTTCCATTAACTGGGTTATTACTCACACCGATGTTTGCAGCAGTGGCGATGTCGCTGAGTTCATTGTCTGTTGTAGTGAATGCCTTGCGCCTAAACCGCTCTTAAGCTTTCTCTTTTCATTGTTGTAAGTTCGCTGTTTGGTTTTATAGCTAGACAGCTTTTTTATGGGCTAATATGACTATTCTGCCCAAAGCTAAAGTCATTGGGTCAATTTTATTTGCGTGTGATTTGCTTAGTGTCAAATGATAATTCACAGGAGTGAAAAAATGTTTGTGCGACAACAACAAAAATGGCAATACAACACTTTGATCCGATCATTCTCGCTTGCATCTACATTGGCAGCTTCATTACTGATCTCATCTACTTTACACGCTGCGCCACCAGCCGAGAAGCTTGATCTCACTTTATCTCAGCATTCGCAGAATAAAATCAAAACTTTGCTCAATGATCCAAAGATTTGGAAACAGATTCCCAAACAAGTGACTTTGTGTGTGTATTCACCGAATGGGGAACATGGTGAGGCATTTCAACAAGCCACCAGTTATATCAGTGAATTGCCACGTATTGTCAGAATCGCTAAACAATATGGGGTCAATATGAATATTACTCGACCTTCCAATTTACAGCTCAAGATTGATCTGGACTATCCGAAACTAAAGCAAAATGCATCGACCATGGTGACGCTCAAAGTTTATACCAATGAAGCTGTGTTAACGGAGGACTTTCGCAGCAAACGTTGTGATGGTGCAGGGATTAGTAATTTAAGAGCAAGACAATTTAATCCATTTGTAGGTAGTATTGATGCGATTGGCGCATTACAGAATTACAAGCAACTCACCTCAGTGATTCAATTATTAGCTCATCCTAAATTCGACGACAAAATGATCAATCATGATTATGAGGTCGTGGGCGTTGTGCCGCTTGGTGCTGCTTATATTATGGTGAGTGATCGAAATATTAATACACTCGCAAAAGCTGCTGGACGAAAAATCGCAGTATTTTCATTTGATCCAACACAAAAGAAGTTAGCTCAAAATGTCGGTGCACAAGCGATTTCAGTAGATTTAGCAACTGTTGGACCCAAATTCAACAATAGAGAAGTCGAAATCATGGCTGGCCCAGCGATTTTGTTTGATCCACTGGAATTGCATAAGGGCATGACGGATAAATCAGGAAAAATTGCAGGTGGGATTATTCGTTTTCCTGTTGTACAGGTTACAGGTACTTTGATCATGCATCGTAATAAATTCCCAGCTGGAATGGGACCGATTGCACGCGAAATCATCTCTAAACAGTTGCAGCCTGCCTTTGATTTTGTAGATAAAATTGAAAAAGATATTCCTGAAAAATACTGGATGGATATTTATGAGAGTGAAAAACCCGGTTATATGCGACTGATGCGAGAAGCACGTATTCAAATGACCAAAGAAGGTTACTACGATAAAGACATGATGAAGTTGCTGAAACAAGTCCGTTGTTCGCAGCAGCCGACGCATTATGAATGTGCATTGAATGATGAGTGATTTTTATAGTCAGAACAATGTCTAGAATTCTACGGAAAGAGTAGAGGTTATTTAGATATAAAATTTTATTAGCGAGCTGTTAGCTCATACGATCAGTAGTAATGTAAATGTTGGGATATGCCATAAAGCTTTCTGATGAGAGCTTTATGGCATTTTATTTAAGTGGTCTAGAGATTGTTGCCACTCCTTTAAAGCATGAAATTATAGCAAGACTAAGCAATCCATTGCTCAAACCATATTCGTCGCTCGTTATGATAAATTCAAGTAAAATAAGATATTAGCCAGTTTATTAATTTGACATTTTTGACATCAATTTGTCTTCCTCTTCGGTCAATTTTTTTATAGCTCTTTCTCTCATACTTAAAATGTCTTGATAAATTCAAGATGATGTTAACCCTTTAATTCGTTTTATTTTTGGTCAAATTTGTACTACAAAGCATGTTAGACATAAAGATATATGAGAGGGGGGATAGCTGAAATATTGAGTAAAGTTTAATAGAGGTTCTGAAATGTCACGATTATTCCCAAAACAAATTGTTGCTCCAAAACCATTGCATGAGATGATTGACTATTCAGGAAAAAGAAATGGTCGACCTTTTGATGTCGAAACGGAAACGCATACACCTCAAGGAAAATATACTTGTGTTCACTATGGTGTGATGATTCCTAATCTCCCTGCACCCTTTAATTTTTTGAACCTTTTAACCGTGGTTGGACAACCTCGAGTTAAAATTTTTCGAAATGAACATTTAATTAAAACTTCAAGTATTGATACAGCAAATGTATTAATTGGTACAGCTATAGGAACAAAAGACTATTTTAATGGCTATAGTGTCAAAAATGACTGTGCTTTAGTAAGTAATGGTTCATCTTTATGTTTTGGTCGAGATTTAGTGTTAGAAGGGACTTATCCTAATTTTCATGCTTATCGTGAAGGGCATGAATTTAATTTTGATTTGAAAATCACTGCAACTGATAAAGTTGCAAACTTTGCTGAGTTGACTTTCGGTTTATATAATCATTGGGCTTTACTCTGCCAATACGAAGGTTATCTCGAATATCAAGGCAAGAAAACCCACGTCGAAGGTTTGTGTACCTATGAATATGCACGTGCAATAGATATCAACTTGCATATGAACTATTTTACGTATCATATTTTAAATATCGATGAGAAAACTCAGGTTCTTTTAGTTGAGGTACTTGGTCCATTGAATCTTGTCTTACAACGCCGTGTGTATATTCGTGCGATTGATGATCATGGAAGTATTCATTCTGAAGACTTTAAATTGGAAGTTCATGAGTTTGAATCACAACGTTCTATAACGCCTAATGGTTTATCGATGCGTTTACCTCGAACTTTTTCATGGAGTGTGAATGATGAAAAAGGTAAGCTTTTAATGTGTGTTGATGGCTTAGCAAATGGCGATTTTCAGTATGGTATGGCAGGTGGTTACGCAGGAAGTTATCAATATAAAGGTACGTTTCGAGGTCAAACAATAGAAGGTACTGGTTATATTGAATATCTGGATACACGGACAAAATAATCTAAATTATGCAGCCGCAGCAAGCATTGATGAAATATCAACAGATGCTAGTTTAATCATAAGTCTAATATCTAAAGAATTGATCATTAAAATTACAGAAATGATTTATCTTATGAGAGATATTCTTTTATAAGGTAAATCATGAGTATTATTCTTGAACTCAAAAATAAACTACAAAAACAAAAGGTAATCTTGAATAAGCCTGCAACATGGCAACAAGTTTTGGCTTTTGAATATAAGTATCAAGTTAAATTATCACCAATTTTAAGAGCATACTTCTTAGAGTTTAATGGTATAGCTGACCGAGATCTGGATGATAACTATTTTACATTTTTGTCACTATCTGAATTCAGATTGGTGGAAAGTATTTTAACAAACAGTGATTCAGATAGGCTTTTATATCCTCACTGTTTTGTATTTTCAGATTATTTAGTGTGGTGTTGGGGATATGCAGTACAACTAGATCAAATAGGGTCTGATGGTGTTGTATATCAAGTAGGAGGTACGCTTAAAAGAAAAGTAGCGGATTCATTCACAGGGTTTTTACAACAATATCTGATTGATAGTGATGAAATATTATAAGAGAAAAACTATGGTGCAGAGGGAGATTTAGAAAAATAAAAAACACTCCAGAGATGCCGCTGCATGTCGTTACCCTTGAACCCTAAAGTTCAAGGTGGAGGGCGCCGCATACTTGCTGGGTTTTCTGCACGGGGCAGACATACACTCTAAATATACAGAACACCATCCTAAAGTGATGATATCGGCTCAGGGGAATCGGACCCGCTGGCGAACATCCTAGAGATAAACTTAGTATAACTGATCTTGATCTGATGACAATGCTTGCATGTAAAGATACTTACTAATTGATGAGGCTTTGTGCAATCACCATGTTTATTGAACAGTTTGCTCTACATCTTCCAAAATCGTTTGGAGTAGATGTTCACAGTGTGCGTATTGCTGTAAAGATTTATTTAAAGCAAATACTTCCTGAGCCATTTGTAGTGCAACCATAATGACTAACTTATTGTGTTCTACACGTGGCGCACTTCGACGCATGTCATGAAATTTTTGATTGAGCAATTCAGCAGCGCGTTCTAACTCTTCACGTTTATCTTCAGTCGTATTTAGGCGGAAAGTCTGTTCAATTAAACGTAGTTCAACAACGATAGGTTCACTCATGATTAAGATTCCTCGTGAGTTTCAGCAATCGGGTGGGCAAGCTGCTGAATCTCTTGTGCATGTTGATCTTGTGCTGTGCCTAAAATTGCGAGACGTTGAATAATTGCTTCAACTTTAGCCTTCGCTAATTCATTTTTTTGTAATAAGCGGTCACGATCTTGTTGTAGATCTTGGATTTCTTGCTGATTATTACGTTGCTGCGCTTGTAACTTTTCTTTCATTACTCGCAAATCATTACGCTCAGCCAAGATTTCTTGGAAACGATTTTTTAGATCAGTGGTACTTTTCTCTAAACGGCTATAGCGTTCAGCCAAAGTTGTTGCATCATTATTCAGTTGTTTAAATTGATCTTGTAACTGAGTCAGTTGTTCAGTTAAGTTATCAACTTCATCCTGTTTTTGCGTGATGATGCTATTCTTCTGCACAATTTGTGCATGATGTTCAGTTGCAGCTAATTGTTTAGCTTCAGTAAGCGATGTGTTTTCTCGCTCTATATGGCGTAGGCGTGTTTTTAAAACGCCAATATGCGCTTGTAGACGCTGTAATTGTTCTAACATAACGAAGGTCGCACAGAGTTGCAATCAAAGGTAATATATACAGCAGTATAGAGATTGGATAAACGAATGCAAGACGATATTTCAGGTTGGAACGAATGGAATGCTCATTTTAAGGGAATTGAAGAAATTTCAAGCCCAAGTGAGTTACATGGGTTGCTAACAGGTATAGTTTGTGTGACACAAGCGCCGACAACTGATGAATGGTCACAAATCTTAAACACCTTAAATGTACCTGCATTGACAGCAGAAGCATTAGAAAGTTTAACGGTTGAAGCAGAGGATGTATCGCATGCTTTATCTGATGATGAACTCGACTATTTACCAATGCTACCAGATGATGGTCATTCGCTTGAAGAACGTGTAAGCGCATTAGCAGATTGGTGTGCAGGGGTCGTATTAGGTTTTGGTTTAGCTTGCGGTCGTATTCGTGGAGATGAACAAGAGCTGATAGAACATTTACAAGAAGTTGCAGCCGTTGAGTTTGAAGATTCAGATAATGATGAAGAAGGTGAAGAAAGTTATCTGGAACTGTATGAATTCGTGCGTCTAATTCCTGTCAGTTTATCTATCGGTCGTGCAAAAACGCCTGTGGCTGAAAGTTCTTTGTTACAAAACTTTCACGCAAAGAGTCGAAATCAAGATACCGCAGTTGATCCGCAAACAGTCGTTGAAATGTTTACCCCACATCGTCCGAGTTAACTCGGGCGCTGCCTTGAAACTTTATCATTAAAGATACTTACAATCCTTCATCTTCATCAGTAGGGCGATATGAAACTCAATCAAGCAGATTTTAAACAACGCCGCGATCTTCTCGCTGAGAAAATGGGCAGTAATAGCATTGCCGTGATTGCGACCCGAGCAGAAATGTATCGTAATCGTGATGCTGATTATAAATATCGTGCAGACAGTAGTTTTTATTATCTCACTGGATTTGCAGAGCCAGAAGCAGTTGCCATTATCGAAACCTTTGAAGAAGGTGAAGAGTATAGCTATAGCCTGTTTTGTCGTGAACGTAACCGTGAAATGGAAATCTGGAATGGCTATCGTGCTGGAGTCGATGGTGCAGTTGAAATCTATGATGCAGATGAAGCTTATGCAATTGATTTATTAGATGAAGAAATTATCGAGAAGCTGTTAAATAAACAACGTCTTTACTATCGTATGGGGCAAAATGCTGAATTTGATGCGAAAGTAAGCCAATGGATTCAGAAAGTGGATGCACAACAGCGTCGTGGTGGTACTGCACCTGCTGAAATGATCCAACTTGATCGTATTGTCGATGAAATGCGTCTGAAAAAATCAGCGCAGGAAATTGAGCTGATGCAGATCGCATCGAATATCAGCGCAGAAGCCCATACTCGTGCCATGCAAACGGTTAAACCTGAGATGATGGAATACGCACTCGAAGCGGAACTGAATTATATCTTTGGAAAAAATGGTTGTGTGCCTGCATACAATAGCATTGTGGGTGGCGGTGAAAATGCCTGTATTTTGCATTATGTTGAAAATAATCAACCGTTGAAAGATGGTGATCTGGTTTTAATTGATGCAGCTTGTGAGTATGAATGCTATGCCTCAGACATTACCCGTACATTCCCTGTAAATGGTAAATTTAGTCCAGAGCAAAAAGCTTTATACAATATTGTTTTAGATGCCCAGCTTGCTGCAATCGATGCCACTTGTATTGGCAATAATTATAAATATCCGCATGAAGTCGCTGTAAAGATTTTAACTCAAGGTTTGGTTGATCTTGGTCTACTCAATGGTGATGTAGATGAGTTGGTTGAAAGCGAAGCTTTCCGTCAATTCTTTATGCATGGTACAGGGCATTGGCTTGGTATGGATGTGCATGATGTCGGTGCATACAAAATTGGGGAAGACTGGCGTGCTTATGAAGCAGGTATGGTGGTTACCGTTGAGCCGGGCTTATATGTTGCACCAGATGATGAAACCGTAGATTCCAAGTGGCGTGGTATCGGTATTCGTATTGAAGATGATGTTGTCGTGACTGAAAATGGTCCACTCGTTCTCACTAAAAACGTAGTGAAAACCGTTGAGGAAATTGAAAGTTTGATGGCAAGTCATTAAGTAGAGGTTGAGAAAAAGGCTTATCGATTGATAGGCCTTTTTATTTACCCTGGGTTTAACTTAAAATTTTTCTAACTTATTGAAAAAAATATCTTTGTGGAATCTTCTTGAGAAATTATCCAATTTTAGGATAAGCCTTCAGCTGGACCTACTTTTGTTTCGGCATGAGGAGCGAAGCTCCGCAAGGGCAACCATCTTGCGCAGCTACATCGCTGCTCACCGCAAAACTCGTTGATTGCCGTCAGCTAATTTAATGAGTCGCAGAAACAATACCTTATTAATGGAGTCCTGTCTCAAACAGTTGCGGATGACATTTCCGAGTATCATATTATTGTCGAACTCAAATTATTTAGTTTGATGCTCAAAATAACTTTTGACGATATTTTAAAAACACAGACCAAACAAAGTACAAATTCCCTTCCTGAGTTGAGTTAGAGTAAGATAGTCCCGAAACGTCAAATCATGAAAAACTGATAAGGAATAATATTATGCAGCAACAAGTCATCATTGTCGGTGGGGGTATGGTTGGACTCAGCCTTGCTTTAATGTTGGCAAAATCTAATATCGAGGTAAAGCTATTAGAAGCTGTGAAATATCCAAATTATGACGATGAAAACCTTGCGCCTTATCATTCTAGTTTTGATGCAAGAAATACTGCATTGTCACGCCGTAGTGTGCAGATTTACCAAAAACTAGGTTTATGGGATGCCTTGCAACAACATGCAACACCAATTCTTCAAGTCCATATCACTGAACAGGGCAGCTTTGGTAAGGCACGCTTAGTTGCAGAACAAGAAAAAGTAGAAAGCTTTGGACAAGTGATTGAGAACGCTTGGCTTGGTCGAGTATTGTTGACTGAAGTTCGTCAACACCCATTGATTGAATTGATTGATGGTGTCCAAGTGACTTCATTGACCCAAGATGCAGATCATGTACATATTGAAGCCATGCGTAATGGTGAATATATCCATTCATTGAAATCAAAATTAGTGATTGCTGCGGATGGTCGTGATTCGTTCTGTCGTCAAGCGATTGGTGTGGGTGTGGATGAACATGATTATGATCAAGTTGCGGTTGTCACCACCGTACAAACCTCTAAACCACATCAACAAGTTGGTTTTGAGCGTTTTAGTGCGTTAGGACCATTGGCGCTGTTACCTTTACCGGGTGAGTACCGCCGTTCAGTGGTTTTTCCAGTAAAGAAAGGCACAGAACAGCCATTCTTAGGTGAGGAAAATGATCAATATTTCCTTGATACCTTGCAACAAACCTATGGTGATCGTGCAGGAAAGTTTGAAAAAACAGGTAAACGTTTCTGCTACCCATTGTCACAAGTCTTAGCGCATAAACAAGCTGTCGGACGTGTGGTGTTGATGGGCAATGCGGCACATACCATTCACCCCGTCGCAGGACAAGGTTTTAACTTATGTTTGCGTGATGCTGATGTCTTGGTCCGCTTCTTAATGGAACAATTGGCGAAGTCTGATGATATTGGTCAGCCAGACAATTTACTCGCTTATGAACAAGCGCGTTTAAAAGATCAGCAACGTGTGATTAAGTTCTGTGATTCCGTGGTGCGTGGTTTTAGCAATCAAAATCCAATTTTAAAATTAATACGTAATACAGGATTGGTTGCCTTTGACGTGATTCCGGGAATTAAGCCCTTGGTTGCCAATTATGCAATGGGGCTGAAAGCATGAGTGAAATGTTAGATGTGGTCATTGTAGGAGGTGGCTTGGTCGGTGGCTTAACCGCCTTGCTATTGGCGCAAGGAGGCGTGCAAGCCACAGTGTTGGACGCTGCCCCTGTACTGGATCAACAAAAAACACTTGCGGTGATGAATCCTCGGGTACTGGCACTCAGTCAAGCCACCATTCATTTACTGAAAACGGTTAATGTGTGGCATGACTTGGCGCGTCAAATGCCGTATTCAGGCATGCAAGTCTGGAACAAAAATGGCTATGGTGAGATCAATTTTGGACATGCATCTGAGCAACCACCACAGCCTGATCAAGCGTTAGGTTCAATGGTAGAGCCAAGTGTTTTAAATGTTGCGATTCAACAAAAAATGCTACAGCAACTCAAAGACTACCGTACCCAAGTCAAAGTGATTCGGATTGAGCAAATTCCAAAAGGTTGGTCCATTGAATTGGCTGATGGGACTACGCTTAAAACCAAATTATTAATTGGCGCAGATGGTGCGAACTCATTTGTGCGTGAACAGGCTTATATCGATTTAGATGTACTGGACTATCAACAAGCTGCAATCAGTTGTGCGATTAAAACCACACAACCAAATCAATATGTCGCACGTCAAATTTTCTTGCCGACTGGGCCACTGGCTTATTTACCAATGGCAAGTCTTGATGCCCAAGAAAATGGCTATTGGCAGTCGATTGTCTGGACCTTGCCTGATGATTATGCCGATGAATATTCAGCATTCTCTGATCAAGAGTTTATGAAATTGCTGACTCGAGAAAGCTTACAAATGCTTGGTGAAGTGGTTGAAGTACGTTCACGCGCACAGTTTCCACTCAAAGCTCGTGCTGCACAGCGCTACATTAAATCAGGCTTGGCATTGATTGGGGATGCAGCACATGTGATTCATCCTTTAGCTGGGCAAGGCGTTAATATTGGTTGCTTAGATGCAGCAGTACTCTGTGATGTATTACTACATGATTTAAAACGTGGTGTGTGGGCAAATGAGCAGACTTTGTTGCGTTACGAGCACCAACGTAAAGGGCAGAATGACGCCATGATGCACAGCATGTCTGCGATTGGTTGGTTAGAAAGTTCAGAGTTATTTCCGTTCGTGTGGGCGAGAAACTTCGGTTTAAAACAGGTTGAGCAATTCGATTGGTTCAAAGATCGTTTTATGCAGCAAGCGAATGGTTTAAAGGCCTTACAAGCAACGAGATACGCTTGCTAAAAAATAGTAGATATTTTTTAAACAATCATTTATAAATCAGAGTGAATTTGGTCGAAAAAAATACAATTTAACAAATATTGTGCTTTGCGAAATGATGAGAGCTTGTTAAATTTCACCAAGTTCTGATGACCAAATAACGATGATGAAAGATCAGTCATTGTGGGGAGAGTAATATGACGGAAATGAATGATTACGACGAAAACACAGAAGACTCTGCTGTTGACGATGATGAGGCAAAAGCTGCCGAAAATGGTGCAGATAGTGAAGAATCTTCTGCTGCCAATGATATTGATCTTGCCGAAGCAGAAAGCCTAACCGTGACTGCCAAGCAGAAACAACGTCAAGCATTAGAGGATGAAGTTGCTGCATTCTTGGCACGTGGTGGGCGAATTGTCGAAGTGCCGCCAGGCGAACACGAAGATTAAGTTTTCATCTCCCTTGTGCTGTGGTTAACACAGTGCACCCAATCCCAATTACAGTGGGACTCCTCCCTTTCAGAAAGGGAGGTTGGGAGGGATTTCAATGGATATTATGCTTTCTTGTGTTGATGCGATTCATGTTCACACTCAAGCGGATGATTTAGTTCTTTTAAAATCCCACATTGTTCAATGGTACGATGCTGTGAACATTGCTGTTTGAGATGGGTTAAATCTTGCTTGAGATGTTCTAGGTTCTTAATTTTTTGGGAAACCTCTGCAAGGTATTGATCAATCAGATGATCAACTTCCTCACAGGTTTGATTTGGACTTTTTGCTAAATCTTTTAACTTTTGAATATCCTGTATGGTGATTCCGAGTTCTCGGCAATGTTTAACGAAAAATAAATCCGAAAGTATCTGTTCAGAATAATAACGATAATTTCCCGAGGTACGTTGTACTTTTTCTAAAAGCCCAATTTTTTCATAATAACGAAGTGTATCGACTGATACCCCTGACTTTTTTGCCAATTGTCCAATTGTAAAATTTGCCATTCTTGACTCTGGAGTTACTCTAGGGTTTTAAATCACTATAAAACATAGTGTGAGAAAAGTCATGGCAGGATGTGGATGTAATACAACACCTTCAACGCAAATCATTAGTCCAAGGTTTAGAAAAGCATTGTGGATTGCTTTGTTTCTGAATGCTGGGATGTTTTTTGTAGAAATTATTGGTGGTTCTCATGCACGTTCAGTTGCTTTATGGGCAGATGCGCTGGATTTCGCTGGT
Organism: Acinetobacter sp. CIP-A165; assembly: GCF_000367985.1. Taxonomy (NCBI): domain Bacteria; kingdom Pseudomonadati; phylum Pseudomonadota; class Gammaproteobacteria; order Moraxellales; family Moraxellaceae; genus Acinetobacter; species Acinetobacter sp. CIP-A165. Next base: position 536,299 of record NZ_KB849202.1, read on the forward strand.
GACGCTGCAAACTACGCAATCTCTTTGGCAGTGCTTTCTATGAGTTTATATTGGAGAGCAACTGCGGCATTACTCAAAGGATTGACGATGGCGGCGTTTGGTATTTTTGTGATCGTAAAAGTACTTTGGTCATGGTGGCTTGGCGTGATCCCTGAACCGATGTTAATGGGACTCATTGGTGTGCTGGCGCTCGTGGTGAACGTAGCAGTAGCATTGATGTTGTATGCATTCCGCGATGGGGATGCCAATATGCGTTCAGTTTGGCTTTGTAGCCGCAATGATGCGATTGCGAACTTAGCGATTATTATCGCTGCAGTCGGTGTATTTGGAACAGGAACAATGTTTCCAGACTTAATCGTAGCATTTATTATTGCTTATCTAGGTGTCTCTTCAGGTTACTCTGTGATTAAACAGTCGCTGCGAGAAAGAAAGCAGTCCAAAGCTGTGTTAGGTCATAATGTATAAATCAATTTAGTCAGCAAAAAAGTATCATACCGCCATGATACTTTTTTGCTTCGAAAATGAATTAGAGCAGCAGAGATACTGCAATGCTCCACATCATACAGCCGATCATAAAATCTAAAACTTTCCATGCTTTCGGATTACTAAACAGCGGTTTCAAGAGTCTTGAGCCATAACCCAGACTAAAAAAGAAAATCCATGAAGCCACAATACTCCCGAGTGCAAAACTGATCTTATCTTCAAATTGAGTTGCAACTGATCCAATCAGTACGATGGTATCTAGATAGACATGTGGATTTAGCCAAGTAAAGGCAAGACCTGTTAAGAGGACCTGAGTCAAAGTCTGTTTATGGTTGCTCTCCAGTTGCATCGTTTGAGTCGTTTTAAATGCAGCGTAAAATGCTTTAGCACCATAAACCAATAAAAATGTTGCACCTAAATATTTGGCGATCGTAACTAAAAGCGGTGACGCCGTCATCAATTCAGCGAAACCCAACACACCAAGTGCAATTAAGATCGAGTCAGAGAGCGCGCACAGGAAACACAACCAAAAGACATATTGTTGCTTGAGTCCTTGTTTTAGAACAAAAGCATTTTGAGCGCCGATCGCAACAATGAGACCGCTGCCAATACCAAAACCTTTAAAAAAAACGCTAAGAGAGAGCATATCAATAAAACGAAAAAAACAGATGTGAGAATTATCTGACTTTTAAATACAAAATAAGTAAAATTAAGAATATTTAGGTTTAACTGAAAATAATTTAGGTTTGTCTATGTTAGATAGTAAGCAATGTGAAGCCTTTCTTGCAGTCGCAGAAGTAGGAAGTTTTGATGCTGCTGGCGAGCAATTATATATTACGCCTTCTGCCGTCTCGTTACGCGTACAGGCTTTAGAGAAATATTTAGGTCAGATTTTAATTATCCGTGGTCGACCAAGTGTGCTCACCAAAGCTGGGCAAACCCTGTTGCAGCATTTACGTCATACGCGGCTCATGGAACAAAATCTTTTACAAGGTTTGATGGGGAAAACATCTGACTCCGAATTTTATAAGATTGCGTTGGCTTCAAATGCAGATTCATTGGCAACTTGGCTTTTACCGAGTATTCAGCCCACACTGTTTAAAGAAAAAATCGTATTGGAATTAAAAATTGACGACCAGTCGCATACGCACACGTTATTAGAAACGGGACAGGTCAATGCCTGTATTTCGGCGGAAGAGCAGGTTATGTCAGGTTGTTTGGCTCAGCCATTAGGCAAAATGCGTTATAAAATGTTGGCTTCTGCAGATTTTGCTGCGTATTGGTTTCGACAGGGGGTGAATAGGGAAAGCCTAAGAAAAGCGCCCGCAGTGATTTTTAATCATAAAGATCTGATGCACTCAGAGATGCTATTGAAGTGTTTTGGATTGCCAATGCAAAGTTATCCTTATCATTTCATTCCGTCAACAGATGCATTTGTGAAAGCAATTCAACTCGGTTTAGGTTTTGGAATGGCTCCTGAAATTCAGGTTCATTCCTTATTAAGCAGTGGTGCATTTGTAGAGATCATGCCTGAAGCTCAACTCGACATTCCTTTATATTGGCATCACTGGAAACGGCAGTCTAAACAACTTGATCTGTTGACCGAAACAATTGTGCAGGCAGCTAAAAAATTATTGATATAGTTATTTGGGATTTTCTAAGAAATCTATGTTGTTTAAGAGAGATGCAAGGTAATGCTATGCAGTGTTCATCACCTTGCTCAAATCAAGACGACTACGCTTGGGTCAACTCCAAAGCACGTTGATAAGCGACTTTCTTTTTAATCCCTGTTAAATCCGCAGCCAATTGTGATGCAGCTTTAACCGAGAGATCTTGCAATAAACGCTTGAGCAACTCGTCTAATTTTTCTTGTTCCATGTCTTTAACTTCTAATGCCCCACCAACAACAACGACAATTTCACCTTTTTGTTGGTTATGATCATTTTCAATAAAGCTAACCAATTCTTTGAGGGTCATTTTCTTGATGGTTTCAAAGGTTTTAGTAATTTCACGCGCAAAACCAACGGGTCGATCTTCACCAAAGACCTGAGCCATATTTTTAATACTTTCTAAAATCCGATGTGGAGCTTCATAGAAAATCAAGGTTTGTGTTTCATTTTTAAGTTTTTCGAGTTGGCTGATGCGTTGCGATGCCTTTGACGGTAAAAATCCTTCAAAACTAAAACGATCACTTGGTAAGCCAACTGCACTTAAAGCAGCAATAGCCGCACATGCACCAGGTACAGGAATCACGCGAATACCATGTGCTTGGGCAGCGCGAACCAATTTAAAACCAGGATCACTAATAAGGGGTGTACCTGCATCACTGATTAAAGCAACTGATTCGCCTTTTAACATTTTTTGGAGAAGTTGATCAATTTTGTTACTTTCGTTGTGATCATGACACGCCGTAAGCGGAGTTGCGATATTATAGTGCTTGAATAACTGAGCAGATTGACGAGTATCTTCTGCTGCAACCACCGAGACTGATTTTAAAATATCGATTGCACGGAAAGTCATATCATCCAAGTGCCCAATCGGGGTTGCTACAACAAATAATTGAGCACTCATAAAAGGTAACTCCATAATGTATTTAAAAAAATATTGGCTGCTACTCAGTTTGGCAGCATTGATTAGCCCCGCTTATGCGGACGTGTTGGTGATTCTACCTGAATCTGGTGCAATGGCGCGAGCTGGTGACAGCATCAAACGAGGTTACTTGAGTGCTTATACAGCATCAGGCAGTAAAGAAAAAATTATTTTTGTTGATTCAGCAAAAAGTAGCATCGAACAGATTTTTAAGACAAGGGTGAATAAGAAGACGCGGTTGGTGGTTGGGCCATTGGCACGATCTGAAATTGAAACGGTGATAAAATTGAAGCCGAAAATTCCAGTTTTAAGCTTAAATGATGTCAATACGCAAGCAAACAATGTTTGGCAATTTAGCTTAGCCAAACAACATGATGCAGTGGCTTTAAACAAATTACTTGAAAAAGACCAGATCAAGAAACTATTGATCTTACGCCAAGCGGGAACAGAATCTGCTACTGAATTGCTTATGATGGCGCTGATGTCTGAATCTAGATCTGAGATCGAAGTTATCAATGAGCTGCCGAAAAAATTAGCAAAAAAAACAGGCCTGCTACTACTTGGTGATCATCAATGGATGGAGCAATTAGGTTCATTACCCAAACAAAATATTTATGCGACACCACTCAGCATCGAGCAGGGCAAGCATATACCAAACGGATTGCGTTTTTGCGATACTCCAGCTTTATACAATGGGCAATGGGCAGATTTAATTGAAGCCTATAAAGAACAACCTGAAAATATGGCATTTCAAAGACTACTTGCCTTTGGTGGAGATGCATGGACGATCAGTCAACAGTTTTTATCGAGTCCGATAGATCCGCAGTTTTCATTTGAGGGTCGGACGGGTGCAATCGATGTGAAAGCTGGGGTGATTAACAGACAGCCATTTTGTTATGAACAACAAAAAAATGGGATTCATATTTTAAAATAAGATCACTGAATGATGAAACAACAGTCAAATTTATTGGGGCAATGGGCAGAACAAACCGCCATGTCATTGCTCCGTTCACATGGTTATCAATGTGTAAATCAAAACTATCATTCACGGTTTGGCGAAATTGATTTAATTGTAAAACGTGGAAAAGAGCTTGTTTTTGTTGAAGTAAAAGCGAGGTCGGCAGGGAGTTATGCACAGGCTTTCGAAGTGATTTCAAACGCACAGCGACGTAAGATTATTAAAACTGCTCAGTTCTTTTTACAAAGATATCCGAGTTATGGAGACTTTGATTGTCGTTTTGATGTGATTTGTTTTGATTTTCCACAGAAAATTGCAAAAACAGTACAACCAGATTTTTCAAAATTGCAGTATGATCAGCAATGGATTGAACATGCATTTATTTTAGATTAATTGTGGCAATAACGGTCTGAAGATAAATGTGGAAGATTGAGAAAATGTGTGAATAGGGAGTCTGGCCAAGTGTTAAAACGTTTATCGATTACGCTGCTTTGTGCTGCAAGTTTATCGGGATGTGCAAGTTTTATTTCTGGTGGAACGGGAACGGCACCTGTTGGGACAAGTAGCGGTGAGCGTAGTCTAGGGCAGGTTTTTATTGATTCTTCAATCAAACGTACTGCAAATGTCAATTTATATAAACTCGATAATCGCTTTAGACAGTCTCGGATTAATATCGAAAGCTTCCATAGCAATGTTCTATTGACAGGCCAAGTGCCTGATCCTTATTTGAAACAATTGGCTGAAGACAATGTTCGTGCAATGACTGATGTCAAAGCAGTGCATAACTACATTACTGTCGGTGACAAAGTCGGTTATAGCACCATTATGCAAGATGGTACGGTGACTGCGAACACACGTGGTTTGCTCATGAGAGCACCAGTTGTCTCTGACAGTAAAGTTCTTGTGCATACTGAAAATGGTGTGTTGTATGTAATGGGGCGTTTAAATACTGCTGAGATCAGAGATTTAGACGACGTTTTACAAAAAGTTGGTAATGTGAGTAGAATTGTTACTCTGATTGACAATATTGACCAGTCTTCAGGAACAATGGCAAGCTCGACGGCTGCGATGCCGATGGTCGGTGCTGCGACAACACAACCTTTGGTTGAAACACCTGTGGCAATTGATCCAGATCAAGCTGAGCCAGTGACTATTACTCCAACTACTCCCTAATTTATGAAACAAATTATTCAACAAGTACAACAAAATGTAATGCGGGCGAAAAACTTTTATCAAGAGTTTCGCCTGTATGATTTTGCAAGTTATTCAATTAACTATTTGACGCCTAAAGATACCTTTGAAAAAGAAGTACATCTTGCTTATGGCTTGAAAGCGAGACAGCGTTTAGATTTATATCGCACCAAAAATCCGAAGAAACAGAGACCGTTGATTGTATTTGTTCATGGTGGTTCGTGGCAGCATGGCAATAAACGTGATTATCTGTTTATTGGAGAAACATTTGCGCGAGAAGGTTATGATGTTGCAGTCATTAATTATCATCTTGCACCTGAGCATATCTTTCCAACATTTATTGATGATATTGCACAAGCCATTCACTATTTAAATCAGAATCAAAGTAAGTTAAATATCTCTACGGAGAATTTGATTTTGATGGGGCATTCTGCTGGCGCTTTCAATGTCATGTCGGTGGTGTATTCTGCTCAAGCACAAAGTTTTAAATACAAAGATAAGATTAAAGCGATTATTGGATTGGCTGGACCTTATCATTTTGATTATGTCGGTGATCCTTTATCAGAACATGCTTTTAATTTAAATATTCCCTATCAACAAGTCATGCCTTGCTATTTTATTGAGCCAAACCAAATTAAGCATTATTTATTAATGGCAGAACAAGATCAGTTAGTCGGTAAAGAAAATAGTTATAAGCTTGATAATGCTTTAAGAGAAAAAGGCAACCATAGTCATATTGCCGTGATCCCAAAGACGGGGCATGTTACGATTTTGGCGACATTAGCAAGTCTGATGAGTCATTATTTTAAAACCAAGCGTACGATTTTACATTTTATGGAAGAGGCGTTAGAACCTTAAAGGAAAAGCATCATTAAGATGCTTTTTTATTTTCCATCATCTGCATAATCATGGCATGCGCAATACTGCCTTTGAACGGGATCTCTGGTAATTGATCAAATCTAAAGAATTGAGCATCACTGATCTCTTCAAGCTGTAATTCGATTTCACCAGAATCATATTCCGCATGGAACGCGATCATGAGATTACTCGGAAAGGGCCACGGTTGGCTTGACATGTAGCGAATATTTTTAAGTTTTAAACCCACTTCTTCAAATGTTTCTCGTTGTACTGCTTCTTCTAAGGTTTCACCAACTTCAACGAATCCTGCAATTAACCCATACATATTGCTTTTGTTATGCGCTGATTTCGCCAATAACACTTCATCATGACCTTTGGTAATGATGGTAATGATGCAAGGCTGTACACGCGGGTATTGATGATATGCACAAGCAGGGCAAACCATTGCATACTCTTTGGTATGAATATCGGTTGCGTGTCCACAATGACTACAGAATTTGTGATTGCGTCGCCACTCAAGTAGTTGAACGGCGCGACTTGCTTGTAAAAAATCTGCGGTTGACCATCTTTGGATCAGTTCCCGAATGGGGATAAGTTGATACCCTTCGGGAATTGATTCGCCGTCAAACAGATCACGTGCGACTACACGATCATTGTGGTGTATCGGCAAGTCACTTGCTAATTTTTCAACCTTGGGTAGTTGGAAGTTTTCATCTACTAAAAGTTTTTGATGTTGAAAAATATAAGCAAGTGATAGTTGAGACATTAGGCTGCTAAAGTTTGTAATTGCTGACTATTTGATAATGCCACATCGAACATAGATTGCAATACAGGCTGTTTGTTTCTTAAGTTATCAACAAGTAAATCTAAACCTGCGACGACATTCAGAATACAGTTGATTTGTTCCGCATCGAACACAAGGTTCTGTGCCAAACGATTTTCGGCAAAATGTGCTGCACCTAAGAGCGCCGTTTGTTGCGCAGAGCTTCCTAAGAATTGGGCAGCACCAGAAAGCTCTTTTAAGTATTTAGGCAAGGCTTCCAAGCTGTGCGCAGTTGGGTCTTGAACATAAAGGCTTAAAGTTTGCGTCAATGTTTCCACAAGTGACTTTGTCTCTGTCAACAAGGCTTTATGGGCTTCATCCAACCGATCTAGCGAGATATGCATATTATTGACGCGTAACTGTAGACGGCTAGAGGTGTAATTACGCTCCAAAATTCCAATTGAATTCATGGATGCTAAAATACTATTCATCAACTGCTGAACTGAGGTGGCATCAGTCAAGGTATTGGATTGGCTCAATTTCTCAGCTTGTTGTGTAAGTTCTCTTGATGCTTCATTTAAATTCAGCACCTTGAATACATTAGAAAGCTGATTTAATTTTTGCTGAATTTCTTGGGTTTTTTCATTCGACATATTTTGGTGATTGTACTCAATTTCATTGCGAATTTGAGCCATTTCATCCGTCATCAATTGGCTGATGGTATGAATGGTTTCATAGTCAGGGCCGTATAAATGACGACTTAAAACTTGAAGTTGTGTATCACTTAATAGCTCATCACCAATATTGAGTTGTTCTCGAATATGCTGTGAAATATGATCTTCTTGGCTAATACAAATCGATAAAATATCGGCGAGATCGACAATGTTACTTTGAAAAGCAGGCGGTGCTGCTAAGAACTTACCGATATTGGTTTCAATTTGAATCAGGGTACGCAGACGTGCTTCTGTAATCGAAAGTTCATCAATGAGACCTAAGCCAACATTTACCAATTGCCAGTACTGTTGACTAGGAAGGTTTGAAGCTAAGCCAGCAAGATAAACGCCAACCAGTTTAATTCCTTGCAAATCTAATGGTGTTTCGACTTGTTTAATCAGTTTATTTAAACATAGCTTATAAAGCTGATGAATATATTGGGATTGTTCTAAGCTTGGTGCTTTAGGAAGGTTGAAGCTCGGTGTGATAAATCCAAGTAAGGGTTGGATGGTTTGACCTTCTTTGGTCATCGGTTTGCCCAAAGCAAGCTCTAACCGATTGAGTGTATCCAGTAAGAATTGCGGAACTTTAACCTCGCGGAGACAGATAAACTCAATATAACGTCTCAACATCGTTGTTCCTTCACTGAGCGCAACGACATCACTGATCTTGATTTGTTCAGGTTGAGCCATGATTTTACGCATAAGCTCAGTAGAATATTGTGTAATTTGTGACAAATGCGGCATATCAATCAAGGCAAGTACTTGCGTACATTGTTCAAATTGATTGAGCGCGTCATCAATCCCAAAGGGTAGGGCTTGTTCTTCGGCAAGCGTATTTACTGCGGTTTCTACCAATTTAATCGAGTTATCGATCTCATTTTTTATTATTAATAATGCCGTTGGGTCGAAATGAATCGAGGTTTGGTAAGACATATGACCTACACCTTTCCTGAGTTGTTATATCCATGTACCTCCTTTTCAGGAGGTCTAAATCACTGACAGTTAATATAACTTAACTTTGAGCACTTAAAATATAAAAACCAACCTCGATCAAAAAAATTATTTGGCGAAAAGGCAAGCTTCTCCATGTTTTTCTTCATATTGTTTGACCCATGTCTCATGTTCATTTAACTCATGTTCTGATGGCTTGATAACAACTAAGTCAACTTGAACACTTTGACGGGTTATTTTCTTTTCATCTTGTTCTGCTTGGGTCAGGGTGTCCATATCAAATGCGACTTGCCCACCAGTCATCGCAAGATAGACATCTGCTAAAATTTCAGCATCGAGTAACGCACCGTGGAAGGTACGGTCACGTGCAGGAATCTCATAGCGCCTTACCAGTGCATCCAAGGAGTTTTTCTGGCCAGGATGTTTGTTTTTCGCTAATGCTAAGGTATCGGTGACTTCACAGACTTCTGAGAGTAAAGGCAAACCAACACGTTTAAACTCCATATTCAAGAAGTTCATATCGAATGCGGCATTGTGCGCGATAATTTCAGCACCTTTTAAAAAGGCAAATAGTGTATCGGCAATCTCTGCATATTTAGGTTTGTCTTTTAAAAAGTCATCGCTAATACCATGCACATTTTCAGAATCGCCGACAGGTTTTTCTGGGTTGATATAGATGTGAATCGAACTGCCAGTGAGTTTGCGATTGATCATTTCAATCGCGCCTACTTCGATAATGCGGTCACCATCTTGAAAATAAAATCCCGTGGTTTCTGTATCGAGAATAAGCTGACGAGGGCCTTGAAGATGTACTTTCGCCTCAGTAATCACAATATGTGGGTGCTGATTTGTGGATGGGGCATCCATTACAACTTCAGTAAATACTTCAGTTTCCTCTCCATTGTCTATAATTTCCTCAGATTCTGACGCTTCGATCATCTCATCTGTATCAGCTTCTAGATCTAAGCCAAAAGGATCATTTAAGAGCCAATCAGCTTCAGGCTTTTTTATATCAGCGTTAGCCTGTGTAGGTGATTTGAGTTGTTGAGCAATTTGTTCAGCACCTTGATTGGCTAACTGGTCTGCCATTTCATTGCCTTCATGTCCAGCATGACCTTTAATCCAGTTCCATTCGATATCACGATTGGCACAAACTGCATCTAATTTTTTCCACAAATCTGGATTTTTTACGTCTTTCCAGTTTTTCTTTTTCCAACCATGAATCCACTCGGTAATGCCTTGTTTGACATAGTTAGAGTCTGTCCAAATAATAAGATGAGCATCCATTGGACAAAAAGAAACGCCTTCAATGGCTGCTTGAAGCTCCATACGATTATTTGTGGTTTCAGGCTCACCACCATAGAGTTTATGTTCACCTTGTTCAGTAATGATGTATGCCCCCCAACCCCCGAGACCTGGGTTACCTTTACATGCGCCATCAACATAAAGCGTGATTGTCTGTGACATATTTGAACCTGAACAATAAAACGGATGAAAAGCTTGATGTCTTTCTCATGCAAATACGCAGAAGTAGACATTCAAGTGGATAGAGAATATTAGCATTCCCTCATGATAACTTGCATTGTAAATGCTAAATTTTGCTTGTGAGCGTTACAAAACTCATCTTTTTTAATTTCTTGTAACATTTCCATGCAAATCACGTTAAATTATTGCCTTGTCTAAGTGACATGCTTTACTACAATGGCAAATCAAAGTAATAAACTCGCGTAAGTGGACTGGAAGATTTTATGTATAAATCGAACACATTGGTGTGGCAAGCATCTGCAACATCATTATTCAAAATTACTGTACTTACTTCTGCTCTGGCTGCGTTGGGAATTACAACGGGGTGTTCCTCAACACCTCAATCAAATAAGGCTTCGTCTTCTAAGCAACTTGGCTCGGGTTATTTAGACGCAAGTAGTTTAGATTCACTTGAAGATTTACTTTCTGCGACGGACATGAGAGCAGTAGAAGGTGATCGTCTACTGGTGTTGAAACACGGTGATGTGTGGAAACGAATGACCGTAGGTTTCAAGATGGATTTGAATCGTCGGGACTCTCGAATTGAAGCACAACGTGGTTGGTTTATTTCTCGTCAGCCTTATCTAGATCGTCTAAGTGCACGCGCCAGCCGATATTTATATCACACTGTGAAAGAAGCAGAACGCCGGGGCATGCCAACCGAACTCGCATTATTGCCTGTGATTGAAAGCTCTTACGACCCTGCGGCGACCAGTAGTGCAGCAGCAGCAGGTTTATGGCAGTTTATTCCAAGTACGGGACGTATTTATGGTTTACAACAAACTAGTTTATATGATGGTCGCCGTGATGTTGTGGAATCTACACGTGCTGCATATGAGTTCTTAGGTAGCTTATATAATCAATTCGGTTCTTGGGAATTGGCTTTAGCCGCTTATAATGCAGGGCCAGGACGCATTCAACAAGCGATTAACCGTAATAAAGCCGCAGGTTTGCCAACTGATTACTGGTCTTTGAAACTTCCACAAGAAACCATGAATTATGTACCTCGTTTCTTGGCGGTCGCACAAATTATTAAAAATCCAAATGCTTATGGTGTTGCGTTACCACCGATTGCCAATCGACCTCACTTTCGTGAAGTTAACTTAGCTGCACCTTTATCATTGAATGAAATTTCATCGATCACAGGTCTAAGCCGTTCGGAATTATATGCCTTAAACCCTGCGCATCGTGGCGAGACGATGGATCCGATGAGTCCATTGCGAATCTTAATTCCAGCAGATCTAAGCCCTTCAATTGATGCAAGATTGCGTTCTAATAAAGCTGGTTCAGGTGGTTTTTGGGCAAGTAAAACGCCACCACCTGTGATGAACAATTCATCAGGTGCTTCAACCACGATTCGTACTACAACCAATCCAGCACAGACGAGTAGCACCACACCAAAGTCCTCAGCACCTTTGACCGCGAGTAATACCTCACGTCCAAGCTCAACGACAGCAGCAACTAATGTTAAGGTGAACACTCCGCGTGGATCTGATGCGTTGGCCTCGTTTGCTGCATCAGCGAATGTGCCAAGTGCGCCACGTATTCCTGTTGCCATCACTCCAGCGGCAAATGTAAAGCCTGTAAATATAGAGCCGCCAATTTCAAATCAAGAGCGTGAGCAAATTGTTGCAGCGATGAAAATCGAAGGTGAGCCGAAGTCTGCTACACAGGTATTAGAACCTCAAGCAACACAAGCTGAAAAGGATCAGGTTGTTGCTGAAATCAAAGCGATTGCGCCAAAAGGTACTGAAATCGTAGATCCATTTGACGGCAAGATTAAATTAACCGCGATTCAGACTAGCCAATCAGTTTCCGACGAAAAAGGTCAAGAAGTCAGTAAAGGTTTTGCTTATCCGAAAAACTTGGTTGAGGACAAAGCGACGGCGAATAGTGATGATGCCAAACGTAATCAGGGTAAACCATATATCAGCACTGACAATGATGTGGTCGTGGTTGCACCAAAAGGCAAGCGTAGTACCTATGTGGTCATGCCGGGTGATACTTTAGCTGTGATTGCCCAAAAAAATGGTGTGAGTTGGCGTGATATTGCCAAATGGAACCAAGTTGATCCAGCAGGGACTTTATTTGTCGGCACAAGCTTATATTTATATGATGCGAAGCCTCAAGCCGAGGCTGTAAAAGCAACTGAAGCTAAACCTGAGAGCTATGTTGTACAATCGGGTGATAGCCTAACCACCTTAGCGGCTCGTTTTGATTTAACGCTTAAGCAACTGGCTGATTACAATAACTTGTCGGTGACAGATGGTTTGTTTGTTGGGCAACGATTATCGCTTAAAGAGCCAAAGAACAATACACGCACCACTCAGCAAAGTGGGTCACAAACAGCCCGTGCGACTGATGCGAAAGCAACGACCACGCAAAAAGTTGCCACTACATCTTATACGGTTAAACGTGGCGAATATTTGAAATTGATCGCTGATCGATATGCGCTATCTAACCAAGAACTCGCTGATCTAACCGCTGGCCTAACTGCGAGTAGTAGTTTGTTGGTCGGGCAAAAAATCAATGTTCCTCTGCAAGAAGTTGCTGAGCCTAAAAATACCGTTAAATATGAAAATGTAACTGCATCAACCAGCTATAAGACTGAAAATTATACCGTGCAACGTGGCGATACATTATCCAGTATTGCTGCTAAGTCAAAAATGACATTGAGTGAATTAGCTGAGCTGAATAATTTGAAGTCAAATAGCGGTGTGCGTTTGGGTCAAAGTTTAAAGATTCCTGCGGGTTCAACGACACCTGATCAGTATGTGGTTCAGTCTGGCGATAGTTTGAATGCGATTGCAAGTCGATACAACTTGCAAGTGAGCTATCTGGCGGACTTGAATGGTTTGCAACCAACTTCAGGTGTGCGTATCGGTCAACGTTTAAAATTAACTGGCGAAGTGGCTAAAGCAGAAACACCAGCTCAACCAGAAGTTAGCAGAGCTAGTAACGCCGCAGCAAACCGAAATACTGCAAATACAGAACAATACACCGTTAAAGCAGGTGAGTCATTGAATAGTATTGCAAGCCGTTTGGGGATGACTGGGCGTGAGTTAGCAGATTTAAATCAATTGCGCGCCAATACAGGTTTACAACGTGGTCAAACCATTTTGATCCCTAAAACTGTGACGGAATATAAAGTTAAGCGGGGTGATACTTTAATCGGTCTAGCCAGTCGATATGGTTTACAAACCAACGCACTTGCGGAAATGAATGATTTAGCTCCAAATACTCAATTACGTATCGGTGACGTCATTAAAGTTCCAAATTTATAAGGATAAATATGAACTTGTCTCATGGAAGAGCACAAACTCTCATCCTTTTGCTTGGTTTGGGGTTGAGTAGTCAATTCAGTTTGGCTGCTCAACAAACCACGCCTTTTTTGGCTGTGCATGCAATACCTCAATATTCGCATTTAAAAGTGATGCCTTATGCAAATGCAAATGCACCTAAAGGTGGGATGCTGAGCCAGTCGAGTAATGGAACATTTGATAACCTGAACAGTATGAATGGCAAAGGCAGTTCAACCGATGGGGTCAATTATTTATTTGATACCTTGATGGATTCTTCCTTAGATGAGCCGAATGTCATGTATCCATTGCTGGCGGAAAGGGCCACATATGATCCACATAAGCCTAAATTTGTTATTTTTCATCTGAATCCGAAAGCGCGGTTTAGCAATGGCGATGTGTTGACTGCTGATGATGTCAAATTCACTTTTGATACCTACCAAGAAAAAGCCAACCCAGGCTTGAAAATGTATTTGTCAGATTTAGAAAAGACTGAGGTGTTGTCGAAATACCAAGTCAAATTTACTTTTAAATCTGATGACAATGCTGAAATGCCATTAATCGTCGCAAGTTTACCGATCTATTCCAAGCAAGAATGGCAAAATAGAGATTTTACCCGTGTCACCATGCAGCCGATTTTGGGATCAGGGCCATACTTGATCGATCGGATTGATGCAGGTCGAAGTATCACTTATAAACGTAATCCAAATTATTGGGCGAAGGATTTACCTGTCAATCGGGGACGTTATAACTTTGATCACCTCAGATATGTGTACTATCGTAATTTGGATGTGACCTTTGAAGGATTTAAATCTGGGCAATTTACCTTGCAGGAAGAAAATATTTCGCGCCGTTGGGTAACTGAATATAAATTTCCCGCAGTTCGAGATGGCTTGGTCAAGAAATATAAAGTGAATTTAGCGAAGCCCTTAGATTTTCAGAGCTTTGTATTTAACACCAGACGAAAACCATTCGATGATATTAATTTACGTAAAGCACTAAGCTATGCCTATGATTTTGAGTGGCAAAATAAAGCCCTGTTTTATGGACAATATCAACGTTTACAAAGTTACTTTGCCAACAGTGAGTTAGCCGCAGTTGGAAGACCATCCGCAGCAGAAATGTCAGTAATCAATCCTTACTTATCTAAATTAAATCCATTGATGCAAAAAGGTGTCTTGGCGGATTGGAAATTTCCAGCTTCGGATGCCAGCGGTTTCAATCGACAAAATTTATTGTCTGCTCGCCAAATCTTGCAAGATGCAGGTTATACAGTCAAAAATGGTCGCTTACTTGATCGTCAGGGTAAGCCGATTGAGATTGAACTTTTAATTCACCAAGATGGTCTGCAACGGACATTAATGCCTTTTGTTCGTAATTTGAAACGTTTGGGCATTACAGTCAATATTCGGCATGTCGATGTGCCGCAGTATATTGAGAGAATGCGACGCAGCGATTTTGATATGACCACCATGCGGCTACCACAATCGATTTCTCCGGGTAAAGAGCAAGCACAATTCTGGGGAACTAAGGCCGCTGATGAAGAAGGAAACTATAATTTCGCGGGTATTAAAAACCCAGCCATTGATCAAGTGATCCAAAAAATTATTGCTGCTGAGAGTCGTGAACAAGTGGTACTGCATACACGGGTATTAGATCGGTTATTGCGTGCAGGCTACTATCATATTCCAACGTATGGAAAGCCCGAAACATGGTTGGCTTATTGGGATATGTACCAACAACCAACGCAAAAACCAAAACTATCGATTGGTGTTGATTACTGGTGGGTGGATACTGAAAAAGCAAAGAAAGTAAGTCAATATTTGCGGAAAAAATAATCAGTCTGGACAATAGGGATAAGATTGATGGGAACATATATATTAAAACGGCTACTCCTGATTATTCCAACTCTGTTTTTTATTTTGTTGATTAATTTTGCAGTGATTCAAATTGCACCAGGCGGACCTGTTGAGCAAGCGATTCAGCAAGCGCAAAATTTCCAAGGTGTGGGGTTGTCTGGAGGGGAAACAGCACAACAAAGTTCCCAGACTCAATATCAGGGCGCCAGAGGGCTGAGTGCGGACATGGTGGAGCAAATCAAGGCGCAGTATGGCTTTGATAAATCAGCGCCCGAACGCTTTTGGCTTATGCTCAAAGGTTATCTATCTTTTGATTTTGGCACCAGTTTTTTTAAAGATAAGCCTGTTACCCAACTACTCTATGAGAAAATGCCCGTGACTATTTCATTGGGTTTATGGAGTACGCTTTTAATTTATCTGGTGTCTATACCCCTTGGCATACGCAAGGCTAAACAGCATGGTTTAATCTTTGATAAATCGACCTCGTTATTATTGGCAGTAGGCTATGCCGTCCCATCTTTTGTGTTTGCCGTGTTATTGATTGTGTTCTTTGCGGGTGGCAGTTATTTCCAATGGTTCCCACTGCAAGGATTGGTATCAGAGAATTTTTCCCAACTCAGTATGCTCGACAAAATTAAAGATTATTTTTGGCATATGAGTTTGCCATTGTTGAGTATCGTGTTGGGTGGTTTTGCAGGTTTAACCTATCTGACTAAATATTCCTTCATGGAAGAATTAAACAAACAATATGTACTTGCGGCACGTTCTAAAGGACTGACTGAAAATCGCGTGTTGTATGGTCATGTCTTTCGTAACGCCATGTTGATTGTGATTGCTGGATTGCCTGAAGCATTGGTTGGAATCTTTTTCGTTGGTAATTTATTTATTGAGATTATTTTTAATCTTGATGGACTTGGGCTGCTCGGCTTTGAAGCAATTGTTCAGCGTGATTATCCTGTGATTTTTGGTACATTGTTCTTATTCACTTTACTTGGACTGATTCTACGTTTAGTCAGTGATGTGCTGTATCAGGTGATTGATCCTCGTATTAACTTTGATGCGCGAGGAGTGAAATAATGTCTCCCGTGATGCAAGCACGTTTAAACCGCTTTAAGAAAAATAAACTCGGTTTCCGCTGTTTTATTCTATTTATGATCATTTTTATTTTGTCATTGGCTGCTGAGTTTATCGCCAATGACAAGCCTTTGATCGTGAAGTATCAAGACAGTTTTTATTTTCCTGTCTTTAAAGATTATCCAGAAACCACTTATGGTGGTGTGTTTGAGACCGCAACCGACTATCAAGACCCAGCAGTGCGTGAGTTGATTTCTGCTCATGGCTGGATGCTCACACCTATCGTTCCTTTTTCATTTCAGACACCAAACCTTGATTTAACCGTACCTGTACCCTCTAAGCCGACTGCACAAAACTGGTTGGGGACGGATGATCAAGGACGGGATGTACTGGCGCGGGTACTGTATGGTTTACGTGTGTCCTTGCTATTTGGTTTTGCTTTAACCATTTGCGCGGCAGTATTAGGCATTATTGTTGGTGCAATCCAAGGTTATTATGGCGGTTGGATTGACTTAATTGGACAGCGTATTCTCGAAGTTTGGGGGGGATTGCCAATGTTATTTATGGTGATGATCCTTGTGAGTATGTTCACCCCCAACGTTTATTGGCTATTTCTAATTATGTTGTTATTTGGCTGGACGGCATTGGTTGGATTGGTTCGTGCAGAATTTTTACGCGCCAGAAACTTTGATTATGTTCGGGCCGCACGTGCGCTTGGGGTGACTGATCGAACCATTATTTTTCGGCATATTTTACCCAATGCCATGAGTTCGAGTTTGTCGCAACTCCCATTTATGTTGACTGCAAATATCACGGCATTAACGGCATTAGATTTTTTAGGCTATGGTTTACCACCAGATGCGGCTTCTCTTGGTGAATTGTTATTACAAGGAAAAAATAATCTCAACGCCCCGTGGTTAGCATTGTCAGGCTTTTTTACGCTTGCAATTGTGTTGTCATTATTGATTTATATTGGGGAGGCGACACGTGATGCATTCGATCCAAGACAGTGATTCTATAAAAAATGATGTGCTCAAGGTCAAAGCACTCACCGTTTCCACAGCGACGGGTCAGGTTTTGGTTGATCAATTGAGCTTTGATTTATGTGCTGGAGCTACTTTAGCAATCGTGGGTGAGAGTGGTTCAGGAAAATCTGTGAGTAGTTTGGCTTTGTTGGGGCTATTGCCTAGCCATTTAAAAATACAAGGGCAAGCATGGCTACATGATCAAGACTTATTGGCTTTAGATACGCCAGCTTTACGACAAGTTCGCGGACAAAAAATTGCCATGATTTTTCAAGAACCGATGACGGCATTAAATCCTTTGCATCGGGTTGAGAAAATCATCGGAGAAAGTTTGTTGTTGCAAGGTTGGTCTAAAGCCAAAGTGCAAAAAAAGGTCATTGCCTTATTGAACGATGTGGGTATACCTGAACCAGAACAAAAATTACGTCGTTATCCGCATGAGTTATCTGGCGGACAACGTCAACGGGTGATGATTGCAATGGCATTAGCGCTTGAGCCAGATATTTTGATTGCTGATGAGCCAACAACGGCATTGGATGTCACTTTACAAACTCAAATTTTGAATTTGCTAAAACAACTGCAACAGCAACGCAATATGGCGATGATTTTGATTAGCCATGATTTAAATTTAGTCAAACGCTATGCTGATGATGTGATTGTCATGAATAAAGGGCGAGTGGAGGAGCAAGGGGCGGTGAGTGAGATTTTTACTCGTCCACAAGCGGCTTATACCCAGCATTTACTGGATCATGATTTTGGTCAGGCACTCTCATATACAGAGGGTCAGGTCATTCTTGAATTAGAACAGTTAGGGGTTAGATTTCCGATTAAACAAGGATTGTTGAATCGAGTGAAAGATTATTTTACTGCGGTTGAACCATTGGATTTGACGCTAGAGCAGGGTGAGTCCTTAGGTATTGTCGGTGAAAGTGGATCAGGGAAATCAACTTTGGCTTTAGCAATTACCCGTTTAATTGATAGTGAGGGGGAAATTGTTTTCTTAGGACAAGATCTAAATCAACTGAATGAAAAAAAATTACGGCCTTTGCGTACAGATTTTCAGATTGTGTTTCAAGATCCATTTAGCAGCTTAAATCCTCGTATGACGATTGGACAGATTATCGGTGAAGGATTGGCGCTTAAAGCATTAGATCAGGTTGTTGTAGAGCGACAGATTGAGCAAACGCTTGAGAAAGTGGAATTGCCGATTGATTTTAAAAATCGTTATCCACACGAACTGTCAGGAGGACAACGGCAACGTGTCGCATTGGCACGCGCATTGGTTTTACAACCGAAATTGATGATTTTGGATGAACCAACTTCA
The DNA here is from genome assembly GCF_000367985.1 of Acinetobacter sp. CIP-A165. NCBI lineage: Bacteria > Pseudomonadati > Pseudomonadota > Gammaproteobacteria > Moraxellales > Moraxellaceae > Acinetobacter > Acinetobacter sp. CIP-A165. The sequence continues at coordinate 554,913 of NZ_KB849202.1, forward strand.
GCCTTAGATCGAACAACACAACGTGCGATCGTGAAGTTGCTCAGACGATTGCAACAGCAAGAGCAGATTAGTTATATTTTTATCAGTCATGACTTGCAAGTCGTCAAAGCACTCTGCCAAAAGGTCATGGTATTGCGTCATGCAAAAGTAATGGAATATCAATCTACTGCGTTACTTTTTTCACAACCAAAAACAGAATATACCCGTCAGTTGATTGCTGCCAGTCAGTACTAGCTTGTAATTAAGTTGACATGTGGTATTGTCAAGTGGTCAGATTATAATTGAATAAGTACTCTAAATTTGTAGCAGAGGATGACCATGAGTCAGATTGCAGACAGTATCACCATTCGTAATACCACATTTAAAAACCGCATTATTAAAGGTGCGATGAGTGAAGCATTGGCCAATCATGAAGGACAACCTAATGATTTGCATATCGGGCTATATGAAGCATGGGCGAAAGGTGGTTTGGGCTGTGCTATTACAGGTAATGTCATGGTTAATATCGCTGCCAAGAATGAGCCTGGTGTCGTTGCAATAGAAAATGAACGTGATTTGGCAAGACTACAACAATGGGCTGCAGTCGGTAAAAAATACGGTATGGTACAGTTGATTCAATTGTCTCATCCTGGTCGTCAGTGTCCTAAAGGTTTGAATAAAGAAACAGTTGCGCCTTCTGCTGTTCCATTTAGTCCGATGTTGGCGACGATGTTTGGTACACCGCGTGAACTCAAACATGAAGAAATTTTAGATATTATTCAACGCTTTGCCACTGCTGCTGCGATTTGCGAGAAAGCGGGTTTTGAAGGTGTGCAGTTACACGGTGCACATGGCTATCTGATTAGCCAGTTTTTATCACCACTGACCAACAAACGTACTGATGAGTGGGGAGGTTCGGTTGAAAATCGTATGCGTTTCTTGGTTGAAGCATATAAGGCTGTTCGTGCTGCAACCTCAGAAAACTTTATTATTTCTGTAAAACTTAACTCTGCGGACTTCCAACGTGGTGGGATTACTGAAGAAGATGTGATTACGGTATTTAAGGCTATAGATGCTGCTGGTATTGATATTATTGAAATCTCGGGTGGTACTTATGAAGCCCCGGCAATGGCTGGTGCTAAAGCGAGTTCTCGTAAGGCAAGCACGATTGCACGTGAAGCATATTTCTTAGAGTTCTCTGAAAAAATCCGTCAGCATGTTTCTTGTAAGTTAATGGTGACAGGTGGTTTCCGTACAGTTGCTGGTATGAATGCTGCGCTTGAAAGTGGTGCCTGCGATTTTATTGGTATTGCTCGTCCATTGGCTGTTGAAACAGATTTAACCGATCGTTTAATCGCAGGTCATGATGTACGTTATGCGGTAAACCAAATCAAAACAGGTATTCCTTTTGTCGATAAAATGGCAATCATGGAAATTATTTGGTATGCGGCACAGTTCAAAGCAATTGGACAAGGTAAAAAACCAAATCCTAAATTGTCGCCGTTATTGGTATTCTTAAATTATGCAAAAGGGAATATCAAAGCAGTGGTTAAAGGGCGGGTTAATTCTCGAAAATCAGCCTAATGCTTTTAAGGACTCTTCGGAGTCCTTTTTATTTAGGTAATAAAAAAGCCACTGTCTTAAAAAGATGCAGTGGCTTTTCCAAATTTGGCGTCCCTACGGGGATTCGAACCCCGGTTACCGCCGTGAAAGGGCGATGTCCTAGGCCTCTAGACGATAGGGACTTCTTGAGGTGGGTGTATATTAGGGTTCTGTCACCAAACTGTCAAGAAGATGCGGAGACAGTTTGTTCAAAATATAGCAAAACAGTTCAGCAGTCTTCTGGGTATCGTATAAAGCAGAGTGCGCTTCTTTACCATCAAATTCGATTCCAGCCTGAATACAAGCTCTTGCGAGGACGGTTTGCCCAAACATCACTGCACTAAGCGTAACGGTATCAAACACCGAGAAGCTATGAAACGGATTCTGATTTTTAGTGCCAGTACGTGCAATAGCAGCTTGCAAGAAACCCAAATCAAAGTGCGCATTGTGACCAACCAGTACGGCATGGGTACAATGTTGAGCTTTGCGTACTTCAGTGAGTGACTTGAAAATACGGCGTAAAGCACTGCGTTCATCTTCAGCCATCGCAACACGCATTGGGTTGAAAGGATCAATACCAATGAAATCTAATGAACGGCGATCAAGATTAGCGCCTTCAAAAGGATTGATATGCGCTTGAAAAGATGGGCCGGGTACAAACTGACCTTGTTCATCATAGACAATCGGAATGCATGCAATCTCAAGTAGTGCATCGGTCTGACAGTTAAAACCTGCTGTTTCAACATCAACAACAACAGGTAAAAAACCGCGAAAGCGCTGCCCTATGACGGGAGCTTTATTTTCTTGTGTCACACTTTTCTCCATTGCAGTGTTTTACCTGCATGAAGTGGAATGATTTTCTGGTCAGCAAGATAATCAAGCGACTCAGGAACGGTGTGTTCTTCTTTGACTAAGGTGATCGTCGTCGTATTACGTGGTAATCCATAAAAATCAGCACCAAAATGGCTGGCAAAGCCCTCAAGACGCTCTAATTTTCCGACTTGATCAAATGCTTGTGCATAGAGTTCAATTGCTGATGGCGCACTATAACAACCTGCACAGCCACATGCATTTTCTTTGGCATCTTGGGCATGCGGTGCGCTGTCCGTACCTAAGAAAAATTTAGGGCTACCACTAGTGGCAACTTCTAACAAAGTCGTTTGATGTGTTTGACGTTTTAAAATCGGCAAGCAATAGAAATGCGGTTTCACACCACCTACCAACATATCATTACGATTAAATAATAAATGTTGAGGTGTAATTGTCGCAGCAACATTACGATCTTGTTCAACGACAAAATTCGCTGCATCACTGGTGGTAATATGTTCTAACACCACTTTTAATTTTGGGAATTGTCTCAGTAAAGGTGAAAGTACCTCATCTAGAAATCTTTTTTCACGGTCAAAAATATCAACATGATTATGCGTGACTTCGCCATGAAGTAATAGAGGCACTTGATGCTCTTCAAGTTGCTCAATCACTGCATACACTTTACGAATATCACTTACACCGTTATCAGAGTTTGTTGTTGCGCCAGCAGGGTAAAGTTTGATGGCATTTACATGATCTGATTCTTTGATTTTACGAACTTCATCAGGTGAAGTGAAATCGGTAAAATAAAGCACCATACGAGGGTCAAAATTGAGCCCTTCTGGAACATGGGCAAGAATACGCTCGCGGTACGCTAAAGCCTCTTCTACAGTTTTGACTGGTGGAACAAGATTTGGCATACAAATCGCGCGGGCAAATTGTTTTGCCAAATCGGGTACTGTGCGTTTTAAAGCTAAACCATCACGTAGGTGAGCGTGCCAATCATCTGGTTGTAAAAGTGTAAGAGTATTCAAGGTGTACTTCAAACTTAAAAATAATACAAATAATAATGCATAAAGTGTGAAAATGGTAACTACAATTACGGATAAGTGGTTAAGTAAAGTGCACGACGGGATGTGGATTTGTGTTATTTTTATCCAGCATAAAAATACCGTATTATAAGAAGAGTAAAAAGGATGGAAAATCAATATGATCTTGAGCGGTTAAGGCGGTCTAAAGAAGCACTCGAGCAGCTCGTTGTCCAGCATTTTAAGTCAAAAAAAACCCATCAAGCTTTACCTGAAAAATTAGAAAATGAGTTCTGGCGGTTTAATATTGATCGAACACGCGTAAATGCGATCCAATTTTTTGGTCAAGGTGTGATCACCTATGCGATTTTTGTGTTGTTGATTTTGCCTTCTAACTTTATCGTGATTCGTGAAAGTGCAGATTTTGTCTCAGATTTTATCTATAGCATTTTGAGTTTAATTGTGGTTGGCATATCACTGTTTCTATTTTGGGTGTTTGCGCGTTTTAGAAAATTGAATGCTTTATTTTACCCAGCATCCTGCACCATTGTTTTTTACACTATTTTTCTGACCTCATTACTGATGATGAGCGTTTCCAATGTTGTTCTTCAAAATCAGGCAATGGTCTTGATTGCTTTCTTATATATGTTGGGTTTTATTCTAAGTGGTATTAAACCACTACACATGTTGGTGATCGGTACACTTGCCGCCATCGCGATTTTACTATTTCTGTATTTATTTAAAATTCCTTGTGATTTCCTCATGATCGGGCGAACCTTGATTGGCAGCATATTACTTGGTTTTTCGATTAGTGTGATGCTCAACTCTAAAGAGCGACGAATATTTTTAAAGTCAAAAATCTCAGAAATAGATGAAAAAATTCTACGTTTACAAGCATCTGAGTTATTGCATCTGAGTCAGCATGATGAACTTACTAATGTTTCAAATCGGCGTACTTTTGAAGAGATGTGTTCTTATTATTATGATTTAGCATGTCAAGAGCAGACATCTTTATCCGTATTGTTCATCGATATTGATTATTTTAAAAACTATAATGATTTTTACGGTCATCAGATGGGTGATCAAGTTATTTCTGAAATCGCTAAAACTATAAAAGGTTCGATTAGGCATATGGACTTCGTTGCACGTTATGGAGGAGAGGAGTTTGTGGTCCTTTTACCGCAAACGTCTGCGCAAGGTGCTTATGCTGTTGCTACGAATATATATCGTGCCATCGAGCGACAGATGATTCCGCATGAAAAGTCTTTAGTTTCAAATCATGTCACCATTAGTTTGGGGATTACCGTTTTTAATGGAAATCCAAAAATTAGCCAAGAGGTGTTAATCCATACTGCTGATAAAGCGTTGTACCGCGCCAAACAATTGGGGCGCAATCAGATTTATTATCAACCATTACCGAATATCGAAGAAAATATTAAGAATTAAAAAAACCGAAGATCAACTCAATGATATTCGGTTTTATTTTATGCAAACGATTTGAATTACTCTAAGAATCTTACCGTTACACCAGAACGTACTTTATTACCCAAATCATTGGCATCCCAGTTGGTCAAACGGATACAACCGTGTGATGCAGTCTTGGAAATAAGTGATGGGTTTGGTGTGCCGTGAATACCAAATGATTTCTTGCTTAAACCAATCCAAATATTACCTACAGGACCATTTGGACCCGGTGGAAGTGATAATGGCTTAAGATTTTTTCCTTGTACAAAGTTCGATGGCGAATAGCTGTACCAAGGGTTTTTAGCAACACCTGTTACTTTATAAGTACCCGTCGGAGAAGGCGTACTTGTACTGCCAATTGTTGCAGGAAATGACGCAATCATTTGGTTACGGCTATTAAATAGATAAAGTTGTTTTGCGCCTTTGTGCGCCACAATTAAATGAATATCTTCAGGTAAATCGTTGCGTACATTTGCAACAACAATTTTTTGGCCCACTTTATTAAAGTTTGCTTTAGGGTTCAGTTGTCTAAGGAACCGTTCATCCATGTGAAACTTTTCACCTAACATTTCTGTTACGCGAGTGTAGTGCAACCCTTTCATTTTCGCTTGGTGAGCATAGTCTGAAGGAATTGAGTCAACATAAGGACCTTTTAAGTCCGCTTCAGTGATGGTGTATTCAACATATGCAGGTTTAGTTTGTTTCGCAACTAATGCATCCCACGTTTCTTTGGTGAGCTGACCTGTTGGTGTTAAACCATTCATTTGCTGGAATGAAGCAATTGCTTTTAACGTGTTTTGACCATTTGAACCATCAATTGCACCTGGTGAAGCATGCGCATTGTTTAACATGACATGTGCACGTGCATAAGCAGGCAATTGGCGTCTTGGCATATCTTCATACCATTCAGCGGCGTTAATGGCATCCATGGTCCAAGATGCAGGAACTTCTGGGGCTTGTGATGGCGTTTTAGATATAGTTGTTGCTGTATCTAACGTTGCTTCACGCGCTGGCGCTGCTGTTACAGCAGTTTCAGGTGTATTTTCTATTTTTTGAGCAACATCTGCTGCTGGGTTTCGACTAAGCTGAGGTTCAGATGCAGCAGATGTAACAGCACTACTACTTGGTGCTGCGTAATCAATTGCCAAAGGATCAATCGGATCTTGGACTGCAGAAATCTTTTGGGGATTTAATGCTTGCTCAGTTGTTGGCGCAGCAAAAGCAACATTAGCAAGAATACAACTTAAACTCATAGCGAGTAATGAGCGAACAAACATGTAATTCAACCTTAAGAATTATTCATTTAGGAATATAAGACTTTGCAAGTATTACAGAAAATGATCAAGCTTGCAGTAGCAATTTTGTGATCAAGCGTTTTTTTCGTCAGTTAAAGTCATGTACCGCATAGCATTATATATCTGGGACGATTTTTGCTATCATGCTTGCCACCTGAAAAAATTTAGAGATTGGTAATGACAACGTTGAAAAATGATCGTTTTTTACGAGCTTTGTTACGTGAACCTGTAGACACCACACCAGTATGGATGATGCGTCAAGCAGGGCGTTATTTACCAGAATATCGTGAAACTCGTGGGCAAGCAGGGGATTTCCTTTCCTTATGTAAAAATGCAGAATTTGCTTGTGAGGTGACTTTACAGCCTTTGCGTCGTTATGAGCTTGATGCTGCGATTTTATTTTCAGATATTCTCACTGTGCCTGATGCTTTAGGTTTAGGGCTGTATTTTGAAACTGGAGAGGGTCCAAAGTTTCATAAAACTGTGCGTACTGAACAGGATGTCGCAAATTTACCAAAGCTAAATGCAAAATCTGATCTCGCTTATGTGATGAATGCAGTCTCTACGATTCGATCAGCATTAAATGGACAAGTTCCTCTGATTGGATTTTCAGGTAGCCCTTGGACTTTAGCAACCTATATGGTTGAGGGTGGTTCGAGCAAAGAGTTTCGTTTCCTTAAGCAAATGATGTATGCCCAGCCAGAAGTGTTACATGCTTTACTTGATCATCTTGCTGATTCAGTCATTGATTATCTCAATGCGCAAATTGATGCGGGTGCACAAGCGATTCAGATCTTTGACAGTTGGGGGGGAGCGCTTGCTCACCGTGAGTATGTTGAGTTCTCGATGAATTACATGACTAAAATCATTGCTGGGCTGCAACGTGAAAAAGACGGACGCCGTATTCCAATTATCGTGTTTACTAAAGGTGGTGGGCAATGGTTAGAAACCATCCTCACGACGGGTGCCGACGCAGTTGGTTTAGATTGGACCACACCGCTTTATACAGCGCGTGATGTGGTTGCTGGTCGTGCCGCTTTACAAGGAAACTTGGACCCAGCTGTACTTTATGGTTCAGCAGCATCGATTGAAAAAGCAGTGAAAGCAATGCTTGACGATGCATATGCCAATGGTGAAAAAACAGGTTATGTTGCAAACTTAGGTCATGGCATTACCCAATGGGTTGACCCTGCACAACCTAAAATCTTTGTTGATACTGTACATGAATACAGCCACAAATATTTAGGCTGATATTTTTAAACGCATTTGAAGGGCGGATTTTGTGCAGTTAATTGGATTGGTACTCAGTTTTTTGACTAAGGCAGTTTCGGCTGCTTTATTCGGTATATTGCTTTTAATTGCATTTGCATTAACCGCTCCGATGGGTAGCCATGAATATTATGGCTTCTTTCGCTATGACTATCTGTTGTTTTATGCCTTAGTGATTCAGGTTTGCTTGTTGTATTTAAAGTTCGAATCATGGGAAGAAGCCAAAGTTATTGCTTTGTTTCATCTCATGGCAATGGGAATGGAAGTTTTTCTAACACATCCTGCCATTGCCTCTTGGCAATATCCGCAACCTGCCGTTTTTAAATTATTAACTGTGCCTTTATTTGCTGGTTTTATGTATTCGGCTGTAGGCAGTTTCTTTGCTCGATCATTGCGGTTATATCAAGTTTCATTCGAGAATTTACCCACTTTCGGCAATATGCTGTTATTGGCGGTGTTGTCGTATTTTAATTTTATGAGCAAATTTTTTATTCCAGATATTCGTATGGGGCTGTTTATTTGGAGTATGTTGATTTTTTGGAAAACCAAAATATATTTCCAACTAGATCAGCATCGTTTTAAAATTCCGATGTTGCCTGTTTTACTGTTGCTCGCATTTCTCATATGGATTGCGGAAAATATCAGTACTTTTTATAAAATTTGGCTTTATCCGAGTCAGGTCAATAATTGGCATATGGTGGGGTGGGGAAAACTTGGTTCTTGGTATTTATTGCTCCTGTTAAGTTTGGTATTGGTACTTAAAATCTTAGGTGCTAGGGACAAAAATGGAACTTGGCGATTGAAATAAATCGGTGTCCATTTTTATTTAATCCGTTTATGTATAAACGGATCTGTATAAATATTTCAGCGATATGTCAAATTTCATTTGCTAAAAAAGTTGAACCTCGCTATTTTATTTTGTGTGTGTGACTTTCACTGCACGATAGCAATAACAAATATTGAAGAATAATTGATACTGGAGACTTTCTTATGTTAAAAAAAATTGCATTAGCTGCATTACTCGCTGCTGGTTCAACCATGGCAATGGCTGATAATGATGTTGGTTGTGGTGTTGGTACACAGGTATGGGCTGGTAAAAAAGGTGTTGGACCTAAAATTCTTGCTGCGACCACCAATGGTATTTTTACTAACCAATTATTAGGTATTACTTTCGGTACTTTAGGTTGCCGTCAAGGTGGAACTGTTACAGCACAAGTTGTGACGTTTACCAATGAAAATGCTGAGTCTTTAGCGCGTGATATGGCGGTAGGTCAAGGCGAAAGCTTAAATGTACTTGCTGAACTTATGCAAATTAAATCAGAAGACAAGGCACGCTTCTTCGCAGTATCTAAAGCAAACTTTGCTGAGATTTACTCAAGCGAAAATCAACACACACTTCAAGTTCTAGATTCATTACAAAGTGTAATGGCAAATGATGACGTATTAAAAGCTTACGTTTAATCAGAAATGGTAGTGAACCCTGTCTTTTTGACAGGGTTTTCTTATATGGAAATTCTAAAAATATATTGTTGATGTGAATGAAATTAGCTACTTTTGTGATTGCGACTTTGATGTGCCATTTTGCACATGCGACTGTTACACCAAATATTCAAAACTATCTTAACCTTGCTGAACAAAAACAATTAGATCAACAAATCACTTGGCAACGCTTAATGTATGCAGACCAATCTGGAAAAAGTGAAGTTGGCTATCAAGGTTATTTTTATGCAGAAGATGGTAAAACTGATTTAAATCACGAATTAAAAGCGGATATAAAAGCATTATTTCTAGAGTCAGCAGATAATCAGTCTTTTCGATGCAAGTTTCCTGCGCGTAGTCGTTGGTTGATGCAACAGTTAAATATTGATGTCAAACAACTACCAGCGGCGAATTGCCCTGAATTTGACGAATGGATCAATCAGATTAATCCTTATAAAGCGACATTGATTTACGCAACCGATTTTATGGGCAATCCAAGCTCAATGTTTGGACACACCTTATTGCGTTTAGACCCAAAAGATCAAAAAGAATTAAATTTGGTTTCTTATGCCGTCAATTATGCTGCAACAGTAAATAATCAAGATAACTGGTCTTATGCGTGGAAAGGTTTAACTGGGCAGTATCCAGGTGAATATTCATTGATGCCATATTATCGAAAAGTAAAAGAGTATGGTGACTTTGAAAGTCGAGATTTGTGGGAATATGAGCTGAATTTAACCGCTGAAGAAACGCGCTTCTTGGTTGAGCATATGTGGGAAATGCAGCATGTGAGCTTTCCTTACTATTTTGTCAGCGATAATTGTGCGTATCGCTTACTCGGTTTAATTGATTTGGTTCGTCCAAATTTAAACTTAAAAGCTCAATTTAATTATGCCGCGATTCCAATTGAGACGCTTAAAGCTGTAGAGCAGCAGAAGTTGGTTAAAGACATTGTTTATCGTCCTGCATTAGAAACGCAATTGCTTGCTCAAGCAAAACAACATGGCACAGCTTTAGCCAAAGTCGCACATCAAGTTGCATTTTCACCGATCGAACAAGTCTCCGCTGTCTTGGCATCATATAGCCCCCAAGATCAGGCTAAAATCCTAGAAATGGCATACGATGATTTGTACTTGCAATATATTAGCAATAAAGCAGACGGTGATGTCGCCCAAGTTCATTTGCGACAATTATTGGCTAAACGTAGCCAGATTCAGATCGATAAACAACGTCAAGAACCTGCACGACCAAAGATTCAACCTGTTGAAGGGCATCATGCTCGAAATCTATCTATAAATGTAGGTGAGGTGCAAGGACAAAAGTTCGTTGAGTTGGGGCATCGTCAAGCCTATCACGACCTTATTGATCCATCTGGTGGCTATCGATTGGGTACACAGCTACTGTTTTTAAATGGTGCACTACAATACCGTGATGACCAACTGAAACTTGAACACTTAGATCTATTGGCTGTGAATTCTTATAACCCGATTCAGCCGTTTAAAGCACCACTCACGTGGGGATTTAATTTAGGTTGGAAGCAAGAAGCCGTCGAAAAAGGACAGTTTAGCCAAGATCAGCAACATGGTGTTATGAATCTGAATATGCAAGCGGGCTATAGTTTGGCGGATTATGATCGTCAACATCTATGTTATGCACAATTGCAAGGGCATCTGCAAGCTGGAAACGCATTAGACAAAGGTTGGCGTGTTGGAGTAGGACCAACATTGGGTTGTATGAATCAATGGTCTGATCGGTGGAACAGTTTGCTACAAGTTGAGTTGCCTTACTGGCAGGATCAAAGTCAATGGAATCTAAGAATAGGGACGCATGTTCAGTATAGTTTGAATGCGAATAATGCGCTGCGTTTGAATTGGCAATATGAACAGCAAGATCGTAAGGACTGGACGAAAGTAGGGTTGGGGTATGTTCGCTTTTTCTAGATATTGGGTTGAGATGGCGTGGTCATAAGTGATCACACTTCTACAATGACATAGTATTTTTTAACTGCTTCTACCACTTCAAATGGGCTTTGTTGCACAAAGATTTGAAATGCAAAGCGCCCCTAATTGAGCCAAATTTAAGGCGTAACTTGGGTAAGTGGTCGACCTAATTCCGTAAATCTGTTAAGGACTGCCACACGTGCATGGATCTCATTGACTTGGCTATCAAAACTCCTTGCACTGAGTTTATCTCCTAATAATTTGATGCAATGCATCTTAGTTTCAACCAAACTTCGCCGATGATAGCCTGACCATTTTTTCCATAGTGTCCTGCCTAAACGTTTAATTGTTCGAAGTAATTCATTTCGCTCTAGCGAGCTACTCTTTGTATCTTTCCATGGTTTCGCATTTTTTCTAGGTGGAATCACCGCATGCGCTTGCCGATCTGCAATGACCTGACGGCATTGCTTGGTGTCATAAGCTCCATCGGTATAAACAGAGTTAATCTGCTCATCTTGTGGAATCTGATTAAGTAAATCACCAAGCACCTGTGAATCACTGACATTATTGGTTGTAAGCTGAACTGCTCGTATTTGTAGGGTTTTAGCATCTATACCAATATGAAGTTTACGCCATTGGCGACGATATTCAGGTCCATGTTTCTTGCGTTTCCATTCGCCCTCACCTAGAAACTTCATGCCTGTAGAGTCCATGAGTAGATGCAGCCCATCGCTACTTTTTTGGTAGCTGATTACAATATCAATATGCTTTTGTCTTCTACAAAGCGTGGTGTAATCTGGAGCTATCCAATTTAATCCGCAAAGTTTAATCAGACTTTGCACAAAGCCAGTGACCATACGTAAAGACAGACGGAATAAGGATTTAATCATTAAGCAGCATTGGATGGCTGCGTCGGAGTAGGTTTGATTTCGCCCTTGTTTACCGATGGACGGAGCATACCATTGCGTAGCAGGATCAAACCAAATGGCAATATTTCCGCGACTCATGAGTGCTCGGTTATATGCGGGCCAATTGGTTGTGCGGTAGATTTTGTGTGCAGGCTTCTTCATTTGAAAATTATATCGCTGAAAAACCCTTTACAGATAGGTTTGTGCAACAAAGCCCTTCAAATGTACCAACAAATGCAGGAGGAATAATCCCTGCATTTCCCGCAGTCACCTCAGTAAACGAAGCTGTTTTTGCATCATGAATGCGCACCACACCTTCAATAACCTGAAAAAATTCTTGTTTGTTGTCCGCAAACTGGATATTCCATGCACCTATTTCACATTGCCAAATCCCGCAGCTCATATGCGCATGTTCATATAGGCTATAAGTCAGACGTTCAGGATTACCTTTAACTAAGCGGTCAGGGCGAGGGTAGTCTACACTGGCTTGATTCGGTGTTAAATCACCATGACCCGCTAAGTAAATAGATGACATGTTCTTCATGCTCAGATCGGTTATTAATAACTTTCAGGAACTGCACTCAAAAACTCACGACGTGCATCTTTATCTGTTTTAAACTCACCTACGAAAGAAACGGTACGCGTGGTTGATTCTTGTTTACCCACACCGCGCATCATCATGCACATATGCGCGGAATCGATGACCACAGCTACACCACGTGCTTCAGTAACTTCGGCAACGGCTTCTGCGATTTGCTGGGTCAAGTTTTCTTGAATCTGCAAACGACGTGCGAACATTTCAGTAATCCGCGCAAATTTTGATAAGCCTAAAACCTGACCTTCAGGTAGATAAGCAATATGCACGCGACCATAGAATGGGAGAAGGTGGTGTTCACAAAGCGAGTAAAACTCGATGTTCTTCACCAATACCATTTCATGGTTATCGGAAGGGAAAACCGCATTATTGGTTACTTCTTCAAGCGTTTTACTATAACCAGAGGTTAAAAAAGAAAAAGCTTTAGCCGCACGCATAGGGGTATCTTGTAAGCCCGGGCGAGTTAAATCCTCACCAACGGCAGTTAAGATGTTTGCGTACGATTGCTGCATAGACATAACAATGTTCACTTAGGTGGATTGAACAAAACGGGAATTGTATCAGAAAACGATTGAAAAAATTAATTTTGAACCAAATGCCGATTATTGTTTGTACTTTGGGTTCTTTTCTGCGCGTTTAAGCAGCACGAGAACCGCGCCAGTACCGCCTTGGGTCTCAGGTGCACTGACAAAAGCGAGTACATCGCGATGTTGTCTGAGCCATCCATTGACATAGGTTTTTAAAATCGCTTCTGGGCCTTTGCCGTGTACAATTTTAATGACATTTTGGTTTTCATCTTTTGCCATTTGGATAATCTGTAACACCGCAGCGCGTGCTTGTTCAACGGTACAACCGTGTAAATCGACCGCTTCAAACCAGCGAATTTTACCTGCTTTGAGGTCTTCAAAAACCTTGTGCTGCAAAGTGGCGATGCGATAGCTGAGCGTGGCTTGGCTTGCGACAGGGTTTAAGATGGCTTGGGTATCAGAGATTTCTGCTAACTCATGTTCAGTTGAGCCTTCAGCCGCAGCGCGTTTTGCTAAAGTTTGTGCATCTACTTTTTTGCGACGAGCAGGTTTAACATCAGCAATATTGTCATTGGCGATCGGTTTTACACCCTGTAGTGCTTTTTTAAAAAGCTCAGTGTCTTCTAATTCTTCAGCAACGGCTTGTACCTTTTTCGATTCGGCTTGTTGCTCGATCTTGCTCGTTTGTGGCTGAGAGATTTGCTTTTTAAATTGTTTCAGTAAATTAAACTGATCTTTAGAAAGCGATGAATCATGTTTGCTCATAATTTCAGTTAAATATGCGAGATAGGAGATAGGTGCAAAATTATAGTCTGAATCTGTTGAGATTTGAACTGAATTGCAATTAAGTAACGGATTTGATGCAAAGGTAGGGCTCTTCAATATGCTTAATATTTCGAGTAGGCTTTAAACATTATTTAAAATAATAAAATAAAAGGGCTTTGTTGCACAAACCTATCTGTAAAGGGTTTTTCAGCGATATAATTTTCAAATGAAGAAGCCTGCACACAAAATCTACCGCACAACCAA
>NZ_KB849202.1:569672-743165 GCF_000367985.1 Acinetobacter sp. CIP-A165
TCATCGGCGAAGTTTGGTTGAAACTAAGATGCATTGCATCAAATTATTAGGAGATAAACTCAGTGCAAGGAGTTTTGATAGCCAAGTCAATGAGATCCATGCACGTGTGGCAGTCCTTAACAGATTTACGGAATTAGGTCGACCACTTACCCAAGTTACGCCTTAAATTTGGCTCAATTAGGGGCGCTTTGCATTTCAAATCTTTGTGCAACAAAGCCAAATAAAAGCATCAGACAATAACCATTGTGTAATTTAAAGTTAGATAGATGATTTTTTCCAAGTTAAAAATATTTCTAACATTGCATTTTTTTTTACCAAGCAAACATCACGATATGAGTAATATTTTTCATAGTCATTTCTAATTTGGCTATTTTCAATCCTACAAGCCAAATTGTTAATAAATGGTCTACCTTGCTCTAAATATTCTTGAATTGCTCTCTGGTCTAGAATGATAGTTTTTTCCCAACTCGTGGCTTGGTTATTTACATTAACATTGAGATATATACCTTCATTGTCTTTATAAAGCTCCCATAAGTAAGGTTCTATTTCTATTAAATGCATATTAGTTTTACCTTGATTTTGAAACTCACAAGAAGATGCCCATGTATTATTATTTAAAATCATGATATTTGATCGTAAAAAAAGCCAAATCTATTCAGATTTGGCTTTGCGTATTTAGGTGATAAACCTAAACCAACTCAGGCTCGCCAAACAATTCAGCAAATGCTTGATCAGGATATGGCTGTTTCATAAAACTTTCACCAACAAGGAAAGTATGAATATCATTGGCTTGCATCATCTCTACATCAGCAGGCGTGGCGATACCACTCTCAGTGACCAAAACACGAGAAGTTGGTAGTAATTTTTTCAAACGCAATGATGTATTTAAATCCACATCAAAGGTTTTGAGGTTACGGTTATTCACACCCAAAATACATCGCTCAGAAAGCTTTAAAGCGCGTTCGAGTTCATATTCATCATGTACTTCAACCAATACGTCAAGCTGATGCTCAAATGCAGTCTTAGACATTTCTTCAAGCTGTTGATCAGATAAACATGCCACGATCAATAAAATACAATCCGCTTGTAATGCACGGGCTTCAACGACATTATACGGATCAACCAAGAAATCCTTACGTAATGCAGGCAAGGCACAATGATTACGTGCAATTGCGATATTTTCATCAGCACCTTGGAAGAAATCCACATCGGTCAGAACCGATAAGCAGGCCGCACCCGCTTGTTCATATTGTTGTGCAATTTCAGCAGGATTGAAGTTTGCACGAATGATGCCTTTTGATGGTGAGGCTTTCTTAATTTCAGCAATTACAGCAGGGCGTTTATGCTGTAAAGCTTTGGCAAAACCACGAACAGGAGTTGCTTCTTTCGCCCATTGTTCAACATCATGCAAGCTACGTTGTTTTAAACGTGTAGCAAGTTCCTCATGTTTGCGGTCAACAATTTTACCTAAAATGGTATTTTGAATATCGATCATGAGAAATCCTTAGTCTGCCTGATATTGTTTCAATGTTTTGGTAAATTCAGCCAAGATACTCATTTTTTCGAGGGCTTGACCGCCGTAAAGAATATCTTGTGCCAGTTCAACTGCTTGTTTATAGGTTTTAGTGAGTCCTGCAACATAAATCCCAGCGGCTGCGTTCAGCGCAATCATATTTGCGGCTTTTTCACCAATTTCAGATTTGTTACGGCCTAAAGCATCTTTGATCAGCTTTAAGCTTTCTTCAGAACTATTTACCACTAAACCAGTGAGTGTTTGAGATGGAATCCCGACATCATCAGGGGTCAACATCCATTCTGTAATTTCGCCATCTTTTAATTCAGCAACTGCGGTTGGTGCTGCGAGACTAATTTCATCTAAACCATCTTTAGAATGCACAACCAATACATGTACAGCGCCAAGTTGTTTAAGAACTTCCGCGAGTGGTCGGCAAAGCTCATCTGAAAAGACACCAATGACAAAACGATTTACGCCAGCAGGATTGGTTAAAGGTCCCAATAAGTTGAAAATACTACGAATGCCTAGTTCACGACGAGGAGCAACTGCATATTTCATTGCTTTGTGGTGATTGGGTGCAAACAGAAAACCCACGCCCATTTCACGGATGCAGCGTTCAGTTTGTTGCATGTCCAAATCAAGCTGGATGCCCATTTGTTCAAGCACATCAGATGAGCCAGACTTACTCGAAACACCACGATTTCCATGTTTAGCAATAGTTGCACCAGCCGCTGCAACTACAAAGCTAGATGCTGTTGATACATTAAATAAGTTCTGACCATCACCGCCAGTTCCGACGATATCAACGAGGTGGGGAATATCACTGACATCAATTTTAATGGCGAACTCACGCATGATCCGTGCTGCGGCAGTGATTTCATCAATACTCTCACCCTTCATACGCAACCCCATCATTAGTGCGCCGATTTGAGCATCGGTTGCTTCACCTTGCATAATGCTGCGCATGACATTTTCCATTTGCGACTGGGTCAAATGAATGTTTTTAGTAATGTGATTGAGTGCCTGTTGGATATTCATAGTCATGAGTTACAGCATTATGATTGATTAAAAATTTAAGAATAGAATAGGGGTTGATCGCAATGGGTTCGGTATGACCTTGGTGTAATACATGCTTTCAAAGCGAGTGAGTTATGTTATCAGAAAATAATGCAGATTTTATAGGCTTTAAATAAAAACTATGTGATGCCTTAAATTTAGACATATTGCTATAATTTTCAACTATTATGCTGTTTTGATTAATGAACTTCTTTACCGAACGATTCTGTTTGTCTTTGTGGGGATTTTTACATGCTTGTCAGTCAACTTTTTCATTATCCAGTGAAGTCATGTCGAGGCAATAAATGCATTGAAATGGAAATTGATGCCTTTGGGCCACAGTGGGATCGCCGATGGATGATCGTTGATAAAGATGGTCGTTTTGTTACACAAAGGCAAGTTGCTGAAATGGGACAAATTGGGGTGTCTATTTCTTCTGCAAGTGTAAGTTTTAGTTATCAATCTGAACAGATCGAACTGAGTATGCTTGAAGCGCAAGGCCAAAAAGATGAGCGTTTAGTGACCGTATGGCGCGATCAACTCATTGGAAATCGTATTGATCATCCAGTAAATGTTTGGTTGAGTCAAAAACTGGGGAGAGAAGTGCAACTGGTTTATATGCCGCAAGAGACTGTTCGCCAAGTTGATTTGGAATATGCAGAGTTAGGTGATCGAGTCGGTTTTGCTGATGGTTTTCCATTTCTGATCATCAGTGAAGCATCGGTAGAGTTTCTTGCTGAAAAAGTCGGTTATCCACTGGATGTACAGCGATTTAGACCGAATATTGTGATTTCTGGATGCGAAGCATTTGCCGAGGATCAATGGAAACAGATTCAAATTGGTGAAGTGACGTTTGATTTGGTTAAACCGTGTTCGCGCTGTGTTATTCCAACCATTGATTTGGAGACGGGTCAAAAGCAGCCAGCAGTGATGCAGGCGATGTTGGCATATCGTAAGCAGGGAAATAAGGTCATGATGGGACAAAACGCCCTGCATCGAGGAGAAGGGACGATTGCAATTGGACAAGAAGTTCAGATTCTAAAGATGGTGTAACTGCATTTTAGTTTTAATTAATCGGCTGAAAAAATGCCAATCGATTGGTGTCGATTGGCATAATCATTTCTAGGTTTGTTGAGGCTGATCTTCTACAGGCGTTCTGACTCCCAATATTTGACTGGTTGCTGTACCAGCAGTCATAGAGCCATTCACATTCAAGGCAGTGCGTCCCATATCAATCAGTGGTTCGATTGAGATGAGTAAAGCAACAAGGGTGATTGGTAAGCCCATGATTGGCAATACAATTAGCGCTGCAAAGGTTGCGCCACCACCAACACCAGCCACGCCGATCGAGCTAAGTGTAACGATGACGATCAGTTGTGCAATCCACAGTGGATCAAGGGGATTGATGCCGACAGTTGGTGCGACCATCACCGCAAGCATTGCTGGATATAAACCAGCACAACCATTTTGTCCAATCGTTGCACCAAACGATGCAGAAAAGCTGGCAATACCTTCAGGTACACCGAGTTGCTTAGTTTGGGTTTCAATATTCAGAGGAATACTGGCTGCACTTGAACGGCTAATAAAGGCAAAGCTTAAAACTGGGAATGCTTTTTTAAAGAAATCGATAGGGTTTACGCGTACGAATAGTAATATAAGCGCATGTACGAGTAACATGATCGCCAGACCCAAATAAGATGCAATGACAAACTCACCTAATTTAACAATATCCGCTAAATTTGCAGTAGCGACCATTTTGGTCATCAATGCAAGCACACCGTAAGGAGTAAATTGCATAACTAAACGGACGAGGCTAATAACCAGTGCTTGTAGCGCTTCGATACCATGACGGATTCGTTCGCCATTCACAGTATCTTTTTCCATGAGTTTAAGTGCGGCAACGCCTAGAAAAGCAGAAAATATGACGACACTAATAATTGCAGTCGGACGAATCCCTGTTAAGTCAGCAAAAGGATTTTGTGGGAACAATGAAAGCAATAATTTGGGTACATCTAAGTCTGCAACTTGACCCACATATTGACTTTCTATTGCAGCTAAACGTGCGGTTTCTTGTGCGCCTTGAACTAAGCCCTCAGCTGTTAGACTAAATAAATTGGTAATACTTGCCCCAACGAAAGCAGCTATTGCAGTGGTTGCTAATAAAATCCCAATCACCAATACACTGATTTTTCCGAGAGAGGTAGTTTGGTGTAATTTGATCACCGCACTTAAAATTGAAATAAAAATGAGTGGCATGATCACCATTTGTAACAGTTGCACATAACCATTACCGACAATGTTGAACCATGCGACAGAATGTTCCAGAATTTGACCATCACCATAAATGGTTTTGAGTGCTAAACCGAAGAAAATACCAACCACCATACCGATCAGTACTTTTTTGGCCAGACTCCAGTCATGTCGATACGTGAAAAACAATCCTGCTAGCAGCAGGATAAAAACAAGAATATTCAATAAAACTAATGTATTCACAATAAGTATCCTGATCTTTGCTTCAGGCGAAGTGTGCTAAAAAATGACTTAGGATTTTAGCACCCGATTGTTGTTTAACTTAATCATTCCTATCACTATGCTTAATCTAAAAAATGAAAAAGCAACTAATGAATGTTGCAAACAGCAGTTAAATTAATTTTTTAAAACATGTGAAAAGTGTATTAATTATTGAAAAATAATGATTTGTTTTAAATTGAAACTTTTCCGATTAATTTTAAAACTGGAAATTTTGCCTGTATGTATAGGTTGTATATGCTTTTTATATGTTCAAAATAAAAACAGCCTATTCATTTAAATAGGCTGTTGGAACTATAAATCTGAAACTAAATATCCGTTTAAGCGTAAATATCGAGGAAGTTTTTGAAAATCTGATGACCATGTTGGCTCAAAATAGACTCAGGATGAAACTGAACCCCTTCAATTGGCAGTGTTTTGTGTTTTACGCCCATGATTTCTTCAATCGTACCATCTGTTTGATTGGTCCAGCACGTGACTTCTAAACAGTCAGGAAGCGTTTCTTGCTCAATCACGAGAGAGTGATAACGTGTGGCAGCAAAAGGCGAAGGCAAATCACTGAAAATGCCTTTATCACTATGATGCATATCGGATAAGCGCCCGTGCATCACTGTTTTCGCACGAATAATATTTCCGCCGAAAGCCTGTCCAATGGCTTGATGACCTAAACAGACACCGAGTAAAGGAATTTTCCCTGCAAAGTGATTGATTGCAGGAATGGAAATTCCTGCTTCGCTTGGAGAGCATGGACCAGGACCAATCACCAGATATTTCGGCTGCCATCGCTGTATATCCTCTAATGTGACTTGATCATTACGAACAACTTTTACTTCTTGATTCAACTCGCCAAAGTATTGAACGATGTTGTAAGTAAATGAGTCATAATTGTCAATCATCAGAAGCATTTTAGATTCAACCTATTGATTATATTTGAGATTTTAACATGTGGTCTTGTTTATTACCAACATTGTTACTCACTTTAATAAAACTGGCTATGTATAAATAGAAAAGCCGCTTTACTTAAGCGGCTAATGTATCAGATTTTGATTCCCTTGTGACCACCTCATTCACGTATGAATCGAGGTAGTAGCTAAAATGGTTATTTACGACGGCTGTGAGGTCAGTGTAGGGCTGGAAGCTTCTATCAAACAGATACCAGCGTTTTACATTCAGTTTAAAAAGAACCGCCTAAGTGATGGATTTTAGCGGCAAAACATTCTGTAAAACGCAGGAAACAGCGAGATAAATATTTTATTGTGTAGTTATTCTTTAAAAAATCATTAAAAACATTTCATATTTTATTGACGCAGTTCACACTTTTATTTATATTCGAGACTTACTTTAATAAAAAAGTAAACAACAATAACCTTAATTCAGCGCAAAACAAGAATCAAGGTGAAACCCACTCTCTTTTAGAGGGTGGGTTTTTTAATGGGTGAGATTCATGACTGAAAGTAAAAAAGAGCAGTGCCTTTAGCTGATTTGTGTATTGATCAGTATTACATTGTGAGTGATTTAAAAAGTATTGTAGTCGAGCCTTAGAGCTTGATGAGCTAACGTCTGCAATCAGAGCAATGGGTTATTCGGCAAGCATTTAAACATGTTTAGTGACAGGGTTGAGCACCCATACAAGCACATAAGACAGGGGCGCGATAATATGCTTCTGCTCAATCAGTAGAAGTGTGATTATAACTTTCTGAAAATTTTAACTTTATTGTGCTTTTTATTTAGATGAATCTATTTATAAATTGATACGATTCAATATCCATGCGTACGAAGGAGGATTGAGATACAGAGGGTAGGAAATAATCGTAACAAAAACAAATGATCAATGGTGAATATTTCGAGAGTAGATGATTTTTACATAGATAAAGTGACCGACTAAAATTGTGTTTAAAAAGACCAATAAATTTTTATAATTGAAAGGTTTGAAAAAATAAATGACAAGTGAATCGAAAGTCTAAATGAATTGAATGGAATCAAGTTGAAAAGAATGATATAAAAACTCAGTTTATGCTAAAGAATGGCGTAATTGGCACTACATTAGTTCTTTGATATGTATTTATGCACCATTTTGGATCGCATTGTCTATTTTGGGGATGCGTTAAAATGGAAATGTTTAAATATGGTGCATTTGCAAATAGTGGGCAAGATATATAGAGATTGAACATGGAGCTTAAATCATTTTTTCTGCAAAGAATTTCAATGTTTTAGGTACGCTTTTAAATTGTTGGTATGATAATTGCTATTTATACACCAACAACTAACACGCACTTAACGAGTGCATAAAAATTCATTGGAGCAAATGAGCATGGCGAACAAGGTCCTTCAACTCATCAAAGAAAGCGGCGCAAAATGGGTCGATTTTCGCTTTACTGATACCAAAGGTAAAGAACAACACGTAACTTACCCAGCTGATACGATTGATGAAGATACATTTGAAGACGGTAAAATGTTTGATGGTTCTTCAATCGCTGGCTGGAAAGGCATTGAAGCATCTGACATGATCTTACGTCCAGACGCTGAAACTGGTTTTCTTGACCCGTTCTTTGCTGAGCCAACAGTTGTTGTGACTTGTGACGTAATCGAACCATCTACTGGTCAAGGTTACGAGCGTGATCCACGTTCGATTGCTCGTCGTGCTGAAGAGTATTTAAAATCTACAGGTATCGGTGATACTGCATTCTTTGGTCCAGAACCAGAATTCTTCGTTTTTGACGAAGTTAAATGGGATATCGACATGTCTGGTGCACGCCATACATTGATCGCTGAAGAAGCTGCTTGGTCTACAGGTAAAGACTTTGAAGCGGGTAACTCTGGTCACCGTCCACGTGTGAAAGGTGGTTACTTCCCAGTTCCTCCTGTTGATTCTCATCAAGATATGCGTGCTGAAATGTGTGCACGTATCGAAGACATCATGGGTCCAGGTCGTGTAGAAGTACATCATCACGAAGTTGCATCTTGCCAGTTAGAAATTGGTGTGAGCTTCAATACTTTGGTTCGCAAAGCAGACGAAGTTCAACAATTCAAATATGCAGTTTGGAACGTTGCTCATCAATATGGCAAAACTGCGACATTCATGCCTAAGCCAATGGTAGGTGATAATGGTTCTGGTATGCATGTTCACATGTCAATCGCTAAAGATGGCAAGAACTTGTTTGCTGGTGATGAATATGCTGGTTTGTCTGAAATGGCATTATTCTTCATTGGTGGTGTAATCAAACACGCTCGTGCATTAAATGCGATTACTAACCCTTCTACAAACTCGTATAAGCGTTTAGTACCTCATTACGAAGCACCAATTATGCTTGCTTATTCAGCGCGTAACCGTTCAGCTTCTATCCGTATTCCATACGTTTCTAACCCTAAAGGTAAGCGTATCGAAGCACGTTTCCCTGATCCAATGATGAACCCATACTTAGGTTTTGCAGCATTGTTGATGGCTGGTATTGACGGCATCCAAAACAAAATTCACCCAGGTGAAGCTGCTGATAAGAACTTATATGATCTTCCTCCTGAAGAAGAAGCGAAAATCCCAACTGTGGCGCACAGCTTAGATATGGCGATTGAAGCACTTGAAGCGGATCATGAGTTCTTGTTGAAAGGTGGTGTATTCACTAAAGAAATGCTTGATGCATACATCGAACTTAAAACTGATGATGTTCGTCGTCTTAACACGACAACTCACCCAGTTGAATTCGACATGTACTACAGCTTGTAATACATTCCGATTCAAAAAGCTCGCTTCGGCGGGCTTTTTTTATGCAGTTGATTTTTATAACGACACTTGTTGACGTATTCAGTAAAGAATCCAACTAAAAATCTTCAAAATTTTGTACACTCACATTATAAAGAAATAGGCTTAAAAACAGGTTTACAATGACCCAAGTACAACTGCAACAGCTACAAAAACAACTATGGAATATCGCCAATACTTTACGTGGCAAAATGGGTGCAGATGAGTTTCGTGACTATATTCTAGGATTTATCTTCTTTAAATATTTGTCTGAAAAAGCAGTAAGCTTTGCCAATGAATTATTGGATGGTGAAGACATTAGCTTTTTAGAGCTAGATGAAAATAAAGTTGAACATGTGCCATATATCGAAGAAATTAAAAAGAATGCCATTGAAGAAGTCGGCTATGCGCTGACACCAAAGCAATTATTCCACACGCTTGCTGAACGTGGTCGTAAAGGCGAATTTATTTTAGATGATTTGGCTGCAACACTAAAAGCGATTGAACAAAGTACGCTTGGTTCTGATTCTGCTGATGACTTTGCCAATCTATTTGAAGATTTAGATTTAAACTCGACCAAGCTGGGAAATACGGCGAGTGACCGTAACGAGCTTGTTGCAAAGGTCCTCAGTCATTTAGACGATATTGATTTTGATATTTCCAATACCGAATCAGATGTATTGGGTGATGCTTATGAATACCTAATTGGTGAGTTTGCATCAGGTGCTGGTAAAAAGGCAGGCGAATTCTATACACCACAAACGGTATCGACTTTACTGGCGAAGATCGTGACCCAAGGTAAAACCCGTTTACGTTCTGTTTATGATCCGACTTGTGGTTCTGGTTCATTGTTGCTCCGTGTAAAGCGTGAAGTACAAGATGTCGATATGATTTACGGTCAGGAAATGAACCGTACCACCTATAACTTGGCACGAATGAACATGATTTTGCATGATGTGCATTTTGCCAAGTTCGACATTAAGCAAGAAGATACCTTGATTCGTCCGCAGCATTTGGACAAGCGTTTTGATGCGGTGGTTGCCAATCCGCCATTTTCGGCAAAATGGTCTGCTGATCCATTATTTTTACAAGATGAACGTTTTGCGGCTTATGGCAAACTCGCACCAAGTTCTAAGGCAGATATGGCATTTGTTCAGCACATGGTGCATCAACTGGATGAGCATGGCACGATGGCAGTTGTGTTGCCACACGGTGTTTTATTCCGGGGTTCGAGTGAGGGCGTTATTCGTCAATATCTGATTGAACAGCTCAATGTGATTGATACCATTATTGGTTTACCTGCCAATATTTTCTATGGGACTTCGATTCCGACTTGTATTTTGGTGTTGAAGAAAAACCGTGAGCATAAAGACAATATTTTGTTTATTGATGCCAGCAATGAGTTTGAGAAGCAGAAGAATCAAAACAAGTTATTGCCTGAGCATTTGGACAATATTATTGGGGCATTTGAAAACCGTCAGAATATTGAAAAGTATGCGCATGTGGCGACGTTGCAGGAAGTGAAGGACAACGACTTTAACCTGAATATTCCGCGTTATGTCGATACTTTTGAAGCTGAGGATGAGATTGATCTGGATGCAATTGCTCAAGCCTTGCAGACTTTGGAAGTAGAGAGTCAAAAGACGGATGCCGTAATTAGCGAGTTTTGCAGAGAGCTTGGGATTGCTTCGCCATTTGCGGAGGTGAAGTAATGTCTGTACCGAAGTTGCGATTTAAAGGATTTGAAGGTGATTGGAGTATTAAATCACTTTCAGAGTTAGCTAATCTCACTTCAAGTAAAAGAGTTCATTTAGCAGATTATGTTCCTGATGGAATTCCATTTTTTAGGGGTAAGGAAATTACAGAATTAAAATCTGGAGTTTTTCCTTCAGATATTTTGTATATTTCTCATAACCAATTTAATGAGTTTAAAGAAAAATATGGTGTCCCAAAAAATAATGAAATTTTAATAACCGCAGTTGGTACTTTAGCTAATACCTACCTAGTTAATACGAATTATGAATTTTACTTTAAAGATGGGAATCTAATTTGGTTGAAAGACATTAAAGCCAATCCTAAATTCATGATGATTCTTTTAGATGCAAAGAAAAATGATGTATTAGCTAGCGCAATTGGGTCAACACAAAAAGCATTAACTATTGCTAATCTAAATAAACTTATATTCAACTTTCCTTGTAATTTAGAACAAACCAAAATCGCTACTTTCCTTTCCGCAGTGGATGAAAAGATTAGCCAACTGACGCAAAAACATGAGCTGCTTAGTCAATATAAACAAGGCATGATGCAAAAGTTGTTTAGCCAGCAGATTCGTTTTAAAGCTGATGATGGGAGTGAGTTTGGGGAGTGGGAACTTTTAACTATTCAAGATTTAGTTGATAGAGAAGTAATTGAAAAGCCTATGGATGGTAATCATGGGGAAATTCATCCTACTTCTAAAGATTATGTAAATGAAGGTATTCCATTTATTATGGCTACTGATGTTATAAATGGAAAAGTTCACCTTCAAAATTCGAAAAAGATTACAAAACAACAAGCAGATAGTTTGAGAAAAGGTTTTTCAATAGCAGGTGATATCCTACTTACGCATAAAGCTACAATTGGTAATATCGCTATTGTTCCTAGTTTGGAAGTGGAATACATCATGCTTACACCACAAGTAACTTATTATCGTGTACTTAATTCTAAAAAACTCAGTAATCAATTTTTAAAAGTTTATTTTGAAGCCCCTCAGTTTCAAAAAAGTTTATTGGATTTATGTACAGGAGCAACAAGATTATACATTGGTATTTCAGAGCAAAGAAAACTACCAATTTCTCTTCCTAGCCTAGAAGAACAAACCAAAATCGCTAATTTCCTCTCTGCGATTGACCAAAAAATTGAAGTTGTGGCACAGCAAATTGAACAAGCGAAAACTTGGAAAAAAGGCTTGTTGCAGCAGATGTTTGTTTAATATTTTTATATCAGCAAAGTGAAAAGCCACTTTGCTTTTTAATACTTTATAAAACCTAAAACAGGATCATGATGAAAAAATTTATACTTGTTGCTTTAATGACATTGCCAGTGTTGGCACAAGCTCAAAGCTTTAAATATCAAAAAGATATTTCTAATTTTAAGCAGTATAAAGGAGACGTGACCTTAACAGGAACTTATTCACGTACTTTAGACCCTGAATATTTAGAGTATATGGGCGATGGAATTTGCTTTGAACCAGATCAAAAATCATCTGCATTTATCCCTCGCCCAAAAGGTGGTGAACGAACCGCATGGTTCTGCTTTAGCAATTTTGAACAAGCCAAAAAAACATTTAAATTGCCAGATACCATAAAAAAAGACTATTGTAGCTATGAAGGTAAGGCAACCATTACTATTAAAGACTACAAGTTATTTGTTGAAGAAACGGAAGGATCTGACTTAACCCAACTTATTTCAGCAAAAAACATTACACCAGCAAAAGCAGTAAAATGTGAAGTCAATAATTAAATTTGATTGCTTATATTGGCAATGGGAAAACCAAATTTTTAAGGGGATATTTTGAAATGATACTAAAAGGATCAGTTTAAAATATATGAAAATCAGAGATAGAAGATACGAATATAGAGCAAGAAAATGTACGAAATAGAAGATCAACTCATTCAAAAATATGAGAATTTATTGCTTAAAGCTCAGCAATATAAAAAACCTGAACGGGAAATGACGATTTTTGATACAGCATTAAATAATCACCATGAAAATCCAATCACTGAACTATTGGCTTTCTTTCTCAATCCAAATGAGAAACATCAACTAGGGGATAGTTTTTATCAAGGTTTTATGACCGCTCTAAAACAGTATGAGCAATATCAAGACTTTGAGTTTGGAGAGTTTAAACAGCTTTCTACACAACAGGTGACAGATCAAGGCAAATTTATTGATTTATGGGTGGAGACCGATAACGCTTTAATCATTGTAGAAGTTAAGGTATATCATCATCAAAATAATCCTTTTAAAGAATACGAAGCTTGGGCAAATAAGAAAATTGAGAACCAGAATAGGCAAGATCAAGAAAAACGTCTGATTACGATTGTGTTATGTCCAAATGGTAAATGTACGATAGCAAATTGGTTAGGTTTGTCCTATACCCAATTGACAACATCGATTAGACAGCACATATC
The DNA here is from genome assembly GCF_000367985.1 of Acinetobacter sp. CIP-A165. Taxonomy (NCBI): domain Bacteria; kingdom Pseudomonadati; phylum Pseudomonadota; class Gammaproteobacteria; order Moraxellales; family Moraxellaceae; genus Acinetobacter; species Acinetobacter sp. CIP-A165. The sequence goes on from NZ_KB849202.1 coordinate 582,682, forward strand.
ACAATATGCATTTAATCAAACTTTAAATAAATGGGCTGTTTTTGCTCGCGATTTTTTACTACATCTAGAAAGTTTTAATCATTTATTGGACATAGATATGAGTCGTATAAATTTTGTTGTCGATAATATGTACAAAATTCAAGAATTAATTGATTTAAAGCAAAGCGTTTTTCAGGAAATTATTGGTCATATAAATAAAGAATTACAGATTGAATTAGGTGAAAATTATCTGCCTGAAGTCAATGAAAAAACTTGGAGAGGTGGTCCGGCTTTTTATTTTCGAGGGAAGAATTGGAAGGATGCTTCAAGTTCAATTTTATACTTACGCTTAAATGATAAGCCAATGAGTTGCTCTGTACGCATGTACGTACATAAACCAACGAGCGAATTACGAGAGCAGATTAAAGTATTGTTAGATGATTCTAAATACTTACTTGCAAGTGAATGGGATGAACAAAATGGTAAATGGTGGTGTCTGAAGTGGGATTTTTCAGAATTCGATTTAGATACTGTCACAAACCACATCATCTTTACGCATAAAATTTTGAATCGTGTTGAGCTTGAGTGGAAGTAACAACTTTTTAATTCAATTGAATAGATTAGTGGGAATAGAGAGAAAGATGACAGTACAAAGTGAATTTCAACTTGAAGATGAACTGATTGCACAATTGCTAAACTTGGTGCAATAGATGTTTGTTTAATTATTAAGGTTAGGGTCATGAAAAAATTATTGAAAAAAGTAACTTTGCTCGCAACATTCCTTTTTATGAGTAACTTAAGTTTTGCAAATACATTTAAATTTGAGAAAATAAGTATTATTCAAATTAATCTGAATGAAATAATGAAAAATGTCTATAAAATGAAAGAGGATGACTATCAAATTACCAATAATGAGAACCAAGTGCTAGTCAAGGGTAATCCACAAGTCTTATTGACAATGCGACCAGTTATTGAATATGAAAATATCCGGGGAAAAATCCGTTATGAAGCAGTTTTAGAGATTGATGAGCTAGTTAATGGGAAACCCAAAGAATACGAAAAATGTGCCAAAAATATAGATGCATTTACTTTTTCAGAGGATATACAACATGGAAAATACACTTTGGTTGGAATGCTTTTACAAGGTTCAGTATGTAACTTTTCAGATGATTGATCCTAATTAACATTTGAAGATGTAGAACTTTCTGAATATATAATTAATAGATTCACGAGCAAATGGGAAATATGCAAATTTATCGTGCTCAAGAGCAAAAAATGGTTGAATTAATTGAACAACCATTTCGCTTAGAGAAAGAAATCCAAACCATATTTGAAAACAACTTATATGAGTTTACAGACTTAGAGTTTATTAAATCAGAGTTTACGATTAAAAGTAACCGTATTGATACGCTCGCGTTTGATCCTGAAAGCAAAGCATTTGTAATCATTGAATACAAACGAGAACGCAATTTTAGTGTCATAGATCAAGGCGTTTCTTATCTCAACTTAATGCTTGAGTACAAAGCTGACTTTATTGTTGAATACAACGAAAGTCAGACTAAGAATCTAAAACGTCAAGATGTGGATTGGTCACAAAGTAGAATTATCTTCGTTTCACCAAGTTTTACTGATTTTCAAAAGCAATCGACCAACTTTAAAGACTTAGGCATTGAACTGTGGGAATTAAAACGCTATCAAGATGGAATCTTTTCAGTCAATCCATTACTCAAAACCAAATCAGCACCTTCAATCAAGCAAGTGCAAATGGTCGAGTCTGAAGATATTAAAAAGATTGCTAAAGAAATTCAGCAATATGATGAAGATTTTCACCTTGATGATAAATCTGACGATATTAAAGAGTTATATGAACGATTCCGTGATGCCATTCTAAATTTGGCGCCTGATTTAGAAATAAATGCCAAAAAACTCTATATCGCTTTTAAGAAATCAAAACGTAATATTGTCTATATTGAAGTCCAAAAGAAAATCCTACGTTTGACGTTGAATGCAAAAATTGGATCACTGGATGATCCTAAAATTTTGTTGCGAGATGTATCTACTATCGGACATTGGGGTGTCGGTGACTATCAAACAGATGTGTCAGATACTGAAAACCTTGAATACATTTTGAGTTTGATCAAGCAGTTATTGAAATAAGGAATAGGTTAAAAAGAAATGACAGTACAAAGTGAATTTCAACTTGAAAATGAACTGATTGCACAACTGCAAGGGCTAGGCTATGCAACTGTCACCATTAAAGATGAAAGCCAACTCCTGTCAAACCTCAAAACTCAAATTGAATGTGTGAATGGACTTGCACCACTGTCAGAAACGGAGTGGAAGCAGGCCATTAGTTTTCTTAATACAGGCACAGTTTTTGAACGAGCTAAAAATTTACGTGATCAGTTTCCTGTCAAATTTGATGATGGTACAAGCAAGCACATTTTCTTTTTATCGGATGACCCAAGCAAAAACGTATATCAAGTCACCAATCAAATCACGCTAGACCATCGTGATTTTAATGGTCGAACCAGCCGTTTTGATGTCACGCTATTGGTTAATGGATTACCGTTGGTACAAATTGAGCTGAAAAAACGCGGCATGGAAATTGCCGAAGCCTTTAATCAGACGCAACGCTATATTCGTGAAGCGTATTGGGCAGGGCAAGGACTATTTGGTTTTATTCAGCTCTTTATCATCAGTAACGGCGCAAATACTCGCTATTATTCTAATGGTACGACTGGCATTGAGTTTGCTTTTCCATGGGCAGATGTAAAGAATAAACATATCAATGAAATTGTTGATTTTGCTGATGCCTTTTTAAATCACGCACATCTCACAGATATGCTAACCCAATACATGGTGATGTTGGAAACCAGTAAAAGTTTAATGGTGCTACGCCCATATCAAATTTACGCCGTGCAAAAGATTATTGCCCATGTACAAAATTCAGAGCAAAACGGCTATATCTGGCATACCACAGGTTCAGGCAAAACGCTGACCTCATTTAAAGCCAGCCAACTCATCATGCAAATGCCTGATGTTGAAAAAGTACTGTTTGTGGTGGATCGTAATGACCTTGATACCCAGACTTCACGAGAATTTAATGCATTTAAAGCCGAGAGTGTGGATAGCACAGACAGCACGCATACTTTGGTTAAACAACTCGATCAACGCCATGACAAGCTGATCGTGACCACCATTCAAAAGTTAAATCGCGCCATTAGCACGGACCGATATTTAGAACATATCAATTATCTAAAAGACAAAAAAGTCGTGTTCATTTTTGATGAATGTCACCGTAGTCAATTTGGTGATACCCATCAGAACATTAAAAAATTCTTTAGCAATGCACAAATGTTTGGATTTACAGGGACTCCGATCTTTGAAGAAAATAGTCAGTCCAAAGCAGGTTTGAAGCTCACCACAGATTATTTATTCAATCAGTGTCTGCATCAATATGTCATTGTCGATGCGATTCGAGACCGCAATGTATTGCAGTTCCAAATTGATTATCGCGGCAAATATACTGCCAAAGGTATGCAAAATAATCTCGATGATGTTGTTGAGAGTGACGAAGATGTTGAGGGGATAGATACCAAAGAGCTTTATGATAATCCACAACGATTAGAAATGATTGCCCGTTATGTCGTTGAGACACATGACACGAAAACCAAAAACCGTGAATTTACGGCGATGTTTTGTGTCAGTTCAGTGGATACCTTAACGCAGTATTATGAACTGTTTGAAAAGGTACAAGCTGAGAAGCTACAACAAGATGAAGTGGAAGGTCGATTATTTAAACCTCTCACCATTGCGACTATTTTCTCCTACGGTGCGAATGAAGCTGTTGAGAACAATGAACAAAATGGATTGATTCAAGAAGAATCAACTGATATGCCTAGTCAAATTAACCAGTCTAGTCGTGACAAACTTGATCGCTATATTGCCAATTATAATGTCCAATTTGGTACGAATTATAATTCAGGTGATGGATTCTATGCTTATTACCGTGATATTGCAGATCGGGTAAAGAAAAAGCAGATTGATATCTTACTAGTCGTGAATATGTTCCTCACAGGCTTTGATTCAAAACCTTTAAATACCTTATATGTCGATAAGAACCTTAAATATCATGGTTTGATTCAAGCATTTTCACGTACTAATCGTGTTTACAATGATAAAAAACCATTTGGGAATATCATTAGCTTCCGTAATCTTAAACGTGCTACAGATGAAGCATTGGCATTATTCTCAAATAAAGAAGCCAGAAAGACTGTACTCGTCCCTAGCTTTGACGAAATTAAACAAGACTATGAATTAGCAGTCGAAAAGTTATTGAGTATTACGCCTGATTATCAGGCTGTAGACACGTTGATAACAGAAGAGCAGCAACTGGAGTTCATCAAGGCATTTCGTGAAGTGATGCGCTATAACGCCCAGCTACAAACTTTTGTGGAATATGACCAAGATCAAACAGTGTTAGATAAACAGCACTTTGCGAATTTTGCATCTAAGTATGCTGATCTCTGTCGAGCGATTCGAAAAACGACCAAGAAAGAAAAAGTCTCAGTACTTGATGATGTCGATTTCCAATTGGACTTACTGCACAGTGACCGTATCAATGTGGGTTATATCCTTACGCTTTTACAGATGGCGGTAAATGCTGAAACAGATGAACAGAGTCAGAAGTATGAAGCACAGGTATACGATCTCATTGGTAGTGATATAAGCTTGCATGATAAGCAAGACTTGATACAAAAGTTCATTGAAGAAAACATGCCTAAAATGATCAATGGGCAAAGTGTACAAGTGGCTTTTGCTCAGTTTTGGGATGCAGAAAAAGAGCAAGCTTATCAGCACTTTTGCGAACGAGAAAATCTAAAGCCTGAAGTAATGAAGCAAGTTTTAGATAATTATGAATTCAATAAACGCTTACCAAGAAAAGAAGAAATGAAAGAGTTGCCCAACTATAAAGTAAAGCTGTTTGAGCGGGACAGTGTATTAACCAATTTGTTGGTGAAAACACGACAGTTGATTGAGAAGTTTTATGTGGGGTTGTAGATTTATGCTAAATATGTTGTTTGAATTTACAACATATTTTGTTAAAAAATTCGGTTAAACTAATTGCGATGTTTTTAGTGAGCCGAGCATGCGCAATTTACAACCAAGCAGAATAAAGGGCAGGGACATTCCACCTGAATTAAAAAAATGGTTGTATGCATCGGGTTCACTCACTCAACAGCTCACTGACCTTGGCGCAGGAGAGTTTCGTGTTGAACGAATTAAAGAGCATTATCAGCGTTTATCATTTGTTGATAGTCAGTGGATGAATATGCCACACACCCATATTGCATGGGTTCGTGAAACTTATCTATACGGTTCAGAACAGCAGGCTTGGGTGAAAGCAAAAAGTATTTTTCCAATTTTAAGTCTGCAAAAAAAAGCACGATTATTTAAACATATTGGAAATAAACCGATTGGTTGGTTTTTATTTCAACGAACAAATCCAGCTTATGAACGCCGTGTAATTCATCTTGCTGATGGTTGGACGCGACAAAGTTGTTATACGTGGCATGGGTGTAAATTTATCGTACAGGAAACATTTTTGCCCGCATTTGAACAGTTTATTCGACAGCATTGACTCTAAGGATCAACATGGAAACAGTGCAACAAACAACATGGCGACAGCGTTTAGCTGCATATTATTATTTATGTCGTTTTGATAAGCCGATTGGCACAGAGCTGGTATTTTGGCCCACGATGTGGGCTTTGTGGATTGCATCAAAAGGCATTCCTGATTTAAAAATATTATTAGTGATGTCACTGGGTGTGCTGTTTATGCGGGCAGCGGGCTGTGCGATCAACGATTTTGCAGATCGTAAAGTAGATGCACATGTTGAGCGAACTAAAACACGTCCTTTAGCCACTGGGGTGATTCGAGCGCGGGAAGCCGTGTTTGTATTTTTAGGGCTGGTGGCAGCAAGTGCTTGTCTTTTATTTTTCTTGCCGATTGAAACCTTCTATTGGTCATTTGGAGCGTTATTTCTCGCTTTCATCTATCCTTTTATGAAGCGCTATACCCATTTACCTCAGGTGTTCTTGGGTGCTGCATTTTCTTGGTCAATTCCAATGGCATATACCGCTGTTGGACAGACACCTGATTTAATTTGCTGGCTTTTGTATTTTGGAAATTTGGCTTGGACCGTGGCTTATGATACTCAATATGCAATTACAGACCGTGAATATGATTTGAAAATTGGTGTGAAATCTACCGCAATTTTATTTGGTCGATTTGATATACAAATTATAGGATCATTGCAACTGTTAAGTTTGGGTTTGATCGGTAGTGCACTTTATTTGGAAGATCTTTTAATTCCATTTGGACTGGCTGCATTATTGGTTGTTGCTGCTGATTTTATTTATCAAGCAGTTAAAACTAAAGATCGGGATCCACAGATTTGTTTTTGGGCATTCCGTCACAATCGCTGGGTTGGAATGATCATTTTTATTGGAATCTTTTTAGAATTCATGATTTAAAAATGACTTATTAGTTGAAAAGTGTCCTATGCAGGGCACTTTTTTTATGCCTTAATAAGGTCGCATGTAGTTTCATGCACACAAAATAAAACAAGGACTAAAAGGATATTTTATGAAACGGTCTAATATTGCTTTTGCAATGACGTTCTCTATTTCTGCATTATTTTTATCAGCATGTAATGATGATAAGGATTCAAATCAAAGAGATAATCAGAAGGACAAATCTTTTGTTTCTGAAACTTCTTATACCTATGAGTCAGAAGGTCTCGGTGATTTAAGCGCTGCTAGTTCAATCAAAGTCATGAACTATAAAATGCCAAATGTACTAGGGAAGACGGTTGAAACTTCTGCTTTAGTATTTTTTCCTAAAATTGCAAAACCAAAAGATGGTTATCGAGTTGTGGTTTGGGCGCATGGAACATTGGGTGGGGCTGATAAATGTGCGCCAACCAATACACCATTAAATCCAAACTTTAAGAATTATACTGCAAAAAGTTTGCTAGAACAGGGCTATGTGATTGTCGCGCCAGATTATGAAGGTTTGGGTGGGGCTGGTGAACATCCTTATTTACATATTCCGAGTGAGGCACGTTCAGCACAGTATGCGGTTAAAGCTGCGAAAGAACATTATGGTCAACTACTGCAAGGTTCATGGATGTCTGTTGGCCAATCACAAGGTGGGCAAGCATCATTGGGGATTGCTGAATATGCAAATAATGATGTGACATTTAAAGGGGCGGTTGCGGGTGCACCAGCATCCAGTCTAGATAAAATTATTTTAGAGGTCGCACCTCAAGCGATTGACCAGTTACCGCAGCCTACAGCAATAGAAACTTATGCGACGTTGTTGTCTTATGCAGCGTTAACAGGCGTGGGGATTACCTCTTATGAGCCGACATTCAACTATCAACGAATGTTTGGAAGTACGAAAGCTAAAGAAATAGCCACTTTGGCGAAAACTGAATGTTTGGGTGAAATTATAGAGGCTTATAAGCTAGATATTCAAAGTTATGTTGCAAATAATCCTACGGCTAAAGTCTCTGAATATCACGGTATTGATGAAGTGGAATTTAAGAATGATGCGACCATTCAAAAATTCTTAACAGATTATAGCCAACCGACGACCAAGAAATTGGATAAACCGATTTTGATTGTGCAGGGTGTATACGATACAAACGTACCTTATGTAATTACACAGGGAATGTATCAGGCCATGTACAACGCTGGGACCGATGTTAAGATTATTCCAATTGATATCGTTCCAAGTGCGGAAAATCCTGTTGTGAATGGATCACATACCGGAGCAATTCTTGCGGCAAATGAGAGTGGCGAGCTAGTACAGTTTATTAAACAAAATATGCCAGCCCAATAGCTCGTTGGTTAGTAAAAGAGCCTCTTTATAGAGGCTCTTTTTTGTTATAGTGTTGCCACTTTAAAAATGTTAATTTTTTGGATCGGCTATGAGTCAAAATGCAGTTGAGAAGAAATCTGTACCTTGGGTATTGATGGGATTGGGATTGTTGATTCCAATTTTTATCGTAGGGATGGCTTTTTTAGCGGCAAAGAGCGATGCAAAAACCAAGAAAGAATATGATCAACAACGCGCAGAAATGGCTAAGAAGTTCGAACAGCAGAAAAATGAGGGACACGCAGTAAAAGCTGAGTGATAACTTTTGATATTGTTGATTTATCGAATATCCATCTGTAACTGCTTTATAGATGGAATTTGAGTATATCGTTGTACTTGATATCCTGCCTCTTGCAACATTTGATCACGTTTCTGGTCTTCTAGTTCTTTTCCGATATGACTTGGATCATCAAGTTCAATAATTGCGACAACTTTCATTTCTTTGTCTAAAACCACAAAATCAGTAACCTTGCGATTGAAGCGGTTGCGAATCTTGTAGTGCTTACTGGTAATCAGTGCGCTAAAGGCTACTTGCGCCAATATATTGTGGTGGGGGAATGCTTGCTGAAGCCTAGAAAACATTTGAGACTCAAATGCAGTGATCACCGGGCGGGCGAAATAATTTTGTTTTAGGAAAAAAGGGCGCAGGTAACTGATCAGTAGCAGTACTGTGCTTATACTACCAATCAGCAAAAAGATGAGTTGCGTTGATTCAGACATATTCTTATCAAAGTGCTAATAAAAAACCCACTGCATATAAATATGAGTGGGTTTTTAGAATCTTGGCTCTCCCACCTGGGCTCGAACCAGGGACCTGCGGATTAACAGTCCGTCGCTCTACCGACTGAGCTATGGGAGAATCTGGATATGTAGATCATGCATATCGGTACTAACGGTCAAGCGAGCCAATAAAAACTTGGCTCTCCCACCTGGGCTCGAACCAGGGACCTGCGGATTAACAGTCCGTCGCTCTACCAACTGAGCTATGGGAGATTAGCTTGGCTCTCCAACCTGGGCTCGAACCAGGGACCTGCGGATTAACAGTCCGTCGCTCTACCGACTGAGCTATTGGAGAATCTGATGCGCATTTTAGGCATGAAATATTGATGCGTCAATAAGAATAGTAAATAAAATGAATCGTTTGCTTGATAAATATTCTTTTAAGATGTTAGTGATAAAAAAACTGCCCTATGCGGGCAGTTTTTAGGCAAGAAATATATGATTATTTCTCAACACCAGCTGGTTGACCTGCAAGTTTTGCATTTGCATAGTCCCAGTTCACTAAGCTTTCTAAGAAAGTAGCGATGTATTTTGGACGTAAGTTACGGAAGTCGATGTAGTAAGCATGCTCCCAAACGTCAATCGTTAATACTGCAATTTGACCGTGAGCAAGTGGAGTATCTGCATTGGCTGTTTTAGTAATTGATAATTTACCATTTACTTCATCAGCAACTAACCACGCCCAACCTGAACCAAATTGAGTTGTTGCAGCAGCAGTAAATTCTTCTGCAAATTTTTCGTAGCTACCAAAAGCTTCTTCGATTTTAGCTGCAATCGCACCAGTTGGTTTACCACCACCATTTGGCTTCATGCTGTTCCAGTAGAACGTGTGGTTCCATACTTGTGCAGCATTGTTAAAGATACCTGCTTTAGATGCATCACCAGCAGACGCTTTGATGATTTCCTCTAAAGTTTTACCTTCAAGGTCAGTACCTTTGATTAAGTTGTTTAAATTAACAACATAAGTATTGTGGTGTTTGTCGTGATGATATTCTAAGGTTTCGCGAGTGATGTGTGGTGCTAAATCATCATAGCCATATGGAAGTGCAGGTAAAGTAATGGTTGTCATGTTTCATTCCTTGCAAATTTGCTGGGTTTTACATTTAGTGCCTTTATTGTAAATGATTCTATGGACAATAGGGCAGTCTTTTAATACACAAAATATGCAAAAAATTTCTTTATGAGACATATACGATACAACAATGATTAGAGTTTTTAGCTCGTTTAGTGAACGTTCCAAAAGACTCTAACCCGTTTTATAGAGATGTTATTCTAAGTTGATCGACCAAGAAAATTACTGAGCTTTAGCTTGTAATGCATCATGATAACGACGGTTCACTTCATCCCAATCTACAACATTGTAAAATGCAGCAATATATTCGGGACGGCGGTTTTGGTATTTTAAATAATATGCATGTTCCCACACGTCTAAGCCCAGAATAGGCGTATTGCCATACATCAATGGTGAGTCTTGATTAGCACTACTTTCTACAATCAGTTTATGTTCAGGGGTGACGCTGAGCCATGCCCAGCCACTACCAAAACGACTAATTGCAGCCTTGGTAAAAGCATCTTTAAAAGCACTAAAACCACCAAGTTGTTGATCAATCGCTTCTGCAACAGGTCCTGTTGGTTGTCCGCCACCTTGTGGGCTTATGACAGTCCAAAATAGTGAGTGATTTGCATGACCTCCTGCATTGTTGATTACCATATTTTTAAGGTTGGCAGGGACGTCATTCACTTTAGCAACCAATTCCTCTACTGAGAATTTTTCCCATTCTGTACCTTCAATTGCACCATTAATATTGTTGATATAGGTCTGATGATGTTTGCTGTGGTGAATTTCCATTGTTTTGGTATCAATATTGGGTTCAAGTGCATCGTAAGCATAAGGTAGCGCTGGTAGAGAATAAGCCATGTGTTTGATTCCTTTTAATCAAAATGATTTTATTGGCATAAATTGAAGCGCTTTCATTATTTGCTCAAAAGCAAATGAGAATCAATATCTTTTGATTTGCTTTTATCTATAGATAAAGAGATAAAAAATAAATTTTATTTATCATTGGTTTTATTAGGAATTGAGTTGGCTTATCAAAGTGGAGGCGTATTCGATTCTTAGCGGATATGAAATCGCTACAAGCTTTGCCAGTTGGAGCAGCTTATGATTTCAATAATTCAAGTTGGACAGTTACTGGTTTAAACCCTTAGAACCAAGATAGAGGGAAGGAGTGAAACGAATTTCACTCCATTCAGAAGTTGAATTGAGTTAAATCGGATTATTTAACTCAAAATACTCTGTTTCGATAGCGAATTGGTGTGCAATCGCTTGTGCTAAACGTTGTACGCCATAACGTTCTGTGGCATGGTGTCCACATGCAAAATAATGGACATCCAGTTCTTTAGCTTGATAAAAAGTACGCTCGCTTACTTCACCTGAGATATAAGCATCACAATTTTCCAAAGCAGCTTTTTCGATAAAGTCTTGAGCCCCGCCTGTACAGAAACCTACTTTTTGGATAGCAGATTTACTACAAGGCAGGTGAAGAATAGAAAAGTCAAAAATTGTTTGTAGCTTTTCTTTGAACTGTTCAGGACTTATCGCATGCTCTAAATAACCAATATTACCAATTGGATATTTTTCGGTTGAGTCTAATGCTTCTAAATTGTGTAAACCGATTAAGTCAGCAATCGCAATATTATTGCCTAGTGTTGGATGAGCGTCTAGAGGTAGATGATAGGCAATCAGTGAAATATTGTTTTGAATGAGTTTTTTGATTCGATTGCCACGCATCCCTGTAATTGGGTAGGGTTCGCCTTTCCAAAAATAGCCATGATGTACCAGTAATGCATCTGCTTGTTGAGCGATTGCTGCATCTATGGCAGTTTCTGATGCGGTTACAGCGCATACTATTTTATTGACTTCGTGCTTACCTTCGATCTGTAAGCCATTCGGTGCGTAATCTTTGAACTCGTTTGTTTTTAAAGTCTGATTACACCATTGCACAATGTCATACAAATTTGCCATGCGATTCCTCAAATGATTTACATTTTACTGTGGTCAATAGAAACATATTTTCTAAGGTAACTAAAGCTAGACAAAAAAATTTTAACTTTTGCGTTGCTTTTAAATAATTTACATTACAATGATGGAAATTTCCTGTTCTTCAACAAATTAACTTATTCATAACATCATTTTCGCCTAGAGGATAATAGACGTGCGCCGTGCATTTACATGGTTACCTTGGGTATTACTCATTGTCGTTATATTTAGTTTTCTGGCTTGGCAGAAATCACATCAGCCGAAACCAACTGTGGCGTCTGATGGTGTCAAAATGCCAGCAGAAAAGGTTGAGCCCTTAGTTGATACAAATCGTATGGGTGGGGTGGTTTCTTATAATGCTGCTGTAAAAGTTGCTGCTCCCGCAGTCGTGAATATTTTTACCACGCAAAAAATAAAACAACCTAATCATCCTTTATTGAATGACCCTGTTTTCCGAGAGTTTTTTGGCAATCAAATTCCTCAACAGCCTAAAAATGAAAATAGTTTAGGTTCGGGGGTGATAGTTCGAGCAGATGGTTATATTTTGACGAACAATCATGTCATCGCTCAGGCAGAACACATCGTTGTTGCGTTATATGATGGGCGTCGTGCTGAAGCCAAAGTGATTGGTACAGATCCAGATACCGATTTGGCTGTAATCAAAATCGAGTTAGATAAACTTCCTGTTTTACCATTTAAACTCAGTGGTAATGAGGTGGGTGATGTTGTACTCGCGATTGGTAACCCATTTGGTGTCGGTCAAACTGTTACCCAAGGCATTATTTCTGCGACTGGTCGTTCTGATTTAGGGATTAACACTTACGAAGATTTCATTCAGACCGATGCTGCGATTAACCCAGGCAACTCTGGTGGAGCTTTAATTGATGTTGCGGGTAATCTTATTGGTGTGAACACTGCGATTTTTTCTCAATCAGGTGGATCGCTTGGTATCGGTTTTGCGATACCTGCAAAAGTTTGTCAGCAAGTTTTGAACTCTATTTTGAAAGATGGTCGTGTGGTACGTGGTTGGTTAGGCATCAGTTTAATTCCAAATAATTTGGATGAAGATGTATTAACAGCAAAACCAAGCGGTGTCTTAGTCGCTGATGTGTTACGTGGTGGCCCAGCTGATCTCGCAGGCGTTAAACGTGGAGATAAAATTGTTCAAGTCAATAATGAACAAATTTCTTCCGCATCGCATTTGATTAACTATGTCGCACTACAGGCGCCAGAAAGTTCGATTGCAGTGGTAGTAGAACGTGATGGGAAACAACAAACCTTAGAGGTTAAAGTTGGTGAGCGTAAAGTTCAGCAAAATGTCCAATCGCAATACATTCCATTACCAAAAGGTCAGCCCTAATCACACTGTGTTTTAAGGTGAGATTGTAAAAGACTGTTTTAAGAACGGTCTTTTATTTTTTCGCAATAAAAAGCGTGTTGATCTACTCGATCAACACGCTTTTGCACTTTTATCGGTTTTTTATTTTTTATTAAATCATTCAAATTTTAAAATTTGATGACAGCTTTACAGCATTATTGACGATAGAAACTAACTGCTTGAATTGGAATTAAAAATATAGTTTTAATATTTATAATCCAGTTGTAACCAAAGTTTGTCAGTGTCGACACCAAAATCTTCAGCTTGGTAGCGCGAAAATTTAGCTAATCCTGATAAGCCTTTGATTGGCAGTGCTTGCGCATAAGAAAGTGCAAACTCTTGTCCATAATCTAATCCTTTTTCATCGCTACGGTAATGATGTAATTCGGTCATCAGTTTTCCTTTGCTGAATATATTAAAACTCGAACTAATATAGGCATCACGCAAACCATTGACTGGCGTATTTAAAAACATATCCGTCCACCCATTAAACTTATGTTTTGTTGCCAAGGGGGTTTGAAATGCAATTTTACCGTTATCGCTGCTTAACACTTCATAACCAACAGCAACTTCGCCAATCGGGGATTTTCCTGATATTTGATAACCGAGTTCGACTGCATAGTAATCAGCATCATATGTTATAGGTTGATCTGCATAATCTTGTTGTTTGGCATATTCGGCGGCATAGCGGAAGTTGTTTTGCTTACCCGTTAGGCGTAGGCCATAGGTTTGGTTTGACCAAGCGTTTAGATTTTCAAAATCAATAAAATAACCATACAGCACAGCATTGAGTTGTGGGCTGTAGTTATATTTGATTTGTGCCAAATGAATTTGACTGTCTTGTTCCCCATCTTGTGCGATCAATGCAATTGGCTTGGGATCTTCACTTCCAAAAATCGTATTTACCTGATCAATATAGGCATAGTACACCTGCAAAGATTGGGTTGGTTTTAGATTTAGACTGACTGCATCATAGCTTTGTTCATTTTGACGCCAACCTACAGAGCCAATCAAACGTTGATTATCTAAATTAATGACTTGGCGGCCTAGGCGAGCATCGAATTTAGGGTTGCTGTAATTTAAATATAATTGGTTGATGTCTAGGTTTTCTGGATCGGGAACGCTACTGTATTTTGTTTCGTTATTCCGTGTGCTATTGAAACGGTCGTTGAGTTCAATGGTTGCTTCACCTTGAGCAAATAAACTTAAACCTTGCCATGTGCCTGTTTGCAGTGCAGGGCGGATACGTAGGGTGGCTGCTTCCGCTTTTTTTAAAGGATTGTCTTGGTCGACCATTTCAAAACGAAGGCGACTATCAAGCGTGAACTTAGTGTTATCGATAAAATCATTGTTTGCAGATGCATTGAATGCGGCAAAACAGCTAAGCGTGAGTAATGACATTGAAATGATTTTCATCATATTTCCCCTAGAATTAAAGATTTGAGTGTGAGAGGTTATAAAGAGGGAGTTAGACGCTGACATCCCTCTCAATTGAGCGTTGAATTAAGTTGCAGCGTTACGTTCAAGTAGCGCTTGTTCAAACAACTCTTTTTCTTTTTCCTTGTGTTCGACTGAGAAGCGAATCAGCACCACACTAAAGGCGGCAACAGTCACGAGACAGCCTAGGATCATGAGACAGGTTTGGATGTCGAGTAGACCTTTTAGTAAGAAACCAGCCGCGACAGCACCGACATTTCCGCCTGCGCCAATGATGCCTGCTACACCACCGAGTGCATCACGGTCGATAAATGGAACCAATGCATAGGTTGCACCACAGGCCATATGTGTAAACAGTGCAAAAACTGTCATAGCGAGTACGGCAAGCATGACGGTATTCATTTGTGAGAAAATGATCAAAAATAGACCTTCGCCTAAGATCAATAAAAATAGTATTCGTGTACGACCATCTAGGCCTTTATTCACAGCCACTTTATCAGAAACAATACCGCCCAATGCACGCGCAAATAACGCCAATAGACCAAAGATTCCCGCTGTGAGTCCTGCTTCTTTTAAGCCCATATTAAAATGGTCAACATAGTACATCGCAGCAATATTATGAATAAAAATCTCGATGCCAAAACATGCAGCATATGCAGTGAACAGTACCCATACACGATAATTACGCGCAGCCTGCATTAAGATTGCAGTACCACCTTTTTTAATATTACCTGCTTCTATACCTTGTTCCCGCAATTCTTTAAAGTTACCTTGTGGGCTATCTTGAGTGAGTTTCCAGTAGAGAATACCGACGATCACCATCATGATCCCCGGTACGAGTAAAGCGATACGCCAGCCCATTGCTTGCTCAACACCAAACATGATGATCGCACCAAGAATTAACGGCATGATCGCCTGAGTTGCACCACCACCCGCATTACCCCAACCCGCAGCGGCTGCATTTGCCGTGCCGACAACATTTGGTGCAAACATGACACTGGTATGGTATTGGGTAATGACGAAGCTTGCCCCAATCGCTCCAATTAATAAGCGAAAGAATAGAAAGGATTCATAGGTATTTGCTGCGGCAACCCCAAAAACAGGAATACTTCCCAGTAAGAGTAGGGCTGTATAAGTGATACGTGGACCATATTTATCGCATAGCGGACCGACAATCAGTCGGATAATGATAGTAATGGCAACGGCTGCAATATTGATATTGGCGATTTGAGATTTGGTTAAATTAAACTCACCAGCAATGACAGGCATCAGCGGAGCGCAGGCAAACCATGCGAAGAAGCAGACAAAGAACGCCAGCCATGTCATGTGAAATGCACGCATTGCAGGAGTAGCAAAGCTAAATAATTTTATTTCAGTGGCTTTTTTTGCATCTAAATTCATTTTTGAAGACATAAACTTCTCCTGAACTGAACGTAATTTTTTGCGAAGCAGAATATCTGCATAAGCAAAGCGAACAGAACGGACATCGTTGGCCGTCGACAAATTTTTGAATCATCTTTGATTCAACATATCAGTCATAATGCAAGGGGCATGCCATAAAAAATAATTAACCAAATGAATAAATTAAGCTATTCATTGCAAAAAAGTATTTTTGTGTACATTCAGGATGCAGACCATTTTTGAAAGATAGGAGCCGAATTGTTCGGTATTGATTTAAAAAATTTGGTTAGACAATCATGATTAGATTGTTTGTAATTGGTGCGCAAATTCTATGCACAGTGGTTTAAAAAGTAGCGTAAATAAAAAAGCAGCCGAAGCTGCTTATCGAAACAAGATGAAAATTAGAAGCGGTAACCGATACCCACATAAGTGATCAGTGGATCAATATCAATTTTGGTGTTGGCGCGGATTAACTCTTTGCCAGTGTTGCGGTCAGTGACATAGATTTTTGCTTCATTGTTCATTTTTGCATAAGAAACCGAGCCGACAGCAAACCAGTTTGGTTTGAAGTCATAAGTTGCGCCTATCGTGACGATCGGTGCGAAAGTATCTGTTGCTTTGAGTTTAACCATTGGATCGGCAGATGATTTTTTGCCATCTAATGCCGCACCCGCTTTATCATCATGAATATTTTGAATCATATGACCTGCCGCAATAAGATCAGATTCAATTGCAGGATTAATTTTTAATGAGTTGAAGTAAGCATACATGACACCAGCCCCTACATAAGGGCGAAATTTATTAACACCTGTTTTACCAAATTGGTAGTGGAGTTCGACTGCTGGTAACCATGCTCGTGCGGAAGCTGCTTTATCGCCCTGAGTTAAATCAGTGATATGAATATCTTGTTTTAGGCCGATAGAACCTAAAGCTGTATCTGCTTTTCCACTTAAAGGAGCATAAATATCTCCTTTACCTTTGATATCGACTTTTGGAGGAATACCTGCTTTGACCTCTAATGACAGATTATCGGTAAAATTGTAATTAAACATGAGGCCAACAGTATCAACATTATCAGCTTCCAAGCCAGTACCTTGACTTTGCCAATTCGAAAGGCCATTTACAGTTGCAGTACCTGTTAACGCTCCTGGTACGGGGTCTAATGGTTGTATTTTGATTGCATCATAAAGAAGTTTGTTGGAGTCGCGATCTGCAGCTGCCAGTACAGCTTTTTTAGAAACTGAACCAACTTTTGATTGGGTTCCTTCAGCAATACTCGTATTTACATTGATTGGATTTGCTGAGCCTTGAGGCATTGCATGTAACCAACCCGCGGAAACAGAGAAACGTTTAAATCCATCACCATCTTTAAGACTAAAATAGGGTGAGTCTGCAAAAGCAAGCGTGGGGAGGGTGCAAAGCCCTGTTATTAAGAAAGGAAATGACTTTTTCATCATCGAGGGACTCCATGTCCAAAAGTTTGTAAGGATTTTTCTTGCGCCCAACATAACTCTTTTTTATGAATAGTGTGTTTAGTTAGATTTTATAATTGTTGTGCTTATGAAATATTTTGTTTTATTTAGATTAATTGATGAAGAAATTGTGGATGTAAAAAAAGCTACCGAAATAGCTTTTTTGAGAGTAATTTAAAGATCAATAATAAATTACATAAAACGAGATAAATCTTCTTCAGGGCGCGCAGTTAAAACCTCAATCCCTGTTTGAGTGACTAAAATCGTATGCTCATATTGAGCAGATAATTTATGGTCTTTGGTTACGACCGTCCATTTATCACCTAATAATTTGGTTTGCCAAACGCCTGCATTCACCATTGGTTCGATCGTAAAGGTCATGCCCGCTTCAAGGCGCATGCCCGTACCTTTTTGACCATAGTGCAACACTTGTGGTTCATCATGGAAGACATTGCCAATACCATGACCACAATATTCACGAACGACGCTGAAGCGTTCAGATTCAACATATTGTTGAATTGCATGACCGACATCGCCAAGATATGAACCGTCCTTAACTGTTGCCATACCACGATACATCGCTTCCTGTGCAACCTTACAAAGGCGATTTGCTAGAATAGAAGTCTCTCCACCAACGATATACATCATATTGGTATCGCCGTGATAGCCATCTTTAATAACAGTCACATCAATATTTAGAATGTCACCATTTTTAAGCGTTTTTGCTTCGGACGGGATACCGTGACAGACCACATGGTTAACCGATGTGCAGATTGTATGTTGGAAAGCAGGGCGACCTGGTGCTGCGCCATAACCCAAACAAGCAGGAATGGCTTGCTGAGCGTTGACAATGTGATCATGACAAATTGTGTCGAGTTCTAGTGTACTCACACCTGCCTTAATAAAAGGCTTAATCATGTCTAAAACTTCAGCTGCCAGTTTCCCTGCAACACGCATTTTTTCAATTTCATCGGGAGTTTTGATTAATCGGCGAGGAGCTGTATAAGTTGTATTCATGATCTCTAAAAACTTTTGGTAATTCGCAAGTGACTATGGTATAAATAGCCGCCTATTTTATCAATTGCTTTTCGTGACTATCTTTCTTAATGGGAGGTATTACGAAACTGTATGGTAAAATAGTCGTACAAAAT
Organism: Acinetobacter sp. CIP-A165; assembly: GCF_000367985.1. Classification (NCBI taxonomy): domain Bacteria; kingdom Pseudomonadati; phylum Pseudomonadota; class Gammaproteobacteria; order Moraxellales; family Moraxellaceae; genus Acinetobacter; species Acinetobacter sp. CIP-A165. The sequence goes on from NZ_KB849202.1 coordinate 601,268, forward strand.
CCGCACATATATCGTCACATTACTCTGGGTGCCTAGCAATAGGTGGAGAATGCGGATATATGGAGGCCTAACCCAAATCTTAAGGTAAAGAAAATGGCAGATTACAACGTAGGTATGCGCGACCTTCTTCAAGCAGGCGCACACTTTGGTCACCAAACTCGTTTCTGGAACCCAAAAATGCGTCAATACATTTTTGGCGCACGTAACAAAATTCACATCATCAACCTTGAGCATACTGTTCCTGCGTTAAATGATGCATTGAACTTTGTGAACAACCTTGCGAGCAAAAAGAACAAAGTATTATTCGTTGGTACAAAACGAGCTGCTTCTAACATCATCCGTGAACAAGCTCAACGCGCTGGTCAACCATATGTAGATCACCGCTGGTTAGGTGGTATGTTGACGAACTGGAAAACACTTCGCCAATCTATCAACCGTTTAAAAGATCTTCAAACTCAATCTCAAGACGGTACTTTTGCTAAGCTTACTAAACGTGAAGCTTTAGAACGTACTCGTGAGATGGACAAGCTTGAACGTGCTTTAGGCGGCGTTAAAAACATGGGTGGTTTACCTGACGCATTATTTGTAATCGACGTTGATCACGAAGCGATTGCAATCAAAGAAGCGAAAAACTTAGGTATTCCTGTAATCGGTATCGTTGATACAAACTCTAACCCAGACAACGTTGATTACGTTATTCCGGGTAATGATGATGCGATCCGTGCAGTGACTTTGTATGCTTCTGCTATGGCTGATGCGATTCTTGCTGGTAAAGAATATGCTCAATCACAAGCAAATGCACAAGCAAAAGGCGATGACGCTGCTAAAGATGCTTCTGAGGCTTAATGCGTTTTGACGCAAGCTTGTCATTTTTGCGACATGTAATGGTGGCAAATTAAAGCGTCGAGATTGCAAACGGCCCAGAGTTTCTTTGGGCCGTTTTTGTTGAACAGATTTATTTTCTACCGATTTTAGGAGATCAACATGACTGCAGTTACTGCGAGCATGGTAAAAGAATTACGTGACCGTACTGGTCTTGCGATGATGGAATGTAAAAAAGCATTAACAGAAGCAGGCGGCGACATCGAACTTGCGATTGATAACCTTCGTAAATCAGGTCAAGCAAAAGCTGCTAAAAAAGCAGGTAATATTGCTGCTGATGGCGCGATCACGATCATTCAAAACGGTAACAAAGCGATTCTTGTTGAAGTTAACTGTCAGACTGACTTCGTTGCTAAAGACGAAAACTTCAAAAACTTCTCTGATAAAGTTGCTACTGCTGCACTTGCTGCTGGCGAAACTGATGCTGCAAAAATTGCTGAACTTAAGCTTGAAGACGGCGCTACAGTAGAAGAAGCACGTGTTGCACTTGTTCAAAAAATCGGTGAAAACATTCAAGTTCGTCGCGCTCAAATTGTTGAAGGCGAAAACTTGGCTGTGTACAAACACGGTTTAAAAATCGGTGTTGTTGTTGCTTACACTGGTGATGCTGATACTGGTAAAGGTATTGCAATGCACGTTGCTGCATTCAACCCAGTTGCTGTAAATGCTGAAGCTGTTTCTGCTGACTTGATCGCTAAAGAGAAAGAAATTGCTGAAGCGAAAGCATTAGAATCTGGTAAGCCTGCGAACATCGTTGAGAAAATGGTAACTGGTTCAATTGAAAAATATTTGAACGAAGTTGCGCTTGATCGTCAAATGTATGTAATCGATAACGACAAAAAAGTTGCTGATGTATTGAAAGCGACTGGTACAGTTGTTGTTCAATTCGTTCGTTTCGAAGTAGGCGAAGGTATTGAGAAGAAAGCTGAAATGAGCTTTGCTGACGAAGTTGCTGCTGCTCAAGCTGCTGCTGCTCAATAATTTTTACTGAATAAGTAAAAGTTATAAAAGCCCAGTCATTTTTGGCTGGGTTTTTTATTGGAAATAAAAATTCATTTTAGGTAAGCCAATACCAGAACATGTCACAAAAGAATTTTTCGATCTTATTATAAATAAATGCGTAATGGATGAAAATTAACCCCATCTTCATTAAAAACTCAATATATTGGGCTTAACTATACAGATTGCTTTGGAGCTGGATATGTCTAAACCTATACTAAAAATTATTTTCGGTGCACTTTTTTTGTCATGCTTACCTCTAACCGTTTATGCAACGGTTGGTGGACCACAGCATATAGAAGTTTTAGGGTTGGATCGAAAGGCCCAAAAGATTTATCTGATGCGACATTTTGAAGACGGTCGGGGTCGTTTACCTCAACTCTATTATTATCAATTAAATAGTGCTAATCCGACTAAACTTATTCAGGTTCATTCGCTTTATCTCAACCCTAAAACTAAATTAATTGATTATGATCAAGAGAGTACGCAATTTGATAGAGAAATTAAGAAAATTCAAAAGCGTTTACTTTCACTTCAACCTGTACACAACCGTAATGCTCACATTCAAATATTAACCACGAAAAAGGGAACGGCAGAGGCATGGTATGACCCACAAGAATCTATTGATAAATGGTCTTATCAATATCGGGTTAAAAGCTTCCGTCTAAAAAGTACATTACAAACAGCTAACACTTACAAGCAAGGGTTGAATATATCTAAAGTCTATAAAGTGCCTCACAGTAATAATGTGCTTGTGACAGTCAAATACCTTGGTATCCCTTTTGAAACGGGTTATAGCATTGAAGATCCAATATTATTGACTAAATAATAGACTTCTTTCATAAATCCCTTGCGAAACTTCAATCGTTCCTCATTCTCTCTATAGGAGAAATATGCAGGGTTATGAAAGGGTCTAATATAAATTTTAAACTGCTTCGTCGCACAACGATGGCGTGTTAAACGGGTTTATTCTTCGTGCTGTTCCTTAAATTTTGCTAATGCCTCAATACGGTATTGAATCAACATTTCGCCTATTTCAGGGCCTTTAATATGTTCAGGTAAATCTTGTGCCCGAATATGTCTAACGATTTCCATCGCATCTAGCAGATATTGTGCCTGAGGATATGGGCGGTGTTCTAAACCCAAACGACCTTTGGCATCGCATTCACAGGCTTGAACAAAAGCTTTAGCTTTTTCAGGTCTACGCAGTACATCTAAGCGTTGTAAAAAGCGCCATAACGTACCGGGTTTTAGATTTTTGACTTGATGACATTTCAAATGTTCTTTGCATACGGTGAGCGCTAGATTTTTAAGATAGCTAGGTACTTTTAAGCGATCACACACATCAGTCACGGGCTGTATGCCGCGTTCTTCATGCATAATATGTCTTGGTAATTCTTCAACAGGGGTGAGTGCTTTGCCTAAGTCGTGCACAAGTACAGCGAAGCGCACATCTAGCGCATAATTTGCCTGACATGCTTGTTTCAGTGCCATAAGTGTATGAATACCACAATCTATTTCAGGATGGTATTCAGGGCGTTGTGGTACACCAAATAAGGCATCGAGTTCAGGAAATAAGATTTTTAAAGCACCACAGTCTTTGAGTATTTGAAAATACACATCTGCATGATCTTCCATTAATGCCCGAGAGGTTTCTTTCCAGACGCGTTCTGGAGTAAGGGCATTTAATTCGCCTGATTGCGCGATGTCTTGCATGAGTTGCAGTGTTTCATCCGCAATTTTAAAGTCATACGCCGCATATCGTGCAGCAAAGCGTGCAACTCGAAGTACGCGAAGTGGATCTTCGGTAAAGGCATCAGAAACATGGCGAAGAATTTTTTGACGAAGGTCTTTTTGTCCACCATAAGGATCATAAACCTTGCCTTGTTCATCCATTGCCATGGCATTGATGGTTAGGTCTCGGCGAATCAAATCTTCTTCTAATTTAACACTGGTGTCTGAAAAGCATTGGAAACCATGATAACCAACTCCAGATTTACGTTCTGTACGTGCGAGTGCGTATTCTTCTTTTGTTTTGGGATGTAGAAATACAGGAAAGTCTTTGCCAACAGGTTGATAACCTTCGGCGAGTAATTGCTCTGGCGTTGCACCAACCACAACATAATCTTTTTCGTGATAGGGATGCCCAAGTAAATGATCTCGAACAGCACCGCCTACTAAATAAACTTGCATGAAAAAACCTCTATTCTTCACACAATCATGCTACAGAATAGAGGTTTTCTCAAGCACTAAGCAAAGCTTTTCAGCAAAAGCTTTGCTTGTGGCGGTTAGTTTTGACTTTGTTGAATTTCAGCAACAGTCAATGCAGTCATGTTGATTAGACGGCGGGTTGTTGCTGTTGGGGTGAGGATATGAACTGGTTTGGCTGCACCCAATAAAATTGGTCCAATCGTCACATTGTTCCCAGATGTTGCTTTCAACAAGTTAAAAGAAATGTTTGCTGAGTCTAGGTTTGGCATGATCAATAGGTTAGCTGAACCTTTATAGCGTGAATTTGGAAAAGCAAAGTGACGGATGTTTTCGTCAAGTGCTGCATCTCCATGCATTTCACCTTCAACTTCTAGTTCAGGCGCTTGTTCTGTAAGTAAGCGATAGACTTCACGCATTTTTTGAGCGCTAGAATCAAGTTGATCACTACCAAAACTTGAATGGGAAAGCAGTGCAACACGTGGTGTGATACCAAAACGACGTACTTCTTCCGCAGCTAAAATGGTCATTTCAGCAAGCTGTTCAGCCGTTGGGTTGGTATTCACATAAGTGTCAGCAATAAATAGGTTGCGATCTTCAAGCATCAACGCATTTAGGGTAAAGAAAGTGCTGCGACCTTCTTTTAAACCAATGACATTTTTAACGAAATCTAAATGGATATCGTAGCTTGCATAAGTACCACAGAGCATACCATCGGCTTGACCGAATTTAACCAGTAAAGCTGCGATCAGGGTTGAGCGGCGACGTGTTTCACGCTGTGCATACTCTACTGTCACGCCTTTGCGCTGCATGGTTTTATAGTAATCTTTCCAAAATTCCTCGTATTGAGGATTTTTTTCTTGATCAACGATCTCGATGTTTACACCGTGTTGTAAACGCAGACCTAATTTTTTGATATTTGCTTCAATTACCGTGGTACGGCCGACTAAAATTGGTTTAGCCAAACCTTCATCAACTGCGATTTGTACTGCACGTAATACGCGCTCGTCTTCACCTTCAGCGTATGCAATACGTTTAGGGTCAGTTTTCGCTTGAGCAAAAATTGGTTTCATTAAGAACGCTGAGTTATACACGAACTCAGAAAGTCTTTGACGATATGCAGAGAAATCTTCAATTGGACGAGTTGCAACACCAGAATCCATTGCTGCTTTAGCAACCGCAGGTGCGATTTCTAAAATCAAGCGCTGATCAAGTGGGCCAGGGATCAAGTAATCACGGCCAAATGATACTGATTTTTCACCATAAGTAGCAGCATCAGCTTCTACGTGCGCCATACGTGCAATCGCATGTACACATGCAATTTTCATTTCTTCATTGATGGTGGTAGCGCCGACATCTAGTGCACCACGGAAGATATACGGGAAGCAAAGCGCATTATTAACTTGGTTTGGATAGTCCGAACGACCTGTCGCCATAATGACATCAGGACGTACTTCATGTGCATGTTCAGGCAAGATTTCTGGATCAGGGTTAGCGAGTGCAAAGATAATCGGATTTTCAGCCATTTCTTTAACCATTTCTTTGGTTAAAATACCTGCTGCCGAAAGACCCAAGAACATATCCGCACCAGCAATCACTTCATGCAATTGTGTTGCTGCGATGTCTTGTACGTAACGCTTTTTCGACTCATCAAGTCCTTCGCGTGAAGTAGTGAGAAGACCGCGAGAATCAGCAACAGTGATATTGGCTTTATTCACACCAAGAGCACAAAGTAAATCTAAGCAAGATAATGCCGCAGCACCTGCACCAGATGCTACAATTTTGATTTCATCAATTTTCTTATTTACGATTTGCAAAGCATTTAATAATGCAGAGCCTACGATAATACTGGTGCCGTGTTGATCATCATGAAACACAGGAATCTTCATGCGTTCACGAAGCTTCTTCTCGATATAGAAGCATTCAGGTGCTTTGATGTCTTCTAAGTTGATACCACCAAATGTTGGTTCTAATGCTGCAACGATATCGACGATTTTGTCTGGATCATTTTCTGCGATTTCGATATCAAATACATCGACACCAGCGAACTTTTTGAAAAGTACGCCTTTACCTTCCATTACAGGTTTTGATGCTAAAGGACCAATGTTCCCTAAACCCAGTACAGCTGTACCATTACTCACGACGGCGACCAGATTACCACGTGCTGTATATTTGGCAGCAGTAGAAGGGTCTCGTTCGATTTCCAAACACGGAGCTGCAACACCAGGAGAATATGCAAGCGCTAGATCTCGTTGGTTAACGAGCTGCTTGCTAGGTGTCACACTGATTTTTCCCGGAGTAGGAAATTCATGGTAATACAAAGCGGCCTGTTTTAAAGATTGATCGTCCATCTGAGTCTCGATTGTTCCGATAATAATCAGCCATATAGGGGGCTAATTACTATATTAAGATAAGTGCACAAGAATATAGCACTAGTTCATGCTTTCGCCCAGTCAAAAAAGCTTATTTTCACTGAACGAACATGCTTATTGACAATTCATAACGAGCTTAAAATAAACTGCCAAAATGCTTAAAATCCACCCTTAAATGGAAGTTTTTGCGGTTGACAGTTAGGTATGCTGTTGTAAATATTCAGTCGCATGTATTGCTGTTAATGGTCTAGCAAATAAGTAACCCTGCAATATGTCACAGTTTTGGCGTTTCAGATATTCGCTTTGCTGCTCAGTCTCAACGCCTTCAGCCACAACTTTTAGGCCAATCGTTTTACCCATTGCAATCATGGCATTAACTATCGCGTCTTGTTTTGCATCGCCGATTTTTGAGATAAAAGCACGGTCAATTTTCAGAGTGTCTATTGGGTATTCGGTTAAATAAGCAAGGGAAGAGTAGCCTGTGCCAAAATCATCAAGCGCTATTGAAATATGGCGTTGTTTGAGGGCTTGTAAAACGACTTTTACACTTTCTGTATTTTCTAGAAAAGCAGACTCGGTAATTTCTAACTCAAGATTCTGCCCTGAAATTGAATACTGAGCTAGGATAGTATCAATATCATGAAGTAGTTGCCCACGTAAAATTTGTTGTACCACGATATTGACTGCAATATGAATGTCAGCGAAGCCGAGTTCTTGCCATATATGCAATTGCTTAGCTGCCTCATGCAGGACAAATTGTCCAATATCAGAAATAAGGCTGGTACTTTCTGCTAAAGGAATGAATATGTCAGGCATGATCAGGCCTTTAGTTGGGTGCTCCCAACGGATGAGGGCTTCAAAGCCATCAATTTGATCATTTTGGGCGATAATCTTTGGCTGATAATAAACGACGAGTTCATTGTTTTGAATCGCTTTTCTTAAGTCGAGTTCTAAATCTGAATATTTGGCGGTTAGACTCGCTCTTTCATTTGAATAATAGCGAATGGTGTTCCCACCCAAGCGTTTTGCTTCGTTGAGGGCCTGTTCTGCATGGGTATTTAAATTATCAACTTGACGCCCATGCTCTGGAAACATTGCAACGCCCACAGAAATACTGACCAAATATTCTTGGTCAGAGATATAGAAAGGTTGGCAAAAGTTTTCAACAATATTATTGCATAGTTGATGAATAGGCGGATGTAATGGTGACATCTCATAAATAATGGCAAAATCATCAGCGCTTAAGTGTGCAACCAAAAGGGCGTCGATATTGCTAACACGTAAACGTTGAGCAACTTGTTTTAACAGTTCATTGCCTGCTTGATTGCTAATCAATTCATTCAATGTGCGGAAACGATCTATGTTCAAACGAATCACAGCAAGGTGCTGAATAGATGCGTCACTGATTAAATACTGATGAAGCTGCTGTTGATAATAAAAACGATTCGGCAGGTCTGTTAGCGTATCGTAGTTGGTTAAATAAGATAAACGTTGCTCTTGATGTTTACGTTCGGTTTGATCCGAAACAATGCCGATATAATTGATGACTTGGTCTTGTTCATTTTTGACGGCATTGATATGAATCCACAGGAAACATGACTTTCCTGAATGATATGTCTCTTGAAACTCTCCTTCATACTCATATTCTTCGCTTAATGTGTCGAGTATCGAAAGTTGGAAGTTTTGATGATGTGGTTTATTTTGCTTGGTAATGTCAAACAGGTGTTTATTTAAAATAGCTTGCTTATCTAATCCTGTCATTTGTTCGTATTTGGGATTAACTTCAACATAGTTAAACTGTTCGTCCAAAATAAATATGCCTTCAGACGCTTGTTCAAAAACACTGGCAGAAAGCTTCAAGCGTTCTTGATCTTTACGTTCTTGATTGATATCTCGATAGACACCAACCATACGTAAAGGTTTTCGATTTACAGGATCTCTTTGAATCACTTGTCCAACATCATGTATCCACGACCATTCGCCATTTGGACGCTTAATACGAAAAGTCTCTTCATATCGTGCTATGTGTCCATATAAATGACCATATAAGGTGTTTTTTACACGTTCAATATCATCAGGATGGGTGATCTTGTGCAACAGCGCATAGTGGTTATCTGAGTCGCGTTTAACAGGTTTACTATGTGTGTTAGTTATTCCTATGGTCTGATTTTCTAGATTCCATTCCCAAGGGTGGATACCCGCAGTTTCATGTGCAAAGGCAAGGTTTTGTCGGTGTTCTTCTAAGCTTTCATTCATTTGGGTGAGATCAAAAGTACGATCACGAACTTTTTGTTCCAATAAATGATTATTAAATTGTAATTGTGCTTCTATATCTTTGGATTTATTGATTTCTCGCTGTAGCTGCTGACATAGTTCTTCAGTCCATTGATTATGTCGTTCAGAAACATCCATCAGTTGTTTGTTTTTTTCAAGTACGCCTGAAAGACGTTTATGGATTTTATAAGTTGCTTGTGCGCATAGTAATGTTACAAAGAAAGTTGAGTAATACGCGAGATAGAACAGCGTCTGGTGATGATCACCAAATAGAATTTGTGAAATAATGAGTGGAACAATACTGGGAATAAAAAATAGTAAAAAATATCGAATATGCTGGGTTAAAAATGTTAGTGCAATGATATGTGATGTCGTGAGGAGCAAGGCGGTTAAGATTGAAATATGTGAGTTTGTTAGGTTGGGTACATCATTGATGAGATAATAATTAATAATGATAGAGTTAGCGCCGAGCAATAAACCCGCAAAAAAACATATTATTTGAAATAAATAGTTGGTTCTTTTTAAGAAAAGTGGGGATGAGGTGTGTTGTAAAGAGAATCGACATAGAAAAAAGAACAGCAGAAAAACAATTAGAGTAATAAAGATCCAAACAGTGAAAATGTTGGGACTAAAAGAGTAGAAAACACCAAACAACACATAATCTAAAAGACAAATACAGAGTACACTGAGCACAAAAGTACGGATATGGCTAGAACAATTGATCAAATCCGTATAAATAGGTGGCGGTGAATCTTGCTTTTGAACCCCAGACATACAACGAATAATCCTTTTCATTTTTCATGCCTACAGCTTTTATTTTTGTAAGCAGAGTTGAGTGCATTTAAATTAACGCTAAACCCAATGGAAAGCAATCCACATATATCATTTGATGGAAAAGTGATAGTTCAAAATAGACAAAGCCACAACCGGAGCAGTTTCAGTTCTTAAAACACGGTCGCCAATGCACCAGTTTTTGAACTGGTTTTGATTTGCAGTTTCGATTTCAGTTTCACTGAGGCCACCCTCAGGACCGATTAATAATGCTAAATCGGGTGAACTGTCTAATAATACATTTTCTTGAGTTTTGTTTGGTGCTAAAACAAAGCGAGATGGCGGGAGTTGGGCTGACTTGACCCAATCGATTAATGCGATAGGAGCTAACACCTCTGGAACTCGGTTCATGCCACATTGTTCACATGCGGCGATGGCGACAGATTGCCAATGCTCTAATTTCTTTTGATCACGATCGTACTTGAGTCGCATTTCGCAACGTTCGCTAGTCAAGAGTTGAATCGTTGTAACGCCAAGTTCAGTCGCTTTTTGAATCGCATAATCCATGCGATCGCCTTTACTCATGACTTGACCTAAAACAATTTGAAAAGGGGGCGTGCGATCAATTGGATCAAAATGATCAATGGATACCAATGCATTTTTCTTATTGATTTCAGTCAGTGTTACAACGTATTCACCACCTTTTCCATTAAAAAAGATGGCTTGTTCTTGTTCTTTTGCACGTAATACCCGTACCCAATGGTGAAACACCGATTCCGTTAATTCAATGGTATTGCCAGTATTTAATTCGGTTTCGATATAAAAACGATTCATGCTTGGATTAGGCTCGTACAAATTAGTTTAAACCAAGATCAACAACCAGTTGTTGAGTTGGCTCTGTTTGATTCATTGAATAGAAGTGAAGTGATGGTGCGCCACCAGCGATTAAACGTTCGCAGAGTTTCACAATGACTTCATGGCCGAATGCTTTGATACTTTTACTGTCATCTCCATAAGCTGCAAGCTGCTTACGAATCCAACGAGGAATTTCTGCACCCGTACCATCAGCAAAGCGGATCAAATTACTCGCATTGGTAATCGGCATAATCCCAGGAGCAACGGGGATATTCACACCCGCTTTATCAAGACGTTCCATAAAATAGAAATAAGCATCAGGATTAAAGAAGAACTGTGTAATCCCTGCATTTGCACCAGCATGTACTTTTTCAACGAAACGTTGAATATCGACATCAAAGCTTTCGGCTTGAGGATGCATTTCAGGATAAGCAGCAACTTCGATATGAAAGTGATCACCCGAATATTCACGGATAAAGCGCACGAGGTCCTGAGCATATGGAAGCTCACCTAGGCCAACCTGACCTGAAGGTAAATCTCCGCGTAATGCCACGATGCGATCAATACCTTGAGACTTGTATAAGTCTAAAAGCTCAGCAATACGTGTTTTATCATCACCAATACAAGATAGGTGAGGTGCAACAGGCGTACCACTGCCATTGAAATCATGAATTGCAGCTAAAGTTCGTTCACGTGTAGAACCACCAGCGCCGTAGGTAATCGAGAAAAACTCAGGATTCAATCGCTGTAATTCTTGGTGAACAGTACGTAGTTTCTCCGCACCTACATCAGTTTTTGGTGGGAAAAACTCAAAAGAAATAGGAACACGTTTGGTCATTTCAAATCCTTTTTTTTATTTCTTTTCACTTCCCCTAAATCCCCTCCTTAACGGAGAGGACTTTTTGATACTCATTAGGGTAACGAATATCACCTCTTCCTAAGGGAGAGGGCTAGGGAGACGGGTACTAAAACTTAGTATTTATAAGCGTCAGCTTTGAATGGACCTTCAACAGGAACGCCTAAGTAATCCGCTTGCACTTGAGTCAATTGAGTTAATACACCACCAAAACCAAGGACCATGGCAGCAGCAACTTCTTCATCTAATTTCTTCGGAAGTACTTCTACACGGATTGCAGCTTGCTTTTGATCAGCAGCTAGATCTGCAAATTTCTCAGCGAACAAATGCATTTGACCTAATACTTGGTTTGCAAAAGAACCATCCATGACGCGTGATGGGTGACCAGTTGCATTACCAAGGTTAACCAAACGGCCTTCAGAAAGAAGGATCAAATAATTACTTTCATCTTCTGAACGATATACTTGGTGTACTTGTGGTTTTACTTCAACCCACTTATAACCACGTAAATATGCGGTGTCGATTTCTGTATCAAAGTGACCGATGTTACATACGACTGCACCCGCTTTTAAGCTATCGAGCATTGCAGAATCACAAACATGGTAGTTACCTGTTGTGGTGACAACAAGGTCAGTATTGCCTAATAGGTCTTGGTTGATGTCTTCTTTATTACCTGTTTGTACGCCATTTTTATATGGAGAAACAACTTCGTAACCGTCCATGCATGCTTGCATTGCACAAATTGGATCAACTTCAGTAACACGAACGATCATGCCTTCTTGACGTAAAGATTGCGCTGAACCTTTACCTACGTCACCGTAACCGATAACCAATGCACGACGACCAGAAAGTAACATGTCAGTGGCACGTTTAATGGCATCATTCAATGAATGACGGCAACCATATTTGTTGTCGTTTTTCGATTTTGTAATCGAGTCATTCACGTTGATCGCTGGCACTTTAAGAGAACCATCTTTCCACATTTCCAACAGACGTTGAACACCTGTTGTGGTTTCTTCGGTAATACCGTGGATGCGTTCTAAAAGAGCAGGGTATTTTTCATGAACAAGTGCAGTTAAGTCACCGCCATCGTCCAAGATCATGTTGGCAGCCCAAGGCTGACCATTGACATTGATTTGTTGCTCTAAACACCAAACATATTCTTCTTCAGTTTCACCTTTCCAAGCGAATACAGGAATACCGCGCGCAGCAATTGCAGCAGCAGCGTGATCTTGAGTAGAGAAAATGTTACATGATGTCCAACGAACTTCAGCGCCTAACTCGATTAAAGTTTCGATTAAAACGGCAGTTTGGATTGTCATATGAATACAACCCAAGATTTTTGCGCCTGCAAGCGGTTTAGCCGCAGCATAACGCTTACGTAAACCAATCAAGGCTGGCATTTCAGCTTCAGCAAGTTTGATTTCTTTACGGCCGTAGTCAGCAAGTGAAATATCGGCAACTTTATAATCTGTAAATGAAGCATTCACCGCGTTCATCAGGATCTCCTAGAAAAAATAGTATGGATCGTTTTGTTCGCGGATGCCGTTGTCTTGGAAGCATTGCTTCTTACGCCGAGCCTAGCAAATTGATTTTTTGTGCCAATCAATTGTCGCAGCATCCCTCGACTAGGGCATTATCATACTTGGAAATCGGTTGAGTTCCAATGAAATTTTGAATGAGATGGTTAGAAAGTAGGGGATTAAATATAGGCGAATATATCATTAAAAAATTTATATAGACGCTTTAGGGTTTCTTATCCATTTGAAACCCTAAATTCTAAAACTGACCATTACGCTTTCAAGTGATCTTCGAATTCTTCACCGAGCTGCATTGCTAAAGAATTTCCAGATAAATCACAAGTGACTAAACCATATTCTTTTTTAAAACTAAAAGTAAAACCCCGATTATCTGTCAGATTTTTAACTGAATATCCTAACTTTTCCAACCAAATACGAAAAGCCAATAAATTTTTTGCTTTAACAACTCTGTTTTTCATAGCCGAACTCCTTGTGAACCTGTATTCATTAATAAGGGTTGCTTAAATTTTTTTAAAGGGGGATTGCATAGATTTATTTTGCTACATGTAAATAATGTAAAAATAGAGTAATTTTTAAGTATTTTGTTCTAATTGAATTTGATTTAAGTGTCTGTATTTAATTGTGAAAAATATACTTGTGTATTTGAGTAAGTGGTTTCAAACTTAAAATTAATTTAATTAAAAATGTAAAAAATAATTTCATTTTCCAGTTTGGTTCTATGTGAAAAATGAAATCATTTTTTATTTGATCGAATCTGTTAAAACTCATCTTTCAGGCTGCGGATTCGAGCAAAATCCTCGGCACTCTCGGTGCGTAAGAAAGGATTGGTTTCTAGTTCCAACTCAATGCTACTAGGTAGCGTGATTTGATCAGATTCTCTTAATGCTTTGACCTGTTTTATACGCTCTTGTAGTGCAACATTGTTCGGTTCAATGGTGAGCGCAAACTCAGCATTTGCGAGCGTATATTCATGGGTACAATAGACTTTGGTTTGGATTGGCAGCGCTGCTAGACGATTTAAAGAATGATACATTTGTTCTGCTGTACCTTCGAACAAACGTCCACAACCCATTGCAAACAGGGTATCACCGCAGAATAGACTGTCAATTTCTTCAATAAAATATACGATATGACCTAAGGTGTGTCCCGGTGTCGCAATGATTTCAATCTTTAAATCATTGAAATGGAAATGGTCATTGTGTTGCAGTGGATTTGAGATGAAAGCAATTTTACTCAATTCGTCACGTGGGCCGTATACGGGAAGATTATTGTTTGCGGATAACTCTGCTACACCATTGGTATGGTCTGGATGCCAATGGGTGAGCCAAATTTGCTTGAGTTGTAACTGGTGTTGTTCGCAGAAATCACTGACCAGACTGGCTTCAGTAGGGTCGATCGCAATAACTTCATTTGAGCGAGTATCTTCCAATAACCAGATATAGTTTTTTAAGGCATTTTTTACGTCAATTACATGAATCTTATAATGCATAGCCGATTCCTAAACCTTTCGTCATGTGGTTATTTGAAGCTGTCGATAAACGCTTTTTAGAGCTCCTAGTGTAAGTGCAAATGCGTAACAGTGCAAAACTGCTGTTGATGAACATCGCGTAAATATGACTTTTTTGGGCAAATTTTGACAGCTTAAATCAGGGTGGATTTTTATCATTGACAAGCTAGGTGTTTTACATAAAGATGAGATAAAAGCCATATAAGTTAATGGTTTATATTGTTTTCAATGGCGTTAAATAGATCGCATATTAGACGGTGTTCATAAATCCCTTTTGTTTCTTATGGTGAGAGAAAGACTAAGAGGGTATGAATAATTATGAAAGAGCTCTATTCAATATCATCAAAATGAAGGGATTTATCCTGTTGAAGTATCGAGTGTTGATTTAGGGTAAGGGGATGTGCCATTTGCTAAGATGGCATTGAAAAAGACAAGTTATTGTAAATAAATATAATTTAATGAGCGTAAAGCGGAAATAAATCACAATAAGACAGAGAGGGAATCATGTCAGATTTGGTCGATCATGAAGTGGTCGTTATCTTTAGAAAATATTTATGTCCTCTGTCTGCCAAACTTACAGAAATGCTCAACGAACATTTTAGTCATCAAACCGAGCGGCGTGGTTGTGGATATACCCAAGCAACACGTGTGATCGCAGAATTTGTTTCGCAACCTCGCGATGCGCTTGGTTTTCAGGATTTTCGTATTTTTGAAGATTATGAAACTAAGGCTTTGAAAAGTATTTTGAATCAAGCATCTTCCTATGGTTTGGAACTAACGAGTTGGCGGAACCTAGATATAAACTCAGATGTCCAGCAATGCTTAGTGCGTTTGAGTCCACAGGAATTATTTGCGAAAAACTTGCAGCAGCAAGTCGATTTTCAAGCGAAGCTCAGAAGTATTCATCAATATGCCGAGCTGGAGGAAAGCGTACTGATTTGTCAGTTATTGGCAGATATTATTCTTCCTCAAAGTGCCAAAAATGACTTGATTGAATGCAATGCTTTGCCAGAAAAGCCCAAAGTGGGTTCTTGTCCAATGGCTGAAAAATTCTTTCTTCGAATTGCACATCATCGGTTGCTTAGACAGGGCGAGATAAATATTTTTGTTGATGAGCATGAACAACCGATTATGATGGAAAAAATGAATATGGGGGACAATCACTCCTGTATTAGCCTTGTTTCATTATTGATGAATGGGGTTCGTTTACCAGCAGGCAGCCTTTTTTCAGCAAATTATGAAATTGAGCCATTAGAAAAGCATCAAAATAAACACTATAAAGGACATGTGATTCCGATTTCTGCGATCAATGGATTTTGGTTTTTGAGATTAACGACTTTAGCCGTTTCACCGAAAAATCGTGCCCGTGCGTTTGGTTATCACTTTAAGCAACAGGTGGATAACGGATTATTTAGACCTGATATCACTGAACTGGGGCAGCTTATGGAAATCGCTCAAGGTCAAATCTCTATAGGACATCCATGCTAAAAGCTTGTTATTCACCACGCTATTATGCGCAAACGCATACCAATAGCATGGAAAAATTGACCGCAGTTGCGGATGTGCTTCGTGCGAATAAAATGGCTGAGTTGATTGATCCGGGCACTATTGAAATTGATATTTTGAAAAAATTGCATAACCCTCAATATGTTGATGCATTTGTTGCAGGTGACTCAAGTTTTGCAACTGTACAAGGGTTTAAGCCTTGGAATGTACAATTACGAGATGCAATTTTATCGGTTCAAGCTGGGCAACTGCTTGGTGCTGAAATTGCGTTAAAAGAAGGGGTTGCTGCGAATATTGCGCAAGGTTTTCATCACGCCAGTTATGAGTCGGGTGCTGCCTACTGCACCTTTAATGGTTTGGCTTTGGTTGCGAAACAGCATCCTGAAAAACGGATTTTTATTTTAGATTGCGATCAGCATGGTGGCGATGGCACAGCCGTATTTGCGAACCGAATGACCAACCTTGTGAATTTTGGAATCTTTGGTATTCGCTTCGGTTGTAAGGCGAGTGAACGCAGTTTGACTCGCTATATTCATCCCAAGCAAGGCAACTTCGATTTATACCGTGAGGCTGTTCTAGAGGCATTTCAATATGCTTCGCGCTGGGATACTGATTTAATTATTTATCAGGCAGGTATGGATTGTCATCAGCATGACCGCTATGGTTCAAAATGGTTCACGACAGAATTACTGTTTGAACGAGATCGTTTGGTCTTTGAAATGGCAAAGAAAATGAATATTCCATTGCTGTTTGTTTTGGCTGGAGGATATCAACCCTTAGCTGATCTCGTTCCTTTACATGTCAATACATTTAAGGCTGCGACTGAAATCTATTTTCCATAAAAATACTTGAGATAAAAAAAGCCCTCATATTGAGAGCCTTAAGCTGTTAACTCAATGATTAACGCATTTTTGCTAACCAATCACCAAAGGTTTGCACAAATTGAACCAACAATAAAAGCACGATCACGGTCAGAATCACAACACTACTATCAAAACGTTGATAGCCATAAGAAATCGCCAAGTCACCAATTCCGCCTGCACCGACCGCACCTGCCATTGCCGTTGCACCAATCAAGCTAATCGTTCCCGTGGTTAAGTTTAGAATCACTGAGCTTCGTGCTTCAGGAATAATAAATTTGAAAACGATTTGCCAAGGCGTTGCGCCCATTGCTTGAGCAGATTCAATGATTCCTTCATTGATTTCAAGTAATGAGGTTTCGATTAATCGACCTAAATATGGGCCAACATAAATGGTGAGGGGAACAATCGCTGCCCACGTTCCGATTGATGTTCCAACGAGGAATTTAGTAAATGGAATAACTGCGATTAGCAAGATAATGAAAGGAATTGAGCGTAACGCATTGACGATTGGGTTGAGGAAATAATAAATCGCTCGATTTTGTAGGATACCACCTGTACGTGTCACTACTAAGGTGATGCCTTGGATGAAGCCCCAAATACAACCAAAAAGCAGTGAGAAGAATACCATTTGTAAGGTTTCTTGTAAGGCTGTCACAAATTGATCCATTGACAAAGAACTTTGCCAAAAAGGCGCAGTGATTTCAGTCAGCCAGTGTACGATAAAGTCTCTCATTGGCTTACTCCAGACGGTTCAACTTTGACACCTTGTTGCTCTAGAAATTGGATTGCTTCTTGGATGATACGTGGGTCACCGAGCAGTTGTATAAACATTTGCCCAATCACTGTACCGTTAATCTCGGTCATGTTGGCAAACAGAATATTCAAACTAATATCAAACTGTTTAATCACAGACTGAATCACGGTTTCTTGTGCTGATGTACCTAAGAATTGCAGGTTATAGATACTGTTATGGTGCTTGTGTTCGAGATTGTTGAGAATATTGATCGGCAGTTGTTGCTGTAATACGGTTTGGATAAAGGTTTTGGTTGTGGGATGTTGTGGTTGACTGAAAATCTCTAAGGTCGAACCTGTTTCAATCACTTTACCCGCTTCCATGACAGCAACGTAATCGCAAACTGATTCGATCACATCCATCTCATGGGTCACCATCACAATGGTAATATTTTGTTCTTGGTTAATTTTCTTCAACAACGCTAAAACAGATTTGGTGGTTTGCGGATCTAAAGCAGAGGTAGCTTCATCGCAAAGTAAAATTTTGGGATGATTGGCAAGGGCACGAGCAATACCCACACGTTGTTTTTGACCACCTGAGAGTTCGTCAGGGTAGGCATCTTTTTTATGTTTGAGATCAATGAAATCTAACAGTTCAGCTAAACGCTTTTCTCGTTCAGCTTTACGATGACCGAGCAATTTAAGCGGCATTTCAATATTTTCAGACACTGTTTTAGTTTGTAATAAATTAAAGTGCTGAAAAATCATGCCGATATTTGCACGTTCGTTACGAAGCGTGCGCGCATCCATCGCAGTAAAATCTTTTTGATGAATAATCACTTGCCCTTTAGATGGGCGTTCTAGCAAATTAATCAAACGAATTAATGTACTTTTACCTGCGCCACTATAACCAATAATGCCAAAAATACTGCCTTCTGGGATCTCTAGATCGATTTGATCCAGCGCATTAATGGTTTGGCCATTTAGCTGATAGTGTTTGGAAATATTTTTAAATTCGATCATATCGTCAATACTAAATTAAAAAGAAAACAGGCAAAATCATTTGCCTGTTTTGTAGAACGTCGGAGCGTAGTATATTACGAATTCGCTTCAGTGAGATAGCTTGTCGGTTTGTTTACATCAACCTTAGTGCCATCAAAGTGTTCTTGTACATATTTTCTCACAGCTTCGGTATGATAGAGCGCGCCGACTTTTTGAAGTACCGCATCATCTTTACGTGATTCAGCCGTCGCTAAAACATTCACATTGAGCTTGGTGCTTTGATCAACAGGCTCATAGTAGATCGCATCTTTAAGAACGTTCAAACCGCCTTCCATCGCCAGCGTATTGCCCAATAAAATTGCATCAACTTCATCTTTTACGCGTACAGCAGTCGCCATTTGGATCGGTTTAATCACAATCTTCTTCGTGTTTTCAATAATATCTGCTGGCGTACCTTTTACTGGGTCAAAATCAGCTTTTAACTTGATTAAGCCTGCGCTTTGTAAAAGTAATAATGCACGAGATTCGTTAGCACCGTCGTTTGGAATCGCAATGGTTGCACCTTCAGCAAACTCTTCAACTTTCTTAACTTTGCTTGAGTAGATGCCCATAGGCTCTAAATATGTGGTTGAAACAGGTGCAATCTTATCTTTATTTGCAGCATTGAATGCAACAAGGTAAGCGTAAGATTGGAATGCATTGAGATCAACTTCTTTGTTCGCCGCAGCAGTATTCATCGCAACGTAATCAGTGAAGTTTTTAATTTCGAGTTTCAAGCCAGCGGCTTTTGTTTCAGGTAAGCTTGCAATATGACGCCAAATATCAGCATCTGAACCTGTAGAGGCGATGACAACAGTTTGTAATGCCGCTGCATCACCCTGTTGACCGTTAGATGTGGTGTCAGGTTGTTTACTGCATGCAGCAAGTAATAACACTGAAACACTTAAAAAAAGACTAATCAGCTTTTTCATGTATAAATCCTAATCAAAATAATGTCCGGAAATCATTGCATTCCCGCATCAAAGTAATAGATTGCTAAGTTATTCTTCGGCACTGCATTCAAATAATCATGTGAATAATTCTTAAAATACTCGCCAAAGTAAATTCCACAACATGAGAAAAATAGGTGAACATTCATGTTCCAGTTTGCTATAGATAAATAGCACAGTGAATCATTCACTTACTCTTGAAATTAAATTTGGATTTAGCTGTAACTCGTGCAGCTCAGTTTAATACTCTAATCATTTGAAAATAATAGAAAAGAGTAAAATCTGGCCATAAAAAGTACAGCTAAAAATTTCCCCAATCATAGCAATATTTTAGTTTGGGTTATAGTGGAATAGCCAATACTGAAGGGTATAAATAACTGATTATTTAAGGAAATTGTGTGCGAAGTAAATATAAATAGATGAAAGTTTTATAGATTTTTTAAATATTTGTTTAGATAATTCAATTGAATAATAAATATATATTTTTCTGAATGTGATATATGCATATTGAATAAGTAAATGATATTTGCGTAATTTCAGCAATAAAAAACCTTCCGAAGAAGGTTTTTTAAGCTTGATATGGTTTATTCAGCTTTTTCACGTGCAATAGCGCGGTAACCGATATCGCTACGATATTGCATACCTGTAAATGTAACCTGACCACAGACTTCTAGCGCATTGATTTGTGCTTCAAGTACGGTATCGCCCAGTGCTGTTACACAGAGTACACGACCACCAGCAGTTACAATATGCCCATCATCCGTCATGGCTGTGCCTGCATGGAAGATTTTTGTATCTTCAGGGGATTGACCGATACCCGAAATCACATCGCCTTTACGGACAGTTTCTGGATAACCCTCAGCAGCAAGAACGATACCGATGGACTTACGCTCATCCCATTCTGCTTCGCTTGGTAAGTTACCTTCAATACCTGCTTCAACGAGATCAACCAGCGATGATTTTAAACGCATCATGATCGGTTGAGTCTCAGGATCACCAAAACGGCAGTTGAATTCGATCACACGAGGTTGACCTTGCTCATCAATCATTAAACCTGCGTATAAGAAACCTGTATAAACGTGACCATCCGCAGCCATACCATCAACGGTCGGGCGCATCACTTCATTCATGACACGTTCAAACACTTCAGTAGTCACAACTGGGGCAGGAGAGTAAGCACCCATACCACCCGTATTTGGCCCTTGGTCAGCTTCAAAGATACGTTTGTGATCTTGTGAAGTCGCCATTGGCAAAATGTTGTTGCCATCAATCATACAAATGAAAGACGCTTCTTCACCTGCAAGGAACTGCTCAACCACAACACGTGAACCTGCATCACCAAACTTATTGCCTGCAAGCATGTCATCAATGGCAGCAAAAGCTTCTTCGTTGGTCATTGCCACGATTACGCCTTTACCCGCAGCTAAGCCATCCGCTTTAATGACGATCGGTGCACCATTTTTTTCAACATAGGCTTTAGCTGCATCCACTTCGGTGAATACATCATAAAAAGCAGTTGGAATGTTATGACGCTTTAAGAAATGCTTGGCAAATGCTTTTGAACCTTCAAGCTGCGCTGCGTATTGTGTTGGTCCCCAAATTTTTAGACCAGCTTCACGAGCAGCATCGACCACACCATTGACCAATGGTGCTTCTGGACCAACAATCACCAATGCCACATCATTTGCTTTTGCAAAAGCAATCACAGCTGGATTGTCTAAAATATCAAGTTCAACGTTTTCACATTTATCTTCTGTTGCTGTGCCTGCATTACCCGGCGCAACAAAAACTTTAGTTACTTTTGTATCTTGTGCGATTTTCCATGCAAATGCATGTTCACGGCCACCGCTACCCAAAACTAAAATATTCATTATTAAGTTATTTCCTTTTTCCGTATTTAAGAATATACCTGTTCAGAATAAAAAAGTCCCCCTGAGATGCGACTATAAGGCATCGCAAGAAAGAGGGACTTGGGTGTTATTAATGGCGGAAGTGACGCATGCCTGTAAAGACCATTGCGATGCCAGCTTCATCAGCGGCTGCAATTGTTTCTTCGTCACGCATTGAACCACCCGGTTGGATAATACATTTAATGCCTGCTTTAGCAGCATTATCAATACCATCACGGAATGGGAAGAATGCGTCAGATGCCATTACTGCACCTTCAACCACTAAACCAGCATGTTCAGCTTTAATCGCTGCAATTCGTGCAGAATTGACACGGCTCATTTGACCTGCGCCGATACCCACAGTTTGACGATCTTTTGCATAAACAATCGCGTTTGACTTCACATATTTCGCCACTTTCCAAGCAAAGATTAAGTCATCAATCTCTTGTTCAGTAGGCGCACGTTTGGTCACAACTTTTAGGTCATCTTTACTGATCATGCCTAAATCTTGGTCTTGAACCAGTAGGCCGCCGTTGACACGTTTGTAATCAAGTTGTGGCGCACGTGCATCAATCGCAGGGAGTTCGCCACAAACCATGACGCGGACATTCTTTTTCGCGCCAGTCACTTCAAGTACGCCATCAGCTATGCTTGGAGCAATAATCACTTCAACGAATTGACGATCAACAATCGCTTGTGCAGTTGCAACGTCCAATTCACGGTTGAATGCAATGATGCCACCAAACGCTGATTCAGGATCAGTTGCATAAGCGAGGTCGTAAGCCGCTTTGATGCCATCTAGTGAAACAGCAACACCACATGGGTTCGCATGTTTGACGATGACACAAGCAGGTTTTACAAATGACTTCACACATTCAAGTGCCGCGTCGGTATCAGCGATATTGTTATAAGACAGTTCTTTACCTTGTAATTGCTTTGCAGTTGAAACAGATGCTTCTTGTGCATTTGCTTCGACATAGAAAGCGGCGCTTTGGTGTGGATTTTCACCATAACGTAAATCTTGTGCTTTATTCAGTTGGGTGTTGAATGTGCGCGCGAACGTATCCGCTTCACCTTCAGTTTTACCCACACGTGCGCCCAAATAAGATGCAATCATGCCATCATATTGCGCCGTATGTTCGTATGCTTTTACCGCTAAGTCGAAACGCGTTTCGTAAGATAAAGTCCCATTTGCTTTTAATTCAGCAACGACCGTATCGTAGTCAGCAGCATTGACAATAATACCGACAGATGCATGGTTCTTCGCAGCAGCGCGAACCATCGTTGGACCACCGATATCGATGTTTTCAATCGCATCAGCAAGTGAACAGTTTGGTTTTGCTACTGTTGCTGCAAATGGATAGAGGTTTACGATAACGAGATCAATTGGATCGATATCGTGTTCTTGCATCACAGCTTCGTCTAGACCACGACGAGCCAAAATACCACCATGAATTTTTGGATGCAGTGTTTTGACACGGCCATCCATCATTTCAGGGAAGCCCGTGTGTTCAGAAACTTCTACGACGGCGATATTGTTGTCTTTAAGCAACTTATATGTACCACCAGTAGATAAAATTTCTACCCCGAGAGCTGCAAGATTTTGAGCAAATTCAACGATTCCAGTTTTGTCTGAAACAGAGATTAAAGCACGTTTGATAGTCATGATTTTAGTCAACAGTTTGAAGTCTACAGATTAAAACAAAGGCACAAAAAAAATGCCCACGAGAACGTGAGCATTTTATCAATTATTCACTCATTAAACCGTGAGCTTTTAACTTTTTGCGTAAAGTTCCACGGTTAAGGCCTAGAATCTCAGCAGCACGTGTTTGGTTGCCACGAGTATATTCTAAGACCACAGATAAAAGAGGTTTCTCCATTTCTGCTAAAACCATGTCATACACTTGAGATGGTTGCTCACCTTGCAATTGTGCAAAATAATGACGAACTGCGCGATCTACATGGATGCGGAGAGCGACATCAGATTGAGCCGTAAAAATAGGAGATTTGCTATTCATGCGTTTTAATCCGAAAAATAAAAATATCACTTGGATAAAGTGATATATAAATGTGGTCTGAATTACTGAGCCCTGTTTTAGATCCTAAAACAGTGACTCTAAAACAATGGGACTATTAGCTTGCCACAAATCCTCGAATTGTGTAAAAAATAAGCGTAACAATAGTTAAATATTTGTTACAGCCTACTTTCAAAAACAAAAAAACCGACAATGCGCTTATGGGATAGAAGCACAGTTCGTTTAACTATTTTTTGTCTATAAATAACGAGGAGTATGTAGGTCAAAGCTTTCGTGGCGCGTATCATACCACTGTCTACGAAAAAGTGAGCAAATTAACTGCACTTTTTTTATATTTTTTTGTCATTTTTTTTCGTTTTTAGGGTTGTACAATTTCTAAACTATAGTCATTGAAGCTGTTTTTGCTATTTGGGATGGTAAATTCAAACCTAAAAGGGCTATTTGTCGGGATGCGTTGAATCGTCTTCAAGCTATCAACCAAATAGTTTTGGGGGGTTAATACCGTATTTGAAATCACTTCACCATTGTCTTTCAAAATAACGTTAATGGCAGGAAGTACAACACTGTTTTCATGTCGGTTGACGAGCGTACCTGAAAAGCGTGTTGAATTTTGATCAGCAGGTCTAACTTGTACTTTTTCAAAGTTTAAATATTTATACTGCTCATCTCTTGTTTTACAAGTTAAAGCACCGCATGCGTAGTTAAAGATTCGATTTAATGCAGGGCTTTCATGCATCAATTTAGGATTGAACCATAAAATTTGAAAGGCAAATACCAGTATAAGGGTGATATTGCCAAGCCCCCAAAGGGTGTAGTACAGCCAACCGTGTTGTTTTTCAGTCGAAGTCTCATCTATGAGAACGGTGTCTTCTGAAAGGTTTAAGTTGGGTAAAGCAGTGACTGGTTCGGTATTGAAATAATTTAGGTTGTTTAAATAGGTCAATAGATCGATATTTGAGTTTTCAATTTTTTGATCAAAAATACTTAAAATTTGCATTTGCTTTTCTGCAAATGAGCTGTTTGGTTGGATTGAAGAAAATAATGAACGATTTGCGGGTACGGCAATCGTTTCATCTTCTTCAGAAGCGAGTAAATTAGTGAGTGCATTAAAGTTAATCACACATTTTGGACAACAAACCATACCCTGTGCAACGCTGAGTTGTGAAAGGGTCACTTTGTACACGGTTGAGCATTTAGGGCAGCGGGTTTGTTTTTCACTCATAACTTATAGAGATCTCAAGTTGTTGTTTTACGTTTTCCTGAAATGCGACACCAGTTTTCTTCACGCTTTTCGATCTCTAATATATCAAAAAACTGAGAGTAAACACTAGAAACATCAGCAACTTGCTCTTCTATTACACCAGCAAGTGCGAACTCGCCCTCATTTTTTAATAAAGTTGAGAATTCAGGCGCAAGTGCCATTAACGGTGCTGCCAGAATATTTGCAACCAATACATCTGCTTGTTGTTGTTTAAATTCTTGATCGAACTCTTCTGGCAAGCCTACATAAAGACGATCAAGTACACCATTTAATTCTGCATTTTGTTTGGTCGCCAAGACGGCTTGTGGGTCAATGTCTGTTGCATAGACCTTTTTTGCGCCGAGCAACAATGCTGCAACACCTAAAATCCCTGAGCCACAACCATAGTCAATTACGACTTTGTCTTTTACATCGGTTTTGCCTAACCATTGTAAGCACAAGAATGTACTGGCATGGTTACCTGTGCCGAAAGCTAAACCAGGATCAAGCTTGATGTTGGTTGCATCTGCTTCTGGAGGTTCTAGCCATTCAGGTACGATCCAGTATTTCTCACCGATTTGGATTGGCTCATAATAGTCCATCCATGCACGTTCCCACACTTGGTTTTCTAGATATTCATGACGCATCGGAACATCTGGAAGTTGTGCTTTTAAGAATGCTTCCAACGTATCGACATCAATTGGATCATCTTCTTCTTGTTGATAAATGCCTGTAACAATGACTTTGTTCCAAAGTGGTGTTTCACCTGGTAATGGTTCAAGTAAAGCCTGATCTTCGGCATCATCTAAAGTTACACTCACTGCGCCTAATGATAGGAGTAGGGTTTCAGTAAGTTCAACTTGATCTTGATCGACAGTAATATGAATTTGTAGCCAGTTCACAGGACAACCTAAGTAAATGTATTTGGGATTATTGTAATGGATTCAGGCTTATTAAAGGGCTTATAAAATAGACAGATTACAATTTTAAGATGAAATGTTTGCAGTTTCTAAGAATTCGGTATTTAAAAAACATGAAAGGATGCCACATCACGCGGCATCCTTTCTTTCATTGGATCTTCATTTAAGCACTTTGATTGATTTAAGGTGCTTCTTGATCATTATCCATCATCGGCTGTTCAGCATTTTCCATCGGAGCAGCAAGTCCGGATGGTGCTTCTGCTGGCATTTCAGTCGGTGTGCTTACTGGGCGTGGTTCAGATTGCGTTTCTGAAATTTTGCTTTGTGTTTCGACTGGTGCTTCAGAGGCAGGCGTTGGAGGTTGGAAGCTTAGCTTGTTGTTTTCATCGCTTTCACAAGCACCGTTAAAAACAACACCTTTGTGGGCAAATGAAACCGCATCACCTTGTTTCTTACCTTTACATACTTGCTGATACTTCTGGGTCAGTGGATCAGTGGCAGTTTTAGCGTTTGCTTGAGCCGTTACAGTAAAAAATAAACCACAGATTAATGATGACAGTAAAAGCTTCGAGTTCATTTCATTTTCCTAAAGTATTTGTTCTGTACTTTTAGGATAGAAATATTTTGAGATAAGACAGTGGTGATCAGGTTAGTAATCTTAGAGCGCTTTGTTAAAAGTACAGGGAAAATGCAACAGGAAGTTTCTTTTTGTGTCATTGAACCGTACCGGGTTTGTCGGAGACTCAATATTCTGAGAGACTATTCCGATGAAAAAACCAACCTATACCCCCGAAATTAGAGAAAGAGCGGTTCAATTACTAATTGAATCTGAAAAAGATTATCCTTCTACTTGGGCTGCAATCACAGCAATTGCGCCTAAGATTGGTTGTACTCCTGAAACACTTCGTGCCTGGCATCAAAAGCATTTAGATCAGCAAAATCCTATTAAAGTACAACAGATATCTGATCAAGAAAAAATGAAGCAAATGGAACGTGAAATTAAAGAATTAAAGCGTGCCAATGAAATTCTACGTAAAGCAGCCGCTTTTTTCGCCCAGGCGGAGCTCGACCGCCCACACAAATAATGGTGGATTTCATCCATAACAATAAAGACTTATATGGTGTTGATGCGATTTGTAGGATTTTACCGATCGCAGCTTCAACCTATTACCGAACTTTAGATCTCGCTGACAATCCAGAACATCGAGCGAAACGAGATCTACATGATGAGCATCATGCTGAACAAATTAAACGAATTTGGAAGGAAAGTTTAGGTCGATATGGTGTACGTAAAGTTTGGCAAAAATTGAAACGTGAAGGCTATGTTATTGCACGTTGTACAGTTGCTCGATTGATGCAGAAGCTAGATATACAAGGTGTTTGGCGTGGTAAGAACAAACAAACTACCCGCAACCGAGATGATCAAAAACGAGCAGATGATTTAGTGAAACGTAATTTTAGTGCTGATCGACCTGACCAATTATGGGTCAGTGACTTTACGTATATTCAAACTCATTCAGGCTGGGTCTATACCGCCTTTATTATTGATGTGTTCTCACGAGCAATTGTTGGATGGAAAGTATCTACACGGATGAATACAGATATGGTGCTCGATGCACTTGAGCAAGCATTGCACGATCGAGGCATGCCAAAGAATGTGATTCATCATTCCGACAGGGGTGTGCAATATCTTTCGATTCGCTATACCAATCGTTTAGAAGCAGCAAATTTACGAGCATCAGTCGGTACAACTGGTGATTCATACGATAATGCTTTGGCTGAAACGGTGAATGGCTTATACAAAACAGAGGTGATTGAATATTTAAAAGCAGATTGGCAAGGTTTAGCAGATGTACAACTTGCGACACTAAACTGGGTAGATTGGTTCAATAAAAAGCGTGTACACAGTGCACTGGGTTATGTGTCGCCTTTTGAGTTTGAAGCAATGTACTATGATAAGATTAACCCGTTAGGTCAGGTGGCTTAACTTAAATAAAAAAGTCTCCGACAAACCCGGTACGGTTCACATTTTTCGCCTTATCAATCCTTTGTAGCCGATAAGAATCTCACTGCTTTTTGTCAAATAACAAGGAAAATCCTGTATAATGCTCTGTCATTTTTTGAATACACATTTACCACTATGCACTATCCTAAAGTTTACGACGTTATCGTAATTGGTGGCGGTCACGCTGGTACGGAAGCGGCGCTTGCTGCTGCACGTATGGGAAGACAAACATTATTGTTGACGCATAATATTGAGACTTTGGGGCAGATGAGCTGTAACCCTGCGATTGGTGGTATTGGTAAATCACATCTAGTCCGTGAGATCGATGCGCTCGGTGGTGCAATGGCACTGGCGGCAGATAAAGGTGGTATTCAGTTCCGTATTT
Source organism: Acinetobacter sp. CIP-A165 (assembly GCF_000367985.1). Taxonomy (NCBI): domain Bacteria; kingdom Pseudomonadati; phylum Pseudomonadota; class Gammaproteobacteria; order Moraxellales; family Moraxellaceae; genus Acinetobacter; species Acinetobacter sp. CIP-A165. The sequence continues at coordinate 629,100 of NZ_KB849202.1, forward strand.
TAAATTCGCGTAAAGGCGCTGCAGTTCGTGCTACACGTGCTCAGGCTGACCGTGTTCGTTTTAAAGCTGCGATTCGTCATACCTTAGAAAACCAAGCAAATTTAGACATTTTCCAACAAGCGGCAGATGATCTTATTGTTGAAGGCGATACGGTTAAAGGTGTCGTCACTCAAATGGGCATTCGTTTCGACACTAAAACTGTGGTGTTGACGACGGGAACATTCTTGGGTGGTGTCATCCATATTGGTTTACAAAACTCAAGCGGTGGTCGTGCGGGTGATCCACCTTCGATTGCCCTTGCTCAGCGTTTACGTGAACTCAAATTACCAGTGGGTCGCTTAAAAACAGGTACACCACCGCGTATTGATGCGCGTACGGTTGATTTCTCAGTCATGACCGCACAACCGGGTGATTTTCCATCTCCTGTGATGTCATTTATGGGTGATGTGTCGATGCACCCAGAACAAGTGAATTGTTATATCACGCATACAAGCGAAAAAACCCATGAGATTATTCGTGGTGGTTTAGACCGTTCGCCGATGTATACCGGTGTGATTGAAGGTGTTGGACCGCGTTATTGCCCATCGATTGAAGATAAAATTCATCGTTTTGCAGATAAAGATTCGCACCAAGTTTTCCTAGAGCCTGAAGGCTTGGATACCCATGAGCTTTATCCTAATGGTATTTCGACTTCATTGCCGTTTGATGTGCAGTTCAATTTAGTTCGTTCGATCCGTGGTATGGAAAATGCGCATATCCTACGTCCGGGCTATGCGATTGAATATGACTATTTTAATCCACAAGCACTGAAATTTACGCTTGAAACTAAAGCGATTCAGAACCTGTATTTTGCTGGTCAGATCAATGGTACTACTGGCTATGAAGAAGCTGGTGCGCAAGGTTTACTTGCTGGTTTGAATGCAGCACGTCGTGCTTGGGAACAAGAAGAGTGGACACCAAAACGTGATCAAGCATATATGGGCGTGTTGGTTGATGACCTCATCACTTTAGGTACTAAAGAGCCTTACCGTATGTTTACTTCACGTGCAGAATATCGTTTGATGTTGCGTGAAGATAATGCTGATCAACGTTTAACGCCGATTGGTCGTGAGCTTGGTTTAGTTGATGATGAACGTTGGGCTGCTTATAGTGAGAAAATGGAAGCGGTTGAGCGTGAAACCTCTCGTTTACAGCATTTGTGGGCTGCACCAAATAACCCAATGGGTAAAAAGTTTGTTGAAATGACAGGCGCAGATCTTAGTAAAGAATGCAGTGCAATTGATTTACTAAAACGTCCAAATATTGATTTCAGTCAAATCGCAGAATTGACAGGTTCGGATGTTGCTCAACATGTGGGTGAGCAAATCGAAATTGCTGTGAAATATGCAGGTTATATCAATCGTCAACATGATGACGTTGCTCAAATGAAGCGTTTGGAAGAAACCAAGATCCCAGTTGATTTTGATTATGATATTGTATCGGGCTTATCTCGTGAAATTACACAAAAATTGAAAACAGTTCGTCCTGAAACATTGGCGCAAGCCAATCGTATTCCGGGTGTGACTCCAGCCGCGGTTCAATTGGTCATGATCACGATTCGTAAAAATAATATGGCGAAGAAATCAGCGTAACGTTTAGCTATATAAGATAAATCCTAAAAACACCCTTTTACCAAAAAGGGTGTTTTTCCTTGTGTATCATGTCTTACTATTTAGTGTGTACTGGGCTAGGTATCAAAATTAATGAAGAATTGGATGTTTTTATTCATTGCAATTATTGCTGAAGTGATTGCAACTTCAGCTTTAAAAAGTAGCGAGGGTTTTACTAAACCGATTGCTTCAATTATTGTCGTGCTTGGTTATATTATTGCATTTTATTGTTTGTCTTTAACCTTGAAAACGATTCCTGTTGGTATTGCATATGCGATTTGGTCTGGGTTGGGGATTGTACTTATCTCGGCTGTGGCTTGGATTGTCTTTGATCAAAAACTAGATGTGTGGGGTATTGTGGGTATTACATTGATTATGGCTGGTGTATTGATATTGAATTTGTTATCGAAAACCAGTGCGCATTAGTTGAATAAAAAAACCGAGCTAAAGTAAGTAGCTCGGTTTTAGAAATGTGATATTACTTAATATCAATTAACGCCCTGCAAAATCAAATACACCATTTAAAATAATGTTTTTATTCACTTCATCAGCAAGAGTTCCTTTAAGTGTTAGCATCGTATTTTTAAAGGTTACTTGGTTGTTTTTTGGGTCATAGCTTACCCCTTGGCATGATTGAGTTGCATTACATTCATAATTGTATTGTATTTCCTCTAACAATAATCCTGTACTAGGATTGGGATTATTTCTTGTTGCTTTGAAATCAATTTTCTTAATTTTATTATCAATGATGCTGACATCGATCGTATCATTTCCGAATTTTTGTATATTGTGATTGCTAACATCAAAATATAAAGCGGGCTGAACGGAGTGTAGAGTATCCTCATTTTTTAAAACAGGTGTTATTTGAAGTTGAGTGAATGGTTTGTTAACTTTTAATGAGCCATCAAGTTGTAAATTGGTCTTGGCGCATTCAGATGGAACAGGCATATTGGGAAATAATGGTGCATTATTTTCATAACTATATACTGCTTGGTTAAATGCTAAAGTAATATCATTAGAATTTTCAGTCGGCTGAATAGATCCGAGTTCTTTAACTGGGAGTGTGAGAAGCGAAGACATACACGCACCAGAGAAGCCATACAATACTTCAGTTTGCAGTGAAGACGCTATAGCGAGATTGTCTTTAAGGTAGGTCGTAAACTCACCTAATTTTAAATCCGCATCAATTCCGTTATCAGTATGTGAACTAAAAAAGAGTGCACTTGTTTCTGGATCATAAATTGCTCCCATTAAAGAAATAGCTTGCTGGTTTGCAGAAATATTCAATTGGCTGGTTTTTCTTATATTTTGCAAAGTTTGTGGAGGAGTTGAGAGGGAACCAGAAAGTTTTCCGTTTAAAGAAATATAGCTTTTTTCAATTGCAGATTGATTATCTTTATTGATTGGAGAAAGACTTGTAATATTTGGGGTTGATAGTTTTGTATTAACGAAATTGATTTCACTATAGCCCGTTTTTTCATCAAATTTAATATCAATATTCTTACAAGAGTCAAAAGCAAAGGATTCTGAGCAAGCAAAAAGATTTGGTTTCGATAGGTTTTGAATTTTCTCATTGAGATAGTTCTCCCCAATAGAAATGTTCAATATTTTCTTTAGAATTGGGTCGTAATTAACATGCAGAGTATTGGCTATATCATTTTTATCGAAATTAAAACTAAATATAATTGAAGCAGTACCTTTGTCAAAATGATGCGTAACAGCGTAAGCATTTATATCTTCATCTTGATTGCTACTTCTTCCTACAATTTGAATGATTGGATCTGAATCTTTTTGGAGTGTTAGATTACTTTCAAATGTTGTTGTAAAAGCTGCTGGGTGAGTTGTATTGTTTGCTTTATGCTCGCTATCACTTCCCCCACAAGCTGAAAGTAGTAGTGATGTAGCTAAAAGAGCGGCATAGGATTTTGCATTTAACATTTTAATATTCTACATAGGATTATTTTTAGAGTTGAATAATAACTATTAGTGATGGTGTTTTGAAGTATTTAATGGAATTAGTTTAATAAAAAGCCTAATCAATAATTAGGCTTTTGTTTTTGAATAAATGAAAACTTATAAAGCCACCTCAATTCCCTGACGTAAATTTAATTGGTCAAGTTTAGAATTTTCATCAATTTTTGCATAGGCTTTAGGGAGTATACGGCGTGCTGCTTTATTCACCCTTTTCTCTAACCAAATAGGCATTTTCATCGCAAGAGGATTCGTTTCTGTGGTTGAAGCATCGGTCATCACGCGTGTTCCCATGATGTAATCAAACCAAGGTCGCGTGACACACCAGTTTGCATTTTGATTACTGGTCATGTGGTGGTCATAGTGCCAAGGAATACGCTTTTTTGCATATTCTGGGTCTAAATGTGATTTTGCATGAACTTTCCAGTAGTTCCAAATCCCATAATATAAGCCTGCTGTAAAAAATGGTGCAACGGGAAGAAAGACTGTTGCAGCAGCAGTTAAACCATATAGTGCTGTTTTTTCATTATAAATCTCAGCATTTTTAAACATCGATTCTGCATAGCCTTCATCATGAAAGCCATTTAAACGAGCACGTTTGTGATGTGCAATATGAGTAAAGAAGGGGCTATTTCTGTTCTTGCTCGGAAATTCATGTAGCCATACCTTATGAAAATACCATTCCATCCCATTCGCAACAAAAACACCTACTGGAAAACCGATCATATTCGCTTACCTCATAAAACTTGATCAGATTTTAGAAACATAGCGCTGAATTTTTTTGACTGAACGGGCAGTTATAATCTGCCGATTAAATCAACTTATTGTTGTTTTCGTAGTCGATAGGCTGTTGGTGTTTCACCAGTCCAACGTTTAAAAGCTCTTGAGAATGCAGATGGTTCAGAGAATCCAGTAAGATATACGATTTGATCAATAGATTCTTGGGTCTGAGAGAGTAAGCGCCGAGCAAGTCGTTCACGATATTGCGCAATTACTTTTTCATAAGTTGTATTCAAAAGTTGCAAATCTGCTCTTAAACTGCGGGCGCTGCGGTTTAATCTTCTCGCCACAATGTTCTGATCAAACTCACTCGATTCCAATAATCCGCTGGCCAAGATCTTTTCTATCTCATCAATAAGTTGATGTTTGTGTAAAAGCTCAAGTTGTGAGGCGGCATGGTGTTCATGGATTTTTAATAACTCAGGTTCATAAGCAGGCGAATGATGGTCTAATAATTTCGCATCAAAGAAAATACAGCCTTCAGTTTGCCCAAGTCTGACATTACACCCCCATATTTTTTTATATTCATCTAGCTTGGCACCTTCATCGTAAGGAAGCCAAATTTCAGAAGGTGTAAAAGCATCTTCACTTATATATTTGAAGAACGTAAGCAAAATTCCTATCGCACATTCTAAATAGTGTCTAACTGGATGGTTTAGACCTGAAATGATCGCAATCTCATTGTCATGGTATTCGAGTTTAAAAGACAGCGCATCAGTGAGTAATGCTTGATAGCGAATAGTGCGTTGTAATCCTTCACCAAAGGTTGGACTACTGAGAAAAAGATATTCAATCACTTGTCCACGAAAGGGTGGAACATGGCTACCAACATGTAAGCCAATATCCTGATCTTGGCTAAAATGTTCCGCAGCGCGCCAAAATCGTTGTTGAGTAGCGTTATCACGACGGACGAATTTATCAGGCGGTTGGTCAGGTAAGTGAACACTGGCAAAGATAGCGGCCGCATCAAGGTTCATCTTGTGCATGGTTTGATAAACCATCCATAGAAAGATGCCTGCATCACTGGTTTTTCGAGAAAGCATATAAACAAAGTAAATATAAGTTTTAAAATAATATACGCTGTTCTTTTTAGGATAGAAATGGAAAAGATCTAATAAAAGAAAGGGCACTTACAATTACAGTAAGTACCCGATGTGCTTATTCAGTTACTTCTACAGTCACGCTATAAGTATAGCTTTCAGCGATTGGTTGTTTGGTATTGTCACTATTTGCTTCAGGATAAACGCCAGTAATTAAATAAATACCAGCTTGCTCCAATTTAACTTCTAATTCGCCTTTTGTATTGGTTTTGACATGCGGAAGTTCACGTCTTTCATTTGCGGTGTAATTGCTCGCACCTTTGAAAATATCAAATTCAACATTCGGTACAGGTTTACCATTCATTAACACGACTGCTTTTAATGCTTCGCCTGCATAAAGTTCATTTGGATGCGTGATAAATTTAAGCTCAAAGCCTTTGTTGCTCACAGTAGGAATAGGACTTGGTTTGCCCTTGGTCACGAAACTTTCAGCAATATAATGATTGATTGTTTGTGCTGTTTTAGCTTTTGCTGGAACTTTGTCTTCAGTAATGAAACGAGGTGGCTGTTGAGTCGCTGGTGCTGCTGGTTTTTGCTCATTATTGGCCGTTGTTGGTGTTGGCATATTATTCATAGGACGTGGCGGACGTACACGTAACCAACGACCATCAATCAATGCGTATTTACTTGGGTTGCCTGTCGCATTTTGTGTGCGAATACGATAAGTTCCTTCGCCATCAAGACTAAATTCGGCGATATTAAATGTTTTGAGTTCTGCCGCTGCATTGACTTGCTGATTACGACCATTCGGTGTTGTTATTTGATAACTGGTTTTAAAATTACGGCTAGGAACAAAGAATTTTTCTATGGTTATACCGCTTTGGAAGCTGACGTTATCAGATTTACTATCGAATACTTCTGGTAATACAAAAGGGCTAGCTGTATGAGCATGGCTTAAAATAGGTAATACAGACAATAACGAAATGGTCAGTAAATGACGCATCATATACCTCAGCTTACAAATTAATAAAAGATTGTAACAATCTACTTGATAACGAGTATCAATTGCAATATTATTTTTACTAAATTTTGGAGTTAAAGTTATGTCATCAGGTGCTGTATTACTTCGTCCAATCAATTTGGTTTTTCGTTTATCTCCACTGATGGCCGCGATGGCAATAATGGCTTCTCCAGTACAGGCGACTATACCAACAGTTGATTCAGCAATCGCACCACCGAGCATCGCTACAGATGCACAAGCTGCAAGCTATCAGTTTCACCAAGATCATGTTTTAGGAACGTCATTGGATGTGATCGTGACGACATCGGAACAAGCTGATGCTGAAAAAGCTTTGCAAGTCATTCAAGCAGAAATTGCTCGACTCGATCAAATTTTATCGGTGTGGCGTGATGATAGTGAAATTAGCCAATTAAATCGTGAGCAAACTATTTCTGCTTCATCCGAACTTTATGATGTGATTGCTGCTTGTGAGCAATGGCGTAGTGCAACCTGTGGTGGTTTTGATGCACGCTTAGGGCAGTTGATCCAACTTTGGGAGCAGAGTAATGATGTAAAGCGTCTCGATCTCGATACGCAAGAAACCTTGCTACAGCAACTTAAAACACAAAGTATCGAATTAAATTCACAAACCAAGCAAATCACAACAAGTTCAGCGATCAAAATCGTCCCAGATGCTTATGCCAAAGGTTATGTGATCGACCGCGCTTTAATTGCGGCAAAGAAAGCAGTGCCACATTTACAAGGTATCTTGATTGATATTGGTGGGGATATGCGTGTTTGGGGACAATCGCCAAACCAAACAGGTTGGAAAATTGGTATACAAGATCCAAATGAACATTTTGATAATGCAGCACCCGCGCAAATTCTAAATATTAAAGATCAAGCGGTCGCGTTTAGTGGTCAAGGCTATCGCCAACTTGCGGGACAGTCTCACTTAGTCAATCCGCAAACAGGTATGCCCGTGCAGCAGGTCGAACAATGTGTTGTTGTCGGACAGTGTGCAGCGGATGCAGATGCCTTAGCCACGGCATTGACGGCAATGACCCCACATGACGGCATGCAGTTGATTGAGCAGTTGGTCGGTTATGAGGCACAGCTTGTAACGCGTGATGGTACACATTATCAAAGTACAGGTTGGTCATCTTTGTTAGATGCAAATCAACCAGCAGTGATGCGTCATGTTGCTTCAAGCGGTGAGGCGACTGCTTGGCCAAAAGGTTATCAAGCGCAGTTAGAGGTGAATATTCCTAAGCTCGCGGTTGAGAAATATCGAGCGCCTTATGTTTCGATTTGGGTGACAGATACCGATAAAAAATTGGTTCGTACGCTTGCAGTATGGGGCAATGATGAAAAATGGATCAACTCTAATTATGTGTGGTGGCGTCGTTATGGTCGTCAAATGACAAATCTTGATGCAGTCGCAAAACCATCACGTCAACCAGGACAATACCGTTTGGCTTGGGATGGTAAAGATGATCAAGGAAAAGTGGTTAAGGCTGGACAGTATGTGATTCACATCGAAACTTCACGCGAACATGGTGATCGTTCTTATCAAACTTTTGAACTGGATGTTGCACCAAAAGCAGTGAACAAAACACTACCAGCTCAAACTGAAATTGGTACGCTTAAACTAAATTTCCAACGTGGTGCTTAAATCTATTCACCACTAAATCAATGGGGCTTGTCTCTTGTATCAACGCCGTGATTTTTACCGCCATGCACGTTATGTGCATGGTTGGCTCTCCGCATTTGCCTTTATTGCGCTTATTTTCTTCTCCGTTACGGGTTTGTTATTAAATCATCCAGAGTGGTTTAAACCAGCACAACAGGAACAAAGTAACACCATTATTTTACCTGAACAGTTAATGCGGACGGTTGCGGAGCAAGAAAACCCAACGCAAACGCTTTTGGATTATTTACGCCAACAACAGTCTTTGGTTGGGAGATATCAAAGCAGTGAAATATTAGACGGAGAAGTGATGATTCGTCTCGATAGTCCTGCGGGTTCGACTGATATTTGGGTGCTATTGGATACTGCCGAAGCTGAGATCACGATGAAGCCAGCATCTACTGTTTCATTGTTAAATGATTTACATCGCGGTAAGAATGTAGGCGCGGGTTGGAGCTGGTTAATTGACATCAGTGCGGTGATCATCGTGTTGTTGTCATTGGCTGGATATATCCTGTTTTTAACCTTAAAAACCCGATTATTGACACATCTGACGCTTACAGCGGTGAGTTTGGCACTGATTACCCTCCTGATCTGGTCAGCGGTTTAAGGGGCGCAATATGACTCAGCCATTATTTTTGGTGATTTGTGCATTACTGTTTTTATTGCTAGTGCATATATTTATTATCATTTATTTATTTTGGCGGCAGTTTAGCCAACGTATTGATACTGACATCAATGCACAACAATATTTGGTGGTTTATGCCAGTCAAACTGGACAAGCTGAGGCTTGGGCAAAACATACCGCTGAACAATTAAAAATCATTCATGAAGAAAAAGTTGAGTTGCTGGATATCCAACAACTCAACCAGCAACACTTGCAACAGCCGAGTACGATATTGTGGGTGGTGAGCACTTATGGCGAGGGTGATGCACCAGATACTGCACAAAATTTTGTGCATAAAATTCTGAATCAGTCCTTAGATCTATCGTATTTGTCTTTTGCAGTTTTGGCATTTGGAGATAAACGCTATTCGAATTTTTGTCAGTTTGGGCAGAGAATTGAACAATGGCTATTGCAGCATAATGCACAAGCATTATTTCCTACCGTATTGGTAGATCAACTCAATAGCGATGATCTAGAACAATGGTTAATTGGTTTAGAGCAACTCACCTCAACCACGTTTACCTCGATAGCACTTGATAAAGAAATGCTTGCCTTCAAATTTGCCCATCGGCAATGTCTAAATACGGGAACTGTTGGTGAAGCAATTTATAAAGTTCAATTGATTGCTGATCGGAATATATCTTGGTCATCGGGTGATATTTTGGAAATCCAATGTGAAAATGACATCACCGAGATTCAACATTTTTTAGACACTCAGCGGCAGGAACACTCAGATGATTTGGTTGCCAAACTAGGAAGATTAAATTTAAGAAAACTTCCTGCGCGAACAGGCCTTTCGTTGCTAGAGTGGATTGCACAATTCGAAGTATTGCCCAAGCGTGAGTATTCAATTGCAAGTTTACCTGAACAAGGTTTAGTTGAATTGGTGGTGAGACAACAAAAAACTGAAACAGGTTTGGGCTTAGGTTCAGGCTGGTTAACGGTTGGACTGGAACAAAATCAACCTGTTCACGCATCGATACGAAATAACCCAAGTTTCCATTTACAGCAGGATGACAAGCCCATAATTTTGATTGGCAATGGTACGGGTATCGCTGGTTTAGTTGCGCATTTGCGTCAAAGAGAACACTGGGGTTACAAGAAAAACTGGCTCATTTTTGGTGAAAGACAACAGCAATTTGATCATTTATATCAGACGGAGATTGCGTACTGGCAGCAGCATGGTTACTTGCCACACGTGGATTATGCCTTTTCGCGTGATCAGACAGAAAAAATCTATGTGCAAGATCGTTTAAGGCAACAATCATCTCGTTTACAAGAGTGGATAGCACAGGGAGCGCTGATCTACGTCTGCGGTAGTTTAAAAGGGATGGCAAGCGGTGTAGATCAAGTGCTCGAAGAACTTCTGGGTACTGAGCAGTTGCAACAACTTAAACGGGAACAGCGTTATTTGCGTGATGTTTATTAAAGATTATCCTTTAGACTTTAAGGCGTTTGCTCAGAGATCAGCGCTTTGATTTTTGTGGCTTTCTCAAAATGATCTAATTTATGTTCCATAATCCACCAATACGCTGCTTCCATCAAGCGTTCAGGGTCATCATTTTTATTGGCGAAAAAAGCATAGAAAGATAGCCCAACATTACTGCCTTTTTTCTCAATTTTTTCATCACAAATTTTCAGGATTCGCGTTTTAAGTTCAGCTCTCATTTTTTCTCTTTGTTTTGTTAATGCATTAAATTTCAACTGTATTTGTACATAATAACAGTCATGCTGCAAACGGTCATTCAGCTATTGTTTATTTTCCATGAGATAAACACACATCCTATCTATTTCTTCAATATAAGTAGGAGGAAAAAAGCCAACGACAAAGGTCATTGGCTTTTTATGAGACGATGTTCGGTTTATGTCAATAGACCCTAGGGATATTAAAACTTCTTTTCGAGTGTGAATTGATAGCTAGGAACACTCTCATTGGTTCTAGCTTGATAGAGACGACCATCAGATTGATGAGTTAAACGTTCTTTAGCATCTGTGCTGAGTACGTTATTTAGGTTTAAACTGGCTGCCCAACCCTCTGTAAAGCGTTTGGTTGCACTGAGATTCAGGCTAAAACGTTGATTGGTGGTTCGATCATAAGGTTGACCATCTAAAGCGCGTGTAAATTCTGGTGTGTAGCTGATATTGAAGCTGCTCGAAACTTGCCAAGGTTTGAAACTATGCGATAAACCTGCGCTGGCGTTGTATGGTGCCACATCACTGACGAGACGCTCTTTGCGTTGCCCATCTTCAATTTTGGCGCGGATGGTGGAGATTTGCCCGTTGAGCATAAGTGCATGACCTGCTTCAGTTTGTTTTAGGGCATAACGAGCAGAAAGCTCAGCACCATAGGTGGTGGCCTCATCTTGGTTTTGTGGACGCTCGACATAGCGAGTATTTTCCAGCGCAATGACTTTTTCGATATAGTCTTTAATTTGACGATGGTACGCTGTTAAGCTTACACCGCCACTGGCAGAATCATAAGCAAGCGTTGATTCAACGGCGCGTACTTTTTCTGCTTTGAGATTTGGATTGCCACCACGATCAGGGTTGTTTAATGAGCCTGCATCACTATCTGTCGAAACAGTGACGGTAGGAATCAAACGGTCTGATTTGGGGCTACGGAAAGCCTGACTTAAATTGGTTTGAATTGCCCACTGATCATTGAGGCTCAAGCGATAAGCAATTACAGGACTTAAATGTTGATCTTGATAATCAACCAAACCTGAACGATTTAACCATTCTTGCCTTGCGCCTAAGGTAATCGTTTGACGATCAGTCAGCCGCCAGCTTCCTTCGCCATAAACTGCATAACGTTGTTCGTCTAGGCTTGGGCTGACATTGCTATCGAGTTCATTAAAACGTGAATCAAAGCCAAATTTGATTTGACGATTTGCATCCAGTTTTCTTAGGCCATCATAAGCCAGACCATATTCATGTATGGTTTCGTCCGTATAAATTCGGCTTTGAGTGGAGCGAGTTAGCTGAGTTTCTGTTTGGCGTTCTACAGATAAGCGAATTTTATCACTGAACTCTTTATCTTTACGTTCATAGCGGGTATTTAGGCGGATACTGTCATTTTTATCATCTTGGGTTTGATTTGCTGAGTATCCTTGCATTTTGATGTTGCGATAAAATAACTCGGCAATGATTTTTTGTTGGTCATCGAGATCATATTGTAGACGAGGCGAAAACATTTGCATGCTGCGATTTATCGTACGTAGGTTTTCACGAGTTCCTGTTTCAGATTCGACTTTTGAGACTGAAGTATTATCGATCCACATTTGATTGGCAGAGAAACTATAAGACCATTGGTTTTCACGACCATCTGCTTGGATGTTGATTTGCTTTCGTTCAGATTGTTGCTGACCACTGTCGCGCAGACCATAACCTAGCTTGACCGTACCATTTAAGCGCGTATTCAGTGGTTCTTTTAAAATAATATTAATGACCGCTGAAGAGGCGACTGAAGATTGAGCTACACTTGGTTGCTTTATAACCTCGATACGCTCAATCATTTCAGGCGTAATCGTGTCAATAACTGACATACCACCACGTGGTCCGCCTTGTACAGGTTCACCATTAATCAAAAATGTTGGCGCACCACCCCCACGAAAACGCATACCAGAAGCGCCACCTCCACCGCGAGGACCGTGCCCTGTTGGGAGTTGAAAGCCCGCCGCTCGACGTAAAGCATCCATCACAGATTGATCACCATATTGGAGCATTTCTTCACGACTGATAATGGTTTTGGGAACTGCACTTATATCGTCGTCTTGTTGTTTTTTGGTATCTACAGTGGCGTTGATGCGCAGGGTTGGCAGTACGTGAGTTGCTGCTTCAACGGGAGTCGCAGAGGGATCAACATCATTTGCAAAAAGTGGGGAACTCATGCCAATTAGTGCAGAACTGAGAACACTCAATTTTCCATAATCGCGTGGATGCTTCATTTTCAATACCCCAAAGAAGAACAGATCAAATTGTTTTGTGTAGCTTAATGTAAGATTGTGTAGAAAAATGGAATATTGGATGGATAAACATTTGAATTCATCATTTTTACATGCATAAAAAAGTTGGGGTACAAAAAATGTGCCCCAACCAAGATTAATTAGAAATAAATAGTTAAGTTTTAATCGTCATCTGTAAGATCACGCCCGCCAGATAAAATCTCTTTTCCTAAATGTCCAAGTTGTTCGAGTGGGGTTTCTGGTGGAGGCGTAGGCGTGTGTTCTTCTAATAAATGTTTTTCTTTAATGTATTTCAATTCTTCTTCACTAACTTTGGGTGGAGGATTAAATTCTCCCCATCTACCAAAATGGATGTTACCTTCAAATGTTTCAGCCTGATCTGTGGGTTGTAAATCTTCATTCGATTGAGATGGATCATTTTGATTATTGGTCATTTTATAATTCCTTAATAATAGATATTTTTATTTTATCAATGTCTTATCACATGTCTTTTATTGAAATAAGCAATGGAGTGATCTAGACCAAATTACTTTAGCAAATTTTTTAAACTAGAAAACATCAACAAACATAAAAATACAAATCTAGTCTTTTAGTGTTCATCGGATTTTTAATCTTTAATGGGTAAAAAATAACCCATAGATTGAAAATTAATACGAAAGTTGGTGAAAATGAGAATTATTTTTATTAAAATTGTATCGTTTTTTTAATCTTTATTTTTTTAATTTTTCGTCTGAACTGTTTTTTGGAATTTTTATGAAATCTTCACATTTAGGCTTGTATCGAAAGCCTATTTTTAAGTTTACTTTGCTCAGTATGATGATGCTGCAAGTGCAATATGCAATTGCAAATGAACAAACTGCGGTGATGCCGACCATTAAAATTGAGGCGATGAGTGAGCTTGATCCGATCAAAAGTTATATTGATTATGATCAGGCGAGTGTGACGCGTAATGGGTTAAAGAAGAAAGATATACCTCAAACCATTGATACGATCGATGTTCAGAAATATAAAATCTATGGTGCAAATGATTTAAGCGTGATGCTACAAGGTACGCCAGGTGTATCAACGACATATGATACTCGCGGTGACGGTATTATGATTCGTGGATTCAGTGCTGATACCAGTGATATCTACCGTAATGGTGTACGCGAAGGGGGGCAAGTTCGTCGTAGTACTGCCAATGTAGAACGTATTGAGATTCTAAAAGGCCCAGCTTCTGTGTTGTATGGGCGTGGAGCAGGTGGCGGTGTAGTAAATATGGTGACTAAGTTCGCCAATTTCGACTCTAAAAGTTCTGTGGGTATCTTTGGCGGTTCTTATGACAATATTGGGGGTACCTTAGATATCAATCAAGTGGTGAATGATAATTGGGCGGTACGTTTAGTTGGTGAAAAATCTGATACCAATAGCTTCCGTTCGGGTATTGGCACAAAACAATCTATGTTTTCACCCAGTGTGACTTATCGCAGTGATGATGAGAAGTTGTTATGGACTACAGAGTATACCTATGACAAATTAGATCGTATTCCTGATCGTGGTCCATCATTTTCGGTATTAAGTCGTTTCCCTGAAAATATTTTAAGAGAAACGGGCTTTGCAACAGCATCAGATTTTATCGTTGATGAATTACAAACGGTACGTACCGATCTAAAATATGAATTTGCACCAGATTGGAAATTTCATTGGGCATTGAGCTATCGTCAAGCTAATCAAGATTTCGATAATTTCTTTGGTGGAAGTTATTGTACTGATGATACGAAAGGGTGCAAACTTGGCTATATCAAGCAATCATATGCTTGGCAAGAAACCATGAATAAGACCACGACAAATACCTTTGATATTACGGGCAAGTTTAATACGGGTAAATTAGAACATCAGGTAATGGTGGGGGCTGATTGGTCACATGAAGATCGTGAGCCGAAGTTAGGTAATTATTCAAGTCAAGATAAAGCTGGATTGCACTATCAATTAATTAATCCTTATAACTCAAAAGATTATATAACTTCATTTGATCGTAGCAAAGGACGACCACAAGAGACATCTTATACCCATCAAAATAATGATAGTTTGGCATTTTTTGTACAGGATCTTATCTCGTTAACACCGACATTAAAGATGATGCTGGGCGCACGATATGACCAATATGAGGTGAAAACTCGTAATGCTTTTACAGGATCTGAAACATACGGTGATTCTGTAAAAATTAATGCTGAAACATTTAGCCCGAATGTTGGTTTTGTTTGGCAGCCAGTTGATAATCAAAGTTTTTATACTTCTTATAGTAAGAGTTTTGCTCCATTTGGGGGAAGTGTTGGAGTTTCGCCATTTACAAGTGGGGGTGTTGACTTAACAGTATTCAATGCTGAACCGCAATATAATGAGCAATACGAAATTGGTGTAAAAAGTGATTGGTTGAATAACCGTCTAAACACACAATTCTCGGTATTTGATATCCGTAAGAAAAACATTCGTTACCGTCCTGATGCAGATAAGCATCCATCGGTGTATGCTGTTGGCGGCGAGCATCAATCTAAGGGTGCAGAGTTTAGCTTTATTGGTCGTGTACTTGACAATGTATTTGTACGTGGTGGCTATGGTTATACTGATGCCAAGGTGAAACAAGATAAAGCAAAGTCTGAAAATGTGGGGAATTACTTAGCAAACACAGCTAAAAATACTGGTAATTTATTCATTCGTTATCTACCTGTTGAAAATATTTATACGGAAGTTGGTGCAACTTATAATGGTTCTCTTTACACCAATATTTCCAATAACCCAGATACAAAACTTGATGGTTGGATGCGTTTAGATGCTGCGGTTGGTTACAAAGGTGAGCATTGGGGTGCAACTTTAGCTGTGAGTAATCTTACAGATAAAGTGTATTGGAGATCGAACACAATGCCGGGAACACCTCGCAACTTCTTGGTGCGTTTAAATTACCAATTCTAATAAGTTAATTTAATGCTATTAAAGAGCAGTTTTGATTAAGCAAAGCTGCTCTTTTTAATATGTAACAGCGTATAAGTAGGGGAAGACATCGGGTATTGTTCACTCAAATTGAAGTGTTAAAGAATTTACACTATATGTTGTTGAAAATACTAAATATATAAATTAAACATCAAGTTTCATATTTTTAAAAGCATAATGATAAATTCGAAAAAAATATTGTGAATTACATTGTAATTACGTTTATTTCGCCATTTATCCTTAAAAAAGTAGAATATTTTACATTCTTTGCTAATCTTAAAGAAAACGGTGAAGCAGAGATAATAATAATGAAGATCGTACTTATACTATTACTTATATTTTCTATCGGTATCTTGGGCTATTCAACACATGTAGATGCCCAAACAAAAAAACGCCAAGAGCTTATGAAAGTTGTTCATGATGCTGAGCATAGTTTGAATGAAATTCAGCATAGCCCACATACAAATTTACCCACACTGAAACAGAGTCATTGATGTCTGAATATCATGATGCTTAGACGGTCCAATTTGATGCATTTCAGCTTGTGATCAAATATTTTTTTAATTTTCGATTCGCAAGTTTTCAATAGAATCTGTTAAAATATTTACCATTAAATAAAAAGCTGCATATTTGTTATGCAGCTTTTTATATTTTTAATTGCGGAATTCGATTTATCCAAGTTTTAGATGTAACACGTATCAAGCTGGCATATAGATTGCTTTTAGCTTTGTATACCTTTTGGTTTAAATTCAAAAAATATTTGAAACACAAAGGTATAGATTTCATCTCCTACGATCCTAGATTTTAACAGGTGCTATTATGGCAATGCCTAATGCTTCGGCTGGTTTGTTAGAACGCTTATTTAAACTAAGTGAAAACAAAACCAACTTTAGAACAGAAGTTCTAGCAGGTGTAACTACATTTTTGACCATGTGTTACATCATTATTGTAAATCCAATGATTCTTTCTGAAACAGGAATGGATCATGGTGCCGTATTTGTTGCTACCTGTTTGGCTGCTGCAATTGGCTGTTTAGTGATGGGGTTGATTGCAAACTATCCAATTGCGCTCGCACCTGGTATGGGGTTGAATGCTTATTTTACCTATTCTGTTTGTTTAGGTATGGGCGTTCCTTGGGAAACTGCTTTAGCAGCGGTGTTTATTTCGGGGATTGTATTCTTAGCAATTAGCTTTATGAAGATTCGGGAAGCGATTGTGAACGCGATCCCGATGTCATTGAAGTTAGCGATTGGTGGCGGTATTGGTTTATTCCTTGCCTTAATCGCACTAAAAAATGCAGGTATTATTGTTGATAATCCAGCAACTTTGGTGGCTTTAGGTGATATTAAACAACCCTCTGTATTGTTGGCTTTATTTGGCTTTTTAATGATTGTGGTATTACACCAGTTCAAAATTCGTGGTGCGATCATTATCAGTATTTTAGTGATCACTGCGATAGCCACTGCTTTGGGCCTAAATGAATTTAAAGGTGTTGTTGGTCAAGTTCCATCTCTAGCGCCGACATTCATGCAAATGGACTTTGAGGGCTTGTTTACTGCCAGCATGATCGGCGTTATTTTCGTATTTTTCATTGTCGATCTATTTGACAGTACGGGAACTTTGGTGGGGGTTTCTCATCGCGCTGGTTTATTGAAAGATGGTAAGTTACCGCGTTTGAAAAAGGCATTGTTTGCTGATTCTTCTGCAATTGTTGCAGGTGCAGCATTAGGGACATCTTCAACTACCCCTTATATCGAATCTGCTTCTGGCGTTGCTGCGGGTGGTCGTACAGGTTTAACGGCTGTCGTGGTTGCGGTATTATTTGTTGGATGTTTATTTCTAGCACCGCTTGCGCAATCTGTACCAGGTTTTGCGACCGCACCTGCATTGTTATTTATTGGCGTATTAATGATTCAGGGTATCACTCATATCGATTGGGATGATATTACTGAGGCTGTTCCAGCATTTTTAACCATCGTATTTATGCCATTTACCTATTCAATCGCGGATGGGATTGCAATGGGCTTTATCAGCTATGCATTGGTGAAACTACTTACGGGCAAGGCGAAAACAGTCCCTTATATGGTTTGGATTATCGCTGCGCTTTGGGTATTTAAGTTTGCGGTGTTTGGCGGTTAAGCTTAGTATTTTTTTTACATTCTCTTTTTGAGCTGTTTTCATTGCAGCTCATCCTTCAAAGAGAATCATAAAAAAGGGGTGTACCCATTTTGGCAACACCCTTTTTTCTTTAGACGTGGAGTTAATATGAATCAAGTCGAGCTGATTCGTGCTTTACCCAAAGCCGAGTTGCATGTGCATATTGAAGGGACTTTTGAACCAGAACTGATGTTTGCAATTGCACAGCGTAATCAGATTCAGATTCCTTACCAATCTGTTGAGGAAGTGAAGCAAGCTTATAACTTCCATAATCTTCAATCTTTTCTAGATATTTATTATGCAGGCGCAAATGTGCTTGTGCATGAACAAGATTTTTATGATCTTGCTTGGGCATATTTTGAAAAATGTGCAGAAGATCGTGTGGTTCATACAGAAATGTTTTTTGACCCGCAAACACACACTGAACGTGGTATTGAATTTGCGACTGTCATTGCAGGTTTGAAGCGTGCTTGTACTGATGCGAAAGCAAAGTTAGGGATTAGTTCTCAACTGATCATGTGCTTTTTGCGTCATTTAAGTGAAGAGAAAGCTTTTGAGACACTTGAGCAAGCATTGCCCTTCAAAGATGACATTATCGCAATTGGACTAGATTCAAGTGAAGTCGGGCATCCGCCAGCAAAATTTGAGCGGGTATTCGCTAAAGCGCGCGAAGCAGGTTTCTTGATTGTTGCACATGCAGGTGAGGAAGGTCCGCCAGAATATATCTGGGAAGCTTTGGACTTGCTCAAGGTAAACCGTATTGATCATGGGGTACGTTCTGAAGAAGATGAGCAACTCATGGCACGCTTAATTGCTGAAAAGATGCCTTTAACGGTTTGCCCGCTCAGCAATTTAAAATTGTGTGTGGTCAATGATATGAAAGAACACAATATCCGCCGTTTATTGCAAAAGGGCGTACATGTGACCGTGAACTCGGATGATCCTTCGTATTTCGGTGGTTATATGAATGATAATTTCTTTGCCATTCAACAGGCTTTGGATTTAAGCCATGATGAATTAAAACAACTTGCCATCAACTCTTTTGAGGCTTCATTTATTTCTGATGAAGATAAGCAAAAGTGGATCACTGAAGTAAAGAAAATATAAGTTAAAAAAACCGCGTAATGCGGTTTTTTTTATGATCAAAATTTATTTCGGACGACGTATCATACTCAGTAATACATTATCTTTATCAATAAAATGATGTTTAATCGCTGCTAAGGCATGCCCAACAATCAGTAAGCCCGCAAACCAAGATATGTAAATATGTAAGGGTTTAACGATTGCCAGAAGCTCTGGATTATCTTGTACTAAACGTGGTATTTCAAATAAATATAAAACTGGAGCTGGATGTCCAGCGCTCCAACTAAACAAACAACCGGTAATCGGTAAAGCCAAAAGCATTAAGTAAAGTAAGAAATGTCCAACATGCGCCAACCTTTTCATCGTCGGTGACATGGTGTTTGGTAATTGTGGAACGGGATGGGTGTAGCGCCAAAAAATACGAATGGCAACTAAGAAGATAATTGTAGTTGCAATATTCTTATGCAGTGTAATCACGCTTCCTTTAAAACTACCATCAACGTCATAGCTGAGAAAATTACCACTATAAAAGCCGATAAGCCAAGCGATAATAAAAATGGCAGCCATGAGCCAATGCAAAACTTGTGCTGTGCGTGTGTAGTATTGTGCTGAGGTTGACATCGCAACATCCTAGCTGTGATATATGAGTGATTTGATTTTAAATATCGCTATTTATTCCGCATACAGTGTATCTGTAACAGAGCGTATTATGCTTGGAACGGTCAAGCTAAAATGGATAAAGTATAACTGTTATATTATGTAAAGATAACTTTGAGTCATATCATAAAGTTTGGCATTTAGGCACAATACGCCTGCCAAAAATTTAGATACAGGTTAAAAATATGAAAAAGTTGGTATTGGTTATTGCTCCCGTTGTTTTAGCATTTGCAGGATGTGCTGCGACAGATACAAATAATACAGCGACGACTTCGCAGCAGCTTGGTGTGGCAGCACTCAAAGTTGCTGTAAATGCAAAATGTTTAAATGAAATCAATAATGTTGCAGCATGCAAGACAGCAACACGTTTTATGACCACAGAACAGCGTAATGATATTCAAACCAATGTTTGTGGCTGTGTCAGTGATAAAGCGCCAGAGAGTGTTACTACTTTTGAGTTGGCAACGGCTGCAATTGATCCATCAGCACGAGCAACGATTGTAAATAAAGTCGTTTCTGAAACTGTGAACGCATGTGTGAATGAAGCTTTGAAGCAAGCTAAATAATAGATCAGGCTGAGTCATCAGCCTTTTTGAGAGTTTAAATATGTTTGTTGCTGGTGTCGATGAAGCAGGGCGCGGACCTTTGGTAGGTTCTGTCGTTGCTGCTGCTGTGATTTTAGATCCGAATAAACCGATTGAGGGTTTAAATGACTCTAAAAAATTGACTGAAAAAAAGCGTGAAAAGCTTTTTTTAGAGATTCAGGAAAAGGCGATTGCATGGTCGATCGCTGAAGCAAACCATCTTGAAATTGATGAGTTTAATATTTTACAAGCCACTTTTTTGGCGATGCGTCGAGCAGTTGAAACATTAGAGACGCAACCTATAAAAGTTATTGTGGATGGTAATCAAATTCCGAAAGGAATCACGATTCCATGTGAAGCCATCGTGGGTGGAGATGCCAGTCATGCTGAAATCAGCGCCGCGAGTATTTTGGCGAAAGTCACCCGTGATCGCCAAATGCATCTCTTAGATCAGCAATATCCTGATTATGGTTTTGCCAAGCATAAAGGCTATCCAACCAAAGCGCATTTTGAAGCAATTGCTGCGCATGGTGTTATTGAGCAACATCGCCGTAGTTACGGGCCTGTGAAAAAAGCCTTGGGTCTAGCATGAATTAAAAACAGGTCGTTTAAAAAAATTAAAGCGACTCAGATGAGTCGCTTTAATTTTATGAGAAGAGTTTTTCATATCAACGATTAAAATTATTATGTTGAGTGAAATCGGTAGCATTTTCTTCTTCATAAGAAGGATATTGATAGTCTTGATCAAGATGTTGTAAATGCTCATGCATGGCACGTTCATGTTGGATACGTTGGTAAATTTCCTCACGATGCACAGAAACTTCTTTTGGAGCATTTACACCAATACGCACCTGATTGCCTTTTACGCCAAGCACAGTAACACTGACTTGATCCCCAATCATTAATGTTTCTCCGACACGACGGGTCATAATCAGCATGTTTATCTCCTTGCTAAACGCTTAAAACTTGCGACAGGGAATTCATTATTTGAAAGCACAGCCTAATATACAGAAAATTCTAACAAAAATATGTAAAAAAATTTATTTCGTAAGTTTTGTGAGAACTTTCTTAAAAACCTCAAGGCTAATATAACAGAGCCACTATAAAAAAAACTATAGTGGCTCTGTTTTTTTTACTATTTACATGAAAGTAAATATGTTTAACGAGCTAATAATTAAGCACGTACACTGCTTTCGCCATGTTCACGGTCTAAACCAAAAGCTGTATGTAAACAACGAACTGCTAACTCAAGGTAGTTTTCTTCGATGATGACAGAAACTTTTATTTCTGATGTAGAAATCATGAGAATATTAATGCTTTCTTCAGCCAATGCTGTGAACATTTTGCTCGCAACGCCAGCATGAGAGCGCATGCCAACACCAACGATAGATACTTTAACAATATCATCACGTGTTACAACTTCACATCCTTCAATGCTACTTGCTGTTTGATCTAAAATCGCTTTTGCTTTCGCTAGATCATTACGGTTCACGGTAAACGTAAAATCAGTTGTTCCATCTTCTTCTACATTTTGGATAATCATATCCACTTCGATATTGGCATTACTGATCGGCGACAAGATTTTAGACGCAATACCTGGTTCGTCAGGAACACCCAAAATCGTTAATTTTGCTTCGTCACGGTTAAATGCAATACCTGCGATGATTGGTTGTTCCATATCGTCTTCTGCCTCAGTGGTAATTAGTGTGCCTACATTTTGTTTGAATTCTTCATCAAAAATACCATCATCATCATTGTCAAAACTAGATAATACACGCAATGGAACTTGATATTTACCTGCGAATTCAACAGAGCGAATTTGTAAAACTTTTGAGCCTAAAGATGCCATTTCCAGCATTTCTTCAAAAGAAATACGATCAATTTTCTTAGCTTTAGGTGCAACACGCGGGTCAGTGGTATAAACACCATCGACATCCGTGTAAATCTGACATTCATCTGCTTTTAATGCAGCAGCAAGCGCGACACCAGAGGTATCTGAACCACCGCGACCTAAAGTTGTGGTATTGCCTTTGGCATCGAAGCCCTGAAAGCCCGCAACAACCAATACACGACCAGCGTCTAAATCTTCGGTCATGATATCTGTGTCAATTGATTCGATACGTGCTTTGGTAAATGCGCTGTCAGTTTTAATACCAACTTGACGACCAGTATATGATTTAGCGTCTACACCAATGGAATTTAGTGCCATAGCTAACATGGAAATCGTTACTTGTTCACCCGTTGACACCATTTGATCTAGTTCGCGTGGGTCAGGGGTGCTGGTAATGGCCTTTGCAAGCGCAAGTAAGCGGTTAGTTTCACCACTCATTGCAGACACAACCACAACCACTTTGTGACCGTGATCATGCCAACGCTTGACACGACGAGCAACATTTAAGATGCGCTCAGGAGTACCCATCGAAGTACCGCCATATTTTTGAACGATTAAAGCCATAGTTATTCCATATAAGCCATGACCCTGAATGGCATCAGGGTCAGTTACACAAAAGTGAAGTTCTTATTGATCAAGCCAAGCAGGCAGTGCTGCAATCACTTGATCAAACTTCTCGTTTAGTGGCGCGCCACCTTGTGCTAAGTCAGGTTTGCCACCACCTTTGCCACCTAGCTCTTGAGCCAAGTGTTTGATGATGTCACCTGCTTTTAGATGTGCAGCATGTTGTTTAGCGACAGAGGCGATTAAACTCACTTTATCACCATCAACGCCAGCTAAAATAATGACTGCATCTTCCAATTTTGATTTTACGCTGTCATGCAAATTGCGTAATGATTTTGCATCCAAGCCTTTTACCGTGGTAATTAGTGTTTGACGACCTGCAATCTCTTTCACTTGATCAAGTAAATCAGCGGCTTGGAAGCTTGCTAATTTTTGATTTAATTGCTCGATTTGCTTTTGCAAAGCTGAAGCAGTTTCAGCAATTGCTTCAACTTTTTCTACAGTTTGATCTTTTTGTGCTTTTAACAAGCTATTGATCGTTTGAATATCAGCATCTGCTTTCTGAATAACATCAAGTGCTTGAGTACCAGTCACAGCTTCAATACGACGAATACCTGCTGCAACACCGCCTTCAGATGTGATTTTGAATAAACCAATATCACCTGTGCGCTTCACGTGGATACCACCACAAAGTTCGATTGAGAAATTCTTTTCATCAATCACAGAACCCATCGAAAGTACACGAACTTCGTCACCATACTTTTCACCAAAAAGCATCATTGCACCTTTTGATTTGGCAGATTCAATATCCAGAAGTTCAGTGCTTACTGGTGTGTTGGCAATCACCTCAGCATTGACCAAACGCTCAATCTGTTGCAATTGTTCAAATGAAACGGGCTGATCATTGGCAAAGTCAAAACGTAAAATGTCGCTGGCAACCAGAGAACCTTTTTGCTGTACGTGTGAACCTAAGATCTGACGTAAAGCAGCATGTAACAAGTGCGTTGCAGAGTGGTTACGCGCAGTCGCATCACGAATATCTGCTTTAACTGTTGCTTCAACATTCTGAGTTGCTTTGAGGCTACCTACAGTCACGATACCTTGATGCACAAATGCACCACCAGATTTCTTGGTATCTTGAACTTCGAAGATGCCCGTATCGTTTTTGAAGATACCTGTATCACCAATCTGACCGCCGCTTTCCGCATAGAAAGGGGTTTGGTTTAAAACGATCAGTGCTTCATCGCCTTCATTGATTTCATCAACTTGAACGCCATCTTTGTAGAGTGCAACAATTTGACCTTGACCTTGTGTTGCATCATAGCCATCAAATTGTGTTTCACCTTCAACTTTAACAATGCTGTTATAGTCAACTGCGAATTTGCCAGCATCACGCGCACGTTGGCGTTGTGCTGCCATCTCTACTTCAAAACCTACTTCATCAATCGTCAGGTCACGCTCACGCGCAATATCAGCGGTTAAGTCAGTCGGGAAACCATAGGTATCATAAAGTTTAAATACAGTTTCACCCGCAATCACATTACCTTTAAGTTGAACAAGTTCAGCTTCTAATAACTTCAAACCTTGCTCAAGTGTTTTCGCAAATTGTTCTTCTTCACGAATCAATGTCGCTTCGATCACGTCTTTACGAGCAGCAAGTTCAGGATAAGCTTCGCCCATGGCTTCAATGAGCGGTTGCAACATTTTGTAGAAGAATGTACCCGTTGCGCCTAATTTGTTGCCGTGACGGACAGCACGACGAATAATACGACGGAGTACATAACCACGACCTTCATTTGAAGGGTTTACGCCATCAGCAATCAAGAAGCAGCAAGAACGAGCATGATCAGCTACGACTTTCAGTGAAGCAGGGTATTCAACTTTTGTCCCTTTCTCATTTGCTTCAGCTTCGATGGCAGTGGTATCGAAACCAATAATATCTGCAGCAGCTTTTAATAAGTGTTGGAACAGGTCAATTTCATAGTTTGAGTTGACGTGTTGTAGTACAGCAGAGATACGCTCCAAGCCCATACCTGTATCGACAGAAGGTGCCGGAAGAGGGTGCATCACACCATCCGCAGTGCGGTTGAACTGCATGAATACGTTGTTCCAGATTTCGATGAAACGGTCGCCATCTTCTTCAGGTGTACCCGGTAAACCGCCCCAAATATGATCGCCATGATCATAGAAAATTTCTGAACAAGGACCACAAGGACCTGTATCACCCATTGCCCAGAAGTTATCTGAAGAAAATTTTGTGCCTTTATCACCAATACGGATAATACGCTCAGGAGCTAAGCCAATTTCTTTATTCCAAATATCAAAGGCTTCATCATCAGTATGATAAACCGTGACATATAAACGATCTTTAGGCAATGCTAACCATTGTTCACTGGTTAAGAAATCCCAAGCAAACTTCAATGCATCGCGTTTGAAATAATCACCAAAAGAGAAGTTACCTAACATTTCAAAGAAGGTATGGTGACGTGCGGTGTAACCGACATTATCAAGGTCGTTATGCTTGCCGCCAGCGCGTACACATTTTTGTGACGAAACTGCACGGATATAATCGCGCTTTTCTAAGCCTAAGAAACAGTCTTTAAACTGGTTCATACCAGCATTGGTGAATAGCAAAGTTGGGTCGTTGGCGGGAACAAGTGAACTCGAAGCGACACGTGTATGCCCTTGCGATTCAAAGTAACGCAAAAATGCTTCACGGATTTCAGCGGATGTCATAAAACGAGTACTCACAACCAAGCGTCCATAATTTTGAAAGTGCTAAATTATAACGGAAATTACCTGTGCAACCAACGATTTTACAAGCAATATCATATAAAACTGTGATTAAGCTAAAAATCTATATTCAACAACGCTGTTCATGTTTTACCATAGACAAGTCTGATGACACTTTATACATAAAGTATTCACAGATATTGATACACAAAGATGATGTTTTTATGAATAAGGGTTCTACATGCAACGTATCGCGATTAATGGATTTGGCAGAATTGGTCGGAATGTATTACGTGCATGGTTTGAAAACCCTAAACAATTTCAATTTGAAATCGTTGCAATTAACGATATTGCTGACGTACAAACTTTAGTCCATTTATTTAAATATGACACCACGCATGGACGATTTGCGGGTCAGGTCGAAATTCAGATTGAAAATGAACAGATTTTTCTAAATATTCAATCCAACCAACGTCAGCTAAAACTACAAGTCTTTAAACAGGCACAGCCAGAATTGCTGCCGTGGACGAATCTAGAAATAGATGTGGTGCTTGAGTGTACGGGTTTGTTCCGTTCCAGAGCGGATGCAACGCGTCACATAGAGGCGGGGGCAAAACGAGTCATTATTGGAGCTGCTCCGTTTGATTCTGTGGATGCTGCAATTGTCTATGGCGTCAATCATGCCGAAGTTAAAGCCACCGACCAAATTATTTCCAGTGTGTCTTGTACCACTCAAGCGCTCGTGCCATTGGTCAAAATTATCGATGATGCATTTGGTATTGAAACGGCATTAATGACTGAAATCCATGCGGTGACAGCAGATCAATCAGTACTTGATCATGCACATCGGGATTTACGCCGTGCGCGTGCAGCGGGACAAAATATTATCCCAACAACTTCTAGTGCATTGGGCGCACTCAAACGAGTCATGCCAAAGATGGAAAATCGAATCGATGGCTATTCGATCCGTGTACCGACGATTAATGTGGCAGCGATTGATTTAACCTTTGTTTCACACGCGCCGATTACTGTGCATAAAGTCAATGAAGTATTAAAAAAAGCAGCACAATTTGATTATGCACAGATTATGCAAGTTACGGATGAAGACCTTGTATCAAGTGACTTTAATCATTCACCTTATTCTTTAATTGTTGATTTGACTCAGACAATAGTTGTCGGTCATCAAGCGAAAGTTTTTGCGTGGTATGATAATGAATGGGGCTATGCAAATCGTTTACTTGATTTATGTGAATCATTTGTGTGAATGATTTAGTTTAAATTTTATAAATTAACTTGGGGATTTAAATGACATTCATATTGATGTGGGGATTTATTGCGCTTTTATTATTAGCGGTTATTTTTTTATTCTGGTTTCAGTTTAAAAATAAACCAGAGCCAAATTGTGATGCTCAAATTTTACATGTAGAAGAAAAGGTTTTGCATTTAGAGCTACATCTTAAAAAGAGTTTAGAAATCATGCAGGACTTAGCCAAGAAAATGCATACTCAGCAAGAAGTGCTCGATAAAATGATCGCCAATGTTGCTGCGCTGGAAAAGCAAAATGTTGAGTTGGTGAAAGTGTTAGAGACTTTGGTCGGGCATCGTAAATAACGATTCATCACAAACATCTCCACTTGGTAAAGAAATGACCGTACCATCTAAAACCTTATCAAACTGCTTATAAGCTGATAGTCGTGGCTTGGTATTGGTTGTTACACCAAGTATTTCTTGTACCACACTTCCATTTTTGGAATCACCATTGCTAAAACGTTCATAAATACAACCAATGGCTCTCGACCCTTCATTCGTGATTTGTTTTACTAGAATTTTATTTTGTGTATCTGCCAGTAATTTTTTCTGTAACTGTTTTGCATACTGACTCACGGCTTTACGTTGTTCTTCAGTTGGGTAGGTTTTCTGGATGTATGCATCAATATCATCACGGATACCATTCTGATCGGCATCAATACCAGCAACAGTATCGGTACGATCGAGTTTTGGTAGCTCACCGCTATTTTCCATTTTTGCAATTTTTTCGGCAGGTGTAAGTGGCGTATCTGATTTAGAATCGTCATCATTACCACAGCCTGTGAGTATCGACATACATAACAGACTGATTATGATTTTTGTTTGCATAAAATTTTGCTCAATGAATACCTCTCTGAAAATTAAGGAGGTATTCATTATAAAATAATATGAAGGTCTAATAATATTATTCCAAAGAAACAGAGTACTTTTGAGTCTGAGGGTCTAGATTAACACGAACATTAAACATGTCGAAGGTTGGGGTATCTCTTGTTTCAGCACCCATTACGACAGATTTTGTACCAAGTACGCCAGCAGCATCTGATGAAATTTGTACAGTTGCTTTTCTACCTTCTGCACGAGCATAGTTTGCTAGAGAAATGTTATAAACACCTGTTGAGAGCTTGGTCTTGTCACAACTTGCGAAATAATGCTCTGGACCAAAGCTATGTGTATTATCTACATCTAGATAGCCTGATGTACCTTGCTTGTTGCTATAAAATACATGACTACCTGATGGCTCAAATGTATGCAAATCCACATCCCCACTTCCATCCCATGATAAGGTTACAGTGAAGAATCCTTGACTAGCTTGGGTTGGAGGTGCTTTTAATGATGCTAATGCAGTATCGACATACCCTTTGATACTTTCGTACATACCAAAGGCTGGGTTCATATACGTTTCTATGAGACCATGCCCCAAAAAGTCACGCCCATGATTATTCATCAATGGTTTGAATATCGGAATGTTATGGGTCACAGGTGGCACACTACCAAATGCTCGTAGTCCATTAATGACTAAATCTTGATCCGCAAGAACATGTGAGCCATTGGTGATTGGTGAGGCAGGCGCAATGTGTATCACTTGAACTGATTCACTGGATATTTTACTTGTCGTGTAGTTGTATGCATTATTTACAAATAGGTTGCCTTGTGAATGAGCAACAAAAAGCAGTTTTTTCCCTTCTAGTATCCAACTGTCGATTTTTGTTTGATGCTCTTCATAGTTCGCAATCGTTGCAGGTGGATTTGCCAATAAGGCAGATAAGTTTTTAATAAAGTTTGCTTGTAATACTTGTCGCCATTGCCCAGCATTAACAATTAACTCAGGAATGCTAAGGTTAATTCGATCCCACCAAGTGCCTTGATCTTTTAAGACTTGAAAGAAGAGTTCCCAGCGTTCTCTTAATAGATGCTGTTCTTCAAAACGCTGTTCAAAAGTTTCGACAAAATCTTCATAGCCATTTGAGTGGTTATACATCACGTCATAGTCAATGGTTCCTCCATCTGGAGAAGTCTCTCCATGGATAATTCTTAATCTTTCCAAATTATCACGAGCAACCTGATGTGATGTCATAACACCATTAAAAAGGGCAAAAACAGTTTCCCCATCGACTTTGCAAATATTATTTTCAGCTGAAATTTCACTTGCGTGAAGAGAGCTAGAGAAAATTAATGTGGTCGATAAGATAAAAGTAATAATTTTATTCATCACAAACATCTCCACTTGGTGAAGAAATGACTGTGCCATCTAAAGCTTTATCTAAGGCAATATATTGCAATAAGCGTTGTTTCGTATTAGTTGTAACACCAAGAATTTCTTCAACAACACTTCCACCATTAGGTGAATTTCCACTAGGCACTTTCTTAAAAATGCAACTAATTGCTCTTGAAGTGGTATTTGTTGCTGCCTTAACTATAATTTTATTTTCTAAATCAACCAACAAAGACGCTTGTAAGCTTCTTGCATACTGACTCACGGCTTTACGTTGTTCTTCAGTTGGGTAGGTTTTCTGGATGTATGCATCAATATCATCACGGATACCATTCTGATCGGCATCAATACCAGCAACAGTATCGGTACGATCGAGTTTTGGTAGCTCACCGCTATTTTCCATTTTTGCAATTTTTTCGGCAGGTGTAAGTGGTTTATCTGATTTAGAATCGTCATCATTACCACAGCCTGTTAGTATCCCCATACATAACAGGCCTATTATGATTTTTGTTTTCATAAAACCCTCATTGATTAAATGTCTTTTATAATGAATCGCCTGAAATTTAGGCATATTCATAATATAACTAAATGGCTATAAAGGAAATTGTTTTATTAAAGGTAATTTTTAATATTAAGGTTGGTTTAATAATATGTATTTTAATTTTGTTTCTCTAATTAATGAAGATGTTTTACGTATGAGTTCGATTAATTAAATATTATTTATGCAATAAATCTAGTGAATTACCCTAACGATGGCTAGATGTATTTCATAATGTATGTTTTCTTTTCTTAGCAAACTTATTATATATGTTTTTATTGCCCAAGCTTTTTCTTATTAATG
Source organism: Acinetobacter sp. CIP-A165 (assembly GCF_000367985.1). Taxonomy (NCBI): domain Bacteria; kingdom Pseudomonadati; phylum Pseudomonadota; class Gammaproteobacteria; order Moraxellales; family Moraxellaceae; genus Acinetobacter; species Acinetobacter sp. CIP-A165. The sequence continues at coordinate 658,859 of NZ_KB849202.1, forward strand.
TTTAAGTGAGAAACTTCGCCTAGCTATGTTAGAAAAAGGTTGTTTTGCGTTCAATACACAAGCGATTAAAGCGATTCAAAAATCAAATAAGGTGAATTGGAAACAAGGTGATAGTTCAGGTATTGGGCAGTTCTTTGGAAAGCGAACTTGGTTTTTTGAGCCAGATCAATAACAATAATCTATTGAAAATATTGGTTAATTATATAAAATCTGTTTGTTTTTTAGAGAGTGGAATAAGCAGTTTTTATTCAAATTCTCAGGTGCATCGCATAAATCTTCATGCTACACTACGCTGAATCGGGCATTCACCCGATTTTTTTATGTGGCTGCTTTTTGTGTGGATGCTTCCACGGTGAACAGATTTTAGGTTTGAACATGACCATTTCAGAGACATGGTTGCTCCCTGACGGGGTAGCAGATGTATTACCCGAACAAGCGCAAGTGGTTGAAACTCTGCGCCGAGAAGCTTTAGATTTCCTCGCAGTTCGAGGTTATCAATTGGTCTATACGCCATTTATTGAACACATCGAATCGTTGTCCTCACTTTCCGAATCCAATCAAGATTTAGATTTAGTTACTTTCAAAGTGATTGATCAACTATCTGGTCGTTTGCTTGGAATTCGTGCGGATATGACACCGCAAGTTGCGCGTATTGATGCACATGTTCTTCCCGTTGAAGGTGTTGCACGTTATTGCTATGCAGGCACAGTGTTACATACAAAAGCACAGAACTTTAATGCAACGCGCACACCTTTACAGTTAGGTGCGGAGTTGTATGGTCATGACAGCATCGAAGCTGATGTTGAAATGATTGATGTGATGTTAGGTTTAATTGAACATGCGCATACCTTAGAGGGTGTTCATTTAGATTTAGGGCATGTTGGTTTATTCCGCAGCTTGGTCAAACGAGCAGGATTAAATAAAAATACCGAAAACCAACTGTCAGATTTATATCAACGTAAAGCATTGCCTGAGTTAGAGGAATTTACCCAAGACTTAGCAATGGGCGCTGATTTTTATGCATTAGGTCGTTATGCAAGTGATCTTGATGCTTTACAAACGCATTTAAGCCAAGATATTTTGAATGATGTTGATTTTAGAAATGCGTTTGATGCATTAAAAACAACATTTGCGCAAATTCAATCACAATGGTCTAACCTAAATATTGGGATCGATGTGATTGAGTTGCGTAGTTATCACTATCATACAGGTTTAATGTATGCCATTTATGCACCTAATCGTGCTGCGCCACTTGCACAAGGTGGACGCTATGATGGCATCGGTGAGCATTTTGGACGTGCACGTCCAGCAACAGGATTTAGTTGTGACCTATATGCTTTAGGCGCTACCCAGTTTGTGGAAATAGAAACTTTAGTTGCCCCTAAAGGTCATGACCAAGATTTATTAAAAGCAATTGCGGATGCCCGAAGCCAAGGTCTACGTGTGGTGCAATTGTTAGGTAGTGATGATTTAAGCTCGGTGCCTTATGCGACCCATCAGATGGTGTCTCAAAATGGGCAGTGGGTGATTGAAAAAATTTAATTGCTAAGCTCACAGCTTGGTTTCCAATTTTAACAGCATGATGTAATGAGGCTATTATGGGCAAAAATGTTGTGGTACTTGGTACCCAATGGGGCGACGAAGGCAAAGGTAAAATCGTCGACCTGCTCACAGATCAAGCGGCTGCGGTCGTACGCTATCAAGGTGGACACAACGCGGGTCATACGCTTGTGGTCGGTGGTAAGAAGACTGTATTACACCTCATTCCATCAGGTATCTTACGTGAAAACGTATTATGCTTAATTGGAAATGGTGTGGTTCTATCTCCTGAAGCATTAATCAAAGAAATGGCAATTTTGGAAGCAGAAGGCGTACCTGTTAAAGATCGTCTCCGTATTTCTCCAAACTGTCCATTAATTTTGCCAAACCACATTGCACTTGACCAAGCACGTGAGAAAAAACGTGGAAATGCCAAAATTGGTACAACAGGTCGTGGTATCGGTCCAGCTTATGAAGATAAAGTTGCTCGCCGTGCTGTGCGTGTAGCAGATTTGATTCGTGGTGGTGCGTTACTTGAAGAAAAACTTCAGGAAATGCTAGAGCTTCATAACTTCCAGCTTTCTCAATTCTATGGCGTTGATGAAGTGAAGTTTGAAGATGTACTTGCTCTTTGTAATGAATGGCGTGAAGTACTAGCTCCATTGGTCATTGACGTGACTAAAGTGTTACATGATTACCGCAAAGAAGGTAAGGCGATCATGTTTGAGGGTGCACAAGGTTCATTACTTGACATCGATCATGGTACTTATCCATATGTAACCAGTTCAAATACAACTGCTGGTGGTGTGAGCTCTGGTTCAGGTATGGGACCACTTCATTTAGATTATGTACTTGGTATTACCAAAGCTTATACAACTCGTGTTGGTGCTGGCCCATTCCCAACTGAGTTGCACTATGATGCAGTGACAGATCAAGGTGATGCGATTGGCCGTCATTTAGGAACAGTAGGTCACGAGTTTGGCGCGTCTACTGGTCGTCAGCGTCGTTGTGGTTGGTTTGATGCTGAGATTTTGCGTCGTTCAGTTGAAGTAAACTCTTTATCAGGTATCTGCTTAACGAAGTTAGATGTTTTAGATGGTTTAGAAGAAATCAAAATCTGCGTGGGTTATGAAGATGTAGATTCTGGCTGTGCTGGTTCATCAGATGCGATTTCATTTGAAAGCCTAAAGCCAATCTATGAAACCATGCCTGGTTGGAGTGAGTCTACCGTTGGCTTGACTCAAATTGATCAACTGCCTGCAAATGCATTGGCTTATGTACGTCGTATTGAAACGTTAATTGGTTGCCCAATTGATATCGTTTCAACGGGCCCTGATCGTGCAGAAACAATTGTTTTACGTCATCCATTTTCAGCATAAGCTGAGTCGATGATAAAAAAGCCCTCAAATTTGTTTTGAGGGTTTTTTTATGGAAAACTTTTGAATAAGGGGGGGGGTTGTATGACATTAAAATTAATTGCCGAAGATTTTATTCAGCCAGATAAAATCGAAATTGTTTTACCACTTTATCGAGAGCTTGTTGAGAAAACAAAAGCAGAAGCTGGGTGTTTAGCTTATGATCTTTATCATGATATAAAGCAGAAAGGGCACTTTGTTTTTATTGAAGAATGGGTTGATCGAGCTGCTTTAGATCAGCATATTCAGTCAGAGCATTTTCAAAGACTTGTAGCTGACATAGATCAATATCAAGTTCATGTGGGACGTTTTACGCATTTACATGGTTTTGAAGCATTATTGCAAGAATAGTTTTTGTGTATTTAACATCTATTTATAAAACCAGCGATAATAGATATCTTTCATCATAGTTTAGCCGCTTTGTATTTCTCCCGACGGGAGAAAAAAGGGATGTATGTAAAAAGTTTAATAGCAAAAAATCAGCTTTTGAATCCCATCTTTGTTATTTCACAGATTCTATAATCCTCGTTATATTGTTTTTACATTCAAAACAAAGAGGGTTTTAATAATGACCATGAAAACGATTCGCTACAATGGATATGAATTAGCATGCCGATGCTGAATTATATTCTAGTGATGAAATGGCACAAACCAATTCTGATCGCATGGGGGGAAAGAATTGGTTTGATTATTTTAATAGAACAAAAATCAGCTTATTTCTAAATAAAAAATTCTAAAAAGTTTGAGAGAACCAAGTGGTTCTCTTTTTTTAGTTGGATTATTCTTCCTTCACCGCATTATAAACAACCGCTGGTTCAATATTTAATAACTTTTTACCAAAACTTCTTAACCACCACACCAGTTGCGAGGTAAAAGGAACAGTGGCACAAACCACAACGATATTTTCCTCTAGAGGCTGAATGACCTGATCTTTGCTTAGCTGACTCTCATAGAAACTTTGAGCGGTACTTTCAGTCATGGTGAGTTTCAGTTCAACGAGCTCAGTTGCTTTACTATAATCAACGCGGAAACCCAGCGCACCAGAATCAATATAGCTATCAATATCGAAATTTACAGGATGTAGTGCGCGGCTATCTAATACTGTAGCTGCTTTAAAACGGTGCAAAGCAAAAGTTTGTACATCGGTTTTGTCATTCCGTGTACAGATCAAATAAATCACAGCACCTTTTTGGACCAAAGCTAAAGGATTAAGAATATAGCTCTTATCTTCACCTTGATTGATTCTTGCTCGATAAATGCACTCAATTTGCTTGTCTTGTAGTAGCCCTTCGTAAATTGCTTGTTGCGCGTGCTTATCCACCATAGGTGGAATTAATGGTTGATTGGCAGGGACAATACGAACGCGGTTGATCCATTGTCTAACGTTGTTTTGAGTGGAGAGACTACGTTTTGCCAGATCAAACCAAGGAGTCATTTCCTCAAGTAAACTTGGGGGAAGTAAGTGACGTAAATGTTCTTCTACCATCATAAAAGTCACTGCTTGTGAGCTGGTCATATGTGGCAAGCTTTGGATAGGGGCATCTGAACGCCAGCGCCATCCTTGGGGTACGGTTTTATTGCTTTCAATCGGGAAGCGTTGTGCGATTTGATTTAAATCGCGTTGAATTGTACGGAGGCTGATTTCAATCCCTTCACGCTCTAAGATTTCTTGTAATTCACGGGTGCCCATCCATTTTCCTGTGGAGAGACGAGATAAAATTTGCCATTGGCGATAAAGGCTATTTGAGGTTTCTTTTTCTTGTATGGATGACATAAGCTGGGTACGTAATTTAATGATCTAAAGCAGACACAATAAAAAAACTATATCTATTTAGCAAGCCCATCATATTTAGATTACGTATTTACGACTGAAATGTACCCAAACTTGTTTAAATATTTTAAATCTGATCAAAAAAGAAGCTTTTTATATGAATGGCACTGAAATTGCTTATTTGATTTATGAATAAATAAACGATGAAGCGAGGTTTATATGTCAGAACAAGAACACAACCTAGATATCAGCACAGACTATTACGCTCCAGATCAAGTAGCGACAGTCTCGGTACATTCATCTACATTTACTCAACAGCTCAATGTCAAAAAAAATCTATTTGAGCAACTAAAGTCACAATTTTTTAATGAGATGTTAGACGATGAAAGTTTTAATGGTGAAGCATCAAGAAAAATTGAGCAATGGTTGAGCCTGCATAGTCTTGATGACTTAAAAGCACTCGGTGCTGAGGCAAAACAACATTTTTTATATCAAGGTATTACCTTTAATGTTTATGCCGATCAAGAAGGGGTAGAGCGAACCATTCCTTATGATTTGATCCCGCGTGTCATTGAAAAAAAACAGTGGGAAAAGATCGCAGCAGGATGTACGCAACGAGTCAAAGCGTTGAACTACTTTCTAGACGATATTTATCACGGACAAAATATTTTAAAAGAGGGTTTGATCCCTGCACAGCAAGTGATGACACATGAGGCTTTCCAACCGCATATGTTAAAGCATGCTTTAAAAGGTAAGGTTTATTCACAAATCAGTGGTATTGATATTGTTCGAGATGGTCGAGGCGATTTTTTTGTTCTTGAGGACAATTTAAGAACACCTTCTGGTGTGTCTTATATGATCGAGAGTCGTAAAATTAGTCAAAAGCTGATGCCAGATTTGTGCCTAAGTAATAATTTACAAGGGATCGAGCACTTTCCAAGCGTGTTACGAGAAATTTTAGAAGAAAATGCATATGTTGATCATCCCTTAATCGTTGTTTTAACGCCGGGTCGATTTAATTGTGCCTATTATGAGCATGCATTTTTAGCGCGTGAAATGGATGTTCCCTTGGTGACCAGTCGAGATTTATTTGTAGAGGATGATAAAGTTTATGTCAAAACGATTCGTGGCCGTCAACAAGTTGATGTGATTTATCGTCGGGTAGATGATGAGTTTTTAGACCCATTGATTTTTAGACCCGATAGTTGTTTAGGTGTTGCTGGCCTTATGGCGGCATATTTACAACATAATGTGGTGATTGCCAATGCGCCGGGAACAGGTGTGGCAGATGACAAGTCTATCTATCCCTATGTGGATCAGATGATTCAATTCTATTTAGGTGAAACGCCAATTTTGAATAATGTTCCGACTTATCAATGTCGTGATGCTGAGCAGCTTGATTATGTGTTAAGCAATCTAGAGAAATTGGTGGTAAAAGAGGCGCAAGGTTCAGGCGGCTATGGCATGTTAATTGGTCCTCAGGCAAATGAACAACAAATTGAGGCATTCAGAGAAAAAATTATTGAAGCGCCGCATTTATATATTGCACAAACAACTTTAGCACTATCCGTTGCACCTACACTGACATCTGATGGTGTGGCAGAACGACATATTGATTTACGTCCCTTTGTACTAAGCTCACCTTATCGCACTGAAATCGTTCCTGGTGGCTTAACCCGTGTCGCTATGCAAGCAGGTTCGTTGGTTGTTAATTCTTCTCAAGGTGGAGGAATCAAAGATACATGGGTGGTTGAAACATTACCTTCTTAACGGTCTTCCTAGCAGTGCTTTAGTCTAAAACACAGAACTGTATTTTATCGGGATGTGTTCTAGATGATTTTAAAATATATAAGGGAGGACATGTATGGTTTTACTTCGCTCAAATGCCCAACATATTTACTGGTTGGGTCGTTATTTATTTAGAATTGATCATGTTGTACGTCAGTTGCCATTAGCTAATGATCAGCAAGCAGCGGCATTTGCTCAAGCGCTTTATTTGCAGATTGATGATGCTGAAAGTTTAAATCAGTTTATGTTGGATCGAAAGCAGCCTTATTCATTGTTGAGTCAGCTTGAGATTGCGCGTGATAATATTCAGGAGTTAAGAGGGCTATTATCGGCTCAAGCTTATGCGGAACTCAATCATCTCATTAAAAATGCACCATCTGATGCTTTAGCAATTGGTGATATAGTGAAGCAATGTTGTGCAATTTTAGAAACAGAGCAAGAGGAAATTTGCTTATTCCTACATATTGGACAGAACGTAGAACGAATCGATACCTACTTCCGTTTTCAGCATAATATTAATCATGTGCTTAATACGGTCGAACCCATCATTGAACGGTTGTTTCATTTAGGTTGGGACGATTTAAAGCCGAGTTGGGAGATATTGAAAGATCAGCCTTATTTAAATCAGTTTTATGCATTTACTTATACGCTGGAAAATCAATTTGAGGTAAGCTCATGAAGCTAATGGTGAATCACCAAACTCATTATCGTTATACCGAGACTGCACGAAACAGTGTGCAGTCTATAAAAATGATGCCCCAAAGTTCTCAGCATCAAATTGTTGAGACTTGGCATGTGAGTGTGCCAGGACAATACACATGCAAGCGGGATGCTTTTAATAATTTATGGATTACAGCGACTCAACGTCATGATTATCGTTATTTAACAATTATGGCACAGGGGATTGTTGATTTATTGGATACTGAACTCGGTTATTTTGAAAGTGATATTTCCCCAATGCTTTTTCAGCAGCGTACCGCAATAACTTGTTGTGATTTAGCCATGTCGGACTTTGCTCATTCAGTGGTTAAAGTTAAAGATCGTCAACATTTGATTCTTTTATCAGAGAAAATTTTACAGCAAATTTCTTATCAACCACAAAGTACATCAGTCACAACCTCTGCAATAGATGCATTTTATGCAGGTCAAGGTGTCTGCCAAGACCATGCACATGTATTGATTGCGATGTGTCGTGTACTACAATTACCTGCACGGTATGTTTCGGGATATTTATACGATCGAAATCAACCACACCTTGCCAGTCATGCATGGGCAGAGGTTTTTTTAGATAATCAATGGTATTGTTTCGATGTAAGTAATCAAATATTTACACCTCAGAATCATATCTACGTTGCAGTTGGACGTGATTATCTAGATGTTGCACCAATTCGTGGTGTGCGTGAACAAGGTGGCGTTGAAAGTATGATGTCTACTGTTCAGGTATTGGCTTGTTGAATGTAAAGAGAGAAAGATGACCTATTGTTGTGCATTAAGATTAGAGCAAGGTTTAGTGTTGATTAGCGATACTCGAACCAATGCAGGGGTCGATCATATTTCTGTATTTCGTAAATTGCATACCTTTGGTGTCGAGGGCGAGCGTTTTATTGCACTGCAAACAGCAGGCAATTTGGCAACCACTCAAGCGGTTGTTGGGCACTTGCAAAATACTTTAACTTTAAACCAAGAGCCAAACCTGTATACGGTAAATACCATGTTTGAGGTTGCTGAACTGGTTGGTAAAACCTTACGTCGTGTTTTAGAAGATATTACGAGCAATACACATGAGCAAATGAATTATTCATGCAGTATTTTGGTGAGTGGTCAAATTTTGGGTGAAGATATACAGCTCTATAATGTCTATCCTGAGGGTAATTTTATTCGCGCAACAACAGATACACCATATTTTCAAATTGGTGAAAGCAAATATGGCAAACCCATTTTAGATCGCGCATTACACTATACGATGCCTTTAAGCGAAGGTTTACGCTGTTCATTAATTTCTTTTGACTCAACCTTACGTTCCAATGTTTCTGTTGGTTTGCCTTTAGATGCTTTGGTTTATCATAAGGATAGTTTTAAAAGCCCTGCTGCCAAGCGTATCAATGAAGAAGATCCTTATTTCACCCAGATCAGTAAACAGTGGTCTGAAACCTTGCGCCGTGGTTTGCAAGAGTTACCTGAACCAACAAATGATTATGGTTTATAAAGATCTGAAAGTACCAGTTCACCTGAATAAACATTTATTTTGTGTAGTATTTTTAGCTTAAGACGCAAATTTTTTGTTTAGGATATGATCCAAGGACATAAATCGAGATTTAGATGTAATCAGGATCGCTAAGATCAGCATATATAGAAAATCGTGAATATAAAAAAACCAGCTGAGCCAGCTGATGGAATCTAGATTGGGCGGAATCGTGTGAATTCCAACCGTGTAGAGTGCAGTAAGACAAATGATAAATAAGAGAATACTGCCGATTTGTGTAAATAATCCAATAATTAGCAAGAAGCCTGCTAACATTTCCGTAGCTGAAACAAAGCTACTCATCATCTCAGGGAATGGAATGCCTGCATCAATAATCGTCTCTAGCATAATTAATTTATTTTTCTCAACGAAAAGTTTATTGAAACCCGTTGTGAAAAAGAAAATGCCGAGTGAAATTCGTGCTAGAAAGAGAACAAATTGCTGAAACGGCATTTTATAGAGTGGATTATCGTAAATAAATTTCAACATGCTTTTTTTCGTTTAAATCGTCAAAACCGTATTAAAGATAAAACGAAAAAAGAGCACAAGGCGTATTTGGTTACGGGTTTGTCCGCCGAGATGGTCTTTGTGTTAAACGACACAGTAGTTCGTATCCAATAGTGCCATTGGCATCTGCAACATCATCGACTAAGCGATGCTTACCCCAAAGTTCAACTCGGGTGCCTATTTCTGCCTCAATGCCAGTTACGTCGATTGCGAGCATATCCATGCTGACACGCCCGACAACTGGAACAAGTTGTTGATTAATCGCAACGACGTTTGGTTTTAGATAAGCACGCGGATATCCATCGCCGTAACCAACAGAAACGATGGCAATTTTCATATTTTTTGCCGCAGTGAAACTAGAACCATAACCGACATGCTCACCTTGTTGAATATGATTTAAGGCAATGATTTCAGCACTAAAGGTCATGACTGGTTTTAAATCAAGTGTATGTACGTTTTTATCAGCAAATGGCGTTGCACCATAAAGCATGATTCCCGGACGGACAAAATCGAAATGTAATTCAGGATATTTAAAGATAGCCGCAGAATTACAGCAAGAAGCCATGATCGGCTCACAAGCTTGTTTTACTTGTAGAAACTGATCTATTTGCTGTTCGTTTAAAGCGTGGTCTGCATCTGCGTTGGCGAAGTGCATGGCCAATACACAATTGAAACCTTCCGCCTTTAAACGATGGATCACATGTATAATTTCAGAGCTTTTAAAACCTAAACGATTCATACCGCTATTTAGTTTTATCCAAACTTTTAAGCCAAGTGCGTTATAAGTATTTTTATGTGCTATCAACCATTCAACTTGTTGAGCGTGATGAACCATACATTCAAGTTGATATTGAATCACATGCGTCATTTCATCTTCAGAAAAAACGCCTTCAATTAACGTAATGGGTTGAGTGTATCCAAGTTGCCTGATTTCAATTGCTTCTTCTAAGCAGGCGACACCAAAAGCATCTGTGCGATCTAAGGCGGCTAAGCAGTCTTTGATTCCATGTCCGTAAGCATTGGCTTTAACCATGCTTACAATTTTTGAATGTGGAGCAAGTTGTTTGACACGGTTTAAATTATATTGCAGCGCAGAACTGTCAATATAAACTGTTGCTTGGCGCACCCTGATTTCTCCTTTGGGACGACTTGGAAAAGTATATAAAGCAGGTATTAAATCAACTATTATTCATCGTTATCATATTGCGCATAGAATTCTGGTGATAGATTGCTAAATCGAGTGTATTGACCCTCAAATGCTAAACGGACAGAACCAATCGGGCCATTACGCTGTTTCCCGATAATAATCTCAGCAGTACCTGCCTCTTTAGATTCTTTGTTATAGACTTCATCACGGTAAATAAACATGATTAAGTCAGCATCCTGCTCGATGGCACCAGATTCACGCAAGTCAGACATAACAGGGCGTTTGTTTGGTCGGTTCTCCAAACTACGGTTAAGCTGTGACAGTGCAATCACAGGGCATTGCATTTCTTTTGCCAAGGCTTTCAGGCTTCGAGAAATTTCAGAAATCTCGCCGACACGGTTATCTCCCATGCCCGGGACTTTCATCAACTGTAAATAGTCGACCATGATACAGCCAATTTTGCCATCATGCATTTTGGCGATACGTCGTGCACGTGCTCTTAGTTCAGTTGGTGGCAAGGCAGAGGAGTCATCAATATACAATTGCATTTGTTGTAACTGCAAAATTGTACCTGTGACTTTGGTCCATTCATCTGCATCAAGATTACCTGATCGTAAATGTCCTTGATGGACTTTCCCCATCGCAGAAATCAAACGCATGGCGATCGAGTCGGCTGGCATCTCCATAGAAAAAACCAGAGCAGGCAATCGATTATATTGTAAAACACTTTCAACCAAGTTCATGGCAAATGTGGTTTTACCCATCGATGGACGCGCTGCAACAATGATTAAATCTCCAGCTTGCATCCCAGAGGTTTTATTATCCAGTTCTAAGAAGCCTGTAGTTAAACCTGTGATACTTCCTTCTAATTTAGAAAGTTCATCGAGTTTCATGATTACATCGGCTGTCACTGAACTAATCGATTTAGGACCTGAATCTTTTTTATTATTATTGTGTTGTTCTGCCAATGAAAAGATTTGAGTTTCAGCAAGATCAAGGATTTCACTGACAGGACGACCTTTGGTATCGTAAGCATTTTGCAGAATATCTGTACTTACTTTGATCATTGTACGTAGAGTCGAAAACTCTTTGATCTTGCTGGCATAGGTTTCAAGATTATAAAAACTTGAAGGCGAGTCTGCCATCAATTGCATTAAATATTCTTCACCACCAATTGCATCGAGTAGATTTTGTTTGAGCAACCAATCATTGACTAAAACGGCATCATAAGGCGAGTTTTCTTGGGCAAGTTTCTCAATCGCACGATAGATGTATTTATGGCGTGTTGCATAAAAATCATTTTCTTTGAGTAAGTCACTGACTTGTTCGAATGATTCAGCAACCGTCATCAATGCGGCTAATACCGCTTGCTCAATGGCAAGGTTATGGGGTGGGGTACGGAATTCCTTTAGTTGACCTGAGTCACTCATTTTACTCTCTGTCTTTGGAGGATTTTTTGTAAAATTGGCATTCGCCTGTGACATAACAAGACCTAATAAAAAGATGAAACACTAACGAGTGACTATCTTAATCCAAATGAAGTTGATCTGGAAAATTTAATTCAGTGAAAATTGTGTAAGTGATGCAATAGCATAATAGATAGTCACTTCTGCTATTGCATAATGCGATTCTGTTTTTAAGAGCTTGCAAACCAGTCTGGTACGAATTTACCATTTTTTAAGCGATAAGCAGAAAGACCATAACGAAGATCATTTTTGCGAGCATCTTTGACAAAGCCATTGTCTTTACCCAAAGAATAGAGGAAAGCATCAAGGAGGAGTAGGGTGGCATCGATAAACCACCACAGGCCTAAACCACCAAAGGTAATCAATTTTAAAATACCGCTGGTTTTTTTGCCGAGATAGAAACGATCTATTCCGAACAATCCTAAAAACATAGCGAGTATCAAAGCAATTAAACGGTTTTTCTTTTGCATATCTAACCCTATATTATAGATGGGTGATTATCAAATCATAATTAAAGTTGAATGTTCTTTATATTTTTTAGGCATAAAAAAAGAGCATGTAAAACATGCTCTTTTTTTTGCAGAAATTACTCAGATACGATAGTAACGAGAACTTCAGCAACAACATCATGATGCAATTGAATTGCGACGTTGAATTCACCAGTGTGACGAAGCGCACCGTTTGGTAAACGAACTTCTGCACGGTCTACAACTAGACCAGCATTCGTTAAAGCATCAGCAATATCACGAGTACCGATAGAACCGAAAAGTTTACCTTCATCACCAGCTTTAGCAGTGATAACGATATTAACTTCGTTCAATTGTTCAGCACGTGCATTTGCAGAAGCTAAAATGTCAGCTTCTTGTTTCTCAAGTTCAGCACGACGTGCTTCAAAAGCAGAAGTATTTGCTTCAGTAGCAGCTACTGCTTTACCTTGAGGAATCAAGAAGTTACGACCGTAACCAGCTTTAACTGATACTTTGTCGCCTAATTTACCAAGATTTTTAATGCGTTGTAATAAGATAACGTCCACAGCTCACCTCACTTACTTATGGTTGTCAGTGTACGGAATCAAAGACAAATAGCGAGCTTGTTTAATAGCTAATGCTAATTGACGTTGATAACGAGCTTTAGTACCTGTAATACGGCTAGGAACAATCTTGCCGTTTTCAGTAATGTACTGTTTTAAAGTGTCGATATCTTTATAGTCGATGTACGCAACTTTCTCAGCTGTAAAGCGGCAGAACTTGCGACGACGGTAAAAACGTGCCATTGAGGTTCTCCTTATTCAGCTTCTTGAGTGACGTGTTGTGCTTCTTCACGTTGAGCTTTACGCGCACGTTTTTCTTCAGCACTTTTCGCAAGTAAAGATTCTTCAGTAATTGCGTGTTCACGACGAATAATGATGTTACGAATAATTGCATCGTTATAACGGAACAATTCCTCTAATTCATCAAGAGTCGTTTGACCACATTCAACATTCATAAGAATGTAGTGCGCTTTATGAATTTTGTTAATCGGGTAAGCCAATTGACGGCGGCCCCAATCTTCTAAACGGTGAATTTGACCTTCAGCTTCTTTGATCTGAGAGATATAGCGTTCTACCATACCTACAACTTGATCGCTTTGATCTGGGTGTACTAAAAGTACGATTTCGTAATGACGCATTGTCAGCTCCTTACGGTTTAAACAGCCCCTAACAACAATGTTAGAAGCAAGGAGTCATAACTTAAAAAGTTAAGTCGCAAATTGCGAAGCTGCGATTTTAGACAGGTTTAGTTGAAATCGCAAGCGATATTCGTCGTTTGGCGTGAAGTAAGGCAGTAAAGCCTAGATATGCGAATAAAAAGATAGAGCTGATCTCTATCTTTTTAAAAAATTGGGAGGAAAGGTGCAGGGCTGTTGAAAGTAAAACTAAAACTTAAACTAATCACAGTGATTAAAATCACTGAAAATAGGAAGAAGCGTTTTGCCCAAAGCTGATCGTTCTCAGCTTTAAACCCTAAAATACCAATGTAGAACCAGTACACGCAAAGTGCATTACAGATCACCAGAAAAATAACATTGGTGTATCCATAGACATACAGTGCATTCATCGCCAGCGTAAATAAAACCACATAAATGAGTGATTCTATTTTCGTTCGAAGAATAGAACGAGCTACAGGTAAAATAGGAATTCCTGCATTTTTGTAATCGTCAAAGCGATAGATTGCGATTGCCCATGAGTGTGGCATTTGCCATAAAGCATATGCAACAAAAATCAAAAGGGCAGCCATATCGAATTGATGACTAACAGCCGTATAACCAATAACAGGAGGACTCGCCCCAGAAATACTACCAATCACGGTTTGATGGATTGTGGTACGTTTCGTCCACAAACTATAAAAACCGACATAGACCACAAAACCAATAACTGCGAATAAAAAAGCATAAGCATTGACATAAAACCATAGAATGCTAAAGCCAATCAGACCAAGTACCAATGCATAAAGTAATGCAATGGGAGAGGAGATTGTTTTTTTAACAAGTGCACGGTTCATGGTGCGTTGCATTTTTTGATCGATGTCTTGATCAATTACATTATTTACAACACAACCAGAAGCAACCACGAATGTTGTTCCGATTAAGGTCAATAATAATAAGAAGAGGTCTATAGAGCCTTGGGCGGCTAGAAAAAAGCCGCCCAAGGTGGTAATGAAATTACCGAAGAGAATTCCTGGCTTAGTCAGGAATAAGTATTTTTTCAACATGTCAATCAGTTTAGATCATCATGTTGTAATGTAGATAATTCATAATCCACACAGAACCGACTAGAAGTACAGCGATACATAAAATTGTGTAGATAAATGCAATAAGGTTCCAACGTTGATCAGATGATGTATTCATGTGTAAGAAGTACACAAGTTGTACAAGTACCTGAGCTACGGCAGTGATTGCAATTACTGTAACTAAAACGCCACGACTGAAACCGCCAGCCATCACCATCCCGAAAGGGATGATGGTGAGTAGGACAGAAAGGATAAAACCAACCGTGTATTGTTTTACATTACCGTGTGATGCGCCAGCAGCATTATGATCATGACTACTCATTAGAGAACTCCCAGTAAGTAAACTACGCTGAATACACAGATCCAAACGATGTCAAGGAAGTGCCAGAACAAGCTTAAGCAAGCAAGACGACGTGTATTCGGTAGTGTCAAACCGTTCTTCTTGATCTGATACATGAGTACGATCATCCACACTAAACCAGAGGTTACGTGGATACCGTGTGTACCAACCAAAGTAAAGAACGCTGATAAGAATGCACTCTTAGTTGGGCCATAACCTTCATGAACAAGGTGATGGAATTCATAGATTTCCATCCCAATGAACGTTGCACCAAAAATAAAAGTAATGATTAACCATAAAAGAACTTGGTTAACATTCTTTTTATAAGATGCAAGTACTGCAAATCCAAATGTCACAGAAGAAATAAGGAGTGCAAAGGTTTCAGCTAATACGAATCCCAAAGAATCATGGAATAAGTCGTATGCACTAGGTGTACCAGGTGGAATATGACTGCTTAATACAGCAAATGCGATGAAGAGTGATCCGAAAAGGATCAAGTCACTCATCAAATATGTCCAGAAACCAAAGACCGTTATATCGGTATCATCATGTTCGTGATGACCGTCGTGTCCGTGGTTATCGTGATGAAGTACTTCAGCCATATCCTTAGTCCTTCTTCAAGTGTTTTTCAAGTAACGCATAGCGCTCATTCTCAATACGTTCTACCTCAGCAGCAGGAACATAGTAATCCACATTCTTTGTGAATGAGCTTACGATGAAGCTGATGATAGCAGCGACGAATGAAACGACAACAAGCCACCAAATATGCCAGATGAGAGCAAAACCAAGAATGGTAATGAACATCGCAATGACGAAACCAGCAGCACGATTTGTCGGCATGTGGATATCTTCATATTTGGTATTGCGAGCGTATGCTACACCATTTTCTTTGTCGGTCCAGAAGCGATCGATACCATCGGCAGCAGGAACATGCGCAAAGTTATAAAATGGAGCTGGAGACGAAGTTGCCCATTCTAACGTACGGCTATCCCATGGGTCGCCAGTGTAGTCCATATTGTCTTTGCGTTGTAAGAAGCCAACGATGATTTGCATTAAGAAACATGCAATACCGATTGCAATCAAAACAGCACCAAACAATGCGATCGCTAAGTATGGATCCCATTCAGGGTTGTCATATGTATTCAAACGACGTGTCATACCCATGAAACCAAGGATATAAAGTGGCATGAATGCAAAATAGAAACCGATGAACCAGAACCAGAATGAGGCTTTACCCCATGCTTCATTGAGCTTCCAACCAAACATTTTCGGCCAGTAGAAGATGATGCCGGCAAACATACCAAACACCACACCACCGATAATCACGTTATGGAAGTGAGCAATCAAGAATAATGAGTTATGTACAAGGAAGTCCGCAGGTGGAACAGCCATAAGTACGCCAGTCAAACCACCGATACCAAAAGTCACAAGGAAGCCGAGCGTCCATAACATTGGTGTCGTGAATGTGATACGACCTTTATACATGGTGAATAACCAAGAGAAGATCTTCACACCTGTAGGAATCGCAATAACCATGGTCATGATACCGAAGAACGCATTGACGTTCGCACCAGCACCCATGGTAAAGAAGTGGTGAAGCCATACAACAAACGCAAGTACAGTAATCGCGATGGTTGCATACACCATAGACTTATAACCGAACAACGCTTTACGAGAGAAGGTTGCTACGATTTCTGAGTATAAACCAAAGGCTGGTAATACTAAGATATATACTTCAGGGTGACCCCATGTCCAAATCAAGTTCACATAAAGCATTGGACTACCGCCAAGCTCATTTGTGAAGAAGTGGAAACCGAAGTAACGATCTAGCGTAAGCATTGCAAGTGTACCTGTTAATACAGGGAACGAAGCAATGATCAATACAGCCGTACAAAGTGAAGTCCAAGTGAAGATCGGCATGTCCATCAGTTTCATGCCTGGCGCGCGCATTTTAATAATGGTAACAAAGAAGTTAACACCTGTTAAAAGCGTACCGAGACCAGAAACCTGAAGTGCCCAAATATAATAATCAACACCAACACCAGGAGAATACTCAATACCTGATAGAGGAGGATAAGCCATCCAACCTGTTGCTGCGAACTCACCAAGCGCAAGAGATGCCATCATCAAACCAGCAGCACCGGCGAATAACCAGAAGCTCAAAGAGTTTAATAATGGGAAAGCCACGTCACGTGCACCAATTTGCAGTGGAACGGCGATGTTCATCATACCTACAACAAGACCCATTGCTACGAAGAAGATCATGATTACGCCATGCGCAGTGAAAATCTGATCGTAGTGTTCTGGGTGTAAATAACCTTCACCGCCACCTTTAGCGAGGAAAAGCTGTAAACGCATCATGATTGCATCAGCAAAACCACGCAGAAGCATGACCACTGATACGAGGATATACATGATACCAATTTTTTTATGGTCTACAGAGGTGAACCATTCGTTCCACAAGTAGCCCCATTTTTTGAAATAAGTAATACCTGCAAGAAGTGCGATACCACCTAAAACCATTAATGCAATAGTCACCAACACGATTGGATCGTGTGGAATTGCATCCAACCCTAACTTTCCAAACATGTCTTATTCCTCTGTAGAAGCTGTCGCATGTTCAACATCAGTGGCGTGGTCAGCAGAAGATGCTGAGTGATCTGCACCATGATAGTTGCTCATGTATTGATTGATTACAGATTCGAACAATTTAGGCTCAACCGAAGAGTAATAAGTCACTGGATGTGGGGCAGTAGGATATGATTTCATTTCCTCAGCCGCTTGTTTCTCTTCTGGTGTTTTTGCTTTGGCGATTAGAACTTCGATCTGATGTTTAGAACGGTTACCATCACGTAAAGTTGCTAATTCAGCTTGGTCAAGTGTACCTTTTTGAATTGCTTCAGTATTGATACTTGTACCATTACCCGCTTTTACCGCTTCTACCCACTGTGCAAATTCTGCGTCACTAACACCATGCGCCATGAAACGCATTTGTGAAAAGCCATAACCAGAATAGTTCGCAGAAATACCACGGAAGATACCTGGCTCATCTGCCAATAAGTGAAGATGAGTTTGCATACCTGCCATCGCATAAATTTGACCGCCTAACTGTGGAATGAAGAATGAGTTCATTGTGAAGTTAGAGGTGATTTTAAAGCTGAGTGGCGTTTTTACTGGGAAGCGTATTTCATTTACCGTACCAATATTTTGCTCAGGATAGATAAATACCCATTTGAACTGTTCAGCAATTGCTTGAATCGTTAATGGTGCTTTATCTGATTCTAATGGACGGTAAGGGTCATACTTGTGGGAACCCCACCAAGTTAACCAAGCTAAAATACCAATAATAATGACTGGAACACCCCAAACAACGATCTCAATTGTCGTAGAGTGTGCCCAAGTAGGTTTATAGTCTGCATCTTTATTTGACGCGCGATATTTCCAACCAAACCATAATGCCATAATGATTGATGGGATGACCACCAATAGCATTAGATAGATCGCAGTCATCATCAGGCTACCTTGACCCTGACCAACTGGACCTTTACTGTTTAGAAGTACCATATCACCACCGCACCCAGTTAAGAGCACAGCAAGCGTTGATAAAGACAATACAGCTAAAATCGTTTGTCTCATTTTACAACCTCGGTGAAGAGTCCCATTCCCTAATTAAATTATGGGATAGCGAATAAAGTGTCGCATGTTTGCTAAGAATTTCTTTTAATAAATGCTTAACAAACATGCGACACCGCTACGTTGTTGGGCATTATGCCTCATATTGAAAAACTAAGCTACTGATAAAGTGGTGTGAAATGCTTGTTTTAAAACCCGAATTATTTTGTAGGGATTGTTATTTCGCGATATGCTTTTTCTATAAATATCAGCTTAATATAAAGAAAAGAGGATTTAATCCTCTTTTCTTTATTGATTTGTAATTATTGCTTAATCACTTTGGTTTTTGCGAATTTATCGTGTAATGTTTGGCGGTTTTTGCCAAGTGCAAATGCATAGTCAATGATTGTGATAATCGGGACTAACAGGAAGTTTAAAATAATAAATAAAACGCTACGCAACCAAAACGAGCGGATTAAACTCACCTGATCGTTGCTTTCGACATCAACAATTTTAATTCGAGCAAGTTTTTTGCCGATACTTTGACCAGATTTGGCAATAAAATAAGCTTGAATCATGAGCATAACCAAGATATAGATCATGATGCTCTGCCATGCTTCAACGGGAATGAGTTGAAACAATTGTTGTTGCAGTTCGGCGGCTTTCGATGAAGCAAACTCAGTTGCTTGCATTTGCTGTTGCAGTTCAGAAAGCTGCTGAAGTTGTTCATCGTTGAAATAAAATGATGGAATAGCTAGGGTTGGTAGCCACAACATGAGATCAACCGCTTTGGCTAATGCACGAGAACCAATAGATGCTAGTTCGACATTGCTTTCTTGTGTAGATGCTTTAGCTTGATACTGTTGAGTAGGAGATACTGTTTCAGTTTGAATTGGCGATGGAAATGGAGTTGATGTATGACCAATTGGTTCATACACAAGTTTTCCTTGGGTTAATTCACCAAGCGTTTTCCATTCTGCCATCCCTTCATGCCATGCAAGATCAGTAAGAAGAACTTCTTGACTAGCAAGCATTTGGTTGATTTGTTCTAAGGTATAGGGACCAGCTTGCTGATTATTACGAGCCAAGTAAATTTGCATATATTCTAAATCTCTATCACAAATGATGAAAAAAGACCCCACCAGTGGGGTCTTTTACAATAGTGGTTAAGCTTGCTTAATTTTTTCTTCAGCCAAGAAGAACCAAGTATCAAGCACTGAATCAGGGTTAAGTGAAACAGACTCAATGCCTTGTTCCATGAGCCATTTTGCAAGATCAGGGTGGTCGGAAGGACCTTGACCACAAATACCCACGTATTTTCCTGCTTTACGGCAAGCATGAATCGCCATAGAAAGTAGGGCTTTTACTGCTGGATCACGTTCATCAAATAAATGCGATACGATGCCAGAGTCACGGTCTAGACCTAATGTTAATTGAGTTAAGTCGTTTGAACCGATTGAGAAACCATCGAAGTGCTCAAGGAATTGTTCAGCCAATAAAGCATTGGTTGGTAATTCACACATCATGATGACTTTCAAGCCATTTTCGCCACGTTTCAAACCATTTTGCGCAAGCAGTTCGATGACACGTTTTGCTTCAGAAACAGTACGAACGAATGGAATCATGATTTGAACGTTGGTTAAGCCCATTTCATCACGTACTTTTTTCAAGGCACGGCATTCAAGCTCAAAACAATCACGGAAGTTGTCGGAAACATAACGACTTGCACCACGGAAGCCCAACATTGGGTTTTCTTCTTCTGGTTCGTATAACTTACCACCGATTAAGTTTGCATATTCATTTGATTTGAAGTCAGACATACGAACGATGACTGGCTTTCCTGCAAATGCAGCAGCAAGTGTTGAAATACCTTCAACTAACTTCTCAACATAAAACTCGATAGGCGAGGTGTAACCTGCAGTACGTGTTAGAACAGCAGCACGCGTTTCACGTGGTAAGCTTTCAATGTTGAGTAATGCTTTTGGATGCACACCGATCATACGGTTGATGATGAACTCCAGACGAGCAAGCCCAATACCTTCGTTTGGAATTTGAGCAAAGTCAAACGCTCGGTCAGGGTTACCGACGTTCATCATAATTTTGAACGGAAGCTGAGGCATCGAGTGAATCGAGTTGCGTTGAACTTCAAAGTCTAACGCGCCTTCATAAATAAAGCCCGTATCGCCTTCAGCACAAGAAACGGTGACTTCCTGACCATCAGTAAGAACTTCTGTTGCATTACCACAACCTACAATTGCAGGAACACCGAGTTCACGGGCAATAATTGCTGCGTGACAAGTACGGCCACCACGATTGGTTACAATCGCAGCAGCACGTTTCATGACAGGTTCCCAATCTGGGTCGGTCATATCAGAGACAAGAACATCACCGTCTTGAACTTTGTCCATTTCTTTAATCGAGGTAACCACACGAACTTTACCAGAACCAATACGCTGACCGATTGAACGACCTTCACAAATCACTGTGCCGCGTTGTTTGAGTAGATAACGTTCCATTGTACCGACATTTTGACGGCTTTTTACTGTTTCTGGACGTGCTTGAACGATATAGATTTGACCATCATCGCCATCTTTAGCCCATTCGATGTCCATTGGCGAACCATAATGTTCTTCAATGATCAGCGCTTGTTTGGCTAATTCATGTAATTCATGATCGTTTAACGCAAATTGTTGACGTTCTGGTTTTTCGACATCAACAACAACAACTGATTTACCCGCAGAACCTTCTTCACCATAAATCATTTTTTGGTGTTTAGAACCGAGGTTGCGGCGTAAAACAGAGTGTTTGCCATTATTTAATAGCGGTTTAGATAAATAGAACTCGTCAGGGTTAACTGCACCTTGCACGACCATCTCACCCAAACCATATGATGCGGTAATAAACACGACATCACGGAAACCTGATTCTGTGTCTAGGGTAAACATAACACCAGCAGCACCAGTTTCAGAGCGAACCATACGTTGTACGCCAGCAGAAAGGGCAACGACACTATGCTCAAAACCTTGGTGTACACGATAAGCGATTGCACGATCATTATACAGGGAAGCAAAAACTTCTTTAATCGCAATAAGAACGTTATCAATACCGCGAATATTTAAGAAAGTTTCTTGTTGACCTGCAAATGAAGCGTCTGGTAGATCTTCAGCAGTAGCAGATGAACGTACAGCAACAGCGATGTCTGGATTACCGTTTGAAAGTGCAGCAAAAGCGTCACGAATTTCTTGTTCTAGTGCGGAAGTGAGCGGAGTATCAACAATCCATTTACGGATTTTTGCACCAGTTTCGACAAGTGCATTTACATCATCAACATTGAGTTGAGCCAATTCAGCCTGAATTCGAGCGTTTAAACCGCTTTGATCTAAGAACTCACGATAGGCAGCAGCAGTCGTTGCAAAACCCCCTGGTACCGATACACCAGCATTGGATAAATGGCTGATCATTTCACCTAGAGATGAGTTTTTCCCACCTACGAGTTCTACATCGTGTTTCCCTAGTTTTTCCAGACCGATTACGCGCGCTTCCAAAGTATTTACTCCACTTTTTTTGCAGGATGAATGACCATCATTGGTATGAAATTATACGAAAGTGCTTAGAATTAGTATTTTACTAAGCGACAGTCATGTTAGATGAGTTTACTATAAAGATTATAGAGCACTAAGACAAATGTTTAAGGAGAATTTTGATGCCCGAAAGTAAACAAATTAAACGGAGCGTATTTTTTATTTCAGATGGGACAGCAATCACCGCAGAAACCCTTGGACATTCACTACTTGCGCAATTTCCAAACGTAGATTTTGACATTCATATTATGCCTTATATCACCACTGAAGAAGCGGCAATGAATGTGGTTGTAGAAATCAATGCATGTCAAAAACGTGATGGCTCTTTACCGTTGGTTTTTGATACTTTGGTTGATCCAAATGCCCGTGAAATTATCAATACTGCTAAAGCCGTAAATTTGGATGTATTTGAAGGCTTAATTAGTAAACTTGAACAAGAGCTGGGTATTCCACCAACGACATTGGTTGGACAAACGCACGCAGTAACAGATTCAGAGTCATATAAGGCGCGTATTGATGCGGTGCATTTTGCACTGGACAATGATGATGGTGCGCGAACACGTCATTATGATAAAGCTGATTTAATTTTAGTGGGTGTTTCACGCTCTGGTAAAACCCCAACCTCAATTTATTTGTCGTTACAATTCGGGATTCGTGTTGCAAACTACCCTTTAACTGAAGAAGATCTGGACGACAACCGTCTACCAACGGTCTTGAAAGCACATAAAAATAAGCTCTTTGGTTTAATGATTGATGCTGAGCGTTTAGTTGCGATTCGGAGTGAACGTAAGGCGAATAGTCGTTATGCAAGTTTTAGTCAGTGTCAAATGGAATTACGTGCGATTGAAGGAATTTATATTTCAGAAGGGATTAAATACTTAAATGTCACTGAAATGTCGATTGAAGAAATCTCAACGCGTATTTTGCAGTCGACAGGTTTAAAACGTCGTATTGGTTAATCAAATAGGGCTGCCTAAACACTGCTGGATAGGTGGCCTTTGATTGAAATTTTTTTCTAAATTATGATGCTAAGTTTGTAATAAATATTTAATTAAAAATAAACAATTGATGTTGAATGATAAAATCTAATTAATAAAAATGCCGCTATGATGTTAAATTCCACACGTTTATGATAAAATATTGTGATACAAATCTCACTTTTGCTATAATTGATGGTATGTGGTTTTTATTGCAACTGAACATCTTGAAATAAAGAATTCTGTTTGAACGTAAAGCCAGTAAAGTTATTTAAAAGCATGTGAATTCTTGGCTTTAACTTTTCAATCAAACCATCAAATGAACGAAGTCCAGCAAAACGTTTTCAATAGTATACCGAGTCTAGTCTGGTTGCTTTCAGATCAGGGTGACGCTTATTTTTTCAATAGCGTCAGCCAAGAATATATCGGTTTAAATGAATTAGAGAAGTTCAAAAAAAATTGGATGGATTTGATCCATTCAGACGATATTTCGGTTTTTCAAAGCGAATGGCTACAAGCATTCTCATATAAAACTCCTTTTCATGTTGAGTGCCGATTGAAACATCGATCAGGTGCATATCGATGGTTTTTATTGTCTGCAAAACTTGTAGCAAACAACTCTGGTGATCATGCATATTGGTTTATTAATAGTGTCGATATTCATGAAACCAAACAATATCAACAAAATCTAGTGCAATGTATTAATGCGCAAACCAACATGCTTGATAATAGCGTGGATTGCATCAAACTCTTAGATGTAGATGGTTGTTTACTGCATGTAAATAGAACTGGATGTATTGCCTTAAATATTCCCGAAAGCAATCATCGATTTGGGATGAAGTGGACAGAGCTTTTAGCGCCTGAAGTACGATCAAAGGCAAATTATGCATTAAAGACGGCACTTAAAGGTAAAACCGCTCGTTTTCGTGGCATGAGTGGTCACGGAGAAGATAAGCAATATTGGGACAATTTACTCACGCCGATATTAAATGATAACGGTCAAGTTGTGCAGATTCTTTGTCTGTCTCGTGATGTAACTGCTCAAAGACAAACAGAAATTCAACTGCGCATTTCGAGTGAATTGGATGAATTGACAGGATTGTACAATCGTCGTTTCTTTAAACTACAACTTAAACGTGCATTGCAAAGACATAAAAAGAGTGAAAAGTTTCTTGGTTTAATGTTGTTAGATTTAGATTATTTTAAACATGTCAATGATACGCTTGGGCACGCTGCAGGAGATCACTTACTGCGTGTTTTATCGAAGCGAATAGAAAACAATCTACCCGAAAATACTTTTGTGGCGCGTTTAGGCGGTGATGAGTTTGCTATTTTAGTCAATGGAATTGATGCTGAGTTTGATCTTGAAAAAGTTGCAATTGAAGTTAGTCGACAGTTAGATGCACCAATCACGTATGCGGGTAATTTAATTAATGGCAGCATGAGTATTGGCTGTGCGATTTACCCACGAGATGCAAAAGATTCCTTGAATTTAATGAAATGTGCAGATACCGCATTAAATGATTTAAAAGCCACGGGGCGCGGTGGTTTTCGTATGTTTAATCAACAGATGCAGGTTGCTGCGCAAAATATCGCCATTCAATTAACTGAAGCACGTCATATTATTCGTGATGATCTTATGGTTCCGTTCTATCAACCTAAGGTGCGCTTATCTGATGGCAAGGTCGTTGGATTTGAAGCATTGTTACGTTGGCAAACGGACGATAAGCGTATTCATTCACCTATTAATATTGAACAAGCTTTTCAGGATTATGTGTTAGCTACACGAATTAGTGATGCGATACAAAATAAAGTTTTTAACAATATTGCCATGTGGATTGAGCAAGGGTTGGCTGTTGTTCCTGTCTCGATTAATGTAGCGCCTGTTGAATTTCTTAAAGATAATTATGCTGAGCGCTTATTGTATCGTTTGAACCTGTATAAAATTCCGCATCATTTGGTCGAGATAGAAATCACAGAACACATTTTGGATGATCGTGGTTCTGACTATGTGATTCGGGCATTAAATTTGCTCAAACAGCAGGGCGTTAAGATTGCACTTGATGACTTTGGAACAGGGCATTCATCACTTACAAGATTAAGGGATTATCCTGTAGATTGTTTGAAAATTGACTGCGATTTTATTCGTCAAATGAATAGTGACGAGGCGATTTTAGCAATCGTGCAAGCAATTATTGCTTTAGGGCCAAAGTTATCTTTGGATATCGTTGCTGAAGGTATTGAAAATGCTGAGCAATTAGAGTTGCTGAAACAATTTGGCTGCTCGATCGGGCAAGGTTATTTATTTAGCCGAGCAGTCAATATGCAACAAGCGACACACATGCTGAAACGTGAAATGCACCTCTATTGATTTACTGAAGAAGCGAAAACAACAAGGCTTAAATTGAATAAGCCTTGTGGATGGAATCGAGACATTAATTATTTTTAATATCCATCAATAGACTAAAGTTGTCTAAGCGTTTTTGTGTGTCATAAATATCACAAGTGAAAATAAACTCATCTACATCATATTGAGCCGCGATTTTATTTAAGCCAGCTTTAACGGTATCTTGAGAACCAATTTGAGCCATTGCATAAAAGTTTTGAATCGCCAGTTGCTCAGCACCAGTTGCAAGACCTTGTGTAGAATCAATCGGTGGCTTGAGTTTTAAGCTATGACCACGAATCAGATTTAAAATACGCTGATATGAACTGGTTGCTAAATATTGTGCGTCTTCATCTGTTGCCGCGACGACAGTGGGAACACCCATTGAAATATATGGTTTCTCCAAATATTCTGAAGCTTGGAAATTCTCGCGATAGATTTCGATGGCTTGACCTAACATTCTTGGCGCAAAGTGCGAAGCAAATGAATAGGGAAGTCCGAGCTTTGCCGCGAGCTGTGCGCTAAACAGACTTGAACCCAATAACCAAACTGGTACATGCGTATTTTGCCCAGGCGTGGCAATAATTCTTTGGTTGGGTTGAGGTGCTTTAAAGTATTGTAAGATTTCCATCACATCTTGAGGAAATTGATCTTCTGTTTCTTTACGTCCACGACGTAATGCACGCATAGTGAGCGGATCTGTTCCAGGTGCACGCCCCAATCCAAGTTCAAAACGATTTGGGTAAAGCGTCGCTAATGTTCCAAACTGTTCCGCCACAACCAATGGTGCATGATTGGGAAGCATGATGCCACCTGAGCCTAAACGAATATGCTGAGTATTCGCTGCGATGAAACCTAATAGCACTGCGGTTGCAGAACTGGCGATACCATCCATGTTGTGGTGTTCTGCTAACCAAAATCGTTCATAGCCTAAATTTTCAGCATGTTGTGCGAGTTCAAGTGCATGGCGCAGTGAGAACTCAATACTTTGATCGTCTCGAACGGGCGCTAACTCTAAAATGGAAAACTTAATATCTTGCAATGATTTCATCATCGATTCTCATAACTATATATCGACATAATACGATATATACTTGAGTCTGTATATCTATTTTATTCGATATAATGTTTCGAACCTATACAACAAAAAAAGCACCCGAAGGTGCTAAAGAGGTAACGCATATGCTTTTATTAACGGTTCTTGTACCAACCGCGATGTAGTCCATTGTCGTGACGAGCGTTTTTACGTGAATTATAATGACGACGATCATCATAGCGACGGTTGTCATAAGCGCGACGATTATCATAACGACGATTATCGGCATCACGATCTTGTCCGACTTTATTGCCTAAGGCTGCACCACCAGCCGCACCGACTGCTGCGCCAATATATCCACCATTGGTACCACCCATGTTATTACCAACAGTATAGCCACCGACACCACCTAAACCGCCACCAATTGCAGCTTCAGTACGATTACGTTTATTGCTAGATGCTGCGGCTCCACCAGCGCCACCGATTGCAGACCCAATCATTGCACCAGTATGCCCACCGAGCTCTTTACCAACTGCTGTACCAACCACACTGCCTAAAGCCGATGTTGCAGCAACACGTGTTGTATTATTTGCATGAGCAACAGACATCATTGAAGCGCTTGCTAATAGAAGGCTACATAACCAAATATTCGATTTCATGGTGAAACTCCTTGTCCTTTATTTGTGGGACAATATTCTTGATAACTTGAGATAAATGTAACAAGACTTTCGAGTAGAAATATGGAGTGCAACCTCTAGATTGATAGAGTTTAACGAGGGTTTTGTAGGGGTTGTATTACATATGGAGAAATTGTGAATAAAATATAAAGATAAAGAATGATGAGAAAGCAAACAACAGCAGCAGACACAATCAAGTACAATAGGCTGAGTTTTGATTTAGGGTTTGGTTATGCTGTTGGAAAAAATATTGCAATCTCAAGGTTTTGGTTCACGTAAGTATTGCCAACAGTTAATTAAAAATGGTGCTGTATGCATTGAAAACCAAGTATGTGATAATCCAAAACAGAACTTTAATCTTGACCAGCTGCATTTTCAGGTTTTTGGTGAAGACTATTTATATCGAGAACATGTTTATCTTGCATTAAACAAACCGCAAGGTTATGAGTGTTCACATCAAGCAACCCATCATAAAAGTGTATTTAGTTTATTGCCTGAGATACTTATTCATCGTGGTATTCAGTGTGTAGGACGTTTAGATCAAGATACAACGGGTCTTTTATTGTTGACAGATGATGGTCAGTATCTACAGTCGCTTACTCATCCACGTAAACATGTACCTAAGGTCTATCATGTGACTACGGCAGATCCAGTAACAACTGAACAAAAACACCAATTAGAGTTGGGCGTGGAACTACGTAATGAAAAAGGTATTTATGCGGCAACTGATGTTCAGTTAATCTCAGAAAATCAGCTTTCAATGACCATTCATCAAGGCGTCTATCATCAAGTCAAACGCATGTTGGCAGCCGTGGGTAATAAAGTTGAATCTTTACATAGGCATCAAATCGGATTGCTCGAACTTCCTCAGCTCGACGAAAGCGAGTATATCTATTTAACACCTTCGCAAAAGCAGTTGAGTCAGAATATTCAATTGGATGAGTAATTATTTTAAAAAGCAGTGAAAGGTTTTAAATTCATCATCATGGATAAATCCCATTTTTTCATAGAGCTGATGGGATTGGTAATTATTCTTTTGCGTTTCAAGGCTAATGCGTTGTGCATTTTCATGACGAGCAAACAGGATAGCGGTATCGATCAATTGTTTTGCAGAACCTTGTTTCCGATAAGTCGGGGTAACGTAGACATCATCTAATACATAGTAGGTTTCACAAGCAACGGATGAAAAGGCGAGATAAAGTAAAACGAAGCCGGTAAAAATTTCATCTTTTACATGAATAAAAATGACACTGTCTTTGTTGTCAAATCGATGATTTAAAAATTGAAAAGACTGCACAACATTGGATGAAGCACCGTAGAACTGACGATATTCATCAAATAAGACTGCCAATTGATGCAGGTCTTCTTTGGTTGCTCGCTTTACAATCATCCTTAATTCATCCTATAGCTTATCGTTTTATTTGGACTGTCAGGATAGCGAAAAAAATTCAGCTTAAAAATTAAAAACTTGTGTATAAATGCGACATTGTTAAGTTTTGTCACTTTCACCTAAAAGCGCATTCAGCTCTTCAAATAAATCCTCGTGATCATCTTCAATATTCACATCTGATGGATTTTCTGTTGTTGCAGTCGCTTTTGATTTCCGCAGTTTGAGCAATTGTTCCATATTGATATTTTGGTTTTCAATTGCAAAGGGAATAGATTTGGTAAGCACCACCTGTTTAAAGAAAAGGCGGACTGCTTGAGCAGGGGAGATACCAAGCTGTTTAAAAACGGCAAAGGCTTGTTTCTTTTCCTGTGAATCAAGTCGAACCTGATAAACTTCTGTTTTTCGCATGAAGAATAAGACCAAATATTTTTAGTTATGGTCATGTATTTTAAACGATCACAATGTAATTTCAATATTTTTGCAGTGAAAAAATAGAATTTTTGTCATTACGTTGTGTTTACAGTGTTAGTTCATAGTTAGAACTAAAGCTCATTTGTATATCCAAAATGGGATCTATGAAGTGAATTGCTTTTGCAAGTAATTGTAAAGGATGACTAAAGTCTTCATCTACTTTGTGCACAATGGCTGGATAAAATGAATCATTTAGGATTGGAATACCGAGATAATTGAGATGTACACGCAACTGATGTTGTTTACCAGTTTTGGGTTTGAGTAAATATTTTGCGTATTGTTGCTGATATTCTAATAATTCAATCAGTGTCTCGCTGTTACTGGGTTTGTCAGCATTGACTTGCATGGTGTAAAAAGGATCACTTTTTTCTAAATGCAACTGCAAGGTCTGTGGGAATTTGAGTTCAGGACGATAAGCAGCGATGGCGTGATAGGTTTTTTGAACCTTTCGTTCAGCGAACAATTGTTGATAAATACCACGTGATTCTGCTCGTTTACAGAATAAAACCACACCTGCTGTTTCTCGGTCAAGCCGATGGATTGGGGTTAAATCGAAATAGCCAGTCCGTTTTTTTAACCGAACCAATAAGGTTTCCTGAACGTATTGACCCGTTGGGCTCATCGTTAAAAAATGCGGTTTGTCGACGACGAGCAAGTCTTCATTTTCAAACAGAATTTCGTGTTGAAAGGGCACGTGGATTTCATACGCCAAAAAACGATAATAAAAAATGTGAGTGTTAGGTGTATACAAACTGTCTATTTTTAAAATAGAACCATCGGCTGCATAGATGAGTTCGTCTTTAAATCGTTGCTGCCATTCTGATGCTTGAATATGTGGAAAATGCTGACACAAATACTCAAAAATAGTAGGTGTAGAAATATCATTGGGTAAAAAAACTTTACTGGCACTCACGCCATTGATGAGTGGTGGTGTGAATTCAATGAGGGGTTTCATGCAACAATACTAACCTAGAGTGAACGCTGTAAAATAAGCCAGTTTAAAAGCTGTTTATTAGGCTTTAAAGCAGCGCAATGTTATCATAGCCACCATCCCAATTTTGTTTTATTTGCCATGTCATATTCAGTGAAATTTACCTTAAATCATGAACAAGACACTCAACATTTTGCACAAGTGCTTTCTCAACATGTGCATTCAGGCGTTATTTATTTAATTGGGGATCTTGGTGCAGGCAAAACTACATTTACACGCTATTTTCTACAACATTTAGGGCATCAGGGTTCGGTCAAAAGTCCAACGTATACGTTGGTAGAACCGTATACGATTCAGGGGAAAGAAATTTTCCATTTTGATCTATATCGCTTAGATGATCCTTATGAATTGGAGCTGATGGGAATCCGTGATTATTTGGAAATAGAGGATGCATTATTCTTATTTGAATGGCCATCTAAAGGCGGTGATGAAATTCCCAAAGCGGATGTTGTTGTTGATATCCAAAAATCGAACGATGAATTAACCCGATTTGTAACTTTAACCGTTAACTCCGAATTGTTATCCCAAACTTTGCAGGAACAATTGAATGGTGCATGATTCAACCCGTCGTATTCATACACTCAATGCCGCTTTAGCCAACCAGATTGCTGCGGGTGAGGTGATTGAACGCCCATCCTCAGTGGTGAAAGAGTTATTAGAAAACTCGATTGATGCGGGTTCAACTGAGCTGATTATTCGTATTGCTCAAGGTGGTTCGACCCTGATCGAAATCATTGATAATGGCAACGGCATTCACGCTGAAGATTTACCATTGGCGGTGATGCGTCATGCCACCAGTAAAATTCAAACAGCTGAAGATTTACATGCCATTGTAAGCTTAGGTTTTCGGGGGGAGGCATTAGCTTCTATTGCTGCGGTTTCAAGGTTGACATTGACCAGTAGCCAAGATGAAGACGGGGTTGGTTATCAAGTTGAAGTCAATGGTACGGCTTTTGATCACCAACAAGTACAAGCTGTCGCAGCACAAAAAGGCACACATATTCGCGTGCAGGATTTATTTTTTAATGTGCCTGCTCGCCGTAAATTTTTAAAAAAACCAAGCACAGAATTTGGCCACATTGAAGAAATTGTACGCCGTTTGGCTTTAACCCATTTCGATATTCGTTTTGTACTGGAGCATAACGATCATATCCGTTTGAATTTACCGATTGCGGATAGTGGCGAGCTGCGTTACCAACGGGTACAACAATTACTAGGTCAACAATTTATTCAAAATGCCTATTGGATTGATGCCGAAAGTATCAATATGCGATTGTCGGGTTGGTTAGGTCATCCTTCAGATGCCAGAGCACAGGCCGATATGCAATATGTTTATGTGAATGGTCGTATTGTTAAAGACAAAACCATTTCCCATGCGTTGCGTATGGCCTATGAAGGGATTTTGCATGGACATCAACATTCTTCTTATTTGTTGTTTCTAGAAGTAGATCCTGAAAATATTGATGTCAATGTCCATCCGACTAAGCATGAAATCCGTTTTTTGAATCAGCGTGAAGTACATGAGTTCGTACGTCACTATGCCAAAGCAACTTTATCTCAGTTTCAAACCGCCAGTGCAGATTTAGCACAAGCGATGAAAGTGGATGAACTGGTAACTGAGAATGCCCAATACCAGCCGCAGCCTAAGTATCAAGAACAGTTTCCTTTGCATCGCGTAAATGATGCGATTGAGCCACAGTCGCATGCTCAAAATCAAACTGATGTATCGACAGATTTACTTACTGAGTTTAATCAAAGTCGACCTCAGGCAGTGCAATACAATTCATCTCATTCGCAACAACCAAGATATAATGGCTCTACGCAACTGAATAATGCATTAAAGAGCTATTTATCGCCGTTACGTGATGATGCGGAACTGGATTCGGAACAACAAATACCATCTCGAGTAGATGAATTTCCACTGGGTATTGCGATTGCACAACTGCACGGCATTTATGTTTTGGCACAAAATACCGAAGGCTTAATCATTGTTGATATGCATGCAGCCCATGAACGAATTTTATTACAGCAGATGAAAGCCGCATGGGATAAACCTGAATTTTGGACATCACAACAATTACTGATCCCTAAAATAGTTTCGATTACCCGAATGCAAGCAACACGTATTGACGAGTTGCAATCACAATTGCAACGTTTGGGCTTGGAGGTCGATCAGTATGGTGATGAACAAGTCATTGTTCGTGGCGTACCTGCGATTTTACACAAAGCAAATTTTGAAAAACTTATTCCTGAACTACTCAATGATCTTGACCCAAATGACGAAGCGAGAGGGTTGTTGCAAAAGCGTGATGAGTTATTGGCAGGTATGGCGTGTCATGGGGCAGTGCGAGCGCATCGGCAACTGAGTTTGTCAGAGATGAATGCGTTGTTACGTCAAATGGAACAAACTGAATTTGCCAGCCAATGTAATCATGGTCGCCCAACCTGGCGCGCTTTTCCATTGCACCAATTAGATAAATTATTTGCTCGAGGAGAGTAGTTTTACATGTCAAATCAATTGCCCGTGATTAATTTAATGGGGCCTACCGCAAGTGGTAAAACAGCATTGGCATGTGAGCTATATGAGCGTGGTAATTTTGAGTTAATTTCTGTTGATTCCGCTTTGGTGTATAAAGATATGGATATTGGCACTGCGAAACCGACCAAGGAAGAACAAGCGCAATATCCACATCATTTGATTGATATTATTACACCGTTAGAGGTGTATTCGGCGGCTCAATTTGTTGAAGATGTTTGTCCTTTAATTGATGATATGCATGCGCGTGGCAAAACACCGATTTTAGTCGGTGGAACCATGCTGTATTTCAAAGCTTTGCTTGAAGGTCTTGCAGACAATCTGCCAAATGCAGATCAGGCAATACGTGATGCGATTGTTGCAAAAGCCGAGGCGGAAGGCTGGCAGGCAGTTTACGATGAGCTGGTAGCAGTTGATCCTGTTGCAGGTGAAAAATTTAAAGTATCTGATAAACAAAGAATTATTCGAGCATTAGAGGTCTATCGGATTACAGGTGAGCCCATTACAAAATTACAAGCGCAGCAGCCTAAAAATCAACCCTATCGTTACATATTTCATAACTACGCACTGATGCCTGATCGGTTAGAATTACATCAACGCATAGAGCAAAGATTGAGCAAAATGTGGAGCATTGGTTTTTTAAATGAAGTAGAGGAATTAATTAGAAAATACGATTTAAATGATAATTTACCCTCCATGCGGTCTGTGGGTTATCGCCAAGCTTTAGATTTTTTATTAAAAAGTGACCTAAGTCTCAAAAATAAAGTAGAAATGGAGAACAAAGCGTTATTCGCGACACGGCAACTCGCCAAACGTCAATACACTTGGTTACGTTCTTTGCAAGAAATACACGATTTTAAAACTTACGTGACGATAAAGCAGGCGAAAGAAGACTTGCGAAACTTCTTGGGATAAAGCAAAATTCGCAGGCTGTCTTTTTATAATTTTTAGTTGAAAAATAAAGATAGTTTTTTTGCGCTGATTTAAAAATTTTTGGAGTTAAAAATGTCTAAAGGTCAAACTTTACAAGATCCGTTCTTAAATTCTCTCCGTAAAGAACGTATTCCAGTTTCTATTTTCCTTGTGAACGGTATTAAATTGCAGGGTCATATTGAGTCTTTTGATCAATATGTTGTTTTATTAAAGAATACTGTAAGCCAAATGGTTTATAAGCACGCGATTTCTACAGTCGTTCCTGCACGTAATCCACGTCCAGCTGGCGCTCAAGCTACTGGCGGCTTCCCAGCACAAGCTGGCACTACTGGCGGTTTCGGTGGTGGTCAAGGCGGTGCTGCAGGTGGCTTCGGCGGTCAAGGCGGCGGCTTCGGCGGTCAAGGCGGTTTTGGTGGTCAAGGCGGCGGCTTTGGTGGTCAAGGTGGCTTCGGTAGTCAAGGCGGTTTTGGTGGTCAAGGCGGCGGTTTTGGTGGTCAAGGCGGCGGCTTTGGTGGTCAAGGTGGCTTCGGCGGTCAAGGTGGTTTTGACAGCGAAACTAAATTTGAAGATGGTCAAGAAGACGAAAATAATCGTTAATTGATGGATGATCTTTAAAAAAATGCCAGTCTTAAAATAGACTGGCATTTTTATTTGTGCTTTAAGGGTCTGTTGACATTTCAGCCATGCATTGCGTTATAGGCTAAAACAACGCAAACAAGGCATGAAACGTAGGCAATGGCTACTCCCTTGTCAAGTTTCATAACGGAGTTTGAGGAAGTTTTAGCCATAACCCTTCGGGACAGGGATATTTTTTGCCGCTACTGTGTTATGTCTTGCGCATTTAGAATGATTAAATTTTGCAAAACATGCCTTGTATCGACTAAAAATCTTGCGCCAAAAATGGCTCATGTCGCAAGCATCTGTGAAATGTCTACAGCCCCTTATATAAGTTCAAGAATTGCTATGGAAATCATTTTTGCTGCGGCATGTTGTAGCGTTATCGTTTCAATTTTGCTGAAATTTCTAAAAACTAAAGGTTTTGATGTTTTACAAATGATTGCATGGAACTATTTCAGTGCAAGCATTCTATGTTTCTATTGGTTTAAAACCGATATTACCCATATCTCATGGGCGCATACACCTTGGTGGTTAATTTTAATCCTTGCTGTGTTATTGCCTAGTATTTTCTTGTGTTTAGCAAAGTCATTACAATACGCTGGGATTTTAAAGACAGAAATAGCTCAACGGCTAGCAGTAATACTTTCTTTGTTAGCCGCCTATTTTATTTTTGCGGAACAGTTTAGCCAATTAAAATTAATCGGTGTTGTTTTAGGTGTGATTGCGATATTGGCGATTATTTTTGGTCAAGCAACTGAAAACACCAATAAAAGTTTAAATCTAAAATCGGCACTATTTTTATTTTTTGTATGGGCGGGCTACGCTGCGATTGATGTATTGCTCAAATATAGTAGCAGTCTGGGTTTACAGTTTGCTGTCACGTTAAATTTAACTTTTATTGGCGCATTTATTCTGTCGATCGCTTATCTTGCAGTGACTCAGCCACATTGGCAGCCAAAGAATATTTTCTTAGGTTTAGTTCTGGGTGGACTTAATTTTGCCAATATTGCTTTATATGTTAAAGCACATATGATTTTTAAAGATACACCAGCCATAGTATTTGCAGGGATGAATATTCTTGTGGTGGTGCTCGGGGTATTGAGTGGTGTGGTCTTATTTAAAGAACGATTAAAAGTCTATACTTGGGTGGGACTGATCTGTGGAATTGTTGCGGTACTGTGTTTAGCCAAAGCGATGATGTAGAAATTGTATATTGTAAAAGCAGGTCTTTTAAATTTTGATTCAAAGAATTTTAATAAAAGATAAGACTTCTTTCTTGAACCACTTGTATCCCTTTCCATGAGAGATGCAAAGTGGGTGTACATAATGATGAAAGCGGTCTATGGGGGTGATACATAGGCATGCATGTAATTATTACTGAAGATAACTGAGTTTAAAGTTGTATTCTAAGTAAAATATACAATGCGAATGATGAGGAGATCGTATATATGACTGGTAAAAGACTAAGCAAAGATGACCGTAGACAGCAGCTTTTACATGTCGCTCGATCGATTATTCGTGAACAGGGTGTTGAAGCGCTAACATTGGGTTACTTAGCGGAACAGGCTGGGATTAGCAAACCAATTGCGTATCGGCATTTTAAAGATAAAGAAGGTTTATTAATCGCCATCTATAAAGAATTTAGTGACAAACAAAAACAGGATTTATCCAGCGCATTAGTACAGCATGCAAATAGCTTAGACCAAACCATTCATATTTTTTGTAGCGCGTGTTTGAAATTTCATATTGCAATGGGTCCTGAGGTGGGTTTGGTTGTTGCTGCACTTTCTGGCACTGATATTCTGCAAACTTATTTACAACAATGCCAACAAGAGTTTATCGATATTTTTAAAGAGAGTGTTCATCCCTTTATTCAACTCGAAGCTCAAGATGGTGAAGCAATCATTATCGCAATAACAGGACTGATGGAAGCAGTTTGTGTGGCGGCAAGTAATAATGTAATCGACGCTTCGGCTGCACAAAAGGTGATGGAAAATTCTATTCTTCTTATACTCCATGATTTTTTAAACAAAGTGAATGTTTGACAGAGACTATTGATCACATAAGTTACTAATGGTAACTTATGTATTATAATATCTCTGGAATAATATTTATGTCGATTTTAGAACAAAACAAAAATGCATTGGTTGTCATTGCTCACCCGGACATGAAGTCTTTATCGCATCAAATCTCACACCATATCGCGAGGCATTTGACTCAGCAGGGAATGAATGTCGAAATTGCTGACTTGTATAAAGAGGACTTTAAACCAGCTATCACCATTCCTGATCTCAAGGCCTATCGTGGTCAGCAAACATTGGGCAATGATATTTTGTTGGAACAAGCACGTTTTGACCGTGCCGATATCGTTTATTTTGTTTTCCCTATCTATTGGTGGTCTATTCCTGCTGTTTTAAAAGGTTGGTTTGAACGTGTATTTACCCACGGTTGGGCTTTTAAAGTAGATGATCAGGCTGTGTTGACTGGCGAGCTTAAAAAGATACCTATAAAACTGATTGCAACGGGTACGGGAGATCAGGCTGGATATGATAAGCATGGCTATACTCAAGCAATACGCACACAGGTTGTAGAAGGAATTTTTGGTTTTTGTGGCATAGAAGATGTGCAAACATCGATTCTCTATAATTCTGATTTTATTCAGGCTGAAGATCTACAGACATTTTTAAAAGAACTTGATACGACGGTTTTAGATATAAATCAGCAAAGTGTGAGTTGTTAGATAAATACTTTTAGATAGATCAAGTAAAAAGCGGCTTTAACAAGTACGTACTTGATCTATCTATCGCTAATGTTGAGAATTAAACGAGCGCGGTTTTCCGCTACAAATTCGAAAATTATAAACGAGTAAAAATAACTTCCTCTGGAAGTCGTGATTTTGGCAAAACCGCATTGAAATCTTGTTCACTACGATAACCCAAAGCGACGATGACAGAGGCTTTTAAACCTTTTTCGGTTAAACCAAATTCTTGATCAATGGTATTCCGATCAAAACCTTCCATCGGTGTCGCATCAATCCCTTCAAGCCCCGCAGCAAAAAGGAGTTGCCCCAGTGCTAAGTAAGTTTGATTTTCCATCCACGCAGAAAGATTTTTCAATTCGTTGCGATAAAACTCAACGTAACCTTGACGTGTATCTCGTTGACCTTGTTTAGCTGCCTCATCTTTAAAGCGACCACTGGCGGCATCTTGTTGAAGTAGTTGTTCTAAGTATTCAGGTGTGATGTCGGTACGGGTACAAAAGACCAAAGTATGTGAAGAGTTTAATACTTTAGCTGCATTATAAATGTAATTGCCTGTCAGACCTGCTGCAATACGTTGTTTGGCTTCGTCTGTCTCTGCGACAAGGAAATGCCAAGGTTGAATATTTACAGAAGATGGGCTAAAGCGTAAAACTTCTAAGAGTTTTTCGAATTGTTGCTTTGGGATTTTTTTATTTGCATCGTAAGCTTTAGTTGCATAACGTGTTTTTGCAGTAAGTAGTGTATCCATGTTTTTGAATCCAATTAAAACTCGCTTTATTCTACTGGATATATATTTCCCTGAAAGTAGCTAAATGTGATTTCTATATAGATTTAAGTCGTATAGGAGTGAGCCGTAGCAGTGATTTTTCAAGTGAATAAGCGTAAGTGTAAAATAAGGGCAATGATTGATGATTTAAATATCAACTGGTCCTAATATGACCACTGTTTAAAATCGAATTGATCATTTTCTTGCTCATTGATTTCTAAAATCCAAGCCGAATTTGCGCGCCAGTCACCCAATACGATACGTCGTTTATTGCCTAGTTGATGGATGTTAGGACGGTGTGTATGCCCATGGACTAAAAGATCGACGTATGTAATCACATTTTCTACAGCTTGTGCATTTACATCCATGATGTCATAGCTTTTCAGTTGTTTGGTTTCACTGCTTTTTTTGCGGAACCCATTGGCGAGTTTTTGTCTAAAACTTAATGGTGTGCGCTTTAAAAAACCGAGTAAAACTGGATTACGAATTATTTTACGGAAACGTTGGTATGCAACATCATCGGTACATAGGGCATCGCCATGTTCGAGGCGAATTTTTTTGTGGTTGATTTCTAGGCTATAGACATCAGGTAATAAAATTCCGTCGAATTGATCTAAGAATTTTTGACCTAAGGCAAAATCACGATTACCCACTTGGAAGTAAACTTGGTTGCCAGCAGAAGTAAATGTTTGTAATGCACTGATAATTTCATTTAACCACGGTGCAGTATAGTCATCACCGATCCATGCGTTAAACCAATCGCCTAAAATGTAGAGTTGGGTATTTTTATTTTTATATTCGTTCAGTAAGTCTAAAAACCCTCGAACGAGTCGAGGGTGATCAGGTGACAAATGTAAATCTGAGATAAATAGGTAAGTCACACTTTTATCCTTTTAATCTCCCTAAATCCCTCTTTAAAAAGAGGGATTTTCCTCCCTTTATAAAGGGACTTGCGTAGCAATGCTACTCAGGAGGGATTATTATTCAGAGATAATTTTAGCAGATTCGATCACAACATTCTCTAAAGGAACGTCTGCATGATAACCACGGTTACCTGTACGTACGCCTTTGATTGCATCTACAACGTCCATACCTTCAACAACTTTACCAAATACGGCATAACCCCAACCTTGAGCTGTTTTGCCTGTGTGGTTTAAGAAAGAGTTATTTTTAACGTTGATGAAGAATTGAGCAGAAGCAGAGTGCGGTGCTTGAGTACGTGCCATTGCAACAGTACCTTCATCGTTACTTAAGCCGGTGTCAGCTTCGTTTTCGATTGAATCACGCGTTGCTTTTTCTTTAAAGTTTTCGTCCATGCCGCCGCCTTGGATCATAAAACCTTCAATCACACGGTGGAAAATTACGCCATCATAGAAACCGTCACGTACATATTCTAAGAAATTTGCAACCGTTTTTGGTGCTTTTTCAGCATTAAGCTCAAGAACAATACGGCCTTTATTGGTGTTTAATTCGACTTGAGGAAAACTCATTACATTAATCTCCTAAACATGGGCAAATTGACCATGGGTTTTTGGTTGAGAGAAGCATAAGCAAACTGTAAACTACAAGGCAAGTAAAAAACGTTAAAATCTTTGAGAAAAAGTAAAGATTGCGTTTTTATTCCCTATTTTTTAACTGTAAGAAGTGATTTACACACTATGAAGCCAAATGATGTTGTTTCAGAACTGCCAAAGACCCCGACACCGAATACTCATGCCTCTGTCGATGCAGCGCAGCAAGAACAACAGGCCGGCTTAGATTTTGTACGCCAAGTAATTAGTGATGATTTAAGCGATGGACGTACCCAAAAAGTTGTTACTCGTTTTCCACCTGAGCCAAATGGTTATTTGCATATTGGTCACGTAAAAGCGATTTGTTTAAACTTTGGTATCGCCGAAGAGTTTGACGGTTTATGTAATTTGCGTTTTGACGATACCAACCCTGACGCTGAAGAACAAGAATATGTGGATGGCATTGCCAATGATGTGAAATGGTTAGGCTTTAACTGGAATGGCGAGCCACGCTATGCTTCGAGTTATTTTGACCAGCTCTATGCATGGGCAGTGCAATTGATTGAACAGGGTGATGCGTATGTTGATTTGCAAACACCTGAAGAAATTAAATTAAATCGCGGTAACTTTGTAGAGCCCGGGAAAAACTCGCCGTATCGTGATGCGACTATTGAAGAGAACTTAGCGCGTTTTGAGCAAATGCGTAATGGTGAAATCCAAGAGGGTGGTGCTGTGTTGCGTGCCAAAATTGATATGGCAAGCCCAAATGTCCATATGCGTGATCCGATTCTTTATCGTGTGTTGCATTCAGAGCATCACCAAACGGGTGATAAATGGAAAATGTATCCAATGTATGACTATGCGCATCCATTGTCTGATGCGATTGAAGGCATTACCCATTCACTTTGTACATTAGAGTTTCAAGATCACCGTCCATTTTATGATTGGATCGTTGCAAAGGTTCATTCTCAAGCTGTACCACGCCAATATGAATCATCACGTTTAAATATTGATTACACCATCACCTCTAAACGTAAGCTGCGTAAGCTCGTTGAAGGTGGTCATGTCAATGGTTGGGATGATCCACGTATGCCAACCGTAGTCGGTATGCGTCGTCGTGGTTTTACCGCTGAGGGTTTACGCGATTTCTGCAAACGAGTAGGCGTGTCAAAAACCGATGGTATCGTTGATGTTGCAATGCTTGAATTTTGTATTCGCCAATCTTTGGAAAATACGGCTGCGCGCGGTATGGCGGTATTGAATCCATTAAAAGTGACATTGACCAATTTGCCTGAAGAATTGGACTTAACCCATGCACGTCATCCAAACGTCGATATGGGTGAACGTATCATTCCTCTAACACGTGAAATTTATATTGATCGTAAAGATTTTGAAGAAGTGCCGCCGAAAGGCTTTAAGCGTTTAATTCCTGAAAGTGAAGTGCGTTTACGTCATGCCTATGTGATTAAATGTGATGAAGTGATTAAAGATACCAACGGTGAGGTGATCGAACTGAAATGTTCAATTGATCCAAATACCTTAGGTAAAAATCCTGAAGGGCGCAAAGTCAAAGGGGTAGTGCATTGGGTATCAGCGAGTAAAGGCGTTCCAGCGGAAGTGCGTATTTATGATCGCTTATTCACAGAGTCGGATCCTGAAACAGGCGATGATTTCTTGGCAAATCTGAATACAAACTCACTGCAAATCGTGCAAGCGGTGGTTGAACCTGCTTTAGCGCAAGCGAAACCTGAAGATCGATTCCAATTTGAACGTGAAGGTTATTTTGTTGCTGATCAATATGATCATGATATCGAAAAACCAGTGTTTAACCGTATTCTTGATTTAAAAGATAGTTTTAAAGTTGAGAAAAAGTAAAAGCCGAGTGGGTTTTCTTCTATTTAAATGATATTTGAAAACCTGAAATAAAAAAGCCTCTGATAACAGAGGCTTTTTTTAATCTCAACGAATTATTGTTGAGCTTTTTCTTTCACATCAGCAGCTGTAGATTCAATAGCACCTGCAGCATTTGCAGCAGCTTCACGTGCAGCAGCTTCGGTATCCGCAGCAGCTTCAGCGGTAGCAGTTGCGGTGTGATCAGCAGCAGCATCGATTTGATCACCAGCAGTGTCAATAGCTGTTGCAACATCATGGCCCGCTTGGTCAGCAGCATGCTCTAAGTGTTCGCCAGTTGTAGCCCCTGTTTCAGGTGCTTTATCTTTATTACAGCCTACAAGAGCAACAGTAGCAGCGAGACCTAAAGCAACAAGTAATTTATTCATTTTCATATTTCCTTTTCATTGTGGCATCCAAAAACAATGGATAGCAAAAATATAAACACAAAGCGGATAGAGAATAAAGTTGAATATTTGTTGATAACTTGTAAAAACACGCACTTACATTTGAAAATGTAAATGCGTGCACATGTTTTTAAGCTGTGTTAATTACCCGAACGAATCATATAATCAAAGGCAGAGAGTGATGCTTTGGCGCCTTCACCCGTCGCAATGATGATTTGTTTGTAAGGCACAGTGGTACAGTCACCCGCAGCAAACACACCTTTGACATTGGTTTCATTACGATCATTTACCATGATCTCACCACGATTGCTGAGTTCAACTGCACTGTCTTTTAGGAAATCGGTGTTGGGTAATAAACCAATTTGAACAAAGATCCCTGCAAGCTCAACCACATGTTCTTCATCAGTGGCACGATCTTTATACTTCAAGCCAGTGACTTGAGAACCATCACCCAACACTTCAGTACTTAATGCATTCAGAATCACGGTGGTATTTGGCAAACTATTTAATTTGTTCTGCAACACTTGATCGGCACGAAGTTTGGTATCAAATTCCACCAACGTGACATGCTCAACGATGCCAGCAAGGTCAATTGCAGCTTCCACACCAGAGTTACCGCCACCAATCACTGCAACACGCTTACCTTTGAAGAGTGGACCGTCACAGTGCGGACAATACGCCACACCACGAGTACGGTATTCTGCTTCACCCGGTACATTCATTTCTCTCCAACGCGCACCTGTAGAAAGAATGATGGTTTTTGATTCAAGCTTGGCACCATTTTCAAGTTCAACTTCAACCAAGCCAGTTGCTGTTTGATCTGCACCGATGATTTTGCTGACACGTTGCAAGTTCATGATATCGACATCATATTCACGCACATGCGCTTCCATCTCGGCAGCAAACTTAGGACCGACAGTTTTTTGTACAGAGGTAAAGTTCTCGATATCCATGGTATCCATCACCTGACCGCCAAAGCGCTCTGCCACGATACCGGTATTGATCCCTTTACGAGCCGCATAGATCGCTGCGGTTGCCCCAGCAGGACCTCCACCGATCACCAAGACATCAAAGGCATCTTTGGCATTGATCGCTGCTGCATCTATCTCAGCTGAGTTTGTGTCTAACTTGGCAAGGATTTCTTCCAAAGTCATACGACCTTGACCAATGTGTTGATCATCTTGGAATACCATTGGTACAGCCAAGATTTTGCGTTGTTCCACTTCGTCTTGGAAGAATGCACCATCAATCATGGTGGTGGTGGTATTTGGATTGTTGATCGCAATCAAGTTCAATGCTTGAACCACATCTGGACAGTTATGACAGCTCAATGAAATAAACACATCAAAGTTTGCCGCGAGATTTAAGCCTTTAATTTGAGTTAAAACTTCATCAGAGACTTTAGGCGCATAACCAGACACTTGTAACAATGCCAAGATCAAAGAGGTAAACTCATGTCCCATCGGCAAGCCAGCAAAGAACACACGTGGCTGTTCACCTACTTTCGCTACCCCAAAACTTGGACGACGAGTATTTGAACCATCAAAACGCGCGGTCACCTGATCAGATAACTCAGCAATTTCAGTGACAAGTTCTTTGATTTTTGCAGCTTTGTCGGAATCATCTAAAGCAGCAACCAACTCGATCGGACTTTCTAAACGTTCTAAATAAGCTTTTAATTGAGTTTTAATATTTTGATCTAACATCGATGTCTCCAAATTCTCAACAATTCAAGTCGGCTAAATTCATTCAATGAGGCTATAGTACGCAAAAGCACTAAATAGGTAAAACAGTATGTTTTTATTGGTTTGATCGGTTTTTTGGATTGATGGTGTGACTGTTGTATTTTTGATCATTGATATCTTTAAAAGTTTGATCAGCATTGATCTTGTTATATAACTGCAATCATTTCATGGCATAACTAAAAAGGTAAGCGAGATGGCGTTACAACGTGGTATCTATCAACATTATAAAGGGCAGCTTTATCAGGTGTTTAACGTGGCTCGACATAGTGAAACAGAAGAAGAATTGGTGGTTTATCAATGCTTATATGGTGATTACTCGATGTGGGTGCGTCCACTCACCATGTTTACTGAAACTGTTCAGCTTGAAGGGCAAGTTATTCCAAGATTTAAGCTGATACAAGCGACCTAAACGCGATATTTTTCTAGTTTGAGCATCATGGAGAATCAGATATGACCAACACTGTTTTCTTGCAACGTATTGCTGATTTATACGATGAATTTAAACAACATGATGCTCGACAGTCTGATCGTCTAAGGCGTTATCGCAATATTGAAGCAGAATCAGCTAAATTACTGGCGATGCTCGTACGTACACAGCAATCAAAACGCATTCTCGAGATTGGAACGTCCACAGGATATTCCACCTTATGGTTGGCAGAAGCAGCCAAAACTGTTCAAGGGAGAGTGCTCACTTTAGAAATCAATGCATTTCGGAGTGCGCAAGCTAAAAAATATGCAGAAGATTTTGAGTTAGAAGGGTTTATTGATTTTTGGGTGGGCGATGCCGCTGACTATTTGAAACAAGCAATTGAACCCTTCGATCTTATCCTATTAGATGCTGAACGTGGCAGCTACGTGAGTTATTGGGAGGATTTGAAACGCTTATTAAAATCCTCTGGCAGCACATTGATTATCGATAATGTTATTTCACATCCGGCAGAAGTTAAACCAATGCTAGATCTCATTAAACAAGATGAACACTATATGAGTAGTA
Source organism: Acinetobacter sp. CIP-A165 (assembly GCF_000367985.1). NCBI lineage: Bacteria > Pseudomonadati > Pseudomonadota > Gammaproteobacteria > Moraxellales > Moraxellaceae > Acinetobacter > Acinetobacter sp. CIP-A165. Next base: position 703,124 of record NZ_KB849202.1, read on the forward strand.
TTTTACCGGTGGGAGCTGGTTTATGTATGGTGGTTGTTAAATAGCGAATCTTTGCTCTGATGCTCTAAACGGTAGGCTTGTGGACTACACCCTTGTATTTTATTAAAAGCGCGGGTGAAGTTGGCGGGGGTTGAGTACCCTAATTCATAGGCAATATGGGTAATGGTAAACTTAGAGTTTTCTAATAGATCAATGGCTCGTTCGGTACTAATCTTTTGCTTTAGTTGGTGGAATTCGACACCGTACTTTTGCAGATAACGTTGCAATGTTTTGGTCGAAATATTTAAGACTTTTGCACATTCATTTAATGTCGGGATTTGATTGGCTTGACGAAGCATCATACTAACCCATTCGACAATTTCTCCCTGATGATAAATTCTTTGAATTTGCTCCTGACAACGTTGTTCGACCACTTTTAAACTATGGGCATCGGCTAAAGGCAAGGGAAGTGAGAGCTGCTGTTGATCCATAATCACGCGAACGCCTGTAATCCAATGATCGTTAAAATGAAAATTAGCTTTGATTAAATGGATATACTGTTCTTTATATTTTGGTTCGGGTACACTGAGATAAACCTGATATCGTTGTAATTGGTTCCCAGCTAATTCTAATAAACTGTAATAAAAAGCCACTGCAATCGCTTCGATATGGAAGGCAAGACATTGTTTATTCATTTGTAATATCGGTTCAAATAATAACTCAACTTTTTGCTGATCGTGTTGAAACTGAATCGTGAGTTTAAAGCTTGGCATAATCAGTCTGAAGTATTGAGCGATCAGTCGTAAAGCATGTTCAAGATGTGGGCTGGTCATGAGGGCATAACCCACCAGACTATGTGAGCTTAGCTTGATATTTTTGCCTAATTGGAATGCGAGGTCTTCGGTGTTGGGGAGGTTCAAACCCATTTCAATAAATTGTTCAATCTGTTGAATCGTAAGGAGTTCAGTCGTAGAAAGTTGATCACGCAGTAATGTTAATGAGTTGTTATCATATTGATTTGTTTGGATTAAAATATCAATCAATCGTATATAGTAACGCGAAGGAATAACTGGAATTTGTTGGTTTTGCACAATTAATAGTCCATGTAGTCTTAAAATGATAATACCAAGTCTTAAAATGATAATAAAGACTCACTTTAAAAGAACACAATTGATGGAAGCAAGAAGAGTAATTGATTGAGGAGTTTCTAATGAATATGCATACTCAACTAGATGTAGCGCATGCAACAACACGGTTCAAAGATAAAAAACGTCATTGGTGGTTATTAGGTTTGGCTGTACCTGCAATTGCCATGAGTGGCTTAGCTGGTTATCAATTTGGTCCTAAAAAAACGAAAAAGTTTTTTGCTTCATTTGGTCCTTTATTTTTGCATGGTGTCATTCCAAGTTTGGATAAATTGATTGGTGAAGACACTGAAAATCCACCGATTGATGCAATCGCAGGTCTGGAAGCTGATCCATATTATGCGCGTATTGTTAAACTGTATATTCCCTTGCAATATGCTGTAAATATCTACGGCACGTATCTCGCAAGTCGAAGCAATACGCCTGTCGCTGATCAAGTTTTATTGGGAACATTAATCGGCATGGTGAATGGTGTCGCGATTAATACTGCACATGAGCTGAGTCATAAAAGTGGCAAGCTAGAACATTATTTATCGCATTTGGCATTGGCACCCTCAGGATATAATCATTTCCGTATAGAACATCCTTATGGTCACCATCGTCGTGTTGCTACCCCAGAAGATCCCGCTTCATCACAATTTGGCGAAACTTTTTGGAAATTTTTACCACGTACTGTCATTGGTAGTTTTAAGTCTGCGATTGAAATCGAAAAGAGCCGTTTAGCTCGTAAAAAATTACCATTTCTATGTAAAGAAAATGAGCTTTTACATGGTTGGGCAATGTCAGCCATTTATCATGCAGCGATGTTTAGCAAATTTGGTGTACGTTCAATACCGTTTCAAGTGACTCAGGCGGCGTATGCAGTAACCCTATTTGAATCAGTGAATTATATCGAACATTATGGTTTGAAACGGGAAAAGCAAGCCAATGGAAAATATGAAAGAACATTGCCTGAGCATAGTTGGAACAATAATAATGTGGTGACCAATTTGTTTTTGTACCAATTACAACGACATTCGGACCATCACGCCAATCCAGCGAGAAGTTTTCAAACCTTACGTCATTTTGAAGATGCACCTCAATTACCCGCGGGTTATGGTGCAATGATTCTCCCTGCATTTGTTCCTGCATGGTGGTCAAAAATTATGGATGATCGAGTCATGCAGCACTACAACGGTGATTTAGCTAAAATCAACATGCATCCGAGTGCCAAAGAAAAAATGTTTGAGAAATATGCAGAGCAAGCAGATGGTGCGTGATTAGGGACTATAGATATCCTCATTTTAGCAACAGAAATCAGCCCAAATCGGGCTGATTTTTTATGAGGAAGCTGAAATAGAGAGTCGTTTAAAATGTAGGTCAAATTCAAGATACTTGTGTACAAATGCAGCTTTGTCGGTAGAGCGGAGTAAGTTGTCGTAAATAAATTTTGGTACAGGATGGTACAGTTCACCTGAACCATTGTTATAAAATATTTTTAAATAACGTGAAGAAACGTCATATTTCCAAGAAGTTACAATAACAGTTTTTTCCATACATTTGCCCCCATATCAATAGTAGACCCATGTCCATATAAAAAACGCTTTACTTCATCATTTGACAGTACTCCAAGTCTCAGAAGCTGACAATTAATAAATGAACTTTGCGATGAAGATATAAGTATAAGAATTGTAAAAAATTTGCAATTAAAACGAAGCACAGGCTAGCAGGAATTTATAAATATTTTAGACAAAAAGAAACCACCCAAAAAAGGGTGGTTTCTGACGTATTAGTTGAATCTAATGAATTAGATTTTACCAACTAAGTCGATAGATGGAGCGAGGGTAGCTTCACCTTCTTTCCATTTCGCTGGGCAAACTTCACCTGGGTGGCTAGCTACGAATTGAGCAGCTTTAAGTTTACGTAAAGTTTCTGATACATCACGAGCAATTGAGTTGTCATGAATTTCAGCAGTTTTGATTACGCCTTCAGGGTTAATGATGAACGTACCACGAAGTGCTAAACCAGCTTCTTCAATATGAACATCAAAAGCGCGTGTTAATTGATGAGTAGGATCACCAATTAATGGGAATTGAGCTTTACCAACAGCAGGAGAAGTTTCATGCCATACTTTGTGAGAGAAATGAGTATCAGTCGTTACGATATAAACTTCCGCACCAGCTTTTTTGAATTCTTCATAGTTGTCAGCAGCATCTTCAACTTCTGTTGGACAGTTGAATGTAAATGCAGCTGGCATGAAAATAAGAACAGACCATTTACCTTTAAGATCTGCTTCAGTTACTTGAATGAATTCACCGTTACGGAATGCATCAGCTTTAAATGGTTTAACTTCAGTATTAATCAAGCTCATCATTGTCTCCATGATTGCGGTATATCTTTAAACTACGAAAGTGTTTACGAGATATAGAATAGTTAATTTTTCATTATTGGGGAAATAGTATTTTTACATGATTAGAATCGGAAAAATGAATTGATCGATTTAAATCCACATTTTCACCCAATCTATCCTGATTTGACTTCAAGTTGATGACGTCAAGATGACAGGAGATTTTAAAATTAATGCGTTAGACAACATGCAGTCTATATCATTAAAATTCAAGGGTAGAATGGAAAAATATATAAAAAATGTTTAATTTCTGGACTATAATTTAATTTGTGAGCTTTTTGCTCGAGTAGATAGTGAATTAACACCAACAATGACTGATCATTTAAGAACAAGATTCGAAAACTTAGAACTGAATATGGGTTTGGGGAAAATTAGCGCTTTTATTTCAATGTCCTTAGGTCTGCTAAGTATATTCGGCGCTTTGTGTTTTTTATTTCCCACAGTATTAACGACACCAGAACTTCGCCCATTTTATGTGCAATATTATGATGTCTTTTATTTTAGTTTAATATTGGCTATTGTTCTGAGTGTCGGTTTTGGCGCATATAGCTCAATCATTCGTCAAAATCGATATGGGTTTTACGGATTATGTTTTGCTTTAGTTGCAGCAGTTCTCGGCTGTGGCTTGATCAAAGCACCGATACTTCCAAGTCTTCCTTTCTATGCTGGGATTGATTATTTCGTTCTGACGCTTGTGATTTTGGCTGTTATTTTTATTCCGCTTGAGGGTTTTTTTGCCAAAAATCCTGAGCAAAAAATTCTTAGGGTTGGCTGGGTGACAGATATGAAATATTTCATGTTTAGTCATATCGGTATTCAGTTATTCACCTTTTTAACAGTCATGCCAATTCAATATTGGATCACTCATTTACCAAATAATCCAATTGTGCCTTATGTACAGGCGCAACCGATTTGGTTACAGTTCATCGAGTTGCTTATTGTTGTGGATTTTGTGGTGTATTGGCTGCATCGAGCGATGCATGAAGTGAATTTCCTTTGGCGTTTTCATGCCATTCATCATTCTACTGAATATATGGATTGGCTGGCATCTTCACGTTTGCATGCTGTTGAAGTGTTAATGACACGTTTTTTAGCAACTTTACCTATTTTTCTTTTGGGTTTTCACACTTCAGCCGTGTTTGCGTACCTGATCTTTATTTCCTTTCACGCCATATTTATTCATTCTAATGTACGTTTTCGCTTTCCTTATTTGCGTTGGATTATTGCCACTCCTGAGTTTCATCATTGGCATCATTCTTCTGAAAAGCCTGCAATTGATAAAAATTATGCCGCATTTATCCCTGTGTATGATGTCGTTTTTAAAAGCGTGTATATGCCAAATCATTTGGCGAGTGTGTATGGCACGGTAGGCTATAAAATTCCAAATAGTTTTGTGAAGCAGTTTACTTGGCCTTTTAAAAAATACGTAAAGCGTTTTCTTCAGCGTTTTGATTCGTCATCTAAATCTTGAAGATATTGATCAATATGCATCAATTTCCCAACGGGATTGGTGTAGTTGCTTTGCATAGCAACACTTTAAAGCGTAAAATAGCCGATTATTTTATTTTCAGGAAAGCTGTTCAGTGCAGAGTCATTTAAATGTAGATCAATGGGTTATGGCACGTGACCGCCACCGTTTAAATCGACTGCGCAGAGATAAAAAAACCGAAACAGCAGAAATTGAAAAACTATTTGCACAATCGAATCATAAAGTTAAACAGCGATTGGCGCGTCTCCCAAAGATCAAGCTTAACCAAGACCTACCTGTTACGCGCTATGCAGATCGTTTGATTGAAGCGATTCAAAAGCATCAAGTGATCATTGTGGCGGGGGAAACTGGCTCAGGTAAAACTACACAGCTTCCTCAAATTGCAATGCTGGCAGGTCGTGGTTTGACAGGCATGATCGGGCATACTCAGCCACGTCGTTTGGCGGCGCGAAGTGTATCGCAACGTATCGCGGAAGAAGTGGGCGAAAAACTCGGTGAATCCATTGGTTTTAAAATTCGATTTAATGAACAAGGGTCACAAGACTCTATTGTTCGTTTAATGACGGATGGTATTCTGCTTGCTGAACTGACCAATGACCGATTCTTATCAAAATATGACACGATTATTATAGATGAAGCACATGAGCGTTCGCTCAATATTGATTTTATCATGGGCTATTTAAAGCAGCTTTTGCCGAAGCGCCCAGATTTAAAAGTGATCGTGACCTCAGCCACGCTTGATGTAAATCGTTTTAGTCAGTATTTTTACAATGCACCCGTATTTGAAGTTGAAGGGCGGAGTTTCCCCGTTGAACTTCGTTACCGCCCAATTTCTGAACTGAACATTGTCGGTAGTGATGATGACGAGTTTGATGATTTTGAGGAAAATTTACCGCGTGCAGTCGTACAAGCGGTAGAGGAATGTTTTGCTGATGCGGATAGCAAAGGTCATCCAGAACATGCTGATATTTTAATTTTTGCCAGCACTGAGCAAGAGATTCGGGAATTACAAGAAACCCTACAAAAACATGGCCCTCGTCATACTGAAGTGTTGCCTTTATATGCACGTCTAGCGATTGCAGAACAACAAAAGATTTTTAGTCCGAGTGGAAAAGGGCGACGGATTATTATTGCCACTAACGTTGCTGAAACGGCACTTACTGTACCGAATATACGTTATGTGATTGATAGTGGTTTTGCGCGTCTTTCACGCTATAACTATCGTTCACGAGTACAACGGTTACCGATAGAGGCGATTTCACAAGCTGCGGCGAACCAACGTAAAGGACGTTGTGGTCGTATCGCTGCGGGTGTGTGTATTCGTCTTTATAGCGAAGATGACTTCCTTAGCCGCCCAGAGTTTACTGAACCAGAAATTAAGCGAACCAATCTTGCCTCTGTAATTTTACAAATGCAAAGTTTGGGATTGGGCGATTTGGAAGATTTCGATTTTATCGAGCCACCTGATTTCCGTTTAGTCAATGATGGACGTAAGTTGTTGGTTGAGTTGGGCGCTTATAATGAGCACACTCAATCCGCTCATAAGAAGAAAGGTGGATTAACCAAAATCGGTCAAATGATGGCGCGGATGCCGATTGATCCTCGTTTGGCGCGTATGATTATTGGTGGTGCGCATTTTGGTGTGCTGAAAGAAATTTTGGTGATTGTGAGTGCTTTGGCTGTTCAAGACCCACGAGAACGTCCTGCCGATAAACAAATGCAGGCGGATCAAAAGCATGCTTTATTTAAAGAAACCGATTCTGACTTTTTATTCTATTTAAAGCTATGGGATACCTTACAAATCAGCCCAGAGACACAATCAGAAAGTAAGCGTCGTCAATTTGCGCGAAATCACTTTTTAAGTTGGTTGCGTTTACGCGAATGGAAACAAACTTATCAACAATTGGTTGAATTGGCTGAAGGTTTGAAACTTAGCTTTAATGAAAAACCAGCCAATTATGAGAATTTACACCGTGCTTTGTTAACAGGTTTACTTTCCTTTATCGCCAACAAAACGGATGAACGAAATACCTTTATGGCGGTGCGCCAACAAAAAGCGAAGGTGTTTCCAGCCAGCACTTTACATAAGACCAATACCGCTTGGGTGATGGCATTTGAGATGGTGGAAACGTCTCAAGTCTATTTGAGGACGTTGGCGAAAATTGATCCTGAATGGATTTTATTGGCTGCTGGCGATTTATTGAAACATCACTATTTTGAACCGCACTGGTCGAAAAAAGCGGGTATCGTCAATGCCTATGATCAGATTTCATTGTTTGGTTTGATTATTGAACCTAAGCGGCTGATCAATTTTGAAAAAGTGGATCAAGCTGCTGCACATGAAATCTTTTTACGAGATGCTTTAACGACAGGGCATTTGGGGATTACTCCACCATTTCTAAAGCACAACTTATTAAAGCTTGAAGAAGTTGAGCGCGTTGAAGACAAATTACGTCGTCGTGACTTGGTGGTCGATGAAGAAACGATTTACCAGTTTTATGCCAATAAAGTTCCGACCGAAATCGCCAGCCGTCGTAGTTTTGAAGATTGGCGAGCAACGGTAGAGCCTGAACATCCACGTTATTTATTTGTTGATGATGACGCGTTGTGGATGAATGATCGCCCAACCACGCAGCAGTTTCCTGATTATTTGCATAATGGACAATTACGCTTGGCGGCCAGCTATCGTTTTGACCCAAGTCATGATGAAGATGGCGCGACTGTGAAGATTCCAGTGCAAGCCTTAGCACAAGTTGATGAAAATCAATGGTCATGGGGCATTCCAGGTTGGCGACAAAATTTAATTGAGGCGCTGTTAAAAGCATTGCCAAAAGATAAACGTCGAAATATTGTTCCTATTCCAGATACAGCACGAAAGTTGATACAAGGGATCGATGCAGTTCATTTGCGTGAACATTTATTTAGTTATTTGGCTTTTGCCTTACGCGGTGAGCAAATCACTGAAAAAGATTTTTCTTTTGAACGAATTGATCAATACCTTATTCCTTTTATTAAAGTTCTCGATGAAAAAGGTAAATTAATCGCGCAAGGTCGTGACTTGGATGAGTTAAAAGCGCGTTGTCGTGTAGAAACGCATCGCGCTGTAAAGCAACATGAGGGTGAGTTTAAAACTTTTCCTGAGCATTTTGTTTTTGAAGCTTCACAAAAAGTGACGGGTGTATTGGTGAAACAATATCAAGCACTCGTACCAAGTAAAGCATTTGCTGATTTAGATGCAAAAGATGAATCTGGTGTTGTGATTCAGACGTTTAATGATCAAGAAGAAGCAATTAAACAGCATAGAGAAGGGATAATTCGCCTTGTTCACATGCAACTTGGTGATTTGATTCGTCAATTGAAGAAGCAAATTTCTAAACCATTGGCATTGGCTTATTCACCATTAGGTGATAAAGCAAAGTTGGAACAAATGTTGGTTTACGCGACTTTACAAGTTTCGATTCAAACGCTTCCTATTGATGCTGCTGAGTTTGAAAGCTTATTGGCGAATACCAAAAAGCATTTTTTATCTTTGGGTCAGCAGACATTGACTGATTTGACTGAAATATTTACGCAATGGCAGCAAGTTCGCCGTGAATTGCTTGTCCTCGATCAAACCATTTTCACTCGCAGCGTAGATGACATCGAAGATCAACTAGATCTTATGTCCCTCGCAAACTTTGTTTATAGTCGTCCCGCTGATCTTTGGCAGGAATACCCGCGTTATTTAAAAGCTTTGCTATTGCGTTTAGATAGATTGCCCAATAATCTACAAAGAGACCTTGCGGCAATTGATGAAGTCGATCCTTGGATGGACAAGCTATTTAAATTTAAAAATGATCCTAAAATCAAAGAATTGTACTTGATGATGGAGGAGTTGCGAATTTCCTTGTTTTCTCAACCGATGAAAACAAAGATGCCAATTTCACCAAATAGATTACAAAAACTATGGGATCGATTATCAATCGGTTAAACTGAGCAATAATGAAAGCTAGAACCATTCTTTACAGGAGTTTTACATGGGCATTCGTATAACAGGTACAGGGTTATTTCACCCGACCGAATCTATTTCCAATGCAGAATTGGTGGAAAGTTTAAATGCTTATGTAGAACAATATAACCAAGAACATGCTGACAAAATTGCAGCAGGTGAATTAGAGCCATTACGTGGTTCAAGCCCTGAGTTTATTGAAAAAGCATCAGGCATTCAGCGCCGTTATGTGGTTGAGAAGTCTGGTATTCTTGATCCAAAGCGTTTACGTCCTCATTTACAAGAACGTAGCAATGATGAGCTTTCACTTCAGGCGGAGTGGGGTGTGATCGCAGCCAAACAAGCGATGGAAAATGCAGGTGTTACTGCAGAAGACATCGATGTTGTGATTTTAGCTTGTTCAAATATGCAACGTGCTTATCCAGCAGTGGCGATTGAGATTCAATCTGCACTTGGCATTCATGGCTATGCTTACGATATGAATGTAGCTTGTTCTGCTGCCACATTTGGTTTAAAGCAAGCTTATGATGCGGTGAAGTGTGGTGCTCGCCGTGTTTTACTGCTCAATGTTGAGATTACATCAGGTCATTTAGACTATCGTACCCGTGATGCACACTTTATTTTTGGTGATGTTGCGACAGCATCGATTATCGAAGAAACTGAAACAAAATCAGGTTATGAAATTTTAGATATTCATTTGTTCACGCAATTCTCAAACAATATTCGTAATAACTTTGGTTTCTTGAACCGTAGTGAAGATGCGGTGGTGGATGATAAATTATTCCGTCAAGATGGACGTAAGGTCTTTAAAGAAGTTTGCCCGCTTGTTGCAAAAATCATTACTGCACAATTGGAAAAACTTGAATTGACAGCTGAGCAGGTTAAGCGTTTCTGGTTACACCAAGCCAATGCCAATATGAATGAACTGATTTTAAAATTAGTTGTAGGTAAAGAGGCTGATTTAGAGCGTGCGCCAATCATTTTAGATGAGTTTGCAAATACCTCATCAGCGGGTGTGATCATTGCGATGCATCGTACAGGTGAACAGGTCAATGATGGTGAATACGCTGTGATCTCTTCATTCGGTGCAGGTTATTCAGTCGGTTCGATCATTGTGCAAAAGCATATTGCATAAGTTTTGAAAATTTAAAAAAAACACCGCATCTGAATATGCGGTGTTTTTTTATTTAAGCAATGATATTTACTTCAACATAATGGCGAGGTCTATCAGTTGTGGGGTGGTGCTGCTACCAATTGTCGAAGCCGCCAGATTTGGTGTACCGTCTACATTAACAGCGAGTCTAGCTCTTGGTGTCATAATCGTTGTATCACTGTTTAAATCGATGCGATATAGAACGGATGGGCCGGTCATTCCAGACACGGTTGCTAAAGCAAAACCATTGTCTCCACCAGCAATGTCAAAACCATTATCCATCCCTAGATTGATTCCTAATGCACCAATCGAATTGAGTACACCATCATTTGGTGGACTTTGTTTCACTAAAAGTTGGTTGCCTTGATCTAAGTTAAATAGTTCTGTACCTATCATTGGGATAGGCGTTTGGAAACTGTTGGTATAGGCTGCTGCGCTGACGACTGCATCATTGATACCATTTAAGTCACCATCAGTAATGGTGTCGCCTGTATCAACATTGATCCTTAAACTTTGTCCTGTATTACTAATGACACGTAAACGGTCAGCAGCAGGGTTAAAGTCAACAGCAAAGCTTGTACCAAGTAGCGTTGTGAAAGGATTATCATCAGCCATCGCAGCTTTCAGTGAGGATTGAAGTGTTGCTATACCTGTTTGAGTATTAATGGTATATAGATTTGATTGGTCACTGAGTCCATATAGCATGCCAGATTTATCAGTCGTGGTTTTAAATCGAAAATCGATTCCAACAATTTTTTCTGCAACTTTTAAACCAGTAATATTGGTCTGTTTGACTGAATTTGGTGTGTTCGCCATAAAATGAATCAGTTGATTATTGGCACTCAAACCAAATGCATGTGCACCACTATCGGCAGCACTTGCAAGTGCTAAGCCTCGAATACCTGAAGTCTGAAATACATTTGGTAAGTTTTTGCTTTCAACAACGGCAGCATTTTCTGAGCCGACGGCAGTAACATTGAGGTGGTGGAGTTGATATGTGCCTGCAACTTTCAGGGCGGCATAGCCAACGTTATTAATCGGGTCAATATCAAAACCACCGCCGCCTTCAACATCAACACCTGATGCAAGCATTGCTGAATTGCCTAATGTGCCCGCATTTGCATTTTGTAAATAGATACGATCCGTATTCTGGTCAATACTAAATAATCGTGTTGAAGCTGTACCAGCAAACGCATTGGTATATGCAGCAGCAATAATGGCGACTGATTCACCCCCTAAACTAATGTTGCCATCTGTGATCGTCGCCCCCGTATCAACATTAATTCGCAGATTTTGTCCATCATTGCCGATGACTCGCAAGCGATCCGCTGCTGGATTAAAGTTTACAGTCATCAGGTCAGGATTGCCTGTGATTTTGTCAAATGGTGCATTGCCGTCTGTAGTATCCGCTGGGTCAGCAACTAACTTACTTACCCAAGTCGCACGCCCAGTTTGAGGGTTTAGCGTATATATATTGCCCATAGTACCGACGGCATATAATTTTCCATCTTTTGGACGGTGGTCTATGCCAATCAGTTGTTCACCAGATTGTAGATTTGTGATTTTTAAATTAGAAACCAACATTTCAGGTTGATCACGATTGATTGAACCTATCATTCCATTGCTTGTCAGAATCAGCACATCGCCCGTTTTCGTGGGAGAGGGATTGGAATTATTATTTGAGTCATTATTGCAACCCAAAAGGAATAAGCTGCCTAAGACTGCGGTAGTCAGTGATAATATTCTTGTATTCATTTTTTAAATCCTGATTAATATTTTTGTTCATACAAAGCCTTAAGAAATATTCCTTATTACTTATAAAACTTGGGGCTTCTGTGATTGAGGGACTTACTGTAAATAAAGATTGAGCGCTTTATTTTTAGCTGTTAATTTAAAAAAATTTATTAACTAGAATCAGCATATAAGTGCTGATATTGAAAGTAAATCAATGTTTTTAAGTGGTTTTTTTGTAGTTGGGTTTTGAGTTGTAATTATTCACGCGGAATTCACGGCTGATCAGAAATTTTAATTGTTAGGATGTGGTGATTTGTGTGAGTTAGTGTTCTTAGGTATGAAAAAAAGAGAGAATCAGGGGATTCTCTCTTTTGCTTGGAAACGATTATGCTTCTACTGTTTGGACTGCGATTTTTTTAGCAGGATCGGCTTTACGTCGAACAGCAGGAACTGGTTCACCACGATATTGGCGGTCAGCGAAATAGCTAGAACGCACCATTGGCGCAGACCAAATATTTCTAAAACCTAATTTACGTCCATGCTCAGCATAACGCTCGAATTCTTCAGGTGTGACAAAACGATCAATTGGCGCATGTTGTTTAGATGGCTGTAAATACTGACCAATCGTGATGTAATCTACGTCATGTGCTCTAAGGTCATCCAAAAGGGCAATCACTTCTTCTTCAGTTTCACCAATGCCGACCATCAAACCACATTTGGTTGGAATATCTGGACAATATTCTTTAAACATTTTTAACAGATTTAAAGAATGTTGGTAGTCAGAGCCCGGACGCATGGCTTTATATAAGCGTGGTACGGTTTCAATGTTGTGGTTGAAAACATCAGGCGGGCATTCGGTCATGATGCGAAGTGCAATATCGAGGCGTCCACGGAAGTCTGGAACTAAAATTTCCAACAAGGTATTTGGGCTAAGCGCGCGAGCTTCTCTGATACAGTCAACAAAATGTTGAGCACCGCCATCAAGTAAATCATCACGGTCCACTGAGGTGATTACGGCATATTTTAAGCCGAGATTCGAGATCGTTTCTGCCATGTGGCGTGGTTCATCCGCATCAAGTGCATTTGGACGACCGTGTGCAACGTCACAGAAAGGACAGCGACGTGTACAAATATCGCCCATGATCATAAAGGTTGCGGTACCACCACCAAAGCATTCTGGTAGGTTAGGGCAAGCAGCTTCTTCACAGACAGTATGCAGTTTTTGCGAACGCAAGGTTGTTTTGATACGTTGAACCTCTTCTGGTGCGGCCATCTTGACGCGAATCCAGTCTGGTTTACGAGGTACTTCAACCGTAGGAATCACTTTTACAGGAATTCTTGCGACTTTTTCGGCGCCACGAAGTTTTAAGCCCTGTTCAGCTTTACGGTGTTCAGACATATCTTTTCTACAACCTTTAACTTGAGATATCTAGACATTATAGTCAAATTTACGAGTGTATAGGACGAAATAGGTATTCATTTTAAAAATGTGTATATATAAAATATATGGTTGAGAAATACATCAATTCAACGCATATTGGTTATCATGTATATAGTAATAAACGTTTAACAGTCAAGGAGCTTTGAATGCCACGTAAGAAAGAGGTCGTTGGTGGGAATATTGTAAAATATGATGCAGTCATTCTCGGTTCTGGCCCAGCTGGTGAAGGCGCGGCAATGAAGCTGGCAAAAGCAGGTAAACGTGTTGCAATAGTGGATGTTCGTGATCAACTCGGCGGTAACTGTGCGCATGTCGGTACCATTCCAAGTAAAGCGTTACGTCAAACAGTTTCAAGTATTATCCGTTATCAACGTGACCCAATGTTTCAAAAAGTAGGTGAGTGGAAACAATTCACCATGAAACAGGTGCTACGTAACGCGCACAAAGTGATTCAGCAACAAGTCGATACGCATACCCGTTTTTATGATCGCAATAAAATCGAAACTTTTCATGGCCGTGCCTATATCCACGATAAAAATACCGTCTTGATTTTCAGTCATGATGGGATTAAGGACACGATTATTTGCAAACAAATCGTGATTGCTACGGGTAGTCGTCCTTATCAACCCCAAGGATTAGATTTTAATCATCCTCGCGTATTTGATTCAGACAAGATTTTAGATTTAGATTATACGATTCAAAAAATTATCATCTATGGTGCGGGTGTTATTGGATGTGAATATGCGTCTATTTTCATTGGATTAGACCATAAAGTTGATCTAATCAATACTCAGCAAAAGTTATTGAGTTATTTAGATGATGAGATTGCTGATGCCTTGTCTTATCATTTGCGTGAACAAGGCGTTTTGATTCGTCATAATGAACAAATTGATCGTTTAGAAACGTTTGATGATCACGTGGTATTGCATTTACTTAGCGGTAAGAAAATCAAAGCTGATGCGATCTTATGGTGTAATGGTCGTTCAGGCAATACCGATGGTCTAGGTTTGGAAAATGTTGGTTTAGTGCCAAATAGCCGCGGTCAGTTGATGGTTAATGATCAATATCAAACCGAAGTAGACAATATTTTTGCTGCGGGTGATGTTATTGGTTGGCCATCGCTAGCATCTGCTGCCTATGACCAAGGTCGTTGCGCGGGTGCGAATATGGTCGGTGAGAAAAATGTCAAACCAATTAAAGATGTGCCAACTGGAATTTATACCATTCCAGAAATTTCTTCGATTGGAAAAACCGAGCAAGAGCTAACGGAAGAAAAAATCCCATACGAAGTAGGACAGGCTTCTTTCCGTCATTTGGCACGCGCCCAAATCACAGGTGATACGGTCGGCGAATTAAAGATTTTATTCCATCGAGATACTTTAGAAGTGCTGGGTATTCACTGCTTTGGTAACAACGCGGCTGAGATTATTCACATTGGGCAGGTGGTCATGCATAGTCCAAACAATACCTTGAAGTATTTTGTAGAAACGACATTTAACTATCCGACGATGGCAGAAGCATATCGTGTTGCTGCCTTGAATGGGATGAATCGTCTATTCTAACTGTGCTAGACATTGTATGATCTAAATGCCAATCAAATTGATTGGCATTTTGCTATTTTGTATTTGATAAAAGGGTTGCTATGAAAACTCAGAAAAATAATGTACTGGTCTTGATCGTTATTGCCTTGCTGATCTTTGCTTATGTTGGTTTAGAGCTTAAGCAAAAGAGCACACAGCTCGAGACATCTTCATCTGTTGAGCAGCGTGTTGATGATCAAGCCAAGATCATGCAAGCCTATCAACAACAACGAAGTAAGCTTCAGGTGCGCTCACAAGGAACAGTGAAAGCGATTTTGCCTGATGACAATGATGGCTCAAGACATCAAAGGATGATTTTAGAGTTGGACAATGGCTTGACGGTTTTGATTGCCCATAATATTGATTTGGCACCCCGAATAGAGGGATTGCAAAAAGGTGAAACGGTAGAGTTTTATGGGGTGTATGAATATAACAATAAAGGTGGGGTGATCCATTGGACACACCATGACCCAAGAAGAAAACATATTGATGGATGGTTGAAATATAAAGGAAGAATGTATCAGTAACGATCTTCCTTTATGGGTTGCTGTAAAGATATGCGCCAAATCAGCTTGTAAGCGCCAATTTTTGACGAGATTTCCATTTAGGTAGGACTTTAGCTAAATAAGCGTCCATACACCATACAGGGCCAATCAGGAGGAATTGTAAGTCTTTAAAGAAAGACGGTTTTTTACCTTCCACTTTATGTCCGTAAAATTGACCAATCCAAGCGATGACAAATATGCCGATATAGAAACCGATGCCCACAGGTAAGATAATAATCAGCCATGCCATTACAGCGAGTAAAGCAGCCATTGCGACCGCAAGCACGATATCTAGACGCGCATAGAAAACTAAAGTCAAAACCAGTAATAGCGCGGTTAATAAGGCACTAAAGTGCGCAAGAATACCAATAATCGAAAAAAGAATTGCTGGAACACATACCCAATGGATTTTTTTATTGGTTTGGTTTTGATGACTTTCACTATATTCATCGAACCATTCGTCTATTGATTTCACAGCGCTCTCCTTGCGATCTTGGTTATTTTTTAATTATCTCAATATACCGAAGAAAGTTAGAAGGGTCAAAATATCTGCGGGGTGGTATGGTGTGTTGCCGTGCAAAAATGATAAAAGCCACACTAGGCGGCTTTTATTGATTGTATGACTGACTGTAACTTAAGAGTTAGGCCCGTCTACACGTTCGATGCTCACTTTACCAAGACCTGCATTTGTAAGTCCGATTTGCTTCGCTGCACCATAAGATAAATCAAGTACACGGTTACCATGGAAAGGACCACGATCGTTTACCTTTACCACAACACTTTTACCATTATCACGATTGGTTACACGGATATAGCAGTTTAGCGGAAGGCTACGGTGAGCAGCGGTCATGGCATTCATATCGAATGTTTCACCACTTGCTGTTTTACGACCATGAAATTGACGACCATACCAAGATGCAACGCCAGTTTGGCTAAACTTACGAACTGTGTTCGAAGCAACCGCATTAAGCTTTTCAATCACTGAAGGCTCTTCTTCAGGAATGTCAATTTTTGCTGCAATCGTTTGGCGACGTACTTGGTCACCCGAACGCTCAGTGATTGAAAGACTATTTACGTTAGAAAGACGCGAATTAAAATTTTGAGAATCTTTACTTAGAACACGAGCGGCTAAGTTAGATCCATCAACATCATTACTCAATGATGAAGATTGTACCATTTCTGCATGTAACGGGCTTAAACTTAAGCCGGCTGTCAGCGCTAGAATATATTTTAGCGAAAACTGCATTGTATAAACTCCTAGAGAACATGCTTTTCTACTTCAATCAAACAGTCTGAAATATAGTGCACATGTCTAATTATTCACTTTTGCAATTTGCAATTTGGGGGCAGTTGTAACCACTTAAAGAGTTTGAACAGCCCGAACACTTGGGATGGATAATATTCATCGGCTATGAAGTGTGTCTAGTCATTAAAGATAAATAGCGACAAAAAGAACAAAAACACACAGTTTTTGATTAAAAAATGAACAATATTGTAACCAAATATGAAAATAGCTCAAAAATCATACTTTTTTAATAATAAAATTATTGACTTTTTAGTTTTGTTGAAAAAGCTAGTCTATCGACTAGCTACTTCAGTGCCTAATAACCATACAGCAGTCGCATACATACGGCTTCTGTTGTAGGTGGTAATGACTTGGAAATTTGGATAAGTGATGTAATAGATCGGACCAGAACGATCTTGTAATTCAATGACATTTACAAGGTCTAAATCATCAATTTTTACCAAAGGGTTAACAGGTGATATACCCAATCGTTTGAGTTCACCGTAAGGTCTAGGTAAGGTCAAATCTTTCGCAATCACGCTTTCTGGATCATTGCCTAAATAACGAGCAGGGAAGCCAATTGGTCGATCTCGTTCCCAACCATGTTTAGCTAAATAGTTCGCAATTGATCCAATTGCATCAACAGCCGAATTTCTAAGATCAATATGACCATTACCATCGTAATCTACACCGAGTTTTTGAATATTACTCGGCATGAACTGTGGATAGCCAATTGCACCTGCATAAGAACCAACAATACTATTGGTTGGATAGCCTTCTTTATATGTCCATGCAATTAGTGCTGCCAGTTCATCGCTAAAGTAATCTGCACGACGAGGGTAGCCAAATGCAAGTGTTGCTAAGGCATCGCGGGAGACGAAAGAGCCTTTATTTGCGCCGTAGCCTGTTTCTACCCCTAAAACACCGAGGATAACTGCTTTAGGTACACCAAATTGCTGTTCTGCGCGGTTTAGAGTATCTTCGTATTGATTTTTAAAACGGATACCGCGTTGAATCGTACCTTCAACCAAAAACATTGAACGATAATCATACCAAGGTTTACTTTCACCTGGGCGCGTCATAATGTTTAGAATGTTAGGAATATTACGCGCACCACTCATGGCAGTATCGATTTGCTCACCGCTCAAATTATATGTTGTCATCGCTTTTTGTTTAAAAGCCATATAATTTGGATGGGTGTAAAATTCGTTCGCGTATGCCCAATTACAGCTTAAAAATAAACTGGCACTTAAGCTAAGAAATTTAACTGTTTTATTTAAAGTTTTATGCAACATATGTTTATAAAATTCCTCGTTATCGATGCGTATGGATGGACATAACCAGTCCAAAAGTAGACATCAGCGTTATAATTGCAGTTCCGCCATAACTCATGAACGGTAACGGCACACCTACTACGGGTAAAATACCACTGACCATGCCAGCATTTACAAATACATAAACAAAAAATGACAAACCAAATGCGCCAGCGATCAAACGGCCATAATTATGGAAGCTTTGTAACCCAATTTGGAATGTTCTAAAAATAATCGCGAAATATAAAAGAATAAGCAGTATCACGCCAATCAAACCAAACTCTTCTGAATATGCAGCAATAATAAAGTCGGTGTGACCCTCAGGAAGAAAATGTAGATGAGCTTGCGTGCCTTCTAAGAAGCCTTTTCCAGAGAAGCCACCTGAACCAATTGCCGTTTTGGATTGGATAATATTCCAACCTGTACCTAAGGCATCCGCTTCAGGATTTAAAAGTGTGAGTACACGTTGACGTTGGTAACCATGCAATAAAAATGTCCATGCGATCGGAATAATAATGGCGACTGCACCAGCGGCAGCAGCGATCAGCTTCCAAGATAAACCACTTAAAAAGAGTACAAAGATACCACTTGCAATAACCAGTAATGAAGTGCCTAAGTCGGGTTGTTCTGCAATCAATAAAAAAGGAATAAGAATCAGAACTAATGACAGTATGACTTGAGAAAAACTTGGGGGCAGTGCTTTGCGTGACAAGAACCACGCAATCATCATCGGCATGCCGACTTTCATAAACTCGCTGGGTTGCACACTACCAAAGCCCGGAATATCAATCCATCGCTGCGCACCCATACGCACTTCACCAAAAACCATAACCGCAATCAGTGACAACACGCCAAAAATGTAAAAGTAGGGCGAAAATGCCTGATAGACTTTTGGAGGGATTTGAGCCAAGCCCAACATGACGCCAAAACCGATGCCAAAACTTATTGCTTGTCTCGTAACTAAGCCAACATTCTGAGCGGAAGCACTATATAAAATAGTCAATCCAAGTATGGCATTTAAGATCAAGAACAGACAAAGCCATGGGTCGATGTGTAATTGTTGCCAACGAGAAAGCTGCGTGGCTGTACTTAATCCATCGCGAGGTGCTTGACGTAAAAATTTATATTGTGAGCTTGGGGACATGTGATTCTAAATCAGGTAAAGCTAAGCTTCGAGAATGCTAACATAAACGTGAGCAAGACCAAAGCAACGCTTTGGTTGAAGCGCAAGAGACAATCAAAATTTAGAAAATGTGACATTTATAAGTTTTAGCTTACGATAAAAAAACGGCCATTTTGCAATGACCGTTTTTTATCAGCAAAAGCTTATTTTTGTACTAACAATTGATCAAAGTGTTTAGCGAATACTGCAAGCTCAGCTTGGCTTAGACTTGGAATTAATTTCTTAATTACAATATGAACCGCAGTCTCTACACCGCTGGTTGCAACGCTTGCAGCACCACGTTTAAGCATCCCTAAACCTAGCGTCTTATTGTACTCAGTCATAAAATGATGAATCAACGCATCAGCAAACGATTTAAACTGTTTGGTGAGCGCATCACGTTGTTCCTTGCCATTACCAGCTTCGACTTCCGCAAAACTCTTTTTCATATCAGCAACAAGACTATCAGGCAGTACAGTACCAATACGTTGTTTACCTTCGTTGTCGATAAACAAACTTTTTTCCATAAAGTTCAATGACTCTAATACTTGGTCATTTGATGTTTTACCGAGTAGTTGTTTCATCAAAGACGAAACAATGCTACGAATTTTTTGAGCAAGTTCTTCAGTGGTATCTCGTTTGTCACTTGGTGGAAACTGTTGAACCAAATGAACCAACATGGTGTCAATTAACTCATCAGTAAGCTGTAGAGATATTTTGTCACGTAAAGGGTATTGTGGTTCTTTACTGTCACGATTGGCTTGTGCAAGTTGAATATCCTGACTCAAGCTTGCTGAAGGAAGAATACCGAAATAACTGGTCATTGAAGAACGTCCTCTATATCAAATTTATTCGTTTTATTGTCGTGCCAAGCGAATTGGCTCGGGCATCCATGACAAATCTGAAACTCGACATGGATTAATATCCAATCCTCCACGACGAGTATAAGTTGCATAGACCATCAACTTTTCTGGTTTAAGCAATTGCCAAATATCCGCAAATATTTGTTCTACGCACTGCTCATGAAAACCATTATGCTGACGGTACGAGATAATATAAGCTAATATGCTGCGATAACAAGGTCTTTTGCCTTTAAAACGGATAAAAACAGTCCCCCAATCTGGCTGTCCAGTCACAGGACAATTACTTCTAAGAAGATGTGAGTAAAGCTCAATTTCTACATTATCTTGTGTCGTCATATTGTGCTGCAACAAAGTTGCATCGGGGTGCTCAGACAAACGCTCAGGGATAAGGTCATCAATACAAATACCCGTGGGTTGAGTAATCTTCAGATCATCCACTTGAAATAATTCAAGTTTAATCGTTGCGCCAGCAGCTTTTGATAAATCTCGCTCAACAGTCTCAATAAATACCTGTTTAGAGGCAAATTGAGTGAAGTTCAAACTATTAAAATAAAGCTTGAGTGATTTTGATTCGATCAGATTTGGCGAGCTTGCAGGCAAGGTAAGACGGCCAATCGCAACTTGGGGTAATCCATGAGGATTTAACCAAGAAATTTCAAAAATATGCCACCAGTCTTTGCCCTGAGTAATCCCATCAATATGTGCATATTGTTGGCGAGATTCAGCGCGAGCGATTGGAAATAAAACGTCTGGCTGATATTGAGTTGGATATTGGGTGTCTTTACCCAACAAAGAATGTTCTACACTCATTCACGCATTCCTGAACCACGAGCTAATAAATGATATGCAATTGCATAAAGGACAACACAGCATAAGGTCACAACGATTAATGAAAGTGAAACATTCACGTCACTATGCCCTAAAATGCCAAAACGGAAAGCATTGACCATATATACAATTGGGTTAATTAAAGATAAGTTTTGCCAAAAAGGACTTAATGCACTAATGGCATAGAACACGCCGCCTAAGTAGGTCAGCGGTGTCAATACAAAGGTCGGGATAATTGAAATATCATCAAATGACTTGGCATATACAGCGTTGATTAAACCACCAAGTGAAAACAATAACGAAGTAATGATGACCGTATAAATAGTCACAAAGAAATTATGAATTTCTAGATGCGTAAAGAACAAGCTCATGATCGTCACAATTAAGCCAACCAATACACCACGAGAAACGCCGCCAATCACATAACCCCACAGGATCAGATGTAGAGGTACAGGACTCATAATCAGTTCTTCAATGCTTTTTTGAAATTTGGCACTGAAGAAACTTGAGGATACATTGGCATAGCTGTTGGTGATGACTGCCATCATGATTAGACCCGGGATAATGAACTGCATATAGCTAAAGCCGCCCATTTCACCAATACGTGAGCCGACTAAGTTGCCAAAAATCACAAAGTACAAACTCATGGTGATCGCAGGGGGCAATAAGGTTTGTGGCCAGATCCGCATAAAACGGCGAATTTCTTTAACAACTAAAGTCCAAAGCGCGGTTTGTAATTGACTAAAGTTCATTGATCCGCTCCTGCAAGATTCTTCTCAACCATTTTTACGAATAATTCTTCTAAGCGGTTCGATTTATTTCGCATACTACTGACGTGGATATTTTGTGACTGTAACAATAAGAATAAATCATTCATGTTATGTGCTTTATCCATCGTTACTTCTAAAGTCACAGGATCAATTAAATTAAAGGTGAAACCGATAATATTAAAATCAATCGAATTGATCGGTTCTACGAGATCACAAATGAACGATTCTTCATTCATTTGATTTAGGAAACCTTTCATCGAGGTATCTTCTTTTATTACGCCACGGTCGATGATCGCTATACGACGGCATAGCATTTCAGCTTCTTCAAGATAGTGGGTCGTCAGAATGATTGACGTTCCATTTTCATTCATTTCAGTCAGGAAATCCCACATCGAGCGACGTAATTCAATATCGACACCCGCCGTTGGTTCATCCAGAATCAGCAACTTAGGTTCATGCATCATGGCACGTGCAATCATCAGGCGGCGTTTCATACCCCCAGAGAGCATACGAGATTGAATGTTTCGTTTGTCCCATAAGCCAAGTTTTTCTAAATATAATTCGGCACGTTGTTCCGCCAGTTTTTTGGGAATACCGTAATAACCTGCTTGGGTCACTAAAATATCAAAGGTTTTTTCAAACTGACCAAAA
The DNA here is from genome assembly GCF_000367985.1 of Acinetobacter sp. CIP-A165. NCBI lineage: Bacteria > Pseudomonadati > Pseudomonadota > Gammaproteobacteria > Moraxellales > Moraxellaceae > Acinetobacter > Acinetobacter sp. CIP-A165. The sequence goes on from NZ_KB849202.1 coordinate 725,436, forward strand.
TTGAATTCTTGAGGAACAACACCTAGACATTGCTTGGCATGTGAAGGGTGGGTATCTAAGTTATGCCCAAAAATCTCAACTGAACCCGATGTTTTTTTGGTTAAAGAGCTAATGATACTAATCGTCGTCGATTTACCTGCACCATTAGGTCCTAATAATGCATAAAATTCACCTTCAGGCACGGTCAAATTAATACCTTTTAACGCCTGAAAACCATTACGATAAGTTTTGGACAAATCGCTCAACACCAAAGCATCAGTCATGAACGTCTCACGTTGTTAAATAGAATGAGTATTCTGAGCGATATGGAAAAATAAACCAAGTGGGAAAGTGATTTATCATGTTCTATATATAGAACAGAAACTAAAAAATTCACCGCAATTAAATCTTGATTTTTGGCGTAACAACAATTGACATGATGAGCTTTTAGTCATCTGAAGACGCGGACGACCACAGCCAAAAATTATCAGGGTTTGGCAATAAGATTAATTTGTTTTCATGGGTAAAACTGAGCTTTGTGTTGAAGTGCCCCTAATGATCTTAAATATACTTTAGAGAAATAAAGGTTTTGTTCAAATGGTATATTCTTGTAAATAATATTTTATGAATAATTATAGATGATGGTAAGCTTTTCCATAGTTCTATTGAGAAATGAGTAAATCTAATGAATAAGCTGATTTTGTTGATTGTAAGTTTTGTGGTTGCTGGACATGTATATAGTGCTGAGGATTTGTATAGTAAAACAGAGTCTATTTTAATTAAAAAAGATAATGAGCAATTGGGTGAACTAGAAAGCAGTCAACAATATGATTTCTTTGGATCATCAATGCAACGAGAGCAAGACCGCATAAAGCAACAAGAAAAAGAAGTAGGCAAAATATATGATGAAAAAGCAATAACTGCCAATATGAGTCCTCATGATAAATCTCAGTATCTTCTAAGGAACAATGATCTAAACACACTGAATAAATTTGAAATTAATCAGCAAATTAAGTCCAATCAAGAAGGTAGAAATAAAGGTATTATTACTGAAAGGGATTACCAAAAAAGACTTGTAGAGTTAAATTCCAAAAAAAAGTAGGCGTAAAAACAAAGGTTAGTTAACTAACTCCAATCAAATATCTGAAATAGAGTTGGATTGAATATGAGATTTTTAAAGTTTTGAAATAAATACATCGAACCGCCCAAGTGGCGGTTTTTTAATGGGGTCAAAAATGGAACGTATCAAATGCGCACAACTTTAAAAGAATTCGTTGTATGAAGAGTAATGTGAAGTTATGAAAAGTAATTATGGTGCGCTCAGCGGGACTCGAACCCACGCCACAGGCTTCGGAGACCTGTACTCTATCCAGTTGAGCTATGAGCGCATTTGTGCCACATCATAGGCAAAAAATACTTATAGGTAAATATATACCTTTAAACAAAGATGCTTCTTGATTATTAAAACAACGATTTCAGTCTTATTTAGAAATACTCATCCAGATATGTTCTATAAATGCTGCACCGAGTAATTAATCAATTTCAATGTTTGATTCAACTGACTTGGTGCAATGCGAGATTCCTGTAGAGACGTAATCCATTGCATCTGACAAAGTTTGAGTTGAGCTATTGTTTTACTTTGTTGTATCTGCTGAATCAATGGTTTTGCCATTAAACCGCAATAGGTGGTTAGTGTTTGAATCATGATTTGCTGAACTTCAATAAAAGAAAGTTTTTCTAATGCAATTACTTCAGTTTCAATCTTTTCATTTTTCGTCGGTGTTGCTGTCCCTACGCTTTGTGTTGGCATAGATTGCGTTAAATTATTTGCTTTATGATTTTCTATGTATAAATCTTCTTGGACTCTCGTTTTTGTAGTCGATGAAGTTTGCTCAGCTAACAAGCCCATGTCGATTAATTGTTGAACAAGCTCAGTTGGGGCAATTTTTTTCTTATAATCATGATCAAGCATTTGGAAATCTTCATGATCAATCAGCAGTAATAAACGACGTTGACGAGCATTCAAAGCAATATTACGTTGTTGTAAGGCTGTTTGTCCCAGCTCAGTTTTAAAAAAATGTGACATCTGTTCGTCTTGCCCCCAGTCAAAAATTTGATAGGGGCTAAGATACGATGCAATAATGACATTTATGTTAATAATTTATTAAATATCATTGGGTTGATATTTTATTTAATGATTTTGGTCTCTAAAGCCTTACGAAGATAAATATCTAAATCATCTTGGCGTAGTAACCATTGAATATAGTCGGCTGGTAAGTCTTGGATGGCTGTACCTTTATGTTTACCAAAAGTGATCGTTTTAGGAATACGTGCTTCTTCTGAGGCAAGATAAAGTTGTTCAATATTTTGAATATCCAACTGATGAATAATATGCATCAAAATATTGGCTGTTAAGATGATATCAGCATCAGCACGATGCGCACCTTTTAACATTTCTCGCGCTTTATCGCTGCCTTTTGCGATTAAATAAATTAAAGCTGAAATATTGTGCGCTTCAGCATCTTCCCATACTCGACGTGCGAGCGCTAATGTACAAATCGGTTTTAATTTTGAAGTATCCACGCCACATTTGGCGATGGCTGTTACATCATAATCAACATTATGACCAATAATATAAGTGGTTTGTTCTGGCAGTTGGAAGGTGTTGTAAAACGGTTGATCGATTAGATCTGATTCTAAAATATGATGCACCGCCATTGCGGCAAAGGAAATGGGTTGACCGACTTGATAGAGCTGATCAAAGATTTTCTTTTTATCTAAGCTTAATTTTCCATTTTCTATGTCGATGGGTGCATAAGCGATTTCAATCGGCAAACCATTTAGTGTATGTGTTTCAGTATCTAAGATAATGGCTTGCATGATGTTAAACCTACGACGAATTTAGAATTTTATTATCTTACAAGAAATTCTATAAAAGCGGGTCGAATGATCGATTGTATTGCTTGATATTTTAAAAAATTGAGAGTGCGTTGCATAAAGAAAAGTCAAAAAATAGAATGAATGATAAAAAAGTACTTGAAACAATTTTGTAATAGGCGTAATTCTTATTGCTGTAATTGCCTTAGAGTAATCATTCCTAAGGATAAAATCATAAAAAATAGTTAAGGAAAAACGAAATGCACATGAAGTTATTAACGGTTGCGATGCTGAGTACGAGCTTATTACTTACAGCTTGCGGCGGCGGTGACGATAATGGGACGACGATATTTGTTCCAAAACCTGAAATTCCTGAAAATAATATAAAAGATCCTGTTGCAGGTATCCCTGAACCTTATACGAAGTCAGACTTTAGTGTCGTTGCTTCTGAAAGTTTAATTCTGACGTATAAGATGTTGGGCGTGAATGGTAAAGAAACATTAGCAACCAGTTTGTTGTTTGTACCTGGTGGACCAATGCCAGCAACAGGCTGGAAGATTGTTGCTTGGGCACACGGCACGACTGGGGTTGCTGATCAATGTGCGCCGAGTCGAAATGCAACAAATGACTATATAAAGGGTATGATCAGTCAATTACTTGCCGCTGGTTATGTCGTTGTTGCACCTGACTATGAAGGGCTGGGTGAGCCAAGTGGTCGAGAACTACATCCATTTTTAAATGTGAAAAGCGAGGCATATTCAATCACTGATGCAGTCGTTGCTGCCCGTGCTTATTTATCGGGGCAAGGTAAGCTTACTTCACGTCAATGGATGACAGTCGGGCATTCTCAGGGAGGTCATGCCGCTTTGGGAGCAGCACAATACGCGAGTCGTGCCAAACTTGATTATAAAGGAACGATTGCGGTTGCACCTGCATCGAACCTTGCAGCGATCCTAGCTTTAGGGGAGCAATCTGTTGAAAATGCACCTGTAAATCAACAAATTCCAGTGTATGCACAACTGGACACCTTTACAGCACTCATTACCGCGGGTTTGCGCAATCAAGAACCTACTTTTGGTTATTCAAATATTTTTAAATCGCCAACTGATCTAATTGCGAGTAGAGCAGAACAAGATTGTGGAGATGTACTAGGAGATAAGTTTGGTGCTGCTATGCAGGAGCATTTAAAAAGCAATGTTGATTTAACAAACTATCCACGAACTCAAATGAATTTTATGACTATTCCTTTGGTTAAATCGTTCTTAGAAAAGGATTCTCAACCAGCTCAAGTAAAACTAAATCAACCTGTGATTATTTATCAGGGCGGGAAGGATGCGACCGTTCCGAAAGCAGCCACCGATTTATTGGTATTGACCGCAAACAATAAGGGTTCAAGCATTCAATATTTCACTAACGCTGAATGGGATCACGGCACAGCTTATGCTCTTAATATCAATAATATTGTGAATGATGTTAAAGCGACTATGCCAGCTAATAATTAACTCATTGGGAATAATTTACTAATAAATTATTCCCGAATTTTTACTTTTAAGTAAGAAATATCTGAACACATTGTTCCAGTCAGCTTATGCTTGTAGATTTCTGATTTAAAATCAATTTTTTCAATGTCGTTGAAACCGAATGTTTTATAAATTTGCATACTTTCATGAACTGCTTGTTTATATAGTAGTCCAGCCGAAAAATATGCGATTAAGGCTAAAGATAAACTTATGAGAACAGCTAATGCTGATTCTATAAAAAATTCTTCGTGAGATTCCCATTTAACTAAAAAGAAAATATTTATTAAAAAACCTAATATAAAGAATGATAGCCCAATTGTTTTCTGTCTTTTCTTTAAACCTTCTATAGTGAAGCCATGTTGAGGAAGTGAATAAAACAAATTTTGTTCTGGATGGTAGATTGCATATGCAAGGCTTATGTCAGTAAAGCTATTGGGATCGATAACGACGTAGAGTTCATCGCCTTCTTGAAAAAAAATATGTTGAGCAATCCCCATAACTGTATGGTGAGCAATTTTAAAACGATATATTTTATAAGTTTTATTTATCCTATAAGCTAAAACGCGAGCATCAACATCAAACAACTTTGCTATAAGTGTTTGTGCTAAAGCAGCTTGCTCTTGTTCTATCTGAGTTTCATATTTTCGATTTCTAACACAGTAAAAATCATATATTTTTAAATGCTGAATTTTTCCGTTGATGCGAATCATTTTATCTAGACAATTAATTATAAAGCTCAATGATAAGTTTAAGGAAAAATCTTAATTAATCAAAAGTGAAATTTTTATCAACATGAGCGATTTTTATTGAGAATTAAGCAAACTTCATTCTTCTTACTTATAAACTTCATGCTATAATTCGCACCAATCTTTAGCACGGCTTAAAAGCCCTAATTTATAGGACCCTCCGCTAATGTTTGCCAATATTTCTATTGCTGAATTTGATCCAGAAATTGCTCAAGCGATTGCTTCTGAAGGCGTACGCCAAGAAGCTCATATTGAGTTAATTGCATCTGAAAACTATTGCTCTCAAGCTGTGATGGAAGCACAGGGATCAAAACTTACTAACAAATATGCAGAAGGCTATCCTGGCAAACGCTATTATGGCGGTTGTGAATATGTGGACGTGATCGAACAACTTGCAATTGATCGTGCAAAAGAATTGTTCGGTGCTGATTATGCAAACGTTCAACCACATGCTGGTTCTCAAGCGAACTCTGCCGTTTACTTAGCGCTTCTAAATCCTGGCGATACAGTATTGGGTATGAGCTTGGCGCATGGCGGTCACTTGACGCATGGTGCTAAAGTTAGCTTTTCTGGTAAAACCTATAATGCGATTCAGTATGGTTTAAATACTGAAACTGGCGAAATCGACTATGAAGAAGTCGAGCGTTTAGCGCTAGAGCACAAACCACGTATGATCGTGGCGGGTTTCTCTGCATATAGCCAAATCGTTGATTGGCAGCGTTTCCGTGACATCGCTGACAAAGTCGGTGCTTACCTATTTGTTGATATGGCGCATGTTGCTGGTTTAGTTGCTGCGGGTGTTTATCCAAACCCAGTGCAAATTGCTGACGTAACAACCACAACAACGCATAAAACCCTCCGTGGTCCGCGTTCTGGTTTAATACTTGCGAAAGCAAATGAAGAAATTGAGAAAAAACTTCAATCTGCTGTTTTCCCAGGTAACCAAGGTGGTCCTTTGATGCATGCGATTGCTGCTAAAGCAATTTGTTTCAAAGAAGCGATGTCAGAAGAGTTTAAAACTTACCAACAACAAGTTGTTAAGAATGCTCAAGCGATGGCTGAAGTCTTCATTTCACGTGGTTATGATGTTGTTTCTGGCGGTACAGAAAACCATTTATTCTTGTTGTCATTGATTAAACAAGAAGATGTAACTGGTAAAGATGCAGATGCTTGGTTAGGTGCTGCTCATATCACAGTAAACAAAAATGCTGTGCCGAATGATCCACGCTCTCCATTCGTTACTTCTGGTATTCGTATTGGTACGCCTGCGGTAACGACACGTGGTTTCGGTGAAGCTGAAGTGCGTGAACTTGCTGGTTGGATCGCTGACATTATTGATAGCAAAGGTGATGAGAAAGTCATCGCTGATGTTAAAGCTAAAGTTGAAACTGTTTGTGCAAAATTCCCAGTATATGCAAACTAATTTGTATATCTAAAAAAGCGCCGTAAGGCGCTTTTTTATTGTCTAATCAAATTGATGATAGATGGTTTTTACATGCAATCAGATTTTTTATCTACTCATGTAGGATTAATTTCTAGTAGCGAATAAAAAAGCACCCGAAGGTGCTTTATTTGAATCAATGACGTTGATGTTTTTTCTTTTTCTTCCATTTTTTCTTTTGGTTTTGGCGACTGTCATAATAACGATCTTGACCAACTTGACGACCTAATGCTGCACCACCAGCGGCACCAGCAGCAGCGCCGATATAACCACCTGTAGTTCCGCCGACATTTTTACCAACAGCATAACCACCAACACCACCTAAACCACCACCAATGGCAGCTTCTGTACGGGTACGTTTGTTACTAGCAGCAGCAGCGCCACCCGCACCACCTACAGCAGAGCCAATCAAAGCGCCATTGTGGCCGCCAACTTCTTTACCTATAGCCGTACCTACCACACTACCTAGCGCTGATGTTGCAGCGACACGAGTGGCATTATCAGCATGAGCAACAGTGACCAAAGAAGATGTTGCGAAAATCGCACTACATAACCAAACGTTTAATTTCATTTTTGACTCCATGTCCTGAGTAAATTGGACATCATTTCTAATGGGTGCAAATGTAACAAGAGTTGAGTGAGAAATTGTGGAGAGGTCAGTCTGAAGTATTGCGGTTTAGTGTCTGGATTGTAGCGTTTTGTTGCGCAACAAAAGTTATTATCTAAAAAATCATGATAAAACAATTGGTTGTGATTTTGTGGTGAAAGAAGTTTTATGATCTAAAACTTCTTTATATTTATTTAAGGGTCTGCTGACATTTCACAGACCTTAGTCTTGATCATTTTGTTGTGATGAAGATTCTTCGCGCTGTGGTTGACGCGTATCAAGTCCTGTTTGTAGACGTAAATAGTTCAAATCACGAATATTCTTTTGTGTTGCCACCACACCAAACAAGCTGAGTAGAAATGACATGATGTAAAAACCTTTTTCACTCATGGTGATATCAGCATTCCATAAACTAATCAGTAACAGCACAATACATACAGCCATAGATGCCCAGCATAAAGCATAGTAGATCGCTGTCACTGGAATCTCTTCTAATTGGTCTCGAACTGTTTTTTGTAATGACGCGGCAGAAAATAAGCCATAAAGTAAAATCACAAAGTAATAACCTTTTTCATGCAGTGGCATGTCGGCATTCCATAATCCGATAATGAAACCAACGGCTCCTGTGAGTAATGCGACCCAACTTGCCGCAATAAACGCAGAGGTAGGGCGGTTAATAAAATTATTCATCGTTTTATCCTATTGTTTTATCTTTGTATTTACTCTTTTAGACTTTTTTTATATATGAGATCGGCAATTAGAACAAGTCATGAAAACCAAAGCAGAACAATTTGTGATGAAATGATGATGGAATCGTAAGTTACGGGGCTTCTCTATGTCTTTTAATCAGTAGAATCTGTAAACTATGCGCAATTTTTTGATTTTGCTTATGCCTTATCAACTTGATAAGCGCTGAGCCTTTAGATTTTGAGATATTTCGCCCATGAAAGCATCACTCCGTTTAAGACTAGATCAACTTTGTGATCGTCATGAAGAGCTGACTGCATTGCTTGCTGATGTAGAAGTGATATCAGACAATAAACGTTTCCGTAAACTGTCTCGTGAACATAGTGATTTATCAGAAATTACCGAAGTTTGGGGTAAATATCGTCAAGCTGAAGAAGATATTGAAACCGCAGAAATGATGAAGTCTGATCCAGATTTCAAAGACATGGCAGAAGAAGAGATTAAAGCCAATAAGGCGCTTTTGGCTGAATTAGAAGAACAACTCAATGTTCTGATGATTCCTAAAGATCCAAATGACGCCAATTCAGCATATCTAGAGGTTCGTGCTGGTACAGGTGGGGATGAAGCCGCGATCTTCTCGGGTGATTTGTTCCGTATGTATAGTAAATTTGCTGAAACACAAGGCTGGCGTATTGAAGTGCTTTCAGAAAATGAAGGTGAGCATGGCGGCTATAAAGAAGTGATCTGCCGTATTGATGGTGATGGCGTATATGGTCGTTTGAAGTTTGAAAGTGGTGCGCATCGTGTACAACGTGTTCCTGCAACCGAATCTCAAGGTCGTGTACACACTTCAGCGTGTACGGTTGCCATTCTGCCAGAAGTCGATGTCGATACCACAGTTGAAATCAATGCCTCAGATTTACGTATTGATACATACCGTGCATCAGGCGCAGGTGGTCAGCATATTAATAAAACTGACTCCGCTGTGCGTATTACCCATATTCCGTCGGGTGTCGTGGTTGAGTGCCAAGAAGAGCGCTCTCAACATAAGAACAAAGCCAAAGCGATGGCGCTACTGGTATCTCGATTGGAAAATGCAAAACGCCAAGCTCAAGAAACAGCAACCTCTGAAATGCGTCGTGATTTAGTTGGATCGGGTGATCGTTCAGAACGTATCCGTACCTATAACTATTCACAAGGTCGTATGACAGATCACCGTATCAATCTAACTTTATATAAGTTGGATGCGATTATGGAGGGTGATTTGACAGAATTACTAGATAGTTTACATCGCGAATATCAAGCAGATCAGTTAGCTATGCTGGCGCAGGAAAATGGCGGCTAATGAATATTGCTCAAGCTTTAGAGATGAATGGCGAAATTGATAGCTATGAACGTCAAGAAGCAGCATGGCTACTTGAACATCTTTTAGGTGTCAGTTCTTTAGAATTAAAACTAAGGCTTGAACAAGAATTGACTGAAATTCAAGAGCAAACTTACCTCGCGGGGCTTGCTCGAATTTCACAGGGTGAACCACTCGCGTATGTCATCGGTTCACAACCATTTTGGACTTTAGATTTAAAAGTGACATATGACACTTTAGTTCCTCGTCCAGATACTGAAATACTCGTTGAAACTGTGTTGAACTTAGAGCTTGCTCGGGATATTAACATGGTTGATTTGGGCACAGGAACAGGGGCAATTGCTTTAGCCCTCGCGAGTGAACGGCCACAATGGTCAGTGACAGCAACCGATATTTATCAACCGACATTAGATGTTGCTAAAGAAAATGCGGTTCGACATGGCTTAACTCAAGTTAAATTTGCTTGTGGGGCTTGGTTCGATGCTCTAGACGCGCAAAAGTTTGATTTAATTGTATCAAATCCGCCTTATATCGATCCTGATGATGTGCATATGCAAAAGCTCAAGTCAGAACCTGAACGTGCATTAGTTGCAGATCAGCATGGGCTAGCGGATATTGAGATCATCATTTCTCAAGGGAAAAGCTGGCTCAAGGCTAAAGGATGGATTGTCCTTGAACATGGTTATGATCAAGGACAAGCAGTACGTGAAATCTTTGAACAGTTCGGTTTTAGCGAAATCGAAACGATCAAAGATTATGGTGGTAATGATCGAGTCAGCTTAGGACAAAAGCTGTCTTAATCTTCAATATATTGCTGAACGGCTTTAGCTAAACCTTGCTCGCCTTGTTGTTCTAAACCAGCAACAACGCCTAAAGCATCAATTTTCTCACGATTTTGACTAAGCTTGAATTTACCGGTAATTTTTTCAATTTGGATCTCAATTCCAATAATCCCTTTCAACTCTTCGGCAATATATTCGCTTGGTGCATCTGACATTTTCCAAGGTTTGGCTTGTTTGGCCTCATGCGTACGGGTGAGTTTTGCCAGAATTCCTCGCAAAGACTTTTCATCATGTAAAAAGTTAATCTTTCCTTTGATATGCACAACTTGATAATTCCATGTCGGTACATGTTGATGATGTTGCTGCTTGGTTGGATACCAGTTAGGCGAGATATAACCTTGTTCACCCTGGAAAATAACGAGGACGTCTGTGTTGTTCTCAATTTGTGTATGTAGAGGGTTGCCCTTGGCGATATGCGCGATTAAAACAGCAGTATCACTTTCTTTGTCGAGTAATAACTTAAACGGCAAATGATTGGCTTCTACACCTTCAGCACTATGACTAATCAACGTTGCAAAAGGATAGTCTTGAATGAGTGCGTATAACTTCTCAAGATCTTTTTCCACAAAAATTTCAGGTAAGAACATCATTAAACTCCATTTACTACTCTAAATGACCGAGAAAATTTTGTTTACTCGGAGATGATTTCCTATAACTACCGGGACTTACGCCACTCCATTTTTTAAATGCGCGGTGAAAGGCACTGGGGTCATGGAAATTAAGATCATCGCTGATGCTTTGAATTGAATCATTAGTTTTACTTAATCTTTCAATCGCAATATCACAACGAATATCATTTTTAAGCTGTTGATAACTGACACCTTCTTGTTTTAAGCGGCGTTGAATCGTTGCAGTCGACATATTCAATTGTTGTGCAAAATCTTTCAGCTCAGCCCACTGAGAAGGTGCTTGTACGAGCAGTTGACGACGGATTTGCAAACTTAAAGAATTTTCATTCTTAAAACGTACAATCAGATTATAAGGTGTATGTTTTAGAAAATCCTTTAAGGCATTTTTATCTTTCTTAATTTTATGTTTGAGATAATGAGCATCAAATTCAATTCTGTTTTGTTCAGCATTAAATTGAATATTTTCACAAAAACGGACACGATAGTCCTGTATTTCTACAGGCTGATGACATTTGAATGTCATTTTGTGAAAGTTAATGCGTTGATCACTTAACCAACACATTAAACTATGCACTAACATTAAGTATGTGGAGTAAGTGAACATGCGTTTAGGTTGTTCACGATCATGTAATATTAAATACGCTTTATCGTCTTGTTGAATAAGTTCAGCTTGAATATCATCAAGCACTAGCGCTAAAAATCTCAGAATTTCTTTAATCGCTTGTTCTAATGTTTCGGTATTAAATGCCAGTTTGGCCAATAATTTATAACTTCCTCGGCGCATTGGATGCGTATCCATTCCTAAGAATTCGTCATTCATGCTTTCAGCAAGTTCTACCCATAATTGTGCACACTGTGTGACAGGAATACGGGCTTTCGTTGATGTTAATAACTCAGATGAAATGCCAGCGCGATTGGCAATCTGTACAATATTCAAACCACGACTTGCAGCGACGCTCACTGCTTCACGAATCAGTGCATTCGAAATTGTATCTTTAGTGGAATGAAGATCAAGACTTGGGTTTAGGCTCATATGCGACAGAAACAATAGGAGGATAAATCGGTTGAATGCTCAAAAGTTGCATCACATTTGTTACTTTTTGGAATTGTATCGGAAAAAAGTTGTCTTTACTCTCTGTTATAAAAATATATCACTTTAATTTGATAGGAAAAGTAAATGAAAATTCAAGGAAAGCACTTTGTTATTACAGGTGGTGGTTCAGGTCTAGGTGCTGCAACTGCTGAATATCTCGTTGAAAAGGGTGCTTCTGTTACCTTGGTGGATATGAATGCCGAAGTTGGAGAGCAACAAGCGCAGGCTTTGGGCGAAAAAGCGCAGTTTGTAAAACTAGATGTCACTGACGAACAAGCCGCAGAGCAGTTTTTTAAAGAGCTACTTGAAAAGTATGGCAGTTTGCACGGTTTAATTAACTGTGCAGGGATTGGGCCATCGGCAAAAGTAATCGGAAAAGAAGGGGTACATGATCTCGCTATGTTCTCAAAAGTTTTGCATATCAATGTCACAGGGACCTTTAATATGCTTCGCTTTGCAGCAGATGCGATGAGCAAAAATACCGTCGAGGACGGTGACGAAGATCGAGGTGTGATTGTGAATACAGCTTCGGTTGCGGCTTTTGATGGTCAAATTGGTCAAGCCGCTTATTCGGCATCTAAAGGGGCTGTGGTGGCGATGACCTTACCACTTGCGCGTGAATTGGCACGTCATGCGATTCGCGTGATGACTGTTGCACCAGGCATTATGGAAACGCCAATGCTCAAAGGCTTACCACAAAATGTCCAAGATGCGTTAGGGCAAATGGTGCCTTATCCATCACGTTTGGGTCGTCCTGAAGAATTTGCGCGCTTAGTGGTTCATATTGCTGAGAACTCATATCTCAATGGTGAAGTGATTCGCTTAGATGGCGCGATTCGTATGGCAGCGAAGTAACTGAATAGGTCTGAAAGGTGCAGTCAAATAGCACTGTACTTTTCAACTTTTTGATCGTTTTAATGTATCCGTTTGTAGCCTATTTTGACGCATGCATGATTTACTTATATATTGATAATGAAAACTATTATCAAATTGGATTTAAATAATGCGATATCTGAACAAAGGTTTATTGGCTTTGGTTGTGTGTTCGAGCTTGAGTATGTCTGCTTTTGCAGATTTCACACAAGCACCGTTACCCTACAAAAGTAATGCTTTAGAGCCTGCCATTGATCAGCAAACGATGGAAATTCACTATGGTAAACATCACAAAGCATATGTCGATAATTTAAATGCTCAGATCAAGACGTATCCTGAACTGGATAAATTAAGTGTAGAGCAGATCCAACAGCAGATTTCTAAATACAACGCAGCCGTTCGTAATAATGGTGGTGGGCATTTTAACCATGCTTTCTTTTGGGAAAGCTTAGCGCCAACCAATAAAACAGGGAAGGCAAATGCCAAGTTATTAAAGCAAATTAATCAAGATTTTGGTTCATTCAAAGCCTTTCAAGAACAATTTAATCAAGCAGCGACCAGTCGTTTTGGCTCAGGTTGGGCATGGTTAATTGTAAACCCACAAGGCAAATTAGAAGTTACTTCAACCCCAAACCAAGATAACCCATTGATGGATATTACTGAGAAGAAAGGTCAACCTTTGCTTGGTTTAGATGTTTGGGAACATGCGTATTATTTGAAATATCAAAACCGTAGAGCAGACTATACCAACGCTTTTTGGAGCGTCGTGAATTGGAATAAAGTCAATGAGCGCTATGCACAAGCGGTAAAATAATCTTTAAATTGTGATGAGTGCGATCAGAAGCGATGGCGTTAGCAACTCCATCGCTTTTTGCTTATTATTCAATATCCCAACGTTTGAAAGCGCGGTTAAAACTTGATATAGACGAATACCCCAGTTTTTTTGCGACGTCATCTTTGGTGATAAAAGGGTTCAGGAGCAATTTTTGAGCTTTTGACTTGCGAACATCATCATAAAGGATTTGGAAGCTTATATTTTTTTCTTGCAACATCCGTTGTAAGGTTCGCTTGGTAAGATTTAATTTTTTTGCAACTTGATCAATGCTTAACAAGCCTTCAATTTCATCATCAATTAATTGTTTGACGCGATATAGGATATCTTGTGTTGTCGCTAAATCATCTAATTCTTTTTGACAAAGAAGCTTAAATTTTTCGGAAGTGAGTGGGTCTGACATGCTCAAGGGCATTTCTAAAAGCTGAGTAGAGGTAATTAAGCAGGTACGAGGTTGCTCGAAGCGGATTTGTTCAAAAGTCGAGCTTAGTATCTCTTCAAAACGAGAAAAATATTCTGGATATTTACACTGTAAATCTATACTCGGTTTGAAGCTTGGAATGAAAAATCTGACCAAATATACAAAACCCGTCAAAAAGAAAACACAGCTAAACTCATATGCTTGTAAGTCAGCACGATCATCAAAATCAATCGCAGTACCGTCATAAATAATATGGTAATAGGCGCGTTCTTGCTCGATGTTAAAACTTAACTCAACAAATGAACATTGCAAACTGACAAATTGATTGATGGTTTCAATAGCATCCAGCGGATTTTTTGAGATTGCGACTGTAAAACCAAGCAAACCATGTGAGCTAATTTTTAATTGACGGCCTGCGAAGAAACCAAGACCATGTTCTTTGGTGAGTTCAATCGAGCGCGCAATCACTTTTTTAAATGAAGAAAGACTAATTTTATAATTCAGATCGTTTAGTTTTTCTATTTCAACACCAGTGCCCCAAAACAACTCTGCAACAGTGATATCCCACTGTGAGACGACTTCACTAATCAAGTGAGCATAAGAACTACTAATGAAATGCTGATGAAGATGGCGAGGAATACTCATAACGCTACTCAAATTCCTTTTGAAAGCTGATTTGATTTAATATGAAAATAATGTAGCACACGTAATTTCAAAATGTACACTCATCGGAATTTTGTAACTTAATAAAAAAATTGGCGCGTGATGTTATGATTTTGGCGCAGTTTGTTTTAGTCTAAAAATCACACAATATTTCTTGCGAGTATACTTTCGCAAGTCTTTTGTAGATTTGGAATGATTCCTTATACAAAGTTTAAAGACGATATTGTTGTTATAAAAATGAAAAATGCTTGGAGCAAAAACGTGAAAAAAAAATATCTAAACGCTATGACTTTGATGGCTGGCATGCTGGTGAGTAGCGGATCTGTTGTTCATGCTGGTTTATTCGATTTTCTATCACCAAAAGCATCATGGCAAAATTGTAATGTGAACTCCTGTTCCGTTGGCGGAAGTGCAAGGGTGACATCTGACTATGCAAAAACCAAATATCCTATTTTGTTAGCACATGGGATGGCTGGTTTTTCGGCTGTTGGCCCAATGCAATACTGGCACGGGATTACAGAAGACTTGGTTGGAAATGGTGCAAATGTCTTTGTGGCACAGCAAGCATCCTTTAACTCGTCAGAAGTTCGTGGTGAGCAGCTATTACTCCAAACCAAACAGGTTCTAGCGATTACAGGTGCCGATAAAGTGAACTTGATCGGACATAGCCATGGTACACATTCGATTCGATATGTGGCAGGTTTATTACCGAATAGAGTTGCATCTGTTACAGCAGTTGGAGGTCCAGTTAAAGGTTCAGATGTTGCTGATGCAGTATATGCCTTTACTCAATCTCCAGTTGGCCCTGCAGCAACTCCTGTGATTGCAGCGGCGGTGGATGCATTTGGTGCATTGATTGGTATCGGTTCTGGTAATTATTATGACCAAGATGCGTTGGCAGGGCTTAACTCACTAACGACGGCTGGATCTGCTGATTTTAATCAACGCTTCCCAGCAGGTGTACCAACAACAGCCTGCGGATCAGGTACGGAGCTTGCAAGTAATGGGGTGCGATACTATTCATGGAGTGGAACAAGTCCATTTACCAATGCTTTAGATCCGATGGATTATGCATTAACTGCGACATCATTAATAATACCGGGTGAAAGTGATGGTCTCGTTCCTCGTTGTTCAAGCCATTTGGGCACAGTAATACGTGATAACTATGCATTTAATCATTTAGATGAAGTCAATCAGGTCTTAGGGCTAGTGGGTTTTCTACAAAATCCTGTGACACCATTTCGTCTCCATGCTAACCGCTTGAAAAACCAAAACCTTTAAAAATATGATCAAGGGAGTAATGGATTTACTCCCTTGATTTAACACGGATTCAATAATTAATTAGAAAATAGAGTAACGGAATATGAGTGCCAAGTTTTTAAATAATAAGACAATAATTTTAGTAAGTGTTGCGTGTTTATTTATTATATTGGCTCTAATTTACTGGGCTTTTAAACCCTCAGTTCAAGATCAAAGTAGTCAAAATGATCTGCATACTCAAAGCTTGATGAAAAATAATATTCTGCCAAATGGTGAGAATGAAAGTAAGACAGGGAAAATGCCTACGCTTGCGCCGTCTTTACAGGGCACTCAAATTGATTGTCCGATTCAAGTTGATGCAAAAGGGAAGTTGATTTTAACTGTTGGTATTCGCAGTTGTTTTGATTATTTCTTTTCGAGTTTGGGAGAAAAGACCAAACCTGAGCTTATTTTAGATATTCGACAATACTTAAGCGCAACTTTACCTGAAATGGCTGCAAGTTATGCAAGCTATTTACTTGATCAATATGTGGCCTATACTCATAGCTTGAAGAACCTTAGAACCAGTACTCATTTTAAAAGCGATGAAATTGATAAGTTTCAAAATATCATTGATCAAATGGCGAAGTTACAACAACAGTTTTTTAATGAGGCTGAAATTCAAGCATTTTTTGGGAATGAAAGAAGTCTGAATCAGTTTAGTATTGATCAAATGCGCATTCACGCCAATAAGAGTTTAACCACGCAGCAAAAGGCAATGGAGTTGGCGAAGATGATTGATCATTTACCCGAGACGATGGCAGATGGTGTGAGAGTTTCAATGCAATTTTCTGAATTACAGCAATTAACCCAAGAGATTCAAGCGAAAGGTGGATCAGCGCAAGAGTTGCGGAATATGCGCGAAAGTTTATTGGGGCCAGAAGCTGCTGATCGTTTAGAAAAAGTTGATCATGAAGAAGCTGTCTGGCAAAAGCAGGTTAATCATTATCTTTCAGAGCGCCAGCGAATTTTGCAAAGTGACGTGGATGATGCAAACAAACAGAAATCAATTAACCAACTTCGTAACAGTACATTTGGTACTAAAGAAGATTTATTGAGAGCGCAGTCTTATGAAATTATGCATGATCAGAAGAAGTAAGGGGTGAAGCCGCCTAAGCGGCAGTGAACATCCCACGCTCTACCCATGTTTTATTTCTAGCTTTTCTAAGCTGCCTATGCGGCAGTGAACTAGACCCTGAAACTGGTCAGCCTACAGGACAATTTCTAAGCTGCCTATGCGGCAGTGAACAAATTGCTTTTCAGGATATTCACTGATTTTATTTTCTAAGCTGCCTATGCGGCAGTGAACTTTTTCCATATTTAGCAATATTGCTAACATAATTTCTAAGCTGCCTATGCGGCAGTGAACTTCGACATTCAACGTTCAGATCTGTAGCCACTTTTCTAAGCTGCCTATGCGGCAGTGAACCAATTAACTCACTAAAAGAATCACTTACATCATTTCTAAGCTGCCTATGCGGCAGTTAACCCAAAAAACCCAAGTTTTTCATAGCCTTGCTATTTCTAAGCTGCCTATGCGGCAGTGAACCTTTACTGCATACGTGGGATCATATTCGGCGCTTTCTAAGCTGCCTATGCGGCAGTGAACTAAGAGAGCGCGTTTAAGCGCTTCGTGGAGATTTTCTAAGCTGCCTATGCGGCAGTGAACAGGAAGTGGGGCAACACAGGTGATTGAGGAAACTTTCTAAGCTGCCTATGCGGCAGTGAACGAGACAATAAAATTTTTGCCTTTGATCATGGCTTTCTAAGCTGCCTATGCGGCAGTGAACAGCTTATCATTTGCCAATACTCCGAATGATATTTTCTAAGCTGCCTATGCGGCAGTGAACAATTAGTC
>NZ_KB849202.1:743399-744211 GCF_000367985.1 Acinetobacter sp. CIP-A165
GGAATTTCTAAGCTGCCTATGCGGCAGTGAACTGAATACACCAGCACCGCCTGACGAAACAGATTTTCTAAGCTGCCTATGCGGCAGTGAACTTAGCGGGCTTTTTTATTGCGGTCGTTGGTTTTTTCTAAGCTGCCTATGCGGCAGTGAACATGGATGAGTTAAACAACTTGCCTGCTGAAAATTTCTAAGCTGCCTATGCGGCAGTGAACACGTAAGAATTTAGAGCTTGAACGGTTGCCAATTTTCTAAGCTGCCTATGCGGCAGTGAACAATAATTCGTAATCCAATAGAATTGTGCGTCTTTTCTAAGCTGCCTATGCGGCAGTGAACTGTCATCTAAACCAACGCGTGTGACAGTTTTGTTTCTAAGCTGCCTATGCGGCAGTGAACTTGAACAAGCTGGTGCTAAATACTTTGGGCTTTTTCTAAGCTGCCTATGCGGCAGTGAACTTCGTGTTGATAATGCAAGCACTACGGTTGCTTTTCTAAGCTGCCTATGCGGCAGTGAACCATATACGCCTGAAACAAGCGAAAAACTTTTCTTTCTAAGCTGCCTATGCGGCAGTGAACAATAACCCGATGGGCATGCTTCATCGTTTGGATTTTTAAGCTGCCTATGCGGCAGTGAACCGTCAGCATCCTAATTTTTTACGCGACCTATGTTTCTAAGCTGCCTATGCGGCAGTGAACATGGTTGGAATCCTAAAACCGTCACACGTGTTTTTCTAAGCTGCCTATGCGGCAGTGAACATCGACATATTTTTGAGAATTAACATTACGTGTTTCTAAGCTGCCTATGCGGCAGTGAA
>NZ_KB849202.1:745511-1000156 GCF_000367985.1 Acinetobacter sp. CIP-A165
TTTCTAAGCTGCCTATGCGGCAGTGAACAATTAGTCATGACTAATTAATTACAACTAATATTTCTAAGCTGCCTATGCGGCAGTGAACGTCCCTTTGAGGTTTTGACGGCGCTTAACAGTTTCTAAGCTGCCTATGCGGCAGTGAACCTGAGTTGGCAACTTCTGAACGCTTACTTTCATTTCTAAGCTGCCTATGCGGCAGTGAACGCCATTCATAATGTTTAATAAACTTGTTTAAATTTCTAAGCTGCCTATGCGGCAGTGAACTTCAATGCTATCTGCCAACTCTTTAATTTCCATTTCTAAGCTGCCTATGCGGCAGTGAACTATAAAATAGCATAAATAAATTAAGCAAAAACATAAAGTTGAACGCTAATTTATGTAAATACCCAAAGTTTTTACACTGTATCGTAATTTATTGATTTTATTAGGCTGTTAAAGAGTAATAAAAATATTGGGGTAAAAGTGTGAGTTTGTCAAAGTAAAATCATTGAAGATATAACACTTATTCCTTTGCTAAATCATTTTGCACACTTAAAATCGAGAACGAGTGATTCATTAGAGAAGAAAGAACGTGTCTGACCATCAAGAAAATGCATTTGAACTGAGTGACGATGAGATGCATCTATATAGTCGTCAGATTCTGTTGGATGGTTGGGATATTGAAGCACAAGAAAAGCTGAAACTTGCTAATGTTCTGATTGTCGGTGCAGGGGGTATCGGTTGTACCAGTGCCGAATTGCTTGCTCGTGCGGGCGTAGGAAAAATAACGATTGTTGATGCTGATAGTATTGAAATGAGCAATCTACAACGACAGATTGCATTTACCTCAAATGATTTGGGACACTACAAAGCAGAAGTTCTGGCTAAACATCTACAAGATATTAACCCACATATACAAGTCAACTATCAAAATATACGATTTGATGAAACGAATGCTGATGATTTAGTACAGCATCAAGATGTAGTTTTAGATGGTTGTGATAACTTTACTACCCGATATCTAGTAAATTTAACTTGTAGAAAGCAGCAAGTTCCACTGATTAGTGCGTCTGCAATTGGTTTTGAAGCGCAATTATTTATGGTGGATACCGATTCAGCTTGTTATGAATGTCTATTTCCTAAAGAACAGCAAGCTGATGAAGGCTTGCGTTGTGCTGAATCTGGGGTACTAGCGACCACACCTGTAATCATAGCGTCATTACAAGCACATCACACTTTGCTTTATTTAGGCTTGGGTTTAACACCGCTCAAGCAAAAACTGTTACTTTGGAATGGTTTCAACCTTTCACAGCGCATTCTACAATTTGAAAAAGATGCAAATTGTCCAGTTTGTCAGGCAACTTGATCGGTAATATCAGCAAACTTTGCTAAACTAATGCCATTTTCGAGACAATGAAAGATTATGAAAAGAAATATTTTATTTGATGGACTACGCTCTGTTGCACGTATTGGTGAGACAGTTATGGTTGCGGCACAAGCAGGTGTGAAATATGCAACCGAAAAACCGAGTAACGCTAAACTCATGCGTGAAACCTTTGAATCATTAGGTTCAACTTATATTAAGCTCGGGCAGTTTATTGCCAGTACACCATCTTTATTTCCTCGTGAATATGTTCAAGAGTTCCAAGGTTGTTTAGATCAAACCCCAACCTTGCCATTTAGTTATATTCAAGGCGTTTTGGCTGAAGAGTTTGAGGGTAAAAATCTCAATGAGATTTTTAGTTTTATTGATGAAAAGCCGCTTGCTTCAGCATCAATCGCGCAAGTACATGCTGCCAAGTTGGTCACAGGTGAAGACGTTGTATTGAAAGTACAAAAGCCTGGGGTTGAAACCATCTTATATACTGACTTAAATGTTGTACATTGGGCTGCAAAATTACTAGAAAAAGCAGTTCCAAAGATTAAATTTGCATCTTTGTCCGAAATCGTAGACGAGATCAAAACACGTATGGTACGTGAAGTCGACTTTATTGAAGAAGCACAAAACCTCGATGATTTTGTTCAATACCTCAATGTTTCAGGCAATACTGCTGCAACTGCACCAAAGGTTTATCATCAGTTTTCAACACGCCGTGTTTTAACGATGCAACGTTTGTACGGTGTGTCATTAACGGATTTTGATGTTGTTAAACAATATGCAAAAGATCCAACACAAGTTTTAATCACAGCAATGAATACTTGGTTCGGTAGCTTAATGCTATGTAAAAGTTTCCATGCTGATCTGCATGCTGGCAATCTGATGTTGCTTGAAGATGGGCGTGTTGGTTTTATTGATTTTGGTATTGTTGGGCAACTCAATCCTGCGGTGTGGACAGCGTGTATGGCATTTATGGATGCTTTGCAGCATACCAATTATACCGCTATGGCTGAAAACATGCTCAAGATGGGAATGACCAATAAAAAGATCGATACACAAGTCTTGGCTGATGATTTAGAGCGTTTATTTAGCGGCGTATTATTGGCTGACCCTCAAGAAATTTTGAGTTCAAATCCTGCTGATTTGAATGACATCATGATGGATATGATCGGTGTTGGTGAGCGACATGGGATCAAATTCCCGCGTGATTTCGCTTTACTATTCAAGCAAATGTTATATTTTGATCGTTTCATGCGTATTCTTGCACCATATACCGATATTTATGCTGACCAACGTCTGAAAATGGTTCACAATATCGAACCTGCTTCGTTTTTAAAGCATTAATTTATTTATCGGTTCATTATTAGGTCATTATGGATGCCATTATTA
This sequence comes from Acinetobacter sp. CIP-A165, assembly GCF_000367985.1. Classification (NCBI taxonomy): domain Bacteria; kingdom Pseudomonadati; phylum Pseudomonadota; class Gammaproteobacteria; order Moraxellales; family Moraxellaceae; genus Acinetobacter; species Acinetobacter sp. CIP-A165. Next base: position 748,261 of record NZ_KB849202.1, read on the forward strand.
TTGAAGGATTAAAGGTGGATACGGTTATTGGTTGTTTCAACTGGGAACGCCAAATTATTCAACCTTTGATGTTAGATCTCACCATTCATAATGATCTCAGTCAGGCTGCAAATTCTGATGAGTTAGACGATACACTTAACTATGCTCAAATTTGTGAACTTGCAGCCGAAGTGATTCAACAAGCTCAACCCAAACTCATTGAGCATGCGGCTCAGTTAGTGCTTGATCGTTTATTTTCTACTTTCCCTTCAGTCGAATCTATTATTATCACGATTCGCAAACCTGCAATCATTGCACAAGCTCAAGCAGTAGGAATTCGTCTTGAACGCAACAGAAACGATTTTTGCGCTCGCACTGGCGAGTAATGTTCAGCAACAGCAAAATTTTACTTTTGCTTATACTCAACTTGCAGATTTAGGTACGGTGAAGTTTTCTCCGATTTATCAAATCCCATGTCGTGATGGGATTGGTGCTGATTATTGGAACTCAGCGTGTTTATTGCAAAGCCATCTGCCTGTTGATGAAATAATAGAGATACTCAAAAAGTTTGAAGCGCAATCGGGGCGTATTCGTCCATCGCACCATATCAGTTTAGATATCGATGTAATTGCTTGGGGCAATACTTTAGACAATATGCAATTTAATCCAAAAAAGTTACCATTAGCATTAGACGTAAAAATTCCTTTAAGCGATTTATGGCAGCAAACTGCATTAAGTTATGACCAAAATATACAGTATCCTGTCATTACAATATAATTTTTTATAAATAATAGCGAATAATTAGGAAGCGCTTTATGAAGACTATTTTACTCGGTTTCACTTTGGCGGTTTTACTTTCTGGCTGTGCGTCAATGAGTGTTGAGCAATGTAAAACAGCAAATTGGTTTAATGTCGGTGAGAAAGATGGTTCGGCTGGGCATGCATCTCGTTTAGATAAATATTATTCATCTTGTCAAAAAGCCAATGTTGTTCCAAATCAAAGCTTATATGAAAAAGGTTATCAGAAAGGCTTGGGTTATTATTGTCGACCTGAGACGATTTTTAATGAAGCATTAGATGGTCGTGGTGATTTTAGGGTTTGTCCAATCGAAAAACGAGAGTCATTGCGTAATTATTACCAAGTTGCAAATGCTTACTATCAAGCAGACTCAGAATTCAATCGTTCACAAACTGACATAAATCATTATCTCAAAGAATTGGAGCGCAAAGATCTATCGATTAAGGATCGTGATGATTATAAAAAGCGTTTATATGATTTAAGAATAAATAGTAGTCGGGTGCAATCACGCTATCACGATGCAGTTCGAAACTTAGAGCGCTTTAAAGCAGAGCATGGTTTAAACTAATTACGAACAATTTCTAAAAAAGCCTATGGTTTATCTCATAGGTTTTTTACTTTTAGACTCAACATTTAAATTACAGATCTATTATATGATTGATGTTTAAATAAATAATTGATGAATAGAACATATAAGGGTGCTCTATGCAAATGAAGCTGATGATTGTTGGTCTTATCTCTTGTGGGGTTATGAATTCTGCTTATGCAATCGATGCCAAATATAGACAACAATTGGAATTTTCAGGCTGTACACAATTAAGTGAATTACAAGGCTGTGATATTAGCAAAACTAAAGAAGAAAATATCAAAGCTGGATTCGTTCAATCTAGTACCGTGGTAACTGATCAAAATACATCAATAAGCCAGCCGCAGTGGATCGCTGAACGACGAGATGGAACATCTTTAGCTCGGATCAAAATTGATCAGCAACAGCGTATTTGGGTAAATGATCTAAGAGTTATAGCTGTAAAAAATCGTGATCAAATCAGTTTTAGGCAAGGAAAAATTAACTATACGATTTTTACAGATACAGAAAAGCAATCTCAAAGTTTTTGGTATGATCGTTATTCAAAAGATAAGGGAAAAATTGTATTTAAATAAAATTACTTAAAGTTTTGAAAAAATAGGGGAATTATGATTTCACAATTCCCAAGTCTAAATTTTATAAATAATAACTGGTTTTAGTCATCAATTTTGAAATGGCGGTCATGGTGATACGCACAGGCGCTGGTAGTTCAACAACGCCACCTGCTTGTAATGCGGTGTCGCGATGCTGTAATTCATCCTCATTCATTTGCTCTAAGATCTTACGGGAACGGTCATCGTGTTCAGGTAGTTGTTGAAGGTGCTCTTGCAAATGTTGACTGACTTGGCGCTCAGTTTCCGCGACGAACCCTAAACTGTATTTATCACCCGCAATTCCTGCAATTGCGCCCATGCCGTAAGATAACCCATACCATATTGGGTTTAAGACACTGGTGTGACTATCCAACTCTTTTAAGCGATCCTCGCACCAAGCTAAATGGTCTTGTTCTTCAATCGCAGCGTGTTGCATTTCTTCACGGACATGTGGAAGTTTTGCTGTCAATGCCTGACCGTGATAAAGCGCTTGTGCGCATACCTCACCACTATGGTTTACCCGCATTAAACCCGCGACATGGCGTGCATCGCTGACGCATAATTGTGCAGCTTCGTCATGTGCAGGATTGGCGCGCTGAGAGGCAGTCGCACCCGGAACTAAACTGCGTAATGCTTGGTCAAAGGAGTTAATGAGTTGGTCGAGACCTGTGTACTGACGCATAGATTAATCCTCTAAAGTATTGGGAGCGTTTTCCAATAAAGGTTTTAGGCGTTTTAATAACCAGAATGAATAAATTGCACTTAAAACCGCAGTAATCGTAAATAATATTTTAATATCAATTTTTAAGATGCTTAAGATTAAAATTGAGAAAATTGCTGAAGAGACCATAAATATAGCATTGAGAATGTTATTAGCAGCAACCACTCGAGCACGATGAGAGCGTGGTGAATAAGCTTGCATCATTGCATATAAGGGTACGATATAGAATCCACCGCTAATGCCAAGCAAAGTGACTGCAAGCATAACATGATAATACACAGCACCTTCAGTAAAGACATCTTTTAAGCTCAGCAGTTCACCTGTACGTTCTGGTACAAACGCCAAGCTAGCAGCCAAATAAAGCGCGAAAACGGTTAAACCAATCGCGCCATACGGAACCATTCTGATATTAATATCAGTTCCACCAATTCGTCTACACAGCAAAGAACCGACACCAATACCGACAGAGAAAAAGGTGAGTAGTAAGCTGACGACATTCTCTGAAGCATGAAGATTTTGTTGGGTGAGCTGTGGAATCTGAGTTAAATAGGTCGCCCCATAAAACCAATACCAAGAGTTACCGAGCAAAATCATAAAAATAACAGGAATACTTTTCGCGTATTTTACTGTTTGCAGGCTTGTACGAAAAAAGTTCCAGTCTATTTTTAAATCTGGTGCCGCAACTTTTTGCGGGAGAATAAATCGACTACAAAAATAGCCTAAGCAAGCGATCGTAACAACCGTAATACTAATCCATAATAAATTGCCTGCTGAAGTTGCAATCACAGCACCGCCCAAGATCATCCCGAATAAAATGGCGATCGATGTGCCTGACTGGAATAGCGCATTTCCTGACATGAGTTCATTTGGTTTTAATATTTCAGGGAGAATGGCGTATTTGATTGGGCCAAAACAGGTTGAATGTGTTCCCATTAGAAAAAGAGCGAATAATAGTAACCACAAATTACCGAGCAAGAAACCTGCGGTACCGATCAGCATGATCACGATTTCAAGTAGCTTAAGCAAACGGACGAGCTGTGATCTTTCATATTTATCAGCAACTTGACCAGCAGTTGCTGAAAAGAAAAAGTAAGGCAAAATAAACAGTAATGCAGCTAAATTATTGAGTGTACTTACGGCTGCGGTTTGTTGTTGAATCCAACCATAAGTAATGACTAAAAGAAGGGCTTGCTTATAGACATTATCATTCAGCGCGCCGAAAAATTGAGTGAAAAACATCGGGGCAAACCGACGTGATGTCATTAAGCGCTCATCTTGTTTCATCATGTGTTCACTTCATTGTGATTTATAAAAAAATGTGACGTAGTGTAAATTTACTAAATAATACATGTATGATACTTTCATGTTTGATTGGATGAAAAATCAAAGATTTGAAGCGGTTTTCAACCATCAAAAACGATAAATCTAAAAAGTAAGTTTAGAGTACTACATGCTATCTAAATCTAAGTTTAAACAGTCAACATTGGTTCATTCTATGCATTTAATTCTTAAAATGCAGAGCTTTCCTAAACTTATTTGTAGTGGTTTTTTGATTAGTTGTTTTATATCAAATGCTTATGCGGAAGATCAAGTTGCTGAAGCGATTGAAAATCAAACAATTGAGCGGATGAAAGATCAGGTTAAAAGTATTCCTGCTCCAGAAATCCCAATTCAAGCCTTTCAAATAGATCAACAAAATTTCAATCCAGCACAAGACAGTGTGGCGGCACTAAAACAACAAGAACAGTCAGCACATCAAATTGATGTGTTGCAGCCGATCGATTTGGACGAAAATTTAGACAATTTGCCAGTGATCACTGTTGATCAAAATATGGCAAATGAAATCTTTCAGGTTGCCGAAGACGCAAAAAATCAAGCACAGTCACATCGAGCAGATACTGCAAAGAACACCGATATTTTAGTCAACGAAGCAACACAAACTGAGCTCACCGAGATCAGTCAGGCACCTATTAATATTGATCAATTGATGAAGGATATCCAGACCGATAGCCAGATCATTGTTGAAGCAAATGAATCAGGTAAGACATTGTCTGAATTTCAGGTGCAAACAGATCAAGAGCAAGAAAAAGTTGGGTTCTTTAAAAGAGTCTTGAATCGATTGCGCCCAGAAAATTTGCTCGGTGCAGACAGAATTCCGCGTATTAGTGCGGATGTGACAGGTGCTCCACCTGTGCTTGCTGCCAACATCAAAGCAAAGCTATCTAGTTTTACACAGGAGGCTTTCGAGGAGTTCAATGTCGCTTTGCCTCAATTGAGAGTATTGACCAATCAAGCGGCGCAAGCAGTCGGCTATTATGATTCAACCTATACCTTTGAGAAATTGAGTGATAGCAAAGTCAAAGTGAACGTTGTTCCAAATGAACCCGTTCTGATAAAAGAACAAAATATTGAATTTACTGGCGCGGGTGAGAATGTCCCTCAATTCCAAGTGATTGGTTTGATTCCTGAGCAGGATGAAGGTGATATTTTCAACCACGGTAAATATGAGGCAACCAAAAATAAAATTGCAACAACAGCGTCAGACAATGGTTTCTTTGATGCATTTTGGCGATTACATGACGTTAAAATTAGCCAGCCTGAGAAAACAGCAGAAATTAATTTAAAGTATGAAACAGGCGACCGGTATAAACTCAAACAAGTCCAATATAAAATGAGTGATCCGAGCAAGCCATTACCACTGACACAAAAAGTGCTCGATAGCCTCGTGCCTTGGAAAGAGGGTGATGATTATGCTTTTTGGCGGGTTAATCTTTTAGCAAATAACTTAACCAATACACGTTATTTTAATTACACGTTGGTCGATACCATTAAACCTGATCTGAACCAACCGCCTTTAGAATTACCACCTGACTTGCAAGCATTGGTCGATCAACAACGTATCGAGCAATCTCAGCTCTTAAATACTCAGCAAAAAGCTGACTTAGCGCGACAGAAAGTGACCTCTGCCGAAGAAGTCACCCAAGATGTTGTAGATGAGTCCCAGTTCTCAGGAAGTGAACCAGCACAAGCTTATTCTTTGGCACGTTCGATGCCAAGCGTACAGGATGACAATCAAGAGCGGCAGCAACAAGAAGAACAAGCGCGTTTGGATAAAAAGATTCCGGTTGTGGTCACCTTAAATGCCGATCGGTTAAATAGTATCGAAACAGGTGTGGGTTATGGTACGGATACTGGAGCGCGTATTCGTTCTCAGTATCGTCGTGCAATAGTCAATAAACATGGTCATGCCTTTGATGCCAACATCGAGGTTTCGGAAATACGCCAGTCTATTGATGGACGTTATAGCATCCCTTATAAGCATCCACTCAATGACTACTTTAACCTTGTCGGAGGTTATGAGCGTGAAACTCGAGATGACATCGGTCCTAACATCGGTTTGTTAGTTGAGTCTGCTGTACTTGGTGGTGAACGTGTAATTAAGAATCCACTTGGTAATTGGCAGCATACTTTTGGATTGCGCTATCGCTTAGACCGCCTAACTGAAAAAGGGAATGTTGATATTTCGGAGTTACCCGATGCCTTTAAAGCAGCAGGTACAAACTCTGAGCAACAATCATTACTCTTAGGTTATGAAATTTCTAAGACAAATACGAATACTCGTTTAAATCCAACCAAAGGCTTTAAACAAATTTATAAACTCGAATTAGGAGCTGAGTCGCTTCTTTCAGATGCCAATATGGCGATACTGGGAGCAGGTTGGAGATTTATTTACTCGCTAGGAGAAAATGACAATCATCAATTTGTCGGGCGTGGTGATGCAAGTTATATTTTTACCGATGATTTTAATAAAGTCCCTTATAATTTGCGTTTCTTTACGGGTGGTGATCAATCTTTACGTGGATTCGATTATAAAAGTCTATCCCCAGAAATAGATGGATATAAGATTGGTGGTCAGGCGTTAGGTGTTGGATCGTTAGAATATAACTATCAATTTAAAGATGGTTGGCGTGCTGCAGTTTTTTCTGACTTTGGTAATGCTTTTGATAAAGATTTTAGTAATCCAACTGAATATAGTGTAGGTGTTGGTATCCGTTGGAGATCTCCAATTGGTCCGATTCGTTTGGATGTTGCATCGGGTATTTCTAATGAAAACCGCCCAATTCGACTGCACTTCTTTATTGGATCACAACTTTAAAGACTTTTTATAACCCTTTAAAAGCGAAAAAAATTTAGGTTAATTATGACGGAAGCAGACCAGCAACTTACACCTCCAACTGCACCAAGACGAGAACGGCGTATTCTTCGGAGTATCGTGCTGGTGGTGCTGTTCATTCTTTTATTCTTGGTCAGCTCATTATTTGTGATGATGTCAACAGATAAGGGAAGTCGTTTTTTACTCGATCGTGTGCTACAAAACCAAAAAATAATTCAATACGAATATGAAGGTGGCAATTTATTACGAGGCATTATTCTAAAAAACGTTTTGGTGAAATTAGAGGCCGTTGATGTTTCTTTGGACCGTGCAGACGTTTCTTTGGGTTGGCGTGCGATTTTAAATAAAGAGGTGCATTTGAGTCATGCGGATATTTCCAACCTCATCGTTATAAATAAAAAGCCGCCATCAGGAAAACCATTCGATTTTGCGCCAATCAAACTTCCGTTTGTACTTCGTATTGATAAAGCTACTTTAGATCATTTGGAAATAAAGACCACAACTGCAAAAATTGATTTTAATGATATTTATTTAAAAGATGCACTTTGGTCAGATACGAAATTAGAGTTTGAAGACTCTCGTATGGATATGGGGTATTTGGCGGTTAAAAATGCCACAGGTCAAATGGATTTTAATGGTAAGTATCCTTTAGATCTAACAGCAGATCTGATTATTCCATCACTAAAAAGTATTGACGTTGAGACGATCAAGGTCGTGGCGACAGGTACATTGGATACCATAAGAGCAGGCGTGGCGACCCATACACCAGATTTATTGACGGGTTGGGCTGTGATTCATCCTGTGCGTGATCAGGTGCCTATGAAAGGTGCATTGTTATTCAAAAACTATCATCTTCCGATATTGAAAGAGCAAAAACTTTTTGCGAAAGATGGTATCGCTAGATTTAATGGTGATATTGATAAACTGATTTTGAGCTTGGATACTGACCTGAAAGGTGAGCAACTTCCCGAAGGCAAGTATAATGCGCTCATGGAAACAGATCTGAAAAATCAACTCAACATCCAAGACTTTAATGGTCAGTTAATGGGTGGATCGGTTGGATTAAAAGGCTTTGTAAATTGGAATGAACAAGTGTCATGGGATATAAAAGGGCGATTAGATCGCTTAAACCCAAAAGACAAAACGCTACCGCAAATTGCTCAGGATTTTTTGCCGCCAAGCTTGGATGCAAATATAAGCGCTGTAGGCTCGTTGGAAAATGGGTTAGCACTCAATGCGCAGCTTGCCTTTGATAAGTACGAAACTTGGCAGGTCAAATTAAATCAGGCAGAAGCAAAAAATAATAAACCTCAACCGATGGTGTTAGATATTGCTTGGCAAGGTATAGATCGAGCGATGCCTTATATTGGCTGGTTAAGTAGCGCGGAAGGTCAAACCAATGTGACCTTAAGAGAAGATCAACAAGACATTTATCTTACAACGATTGTACGTCCCAATGAGCAAGGTTTATTGCCAGCAGGGAAATATGATGCAAAAGTTGATTTGAAATCGAATGTTCTAAATGTCGAAAATTTCCTTTATCAAGCGGATAAAGGTAGCTTAACTGGACAAGCGACAGTTAAATTACCACATGAAAAGCAGCAACTGTCATGGCAAGCCCAACTTAAAGCACAAGACTTTAATCCTCAAACAGTCGCGACTGCAGCACCTGTAAATCTACTGAATGGCGAAATCAAAGCGTCTGGTTTTGCAAAACCGAACCAACAGATTATTCAACTTGAAAATATTGATCTAAAAGGACAACTTGCTCAAGCCAATCAAAATGAAACGATTGTGCTCAAAGGAAAAAGTACAACGACGTTAATGTTTGATGATGTTCAGGCAGGCGGTGGATTTAAACGTTTTTCGGTAGATTATGATGGTTCGTTAAATGCTTTAAATCAAGGCAACGGGCTGTTAAAGATTAATATTGCAGGAACACCGACTGAGATTCAAATTAATGAGTTAAAGCATGATGGTGTTGCAGGCAAAATGTTTGCAACAGGTAAAGTCGATCTTAAAGATAAGCTTGGTTGGAACATGGAAGTATCCTTAGTCCGATTTAAGCCTCATTACTTTGTTTCTAGTCTTAAAGGTGAAGTCTCAGGCCATGTAAAAACGCAAGGCGTTTGGTCAGATCAAGTAAAACGCGTTGATATTCGAGAACTCAATGCAGCGGGTTTTCTCAACAATAAGCCTGTACGCGGTCGTGGTAATCTGTCTTTGTTACTGGATTCAAATCAGACTGGTTTCTTACCACAGCAGTTTGAAGCAAATAATTTATTTTTTGCTTATGGGCAGAACCAACTTCAAGCCACTGGAAATGCACAAAGTTTACAATTTAAGATAAACGCACCTGCATTATATGAGTTATATCCTGGCTTGCGTGGGCGTGCTTACGGCAATTTAAATGTACAGTCACAACCACGACTTAAGGCGACTGCAAATATTGCTGTCGATAATTTTGCTTTCAGTGACTTGGCAAGTATCAAATCTTTGCGTGTCCAAGGTGAGTTACCAACTTCAGAAACAACAGCAACGCAATTGACTGCAACATTGGATCATTTACGCAGCGGAAAACGTGAAATTGAAAAGGCAACGATCAATTTAGCGGGCACACGAAAAGCGCATTTGTTAAAACTAGAAAGTAAAAATGCGCATACCAATTTTTATGTACAGCTTGCTGGTGGTTTTAATCAAAACAATGATTGGCTAGGTGAAATCCAGAAAGGAAGGTTCAATTCGCGCCGCATTGATCTTGCCCAAAATCAAAATACGCCTGTTATCTATACGACAGCACGATCTGAGTTATATGTCGGTCAGCATTGTTGGCAAAGTGCTGAAAGCCAATTGTGTTTAGATCAACCTGCTCGTATTAGTAAAGAAAAAGGAAGTTTTTCGTTTATTACTAAGGATTTAGATCTAAAAGACTTTGCCGCATTTATGCCTGAAGGCTTGGCTGTAACTGGGCAGTTAAATGGTTATGCAAAAGCATCTTGGGTAAAAGGCACTCGCCCTAAATTAGATTCACGTTTAGTGACACGCAAAGGTGAGATTGGTTTAGCCGCAGAAGATCCACAAGATATTGCAACGACAGTGACCTATGACGAGTTAAGCTTAATTGCAAAAAGTGTCAATGATGGACTTCTGTTCCGTGTTGATATGAAAACACCTGATATTGGAACTGGGTATGCCAACGTTGTAGTCGATCCATTTCAAACAGGTATGCCTATGCGTGGGGAAATTGCTTTTGATGATGTACAACTGAAAATCTTTAAACCATTTATTAAAGATGTACGCTCTATGGCAGGCACATTAGCGCTTGCAGGTAAAATTAATGGCACACTGACTCAGCCACAATTTACAGGCGAAATGCGTTTGAAAAATGGCGCAATCAGTATGATTTCATTGCCTGTAAATTTAACCAATATGCAGCTTTATTCATCTATTCGCCAAGACTCGGCAAGTATTGATGGTGCATTTAATAGTGGTCAAGGCGTTGGGCGGTTGAAAGGAAGCTTTGATTGGAAAGATAAACCACATTTGGCACTGACTTTGAAAGGTGACAACCTCTTGGTTCGCCAAGCTCCAATGATTACAGCAATTGTTAAACCAGATCTCAGTCTAGATGTATATCCATTTGACCAGCGATTAAGTTTGAAAGGTACAATTGATGTGCCGCGTGCTCGAATCTCTATGCCAGAATCAACAGCAAACGTCGTGACGCTTTCACCAGATGTTCGCGTTGTTCATCAAGGACAAGATTTGCTTGCGACATTAAAGGCATCGAAACCGTGGGATATTCGTGCGGATATGACCCTCACTTTGGGTGATCAGGTTATTTTCCAAGGTTTTGAAAGTAATATTCCATTGGTTGGACGATTGCATTTGTCTCAACGTGGTTTAGAAACAGCCATGCGAGCCAATGGTGCAATTGGTGTCAGTCAAAAAGTAAAAATTGAAGCATATGGTCAAAGCTTAGACTTGAATCGTGCGATTGCACGTTTTAATGGCCCACTTGCCAATCCAACGCTTGATATTGATGCCAATAAGCCAGTTCAAGGCAGTATGGTTGGGATACGTGTAACAGGCACCGCGACTGTTCCGAATATTCAAATCTATAACGATGCCGGTCTCTCTGAGCAAGAAGCATTGAATGCGTTATTGACAGGGCGTATCAATGAAGGGAGCAGTGGTCTAAGTAATACTGAAGGATTTAAGTCGGATGTAAACAATACCATTGCCGCGGCGGGTATTAGTATGGGCTTAGGCGGCACACGCGCACTCACCAACCAAATCGGACGAACTTTTGGTTTAAGTGGCTTAGCACTTGATGCACAAGGAACGGGTGATGACACCCAAGTCAGTTTGACAGGGTATATCACCCCAGATCTATTTATCCGCTATGGTATCGGTGTATTTACCCCTGTAAATAAATTGACCTTACGCTATCAAATGAATCGCCGCTTATATCTTGAGGCTAGCCAATCTTTGGAACGAGCGATAGATATATTCTATAATTGGCGATTCTAAATTTTATATCAGACCTGTTTTATGTAAATAAAGCAGGTTTTTTTATTTATAGTCATTTCTACCAAGCTTTGGCATATTCTTAAAAACGAATGTTTGAATATGAATGAGAATACGATCTTTTATTAGATAGAGAACGATTTATCCTTGTAAGTGGCGTTAAATGCCAAAAGACAGGCAATACCATGTATAGTAGTGACGGATTTGTATGTTTTTATTGCTAAAAGGTCAGTTTCAAATGCGTCCTTTTGCAAAATAATTCAGTTTTAGTATGATGTGCGCATCAAATTAGCCGTAGTATGATCATGAAAAAAGTTTTGTTGATTGCAATAGGTTTAGTTTTGGTCGGTTGTGCTGAAAAAAAACCATTAACACCCGAAGAACAATGGCATGGCTATTGTGTTAGTGTCGGCAATGCAGCGCGTTCTATTACGTTGGATCGTCAAAATGGAATTGAGCAAAAGCAAGCAACAGAACATGCTGGCAAAATTGAAGATGAAACAACACGTAAATTTATCTTTGAAATTATTGAAAATGTATATGCGATGCCTGTAGATCAAATAAAAGCAGATCCAGAGGCTATACGCGACAAATTGAAGCAGCAATATACGGATCAGTGTTTAGCTACTCCACACGATAAGCTACCGAGTTATAAGTCATTTTAATGTGTTAATCGAAAAGACAACAACGTTGTCTTTTTTTATGTTTGTAATATTTTATTAGGCTTTAGAGTAAGACCAAAGCGGTATTTAAAAGGTATGAACATTTCGCTATAAAATAATGGTCATCACGTAGATATACGGCAGTTGCATTAACTTTTAACGCGAAGTCTAGTAAAATTTTGCTGTCCATATTGCTTGTAGAGCTTGTATAAAGCTGGAACTTACAAGTAATTTATTAAAGAAGAGGAATAACACTGTGCTAGAAGCTTACCGCCAACACGTTGCAGAACGTGCCGCACTCGGAGTCCCACCGAAGCCACTTGATGATGCTCAAACTGCTGAACTCGTAGTATTATTTAAAAACCCACCGGCAGGTGAAGAGGCATATTTAGTAGATTTGCTTGAAAATCGTGTTCCAGCAGGTGTTGACCAAGCTGCTTATGTAAAAGCTGCTTTCTTAGCTGCGGTTGCAAAAGGCGAAGCGACTTCTCCACTTATTACTAAAGAACGTGCTGTTTACTTACTTGGTACGATGCTTGGTGGTTATAACGTAGCACCACTTGTTGAACTTCTTGACAATGCTGAACTTGCAGGCTTAGCTGCTGAAGCATTGAAAAAGACGCTTCTAGTATTTGATGCATTCCATGATGTTGCTGAAAAAGCAAAAGCTGGCAATGTAAATGCAAAAGCTGTTTTACAGTCTTGGGCTGATGCAGAATGGTTCACAAGCCGTCCTGACGTGCCAGAAGAAATCAAAATCACTGTGTTCAAAGTAACTGGTGAAACCAATACCGATGACTTGTCTCCTGCACAAGATGCTTGGAGTCGTCCAGACATTCCATTGCATGCGAATGCAATGTTGAAAAACGAACGTGATGGTATCAATCCTGAAAAACCAGGTGAAGTTGGTCCATTAAACCAAATCAAAGAATTGATCGCGAAAGGCAACCAAGTTGCTTACGTAGGTGACGTTGTTGGTACTGGTTCATCTCGTAAGTCTGCAACGAACTCTGTGCTTTGGTTCTTTGGTGATGAACTTCCACACATTCCAAACAAAAAAGATGGTGGTGTGTGCTTAGGTTCTAAAATCGCGCCAATTTTCTTCAATACAATGGAAGATGCAGGTGCGTTACCTGTAGAAATCGACGTTGCCAACATGAATATGGGCGACGAAGTTGTATTGAAAATTGACCATGCTGCTGCAAAAGTAACTGCATTCAAAGATGGCGTACAAATCTCAGAAGCAGAACTTAAAACTCCTGTACTTCTAGATGAAGTACGCGCTGGTGGTCGTATTAACTTGATCATTGGTCGTGGTTTGACTTCAAAAGCACGTGACGAATTAGGTTTAGAACCTTCTACATTGTTCCGTACGCCAGTACAACCTGCTGACACAGGTAAAGGTTTTACTCAAGCGCAGAAGATGGTTGGTCGCGCATGTGGCTTAGCTGAAGGTCAAGGTATCCGTCCGGGTACTTACTGTGAACCTAAGATGACTACTGTTGGTTCGCAAGATACAACGGGTCCTATGACGCGTGATGAGTTAAAAGACTTAGCTTGCTTGGGCTTCTCTGCTGACTTAGTCATGCAGTCTTTCTGTCACACTGCTGCATATCCAAAACCAGTTGACGTAACTACTCACCATACATTACCTGACTTCATCATGAACCGTGGTGGTGTATCTTTACGTCCAGGCGATGGTATTATCCACTCTTGGTTAAACCGTATGTTACTTCCTGATACCGTTGGTACAGGTGGCGACTCACATACGCGTTTCCCAATCGGTATTTCATTCCCAGCGGGTTCTGGTCTTGTTGCTTTCGCAGCTGCGACTGGTGTTATGCCACTGGATATGCCTGAATCTATCCTTGTTAAGTTCAAAGGTAAAATGCAGCCTGGTATCACTTTACGTGACCTTGTACATGCGATTCCTTACTATGCGATTCAAGCAGGTGACCTGACTGTTGAGAAGAAAGGTAAGAAAAACATCTTCTCTGGTCGTATCCTTGAGATCGATTTATCAGAAATGGAAAATGACTTGACGGTTGAGCAAGCATTCGAACTTTCTGATGCATCTGCTGAACGTTCTGCTGCTGGTTGTTCTATCACGCTTTCTGAAGAGAAAGTTGCTGAATACTTACGTTCTAACATCACCATGTTGAAGTGGATGATCGCTGAAGGTTATGGCGATGCGCGTACGATGGCTCGTCGTGCTGAAAACATGCAGAAGTGGTTAGATAACCCAAGCTTGTTAAAAGCTGATGCTGATGCTGAATATACGAAAGTATATGAAATCGATCTTGCTGATATCAAAGAACCTATTCTTTGCTGCCCGAACGATCCAGATGATGCAAAACTTCTTTCTGACGTTCAAGGTGACAAAATTGATGAAGTATTCATCGGTTCTTGTATGACCAACATCGGTCACTTCCGTGCAGCGGGTCAATTGTTAGATAAAGTACCAAGTGGTTCATTATCTACTCGTTTATGGTTGGCTCCACCAACTCGTATGGACGAGCATCAATTGATGGAAGAAGGCATGTACAACATCTATGGTCGTGCTGGTGCGCGTACAGAGATGCCAGGTTGTTCATTGTGTATGGGTAACCAAGCACGTGTAGCACCGAATACGACATGTGTATCTACTTCTACTCGTAACTTCCCGAACCGTTTAGGTCAAGGTGCAAACGTTTACTTAGCTTCTGCTGAGCTTGCATCTGTAGCTGCTGTTCTTGGCAAATTACCAAGCCCAGAAGAATATCAACAGTACGCGTCGCAAATCGACAGCGCTTCTGCTGACATCTACAAATACTTGAACTTCGACAAGATGAGCGAATATACAAAAGAAGCTGATCAAGTTGATACTAAGAAAATCCAAGCTGCTCAATTGACTTAATGAGCTAGGATCAAGAAAAGCCGAAAGGCTTTTCCCTGAGAAGTATTACTTCGCAAGAAGAACAAAGCTATGCTTTGTTTGAGCAAAAAGCTAAAATAAGGGCTGATTACTCAGCCCTTATTTTTTATAAAATGAAAAGCATTTTAAGTTTAAAAGACAATATTTTTGAGTTAGAAAATATTTTTTATAAAAAACAAAATCTTGAAGAGTTAAAAATCTCAATCCAACAATTATTTTCTAGGGTATTAAAAGCTTATCCTTATCTAAAACTTCCAACGTTTTTAATTGTTCCCACTAAAAGTCTAGAATTTATCGTTTGGTATCAAGATCCGAATGCTATTACTGAGACATTATTGATCGAGCAAAATGGTTCTGATGCGTATATATGGAAATGTGCTGATCAGAAATGGTATTTGGATGATTTGTATGCTGCACCACATCAGATTGCCTGTAAGTTAATAGAAAGTATTCCTGTATTTCATTCTCTTCCTGAAAATCCTAGAGAGGTAAAGCATCTACTTGAAATAGGTATAATGCATTTTGATGCTAATTTTTTTCCAAAGTTTTCAGAAAGAAAACTAGAAGATGATAGGGAGGTTCTTACATGGGATGATCGTTTTTTGTTGGTAGGAACTCAGCTAGAAAATCTTAAAATTTATAGTCATAAGCAATGGCACGATTTAGTTAATAGAGAAAATTATTATTCAGAGTAAGGTAGTTGTTTATGGCATTTACACATGATTTTGTTTTATTGAATAAAAATGAACTCTCTTACGATGACTGTTGTGATCTTATCGGGGGGATTTCTTACGATGTTTCAATCCATGATGATTTAATCCTATATTTTATGGATTATCTAAAATGGTTACCAACCTATAGTCCTTTATTAAAAAAAAGAATATATGGACTTGATTATCATGCGATGACTATTATAGATGTTGAGGGAGCTACAGAAGCTCTAATTTTATTTTCTAGTCTAGTCAATATTTTAAAGTTATCGCCGAATGTTTTAACGTTAACAGGCACATATACTTTTGTTCACGCTTATGATGATGTGATTGATCCAAATGAGAATGTTGATCGTATTTTACGAGAAACAGCAGGTTATGAAAAAATCATTATGCAAAAGAGTGAAGTGATACAAAAAATTGAAATATTGGCAGAACTTATGCAAAAGGTCATTGATTCAAATAATAGTTTATATGTTCTACATTTGGGTATTTAAGTTTAGAGGAACATTCCTATTCACACAGAATGTTCCTCAGGTTTCAAATCACCAATAACCCAACACTTTCCACCAAAGTCCGCCAATCACCACAAAGATGATGATATTAACGACACTCATAACAAAGCCAGCTTTCCACCATTCACCCAGTGTGGTGTAACCCGAACCGAATACCACAGGCGATGTACCTGTTGCATAATGGGTTAAGGTCATCATGATACTTGAAGCGGCTGCCATCATTAAGGCAAACAACATCGGTGGTGCACCAAGCGCAATCCCTGCGGTATAGAACGCAGCAAACATCGCAGTGATATGTGCTGTGGTACTTGCAAACATATAATGTGCATATAGATATGCGAGCATCAGCAATAGACATGCAGGTGCCCAGCTTAAACCTAATGACCCAATACCACTTTCTAATACACCTGAAAACCAAGCAATCAGACCGAGTTTATTCAGGTATGTTGCCATCATCACTAAAGCGGCGAACCAAGTAATCGTATCCCAAGCGCTTTTTTGCGTCAGAATATCTTCCCAAGTCAGCACACCAGTGAGCAGAAGTAATGTCAAACCAATAAATGCTGTTGTGGTTGGATCAACAGCCCAAGCAGCACCAAAAATCATGGCAGGGATACCCGCCCATAACAACAGTAAAATACCAAATACACCGAGCATGATGCTTTCATTTCGACTGACTGAACCCATTTCTTTTAACTTATCTTTAGCAAATTGAGCTGCATTGGGTGTTTCTTTCACTTCAGGTGGATACATCAAGTACAGAATCAATGGCATCACGATCAATGCAATTAGACCGGGGAGTAGCATCGCCAGTGCCCAAGTGCTCCAACTCAGTGAAATTTCACTATTGGTTGCTTTTGCGACTAGATCAACAATTAAAGGGTTCGGTGCAGTTGCGGTAATAAACATGGCGGAAGTAATCGGATTGGCCTGATAGCTGACAAGGGCTAAATACTTTCCCATGCGCCCCTCAGTTCCTTTGGCGGGATCTGAATCATAGCTAGACGAAATCGCACGAACAATAGGGTGGATGATCCCACCGCCACGTGCAGTATTACTCGGAGTAACAGGTGCAAGAATTAACTCAGAAAGGACCATGCTATAACCGATACCAATGGTTTTTTTGCCCCATACTGCAATAAATAAATAGCCTAAGCGAGCGCCAAGTCCTGTTTTCTGTAAACCTTTCGAGATCATGATTGCGATACCAATCAACCAGATCAATGGATTGGAGAAACTGCTCAAGGCATCTTGAATAGCACCGCTAGGACTATCATTGGTTACACCTGTGACTGCAACGAGCATGATCGCAATAATCGCGATTGCACCAATGGGCATGGCTTTACCAATAATTGCAGCGATTACGCCAACAAACATCGCCAATAAATGCCAAGCATTCGGATCGACACCTATCGGCACAGGTATAACGAACCAAATAATCAATGTAATAAATAAAGAAATAAGCGTAGGGAGGAGCTTAAATCCCATGTGGATTCCCCTTATGATCATGGGTTTAATAAAATTTATAGTTCTTTATGAATGAATCGTTAAAGAAACAACCGTTAAGACGTGATTATCGAAAGTGAGAGACTAGAATTCAAAGGGAGTTTTGTAGATTCAACATTATATAAATCCTTTTTATTTTGCCGATGGCAGAAATACAAAACGGCTAAATAATGATGAAAGATCTAATCACTTTTTTGTTTGATTGAGGAAAGTTATTTATCTAGATCAAAATCATTTATCAAATTGTTTGATGCTGTGTTACATTTTTAACTTGGTTAACATCACTATAAGTGCGGTATGACTCTATTTTCATGGCAACAATTACGTCAATTTGTTTATAAAACACTACATGATGATGACTATCAAACCCGTTTTAGCCGCTGTGTTAACTACTTTTTAATTATTTTGATCGTGGCGAATGCCTCAGCAGTCATCCTTGAATCGATAGATTCAATTTTTTATCCACATCAACGCTTATTTGAAATATTCGAAAATGTATCGATTGCTATTTTCTCAATTGAATACTTACTCAGAGTATGGAGTATTGCAGAAAAAGATCCAGAATCATCCGCATGGAAACAACGCTTTGCATGGATGAAAAGTGGTGGGGCAATCATAGACTTGCTTGCAATCTTACCTGCTTATTTAAACTTCTTCGTCAACTTCGATTTACGTGTACTCCGAATTTTACGACTTTTACGCTTATTAAAATTGACGCGTTATTTTGTCTCCTTACAAATTCTGCTGAGAGTCATTCAACGCGAAAAGGGTTCTTTTCAGGCGGTTATTTTCATTTTAGTCATTATGATCGTCATGACAGCTTCAGCTATGTATGTGGTTGAGAATAAAGTACAACCAGAAGCATTTAGTTCAATACCTCAGTCCATGTGGTGGGCAGTCGTCACATTAACGACAGTGGGCTATGGTGACGTGACACCTGTGACCAATGTGGGGCGTGTATTAGGTGCTTTGATCACGATTTTGGGTGTTGGTATTGCGGCATTGCCCGCGGGTATTTTGGCATCAGGACTAGCCAACGAATTAAATCAAAGGAATCAACGATTAGAACAAGAGTTTCGCGAAGCGTTACAAATTCGGGGGCTTGATTTATTGCATGATCAACGTGAAATTGAAAAGATTCGTATTGGGGTTGGCTTACCAAAAGAGCAAACCCATGAAATTATTATGCAATTGGTCAAGGAAAAGCTACTAGAAGAACAAGAGCAAGCAAACCAACAGAAACAAAAAAGCTATTGCCCACATTGTGGTGAAAAGTTATCCGAGTAAATATCAATTTTATTGTAATAATCAATAAAAAGTTGAGAGAATTAACTGTTATAGTAAGTGAAAATTTGAACAAATGAATTATTTTTCTATATGAGTTTACTTACTTTTTTCTCTTTTATTGTTTATTCAACCGTAACTTCAATTACCCCTGGTCCAAATAACATTATGTTGGCCGCTTCGGGTTTGAATTTTGGCCTAAAGCGAAGCATCCCACATATTTTAGGGATTGGTTTTGGCTTTGGTGTGATGGTGATTCTGGTTGGTTATGGGATTGGTGCTGCGCTTGGTTCTTCGCCTTTGCTTTATGAAGTCTTAAAAATCGTAGGTATTAGCTATTTATTGTATTTAGCCTACAAAATCTATCGAGCAGGTAGCATTAAAACCGATACCAAAGTTGATAAACCATTAAGTTTCATTGGCGCAGCGCTGTTTCAATGGGTCAATCCCAAAGCATGGATTATGGCAATGGGGGCAATTACCACTTATAGTTCTGCAAATAGTCGATTGGTCGAATTTATTTTTATTGGTGTGATCTTTGGCTTGGTGAGTATACCAAGTGTTGGGGTGTGGGCGTATATGGGGGAAAGGTTGAAAACGATCGTAAATCATCCCCATAAAGTACAATGGTTTAATACCGCGATGGCATTGTTATTGGTTGCCTCCGTTATTGTTCCGATTAAAGACTCAGTTCAATTTTTTATCCACTAAGCTTTTAAAGGCTTTAACTGAACTAGCCATATTTTCGAGAGTCTAAGCTGCGAATTTTAATGTTTTATTGATGCTTTTTAATAGTTTGCTTGAATTTTATAAGGAAGTATGGCGATTTATCTGGTTTTAAAATTATGATCTTAAATCAGCTCTGTTACTGAATAATATTTAATTAAACTTAATGTGGATGTTGGTGGTTTAGTAAAAATTAAAAAAAGATAACAATAATAATTATCATTTATGATACTTTCTTATTTGATGTTTATCGTAATTTTTAAGCATTTTTTAAGGTTGTTTATTAAATGAAATTCTCCCGCCATGATTAAACGGCGCTATTTACTTGTGTTACTCATTCCTTTGGCATTGATTTCCTTGTTCGTCGGTGTTGGGGACATGAGCATTGCTGGTTTGATTGCAGGCAATCCGCAAGACTGGCAGCTTTTTTGGACGAGTCGATTACCGCGTTTGATGGCGATTGTTGTTGCAGGTGCTGGTCTAAGTGTCTGTGGCTTAATTATGCAGTCACTGAGTCGGAACCGTTTTGTTTCACCAACCACAGCAGGTTTATATGACTGTGCGCGGCTAGGTGTTTTGATTTCGATTATTCTACTCCCGAGTGCTTCCATTTTTGCCAAAACTGGATTTGCTATCATTGTCACGCTGATTGGTGCGATGACATTTATGAGCATTCTCGCCACCTTAAAGCATCGAGATACGGTATTTGTTCCATTAGTCGGGATGATTTTTGGCAGTATTATTTCTGCATTTACGACTTTTATTGCTTTGCAACTTGATTTGTTGCAGAACTTAGCAGGATGGTTACAAGGGGATTTCTCGACCATTTTGAATGGTCAATATGAATTGATCTATTTAAGTATTCCTGTACTGGTACTGATTTATATATTTGCCAATCGTTTTGTGTTGGCGGGCTTAGGTGAGGATTTTGCAACGAATCTTGGCTTAAATTATAAACAGACACTTTTTTTAGGTTTGCTGCTGATCTCGGTGATTACCGGTGTGGTGATTGTTACGGTGGGGGCGATTCCATTTCTCGGTTTAATCGTACCAAATCTAGTGAGCCTTTATTTAGGCGATCATATTCGCAAAACACTTTCACATACGGTATTGCTTGGTGCATTGCTGGTCTTGCTCTGTGATGTTTTTGGGCGGGTGGTGATTTATCCGTATGAGGTCTCTGTCAGCCTCATAATGGGTGTGGTCGGTAGTGTGATCTTCCTGTGGTTATTACTCAGGAGGTATCGTTATGCATAATACGACGAAGCTGGTTGTGCTTGCGATTGCTGTATTGGTTAGCATTGGATTATATCTCGGTTGGAATCTCGGGATTGCATGGCAGTATGCACTGGGACTGCGTTTAAGAACGGTCGCTGCAATTGCCGTTGCAGGTGTTGCTGTTGGTGTTTCAACTTTGGTTTTTCATACGATTGTGAATAATCGCGTGGTCACACCACAAGCCTTAGGTTTGGATAAATTATACGAATTATCTAAAACTGCAATTATTTATTTCTTTGGTGCGAGTACGTTATTGTCGCTTAACTTTGTGACTGATTATTTGATCAGTTTGTTGTTAATGGTGACTTTTGCTTTATTACTTTATCGCTTCATTTTTCAGAAAGTTGCACAACAAAATATTTATTTTTTGCTGTTGGTTGGTCTGATTTGTTCGACTCTATTTGACAACATGACTACCTTTTTTC
The DNA here is from genome assembly GCF_000367985.1 of Acinetobacter sp. CIP-A165. Classification (NCBI taxonomy): domain Bacteria; kingdom Pseudomonadati; phylum Pseudomonadota; class Gammaproteobacteria; order Moraxellales; family Moraxellaceae; genus Acinetobacter; species Acinetobacter sp. CIP-A165. Next base: position 769,663 of record NZ_KB849202.1, read on the forward strand.
AGGTGTTGCTCGATCCTGATGAGTTTCAGGTTGCCGCTTATGCTGGGTTCGCCAGTTTTAATGTCGTGAAAATGGAAACGGTTGCACTATCTTTACTGACGATTCTCCCCATTCTTTTTTACAGTTTTAGACATTATCACAAGCTCAATGTGATGGCGTTGGGACGAGATCATGCGTTAAATCTTGGACTGGACTATGACAAAACGAGTCGGTTGTTACTGGTTTTAGTGGTGTTTGCACTTGCATCTGCAACAGCACTCGCAGGTCCAATGATGTTCCTTGGTTTATTGGTACTCAATATCACGTTGGAACTATTTAAAACTCATCAACATCATATTTTACTGCTCGGCATTATTTTAGTGAGTGTGCTTTGCCTCATGCTCGGTCAATTCATCGTATTACATGTACTGAATTTCAAAACCACATTGAGCGTCATTATTAACTTTGTCGGTGGAATTTATTTCTTCTGGATTTTATTGAAGGAAAATAAAAAATGGCAATAGAGCTGAAGAATTTACGAAAAAGCTATCATCAACAGTGCGTCGTCAATCAAGTCTCACTCACGATTGCCAAAGGTCAATTTACCGCATTTATCGGACCCAATGGCGCAGGTAAAAGTACGCTGCTTTCCATCATGAGTCGTCTGATTGATGCAGATCAGGGGCAGGTATTGTTGGATGGTCAAGATTTACATGACATGAAAAGTGCGGATATCGCCAAAAAAATGGCGATTTTAAAGCAGTCCAATCATACCGAGTTGCGTCTGTGTATCGAGGATTTGGTGGCATTTGGTCGTTTTCCGTATTCACAGGGGCGTTTGACCAAGCAAGACCACGACATTATTGATCGCTCCATTGCTTATATGGATCTGCAATCGATGCGTCATCGTCAGCTAAGTGAGTTGTCAGGTGGACAACGCCAACGTGCCTACATTGCGATGATTCTGGCACAGGACACCGAATATATCTTATTGGATGAGCCGTTGAACAACTTAGATATGAAGCATTCTGCGCAAATTATGCGTGTGCTGAAAGATCTTGCTGAAAATCATGGTAAATCCATCATTGTGGTGATCCATGACATTAACTTTGCCTCTGTGTATGCCGATCACATTATTGCAATGAAAAATGGTGAGTTGGTCTATCAAGGGCATCCACAGCAGATCATGAATGAAACAACTTTAGAAGCGATCTTTGATTTTCATATCCCGATTCAACAAATTCAACAACACAAATTAGGTTTATATTTTATTAGTTAGGAGTTCGTTATGCTGTTCAAAAAGACGTTGCCGATCATGATGTTGAGTGCAGTATTGGCTGCATGTGGTCATTCAAATGAACCTTCTGCGGCACAGGAAGGAAAAACTAATACACATGAGATGATGAGTTTTAGCAGTAAAGCGGGTCAGATTTCGATTCCATCCACTTTGTCACGTATTGCTGTATTAGATACCAACGCCCTGAATACCATTCATGCACTTGGGGCAGATGACAAAGTGGTTGCTTTACCCAAAGGTACGCCGTTACCTGCGGTGCTACAAAACTTTAGTGATGGTCAATATCTGGATGTTGGCACAGTAAAAGAGCCAAATCTGGAAAAAATTGCGGGTAGTCAGCCTGAGTTGATCTTGATGAGTGGGCGTATGGAAAATCTGGTGAATCAGATTAAACAAATTGCACCAACTTATTTTGTAGATGTGGATTATAACGATCAGTTTAATTCGTTTAAACAACAAACCTTGAATATTGCAGAAATGGTCGGCAAGAAACCTGAGGCAGAGCAACAATTAAAAACCTTGGAGCAAGACATTGCAGCATTAAAAGCAAAAACCAAAGGTAAAACTGCATTGGTGATCTTGGTGAATAATAGCAAGATTGCTGCCTATGGTTCAGGTTCACGGTTTGGTAATATCCATGATTTATACGGTTTTACCCCAGCAGATGCTTCGATTAAAGTGGGCTTGCATGGGATGGCCATTTCCCACGAGTTCATTGCCCAGAAAGATCCAGACTATTTATTCGTAATTGATCGTGGTGCTGCAATCACGGGCAATCAAGAGGGTGCAAAACGTGTGTTAAATAACAATATTGTCAATCAATCCAAAGCGGCCAAAAATGGCAATATTGTTTATTTGGATTCGAGCAACTGGTATTTAATGAATAATGGTTTGGGTGGTATGCAGGCGATGTTAAAAGAAGTAGCTGATGTTGTGAAATAACATTTAGTGATGACGCCTTGTATTCTATTGAGAAGAATCTGTCGTTAAGCAACGACAGATTCTTTTTTATCAGTGTATTTTGCATAAGCCAAGGCGATTAATAAAATCACTAAACCGCCTAAACTGAGTACGAACCCCACCCAAATCGGTGCTAACCAACCCATATTATGGCTCAGTACCCATCCACCTAAAAAAGCGCCTAATGCATTGGCTAGGTTGAAGGCTGAGTGATTCAACGATGCAGCTAATGTTTGTGCATCACCTGCAATATCCATTAAATGCGTTTGTAAGGCACTGCCTAAACCAATCACCGTAAAACCAATCAAAAATAAGGCTGCGATAGCCGTATATAGATTTGCCATCATAAAACTGGCGAGCACGAAGGTGAGTGCGGAACTGATTAAAATCCCAATCATGGTTTTAAACAAATGCCGATCTGCGAGCCAACCAGCAACCAAGCCACCAATCACCATACCCACGCCCCAGATCGCCAATGCAATTGGAACAACGGAAATATCGGCATGTGTATATTCAGTGAGGATTGGGGAGACGTAACTATAAACGGAAAACATGCCGCCAAAACCAATCGCACCAACTGCTAGGGTGAGCCACATATTGATATTTTTTAAGCCTTTCAATTCTGCTCGAATACTTGCCGTTTTTTGTGGGCGAATATTGGGCACAAAAAGTCCGATGCCGATCAAGGTAATAAAGGCAATGACAGCAGAAAATTCAAAACCAGTTTTCCAGCCGAATTGTTGACCAAGCCATGTTGCGATGGGTACACCAATCACATTGGCAATGGTTAAACCCATCATCACTTGGGCAATAGCAATCGCACGACGTTGCTTACCTGCTAACTCGGCTGCGACTAGCGCAGCAACACCAAAGTAAGCACCATGTGGAAAACCAGCAATAAAACGTGAAACGAGCATGGTCTCTGATGTGGTTGCGAACGCTGTAGCTGCATTTGCCAAACCGTAAAATAGCATTAAACCCAGCAATAAGGTTTTACGTGGGACTTTAGCGCCTAAGATCGCAATAATGGGTGCACCAACCATCACGCCGAGCGCATAAGCACTGATGAAATAACCTGCATGGGGAACACTAACATTTAAATCTGTGGCTATTTCTTGGATCAGTCCCATTGCAACAAATTCAGTTGTACCAATACAAAAACTACCAATCGCGAGTGAAAAAATCACCAGAAATAAAGAATAGTTTTTTGACGGGGAAGAAAGAGAGGGAGAGCTTGGGGAAGACATACGATCTCGAAACATATAAAGCGACGATATTATATCGAGCAGATCACAGAAATGTGAAAAAGAACACAAATTTTATATATGCAACCTAAGATTGAAATAGCAGATCAAGATAGTAATACTAAATCTTTATGATAATTATTTTCATTTATGTATAATGCATTTCATAGACTAATTGGCTGAACCACTATACTTAATCAATGAGTATGTGGATGAATGGATGGGAAACAACTGTGAAAAAATTATTGATTGCGTCGTTGGCTTTAATCTCAGGTTATAGTGCTGCACACGAGCCTTATGTTGCACCTGTTGCATATCAAACGACAAATACGCAAGTCGCGATTTTAGCAGGTTATGCTGAAGAAGCCTTGAACAGTGAATATGCGCTAAAAAGTCCTAAGTTTGAAATCACAAATCCAAAACAAGTTAAAAGTACGATAGAGCCAGATTCGAAACTTGGTTCTACTACAGTATTTGATTTGAAATTACCTGAAGCGGGTACTTATAGCGTACAAACCAAAGCAAGCTATCCATTGAAGTATGTGCAAGACCAAAAAGAATGGAAATTATTTTTTGATTTAGCGGAAGACAAAGCACCAGCAAAAGCTGAACGGGATTATCTGATTCCTGCTGATTTAAAAGGCAAGAAAATTGCCCCAGTTGAAGTGACGCGTGAATGGTCATTATTTACCTATATCACAAAAGAGAAAAGTTCACCTGTACAGTCAACTGCAGCGCCGATTCAAGTTGAGTTTTTAACTCATCCAAATGAGTTAAAAGCGAATCAGACGATGAAAGTGAAGATTGCAAAAGCGAATCAGCCTTTAGCAAATGCTGAAGTTGTGCTTCGCGCTAAAGGTGCAACGGACGAACAAGCGAAAACCATAAAAGCAAATACAGATGGTACAGTGGATTTAGTTTTCCCAAGTGCAGGGGAATATTTAGTCGAAGTTACAGAGTCGGTTGATAGCAAGAAAAAACCAAGTAATCAGTTCTATAGCATTATTAGTTTGTCTGTAAATTAAGAAATGGAAAGGCTAATCTTTAGAATGGATTAGCCTTTTTTTAGTTAAACTTTTCCCGCTTTTCGTTTTATTCATCAAGTTGATTCATTGTGTTCATCATCCATCGCGTTGCTATAGAATTTTACGCCGAGTTTGATGCGATCGCGTCCATTGCCCATACGCCAGCGATTGGTATCTCTGAGTGAATAAACACAGCCACAGTACTCTTGCTGATAGAATTCTTCACGTTTACTGACTTCCAGCATCCTGACAGCACCACCGTTTTTACGCCAGTTATAGTCCCAATATTGCATTTCTGGATAATGAGATGCGGCTCGAAGACCACAGTCGTTAATTTGCTGCATATTCTTCCAACGCGAAATACCCAACGAACTACTAATTAAGCCAAAGCCATGTTCATGGGCATACAATGCAGTTCTTTCAAAGCGCATATCAAAACACATGGTGCAGCGAATGCCTTTCTCAGGTTCGTCTTCCATACCTTTGGCGCGTGCAAACCAATTGTCGGTATCGTAGTCACAGTCAATAAACGGAATATTATGCTTTTCTGCAAAACGAATATTTTCTTCTTTACGAATCAAATATTCTTTGACTGGATGGATGTTGGGATTATAAAAAAAGATCGAAAAGGCGATACCAGATTCGATTAATGTTTCCATGACTTCACCTGAACAAGGTGCGCAGCATGAATGTAATAATAATTTATCGTGACCTTCAGGCAGTGTAAGCTTTTTGCGTTCAAGAGACATGGCAAACAAAGATAAATAAGTGAATAATCTCCTATTGTAAAAGCTTTCTGATCGTCTTGAATTTGAATTAAGTGAAATATTCTCAGGTTGAACTGAATTTTTCTAATTAAAAATACGCTTGAAGGTTTCGGATAGCTCAGTATATGCGCTTGAATCGACAGAATATGCGTTCAACTTTTTAAGATTATTAAAATTCATTTTACCTAAGAATAATGAGGTAAAATTCATGTTGAGACAAGCTCATTAATTCCATGTTAAGATGAATTAAATTCAATTTTTGGTTCGTATCGTGCTAGAACTTCGTCATTTAAAAACACTGACTGCTTTAAGAGAGCATGGTTCATTGGTTGCAGCCGCTGCAGATTTATGTCTTACGCCTTCGGCAATTTCGCATCAACTCAAAGAGCTTGATCACTGGTATGGTATTGAAGTGGTCAATCGCCGTAGCCGCCCAGTGACCTTTTCTAATGTTGGAGAACGCTTGCTCAAACTTGCAGATGATGTATTGCCGCAGGTGCAAATTACCCAAACCGATATTGCACGTATCGTACATGGGCAAACAGGGCGGATCATCTTCTCATCTGAGTGTCATAGTTGTTTTGATTGGTTGATGCCTTTGTTAAATCAATATCGTCACCAATATCCTGATGTTGACTTGGATTTTGCCGCAGGCTTTGAATCAAACCCACATGAATTACTCCAAAATGCAGAATTTGATTTATTGATTACGGCAGATCCGATTGTACTCAAGGGGATCGCGTATTTCCCAATCTTTGAATATGAGTCACGCTTGGTGTTATCTAACACACATCCTTTTGTTCGCGCAGAACATGTATCTGTACAAGATTTGGCAGAAGAAACCTTGATCACTTATCCTGTCGATAAACATCGTTTGGACATCATGGCGCATTTGTTTATTCCTGAAAATATTCAACCGAAACATATTCGAACTACCGATTTGACGCAGATGTTAATTCAGCTCGTTGCCAGTGGGCGAGGGATCGCGGCTTTGCCTGATTGGGTGGTTAATGAATATGAGCAAAAGGGTTGGGTGGTCAGTCGTCGTTTGGATTGCGTTTCACCTCAAGGGCTAAGACGTACCTTATATGCTGGCTATCGTTCTGAAGACAAAGAAAAGAATTATTTTGAGGGCTTTTTAAAGCAGCTAGAAAAATTTTCGCAGAAGCGAGCTGTTTATTATGAAAAATAGTTAAAACAAGCGTCTGTTGAATAGGTAGTGAATGAAATTAATTTCTGAACTACCCCTTAGACTGTTTTCTATCAAAATGGATGTACGACGAAGATTAAGATTTCCCAATAAAAACAGATAAAATCCCTGCGGCGATAAGTGGACCAACAGGAACGCCTCTCAGTAACGCAACACCAGCGACAGTTCCGATCAATAAGCCTGCAATGACATCGGGTTGGCTGGTCATGAGTTTCATGCCACGGCCTCCCAGCCATGCAACCAATAGTCCGATAGCAATGGCGATTAAAGACTTCACACTGATAAAAGACTTTAAAATATTTTCGCCACTTATTTTCCCGCTGGCGATAGGCGCAAGCACGCCGATAGTGAGAATAATAATTCCAATGTTTAAGCCATGTTGTTGGATATAAGGGAAAAATTGTTCTAACGGTGTGAGTTTTACCAGTATCAGTACCCCAGTTGCTATCGTCACCGCAGTATTATGACTAAAAACACCAACAGCGAGTAAGATGAGCAGAACCAATAGATTGATATCGAGTTGTGAAAACATATCGCCGTCATTTATAAATAAAGTTGAATTGTATCGCAATTTATCAGGCTGCTCTTTAATAAATTACATGATCGCAAAGTAAGCGAATCCTGTGAAAAACCTTGAATATGCCGTTATTAAGATTTTACTGCATGGTGGTCGTGCATTTTTGCTTGATAAAGTTGATCAAACTCGTATGCAAGGTCAGCAAGTGTCGTTGCTTTTAATTTTGCTAAAAGAATATTTTGTGCCTGTTGCATTGCATCTTCTAAGGCTGCATTTACAACACGTTCGACACCACACTCTGGATTTTGTCTTTCATTACCCATAGCAAAAATTGTTGGCTCACCCACTGCATTATAAATATCTAGTAAAGTAATTTTCTCTAAATCGGCGATAAGATGCCAACCACCCTTAGGTCCTTTTTCTGATTGGATAAAACCAGCGGTTTTCAATCCAGCCATCGTGCGTCTAACGACCACTGCATTGGTTGATAGCATATTGGCGATCTCTTCCGAAGTAAAAATTTTATTCTGTCTGGCCAAGTGAAGCAGTACATGAAGCATACGAGAAAGCTTGCTGTCGATACGCATAAGATAAAAAATCAAATGTTGAAATGAATTATTAATGTAACATTAAAAGTTGCAAATATAAATGAAAAGTATTAATGTAACTTTAAAAGTTACTTAATGGTGTTGAAATGAATTATGATGTTGCAATCATTGGAGGGAGTTATGCGGGCTTAGCGGCAGCGTTACCTTTAGGACGAGCGAGAAGAGGTGTTGTGGTCATCGATGCAGGGCAGCGTAGAAATCGTTTTGCAGATCATTCACATGGATTTCTCACGCAAGATGGTACTGCAGCGAGTGAAATAGCTCAGATCGGAAAGCAACAATTACTTCAGTATAAAACTGTAGATTGGATGGATGGATTCGTCAAACGGATTGAACGGAAAGAAGATAACTTCCATCTTTGTATTGATGGAACAGATGCAGTCAGCGCTAAAAAGATCATTGTAGCAACAGGTGTGAAAGATCAACTACCTGAAATCAAAGGACTTGCGGAGCGTTGGGGTAAAAGTATTTTTCATTGTCCTTATTGTCATGGCTATGAACTCAACCAAGGACGTATTGGTCTTATTGCCAGCTCAGAAAACGCTGTGCACATGGCGATGATGTTGCCTGAATGGGGGAGTGTGACTTTCTTTTTAAATGGACAAAAAATCGAGGCAGAAATACAAGCACAACTTATTGAGCGCGGTGTCATTATTGAACAACGAATCATTAAGGAAATCGTGGGACAAAGTGAGATTATTCTTGAAAATGAAGAGCATCTTTCAATGGATGGTATTTTTGTCACAACTCAATGTTTAATTTCACAAGACTGGATAGCACATTTAGGCTGTGAAATAGAAAAAAATGTAATGGGTGAGGTGATTAAGACCAATGCGCTAAAAGAAACATCCGTGGCTGGTGTTTTTGCCTGCGGGGATGTAGCACGATTGGGTGGTTCTGTATCACTTGCTGTTGGGGATGGAACAATGGCGGGTGTGGCAGCACACCGATCACTGATATTTTAATTAAAATTTAAAGGTCATTTTCCATGAAAAATATGGAGATGACCTTTGATTGATTTTATATTTAAGCTAACTTTCTGTTTGCTTCATATTGATAGCTCACAATTTGTTCATCCCAAAATTGTTGCCATAAATCACAGTACTCAAAACAAATTTTACGAATAGATGCATAGTCGGCTTCAGTACATGCTTGAGCAAGGACAAACCATAAATCATCTTCGTGATCATCGTCTGCGGCTTCAGATGTCGCATCATGCGATACACCATGCACATGATAATATCCGCTGCTCACATCAAAGCCAACCGAATGGGTTGCTTGACGAAGCGCCGGACTAAATAAAATCACTTCTTCTTCTGCCACAGCCAACAGTGCAGTAACTGAACGATAGCAATGAAAGGAGTTTTCTAAATAAGCACGAACTTTTTGTGCGATGATTGAAGGTAAATAGTTATAGCGTTCCGCTTGAGTTAATTCAAAATCATCAAGGACGTCTTCAAATAATGGATAATGTGCATATTCTGGATTTCCAGAATAATATTCATCTTTATCGAGTGCAGGGCGGAAACCAAACTCATCTAATATATTAAGATTTAATAAAAAACGAGGGTACATTTTGGAACCAGATAATAATCGAGGTTCTAATTGTTTTGTTTGGAATTGCGCCATCAGCAAAGCATCGGTAAATACCTGTACGATTGCATGGCGATATTCTAAATGAATGTGTTTTAAGGTCTCCTTATCAATTAAACCGTCATTTAGAAGTTGGATTGCGGGGTGTTTAGATACTGGATGATTTGAAATTTCTGCTCTTAATGTCTTCAGAAAATTCACATTGTTGTTCCATGCATCGGCAGAAATACTATTTTTCATTCCGTCTATAGCTTTCTGTCTAGGGTTGTCAAAGTTTTCAAATTTTTTTGGCATAGTTTTTTACTCAATGAATTAATAAATATTATTGCTTTTCCAATGGTATAGTTCGATTTTTTTGGTTGCTTATGAATATAACTATTGGTCCAACCAAAGATATTTTTATTGGATAAATTAAATATAAGATGAATTTTTTGTGAAATCAATTTTTTCAATAAGCTAAATAATCACAATTTAGATTGATAATTAATCAAAATTGCACTAAAAGGTGAATTAATGCACAATATATTTTAATTTTTTTAGAAATAGAAAGATTTTTTTACAAATCAGCTTGTTTATAACCTCATTTTTGCTTAATTTATAAGAGAGATAATAAGGAAAAACCTATATTTTCTGTAATGATCTTAAAATAATATGAAAAAGCATGGTTGCCAGAATTGTCCAGCTTATAAACCATGCCTAAATAATACATTAATTTTTTTTAAAGAATTCTAAAAAGGATAATAAAATGTCAAAAAAAGAAGATATTATTGCAACGGCTCTAAACCTATTTAATCGTCATAGTTTCAGTTCGGTAGGCGTAGATCGAATTATTGCTGAGTCCAACGTTGCAAAAATGACGTTCTATAAATACTTTCCTTCCAAAGAAAATTTGATCGAGGAGTGTTTATCACGAAGAAATAAAAGTATTCAAGAAGCGATTGAGCAAGAAATTAACTTACTCAAAGAAGATGATTACTTGGGTAAAATTAAAGCGGTCTATTTTTGGCACTTAGGTTGGTTCAATTCTGATGATTTTCATGGATGTATGTTTCAAAAAGCATCCCTGGAAATCTTACAACAATACCCATCCATTATTGGTCCAATTGTAGCGTATAGAGAGTGGTTGATGGGATTGCTTGAGGATTTGTTCGAAAAAGCCAAAGTCTTTCAACCTCATGTGCTTACATCGATGTATGTCAATATCTTAGATGGTATGACTGCCTATGCAAAAGTGACCAAAGATCACAGCGAAATTGAAGAGTGTTGGTATTATATTGAACGACTGATTACTTTGGATGCAGCCTAAGTCATCATTTTTAACTGAATTTTTATTTTTCATGGATTTAAGCTAAATAAAAAAACCGAGTCAATTGACTCGGTTTTTTTAGATCTCATCTGAAAATTACTTCTCAACAAATGCGCGTTCAATCACATAATCGCCCATAACACCCATACGTGGTGATTCGACTAAACCATGCTGATCAAGTAGCGCAGCCACATCTTTTAGGAAAGCTGGGCTACCACAAAGCATGGCACGGTCAGTTTCACGATTAAAACGAGGTAAACCAATTTTCTCAAACAGTTCACCAGTCTCAATCGCTGTTGTTACACGACCTTGAGTGCGGAACGGTTCGCGCGTTACAGTTGGGTAGTAAATCAATTTATCTTTGATGCCTAACTCTTCAAAGAACTCGTGATTCGGAAGTTCATTTAGGATTAAGTCTTGGTAAGCAAGTTCTGAAATATAACGTGTACCATGTACCATGATCACTTTCTCAAACTTTTCGTAAGTTTCTGGATCACGAAGCAGAGAAAGGAATGGCGCAAGTCCAGTACCAGAAGATAAAAGATATAAATTTTTACCTGGTAACAAATCGTCGTGTACTAAAGTACCTGTCGGTTTTTTAGAAATCAGGATTTCATCGCCCACTTGTACTTTTTGTAAGATCGAGGTGAGTGGACCATCTTGTACTTTAATTGAGAAGAATTCTAACTCTTCTTCATAATTCGCACTTGCGATCGAATAAGCACGCATTAAAGGCTTACCATTCACTTCAAGTCCGATCATCACGAACTGACCATTTTTAAAACGTAGGCTCGTATCGCGTGTTGTTTTAAAGCTGAAAAGAGTGTCATTCCAGTGGTGAACATGAGTAATGCGTTCAACGTTAAAAGCAGCCATTAAAGGTCTCGATCACATATAAAAGAAACAGATTGCTATTCTAATCTAAAATCATTCTCGATAAACTGAATATATTTAATTGTGTTTATCAGAAAAAGTGATGAGTAACTCTGTAATGATGCCGATAATCGGTTATATGCATTCTCCTTATCGTGAGAAATTTGGCATCCCAAGGCAGCCGAACTTGGTGCAAATCGAGTCGTACATAGAGATGGTTGAACCTTATAATGAGATTTTGGCATTTGAGGGCATAGATGACTTTAGTCATTTGTGGTTGCTGTGGCAGTTTCATGAGAATAAACAAAATGATAGTGCTCCGAATCAAAAGGCTAAATTTCGTGCACAAGTCCGTCCACCGCGTCTCGGGGGCAACCAAAAAATAGGTGTTTTTGCGACCAGAAGTATGTATCGGCCATCGCCAATCGGTTTGTCTGTGGTTCGTTTTCTTCGTGTTGAAAAGTACGGCAAAGTGATTCGTTTATACGTCACAGGTAGTGATTTATTACATGGCACCCCAATTTTTGATATTAAACCTTATATTCAATATTCAGATGCAATTGAAGAATCGCTCAGTGGTTATGCACAAGATGAGCCGATCCGTAAGGATGTCATTTGGGCAGAAACTGCTTCGCTACAGCAAAAACAACTGTTAAATCAGACGATTCTAGATAAAAAGATATTGGATGAACTTGAACAAGTGTTATCTTTAGATCCTCGTCCAGCGTATCAAGAAGATACTGAGCGGGTGTATGGGATGTGTTTCGCTCACTTGAATATTCGTTTTACAGTCGATGAAAAGAATGTCACAGTGGTGAGTGTAGAGCAGTCCAATATAATTTAATTTAAAAATATAAATGATTCATAAATTTGGGGAAATTACGGTCATGCAAGCTGAGGCAAAATTTACGAACTTTTCTTTTACGATTGATGTGACTTGGTGCTTAGAGCAACTGCAAAAAGATGGTCGTATTACTGAACGAGATAAGTTGTTAATCCAAACCACACATCGTCAAAAAGAACAATTGAAATGGCATCCCTTACAATGGATTGCCAATTTTAATTTAAAAGATCAGTTAAATCCTGCTGCAACGCTAACTCTGCATCGTTTGTGTCAGTGGTTGGCGGAAAAAGCGGCTTTGCCCATGTTTGTGATTGATCCTTTAAAAGCGGATGTTGCTGCTTTAACCAGTGTGATGTCGCAAGAGTTCGCTGTTAGAAATCATATTTTGGCTGTTGAAGTACATGCTGATCGTATTTTGATTGGTACGGATCAGCCCTTTACATCGGAATGGGAAAATAACTTACAGCGTAGTTTGGCGCCTAAAAAGATTGAGCGAGTTTTATTAAATCCTGAACAGTTACAACGATATTTACACGAATATTATCAAGTCAGTCGTGCTGTAAATTCGTCACAAAATACCAGCGCTTTTGATCGTGATAATAAAGGCGTAGAGGCGCTATTACAGTTAGGGGATACGCAAACTCCTGATGCGAATGATCAACATATTGTCAAGCTGGTGGATTGGGTGTTGCAGTTTGCTTTTGAACAAGGGGCAAGTGATATTCACTTAGAACCAAGAAAAGACAAAGGCAAAGTGCGTTTTCGTATCGATGGTGTTTTGCACACCATTTATAATATGCCTGCAAATACACTGACTGCCGTGATTTCACGTATCAAAATCTTAGGGCGAATGAATGTCGCGGAAAAAAGAAAACCTCAAGATGGCCGTTTAAAAACACGGACACCAAAAGGGCAAGAAACAGAACTCCGTCTTTCAACTTTGCCTACTGCATTTGGCGAAAAGTTGGTGATGCGGATTTTTGATCCCGAAGTCTTGGTTCGCAGTTTTCAGCAATTGGGTTTTGAGGGGCATTTATTACAAAGTTGGCAGCAACTCACGCAGCACAGTCACGGTATTATCTTGGTGACGGGGCCGACGGGCTCAGGTAAAACCACGACACTTTATTCCTCTTTAAAACAACTGGCAACAGAACAAGTCAACGTATGTACCATTGAAGACCCGATTGAAATGCTTGAACCGAGCTTTAACCAAATGCAGGTAAATCCCAATATTGAACTGGGCTTTGCTGACGGGGTTCGCGCCCTAATGCGACAAGATCCCGATATTATTATGGTCGGGGAAATTCGTGACCATGATACCGCCAATATGGCAATTCAAGCTGCATTGACAGGGCATTTGGTATTATCAACACTACATACCAATGATGCACCATCAAGCTTAACCCGCTTACATGATTTGGGTGTGCAGCCATTCTTAACCGCGGCCACGATTCTTGGTGTGCTTGCACAGCGTTTAGTGCGTCAACTGTGTCCACACTGCAAACAAGAAACCGCAATCAATGAGCAGGAATGGGAACACTTAACATTCGACTATATTATGGATATGCCAGCGACCATGTATAAAGCTGTCGGTTGTGAGGTATGCCGCCAGACTGGCTATAAAGGGCGAGTGGGTATTTATGAGTTTATGCCTGTAAGTTTGGAGTTGAAAACACAGATTAGTGCAAATGGCACATTAAATGATTTGAAAGCTCAAGCGAAAAAAGAAGGGGTTGAACCTTTAAGAATCGCGGGGGCACGCAAAGTCATAGAGGGTGTAACGACTTTAGAGGAAGTGCTGAGAGTTGTTCCTTTAAATTAATACTATTATTTCAAGCAAAAAAAAGCAGTACGCGCTGACATACTGCTATTCCCACGTTTTTTTATTCTCTGATTTTTATTATATTACTTGGTTAAAATCAGGCGATTGTTTCGAGTCAAGCGTAAGCGGTATTCTTCTCCAGCATGCATGATGCGTATTTCTCGTCCTAAGGCAAAAAGGTTGTTCGAATGCAGCATTGGCAATGATTGTGCTGAATCTGTGCTGCGTGTAAAAAGGCTGAATGGTGCGTTCATTTGTTATACTCCGTGGTATGTCTTTTAATGTTTTAAATGATAATCATTATCGAATAAGCCTGTCAACGTAAATTTTTGACTATTTACAAAATCATTTATTATTTTTATTTTGCAAGTGTGAAAGGCTTAATAAATTACTTAAAATTGCTGCATATAGATGAGGAATATAAGACTTTGATGTCAAAGAATACAGTTGATGTTGCGATCGCAATTTTATTACATAGGTCAAAAGTGTTGGTGGGATGGCGACAGGCAAATCAACATCAAGGCAATAAACATGAGTTCCCTGGTGGTAAAGTTGAAGCGGGTGAAACACCTGAGCAAGCGTGTCGTCGTGAAATATACGAAGAAGTTGGTATAGGCATAAAAAACTGGCATGTTTTTGATGTGATACGACATGAATATGATGATGTGATTGTTCATTTACATTTATTTCATGCTTATGTTCCTGATGAGCTGCTTGATCTGATACACCACCAACCATGGACTTGGTATAGTCGAGATCAGTTAGCAGAGCTTAACTTTCCTAAAGCGAATACGCAGATTCTTCAAAGGTTAATGTGGCCGAACCTGATTAAAGTCAGTTCGGAACTTATGGCGCTGCCTGAAAGTGATTGTTTGTTGTATTGGCGTATACAGCCGCAAGATGTTGATCAAATCGAAGCGCAATTATTGGCTTTATCGGATGAGCAACTTGCAAAATTAATCCTTAACTTTGATATTTGGCAGCAGTTGGATGCCGTCATTCAAACTAAAATACAAACGATTCATCTAAAACAATCACAATTATTGAGTTTAAAAAAAGCTGAATTACCTGTCGGAAAGCGTTTGATTGCTGCTTGTCACGATGCGGTGTCTTTACAACATGCTCAACAAATTGGTTGTGATGCGGTGTTCTTAAGCGCTGTAAATTCAACGGATACGCACCCCGATGCGAAAGTGTTAGGGTGGAGTGGTTTTGAGCAGTTAGCCAAAAATAGTGATATTCCAGTGTTTGCTTTAGGTGGTGTTGCGCCCGAAGATTTAGAAAAAGCCCAAAAACATAATGCTTATGGGCTTGCTGGAATTCGCCAGTTTGAATCAATAAATTGAATCGCTGCTTAAAGCGCCTGAATCGCTCTTCTCGCTTCTTGTGCTTTAACGGGGTGGTTACGTGCTTCACTCGCACGCAGCACGATTAACCAGAGTTGCTTCTTCATGCTATTGCTTTGAGCATAACTTAAACCACGGCGAGCTAGTGCCTCTGCATTGGCATACTGTTTACGCTGATCCGCGATTAATCCTAAATATAAATAGGTTTCCGCAGCTTGTGGTGCGATGCGTTGCGCTTGAAGTGCAAAACGTTCTGCATCGGCAAATTGCTTTTGCTTATACGCTGTTTGGGTTTTTTGCATTAGCGTTCTAAAAGCCGGTAGCTGAGAGCCGTCATTACTAAATTTTTGTTGAACTTTCTGTTCAGGCACAACGATAACTGGAACAGTTTGTCGTTTAATCTCTTTTTGCTCATAAGGCGTGATTTTGACGCCAGAAGAAGGTGGCGTAACCTTCTTCTGGCTATCAGTTGCCTTCGCCGGTGGTGTTTGAGGTGCTGGGCGCTCTGGTGTTGTCGTACAACCAGTGAGTACCAGTATCCCAATAGCAAACGTTGCTTTCTTAATCATGTCCAATCATCCTTTTAGATTAGTTCTCACCGTTATAACTACCGCTAGAAATAACGCGTGTAGAGGTGTGATTGGATAAGTCAGTATCCATTTGGTTTTCAGTCTCACGAATATAATTACTGATGCTGTCATCATCAGTTGTTCCATCATTTTGAGGCATATAGGTCGGCTCAACTTCGTAATGCGATTGACCACATAGTGTTGCACGGCGTGGTACAGTTTGACGAAGCAGTGGAATATACATCGCACCTTCACAGCCTTGAGCAGATAAATCACCACTGGTACGATCAATCCATTGCCATTGTACATTGTCAGTTTGACGCAAGTTGACAGGTTCTTGGCGAAGTTGTTTCATGACATTGGTCCAAACTGGCAATGCACCTGAAGAACCTGTTAAGCCCGTTACTTTGTTATCGTCTAGACCTAACCATACAACCGCAACATGATTGCCTGAATAACCTGCAAACCAAGAGTCTCGGGTATCGTTTGTGGTACCTGATTTGCCTGCAAGATTTAATGATTCAGGTAAGCTACTGTAGGCCGATCTGCCTGTACCTGAACGCATCACTTGTTGTAGACCATAGTTTAAAATATACGCGGCAGCTGGGTCGATGGTTTGTTGAACATTTAAACCATAACGGTCGAGTAAACGTCCTTGCGCATCAACCACAGTACGGATAGAGCGTGGTGGATATTTGAAACCACCCGTTGCAAAGTTACCATAAATGCCAAGCACTTCCATCGGTGACATATTGACTGCCCCTAAATAAATCGATGGATATGCTGGGATATCTGAGCTGACACCAAATTGCTTTAACTTATTGCTAAATGTCGATAGACCAAACTCATTTGCTAAGCGCACGGTAGAGAGGTTATACGAATTTGCCAAGGCTTGTTGCATTGGCACAATTCCATTTTCATTACCACTATAGTTCTTTGGTGACCAACCTTTACCGCCATCAATCGGAATATTTACCGCAGTATCTTCAATCGGACTCGCCCAAGTATAGCGACCAGATTCAATGGCATTGAGATAAATGACGGGTTTCAAGAGTGAACCCACCTGACGTTTCGCATCAAGTGTCCGGTTAAAACCTGTAAAATCCTGTGTTGAACCCACTGCTGCAATCAGTTCACCATTTTCAGGGTGTGCCACTAAAACAGCGCCTTGCAAATTCTTCAAACGTGCTGGGTTTCTTTGTGCTAAACGCTCGACCGAATTTTTAAACACGTTTTGAACTTTGGTTTGTGCAATTGGGTCTAAGGTGGTGAAAATTCTTAAACCTTGATTAGTGATATCACTTTCTTGATATTCAGTTCGCAATTGACGACGTACAATATCGAGGAAATCAGGGAATTTTGCAGGCCCAATCGTAGGTTTACTAATTACATTTAAAGGACGGGCGATTTCGTCTTGATATTCAGATTCTGTTAGATAACCCATGACCAACATGTTATTTAACACGACATCACGACGTTTTTTTGCATTTTCAGGGTTGCGCCAAGGGTTATATAACGATGGACCTTGTACTAGACCAACCAAGAACGCTTGTTGTGAAATATTAAGCTCACGTAATGGCAAGCCAAAATAAAATTGTGAAGCGAGACCATAGCCATTAATTGAATAATTGCCATTTTGACCTAAATTTACTTCGTTCAGATAGGTTTCAAGAATTTCATTTTTGCTGTAGTGAAACTCAATTAATAAAGCCATCAGGGCTTCATTTACTTTACGTTTAAGGGTTTTTTCAGGGGAAAGATAAAAGTTCTTTACCAATTGTTGCGTTAAAGTCGAACCACCTTGGCGTCGACCTCCTGTCGCATTACTGACCAGAGCACGAGCTGTTCCTCTGACAGAAACACCATGATGGTTGTAAAAGTTACGATCTTCCGTCGAAATCAATGCTTCGATTAATGTTTTTGGTACTTTATCTAATTTGATCAGTACGCGATCTTCATTGTGTTGCGGATAAATACCGCCGATCAATAGTGGTTCTAAACGAGCGATCCCTGTACTTGAGGGTTTAGTAGAACGAATATCTCCAACACGATCACTTGAGAAACCAATTTCTAGTACCTGTTCAGGTTCAGTACTGTCACCATAGTCAAAACCACGGGTATGCACATACATTTGGTTGCCTTGTGTAACATAGCTACCTGATTTTTCATAGTTTGACGTGTTTTTATAACCCAGTAATTTCAATTCTTGGATGAAATTTTCTTGAGTAATAGGTGCATTCGCATAAATTTCTAATGGGCGAGCAAAAACCTTAGCAGGGATGTCCCAGCGCTGGCCTTCAAACTTATTGCGAATAATACTATCCAAGCGAATCAGATAGATGCTAAAGGCAACAAAAATACCAATCACTAAAATTGAAAAAATTAGTGTTATAAAACCAATACCACGTTCACACTTCATAGATTTGCGTTAAAACCAAAACAATGGGGGTAATGATGCGATAGCTTATCAGTAATTTGCAATCATAAAACTGTGAATAAATAGCAACATGCAATAAAAAATTCAGAAACTATTGATATTCATCGTATAAAAATAAGCAATAGACATTTTTATACTTTTTAATCAATCATCAACGCAACATTGATTGTTAGTGATATGATAGGCAGGAATCGCAGCGGAGCCAAATTTTTCGTGCAAATTTCACATAAATCCTTTCGAAATATTGGTCTAATTGGGCGACCAGATAAATATTCTGTTGTAGAAACGTTATGTTTAATCCATGATCATTTGATCACTTTGGGTTTAAATCCTGTTTTTGATCAGGAAACATCTAAACTTGTACCTTATAGCCATGGACAGACCGTAAGCCGCAACCTACTTGGTGAGGTGGTCGATTTAGTGATCGTAGTGGGTGGAGATGGGTCGCTGTTACATGCTGCTCGTGCACTCGTTCGACATAATACGCCAGTCATTGGGATTAACCGTGGTCGATTAGGCTTCTTAACTGATATCAAACCTGCTGAAGCGATTTTTAAACTTGATCAAGTTCTACAAGGTCAATTTCAATTAGATCGCCGTTTTTTATTGGAAATGGAAGTTCGTACCAACGGTGAAACGATTTATGATGCGATTGCATTAAATGATGTAGTTTTGCATTCTGGCAAATCGGTTCACATGATTGATTTTGAGCTAAATATCGATGGACAATATGTCTATCGTCAGCACAGTGATGGTTTAATTGTTGCGACCCCTACAGGTTCAACTGCATATTCGCTTTCAGGTGGCGGACCAATTGTACATCCGAGTATGGATGCAATTGCTTTAGTACCGATGCACCCGCATACATTATCCTCTCGCCCCATCGTTGTCGGTGGACAAAGTGAGATTAAAATCGTTATTCGAGAAAATCGTGTTTTACCAATGGTGAGCGCCGATGGTCAACACAGTGTTGCACTAAATGTTGGGGATAGTGTGCATATTCGAAAACATCCGTTTAAACTTAGCTTATTACACCCGCCCGGTTATGACTTTTATATGGCATGTCGTACCAAATTGGGGTGGAACCAAGACTTTGAATCTTTTCAGCAGGACGACTCATGAATATTGAACAAATGCTCGCTATTTTAAATCCTGAGATTGTTGAGCGTCTAAGAACTGCCGTTGAAATTGGTAAATGGCCAAATGGTATTGCTTTGACCAAAGAGCAGCGCGAAATTTGTATGCAAGCTGTTTATGCGTGGGAAATGGAAAACCTTCCAGAAGAGCAGCGTAGTGGTTATATCGATCGTGGTACAAAAGAAGAAGGTGAGGAGTGTGATGATGACCATCACAAAAATGAACCTGAGTTTAAACCGATTCGATTTGTGTAAACCGATTGCCTAAAAAAATGCTCCTAAATATTTAGGAGCATTTTTTATTGTTCTTTAAACTTATTAACGATATTTAGAGATTGTGAACAATTTCTTTATCGTCTGTATCAATGAATAATGGCTAAAACATAAAATTGCAATAAAATGAGACAAAATTTGTCACAAATAGACGAAACTGTCTGAGCATGTGGTTAATTTTTTCTGTAAAATGCGCGTCAAGTTTAAAAGAACTCAATAAAAAGTATGCTTAACACGATTCAGTTTGCTTTAGAACAACTTGGCTTAACCGCACAGAAACGCGCGATTCATATTCAATTTGCCAATCAAGCGCTCAACACAGAAGTGTTCCTACAAAAAATACAAGGTCAGCATGCTATTAATCAGGGCGTAACTGCGGAACTGATTTGCCTATCAACCAACGCCACTATCCCACTAAAACAATTCATTGGTTGCCAAGTCGCCGTTGATCAAGTGACTGACACAGGCACTTTATTTAGAACCACAGGCATCATTACCGAAGCTGTGCAAGGACAATCTGATGGAAGTTTGACCTTATATAAACTCAAACTCCAAGATGTCACTGCACTGTGGCATAAACGCCGAAATTCTCGCGTGTTTATGAATAAAACCGTACTGGATATTGCTCAAACGATTTTCAAAGAATGGCAACAACGCAGTCCCTTATTCGCATCCAGTCTCACGCTTGATATCAGCGGCGTAACACAAGACTACGACATCCGACCCTTTGTGATGCAAGCCAATGAAAGCGATTACGATTTCATTAGCCGCTTACTCAGAAGCGAAGGCATTAACTGGCTCATCGACGAAGCCCAACTCACTGTTGCAAACAGCAATAGCCCGATCCAAGCACAAAAACTGCGTTTAATTGACGATAACAACCAATACCAAGCCTTAAATCGAAGAACGATTCGCTACCACCGCAGCAGTGCCACCGAACAATACGACAGCATGACTAGTCTGATTGCTGAACGCTCTCTACAACCAACGGCCGTGCATATCCAACGCTGGCAAGCCGATGCACTAGAACAAGAAGACGGTGCAGGCAGCGTCCAAAGCAAACATCAACATAGCGGACAACACGACAACGCCAGTCTAGGACTCGAAGATGCATGGCACTTCACCCCAGCATGGATGCAAGACCTCAAAGGCGAAGATGGCGCAACTGCATCAGGCAACAACCAAATTGAAAAACTCAATCAAAACTTCGGTCATTACCACGATGCCCAAGCCAAACAATTTATTGCCCATACCACAGTACGCGATAGCCAAGTGGGCTACTGGTTTAAACTGAACGAACACCCAGAGATTGACCAACACAGCGGATCAGACCAAGAATTTCTGATCACTGCTAAAAACTACTACAACCAAAACAACTTGCCCAAAGACTTAAACCAACAAATCCAAAGCCTGATCACTCAAAGCCAATGGCAAAATAACAACATAAACTCAAATATAAACCCAGCAGAACGCCAAGCCAACCAACTGACGCTACAACGTCGCAGCATCAAAACCGTACCCGAATACCAACCCCTACAACACCGCCCAGCAGCCCATCCACAACGCGCTAAAGTGGTTGGACCCGCAGGTGAAGAAATCCATGTCGATGAATGGGGCAGAATTAAAGTCCGCTTCCTGTTTACCCGAAATGATGACCACAGTCATGATGGTGGTGCAGGTAGCAACGACAACGATACCGACTCGGCATGGGTCGATGTATTAACCCCATGGGCAGGCGAAGGCTATGGTGCACGCTTCCTGCCACGCATTGGCGAAATCGTGGTCATCGACTTCTTTGATGGCAACATCGATCGCCCCTATGTCACAGGACGACTGCACGAAGCACAACGCAGCCCGACTAAATTCGATGACCAAGGACAACTGCCCGACACTAAGAAACTGGCAGGGATTAAATCCAAAGAATACCAAGGCTCAGGTTATAACCAACTGCGCTTTGACGACACCACAGGACAGATCAGCGCTCAACTGCAAAGCAGCCATGCATCAAGTCAACTCAATCTCGGTAAACTCAGCCACCCTAAAGCCCAAGCAGAAAGCGAAGATCGAGGCGAAGGCTTTGAACTACGCACTGACCAATGGGGTGCGATTCGAGCAGGCGAAGGCTTACTGATCACCACCCATACACAAGACCAAGCTGAAGGCGATCATCTCGAAGCCCAAACAGCCAAACAACAACTAGAAGGCAACCAGAACAATGCCAAAGCCTTGAGTGAAGTGGCAAAAAACCAACAGACTGATGAACTCGAAGCTTTAGAACAACTCAAAGCATTTGCAGAAGAGATTCAACAAGACATTGCCAAATTTAACAAAGCTTTATTACTACTCAGCTCGCCAAATGGGATTGGATTGAGTACATCAGAGGACATACACCTTTCTGCGGATGGGCAATTGAACCAATTTGCAGGGGATAGCATTAACCTGACCACGCAAAAGAATTTGATCGCCCAAGCCAGTCAAAAGATTAGTCTATTTACAGCACAAGGTGGGATTAAACAAGTTGCAGCAAAAGGTAAGTTTGAGCTACAGGCACAAGATGATGGGGCTGACTTCATTGCTCGTAAAGATATACAAATCATTTCGACTGAAGATGCCATCTATATCACCAGTCCAAAGGAGATTGTATTTAAAGCGGATAGTTCAGAGCTTAAGCTGAATGATTCAGGGATATTTCCAACTACAGGTGGCAAGTTTGAGGTGAAAGCTGGGCAGCATTTGTTTATGGGTGGACAAGCTGCGGGCGTAAATATTAAAGGTTTACCAGCTTTAGAGATCTTTGATGAGCAGTTTTCACTGAAATTGCCTTCAGGTGAACCTTTCAAGGAAATTGATTACAAACTCACTTCAGGTGATGACTCTTTTATGGCTCTAACGAATAAAAAAGGATGGACCAAACGTATTCATTCACCGCAAGAAAAAGAGCTTAAATTAGATTTAAACTGGATAAATTTACAAGTCGATCCCGACACGACAGAAGATCAGGAGTAGAGTGTGACTGGGACTTTAGCGTGGCAGAGTAATACCAACACAAGTGAAAATAGTTGTACCTTGGTGCAGTGTGATTGCATTACTTTTTGGGAGGTTTATCAACAGCAATCGATTATCAGATTATCCAATCTGCAAGATCGAAATACTAATACTTATAGATTAGAACCTGGTTATGAAGCCCGGGCTCGTAGAATAGCTTCTGTTTATGCCAAGATTTATTTGGAGACTGAAGTTTCAGGCAATCGTTTATTGAAAGGGCGTTATTACTGGATGGGATTAGGCGCTTTTGCCTCAAAAACAGTTGCTGCTGTTTTTAAGCACGGATTAACACGGTATGGATATTGGATTCCATCGGACAAAATTCGTAATCCAGTACATGCTTTTGCAAAAGGAAATCTATGGTTATTTATGGATATTGCACCATGGCATTATGCATGGAGTGCTTCACCTGTCTCATTTAACCAATGTAAAACACAACGAGATGTTTCTAACTTTACACATATTAAGAATGAGGTGATGAATTTACCTTGGTCAAGTTGCCTTCCTCAAATCAAGAATTTGTCCGTAACTTCGGAAATCAACAAGGCTTTTGTTTTTTTGCAAGAAATAGAAAGAGTTTTTAAACAGGGCGGGGCTAGGCAAGATAAATTTAAACGGGCGGAAGGACCCTTATTCAAACATTTAATGGCAATCGCAGTACAAGAGCAATATAACATTTTACAAGAGATCGTTTGGAAAGATAGTCAAGTTCAAACAATGGCTGGGATACAACGTATTACTAAAACCCCAGATAGTACTTTAGTATTATCAAGTGATTATAGTGTTAGAGCAGTTAAACCTGACAGGTCAGGAAAATATAGAGGGGAAAATGCAGAGCAGTTAGCCAGTTTACCTGAGGAACCTTATAGTACTCCTTTAGAAGGAACCAAAGTAGAAGACTATGACAGTCGAATGAAATGGATTAATAAAGCGGCGGAGAAATATCATGATTTAATGCGACATGAATTGGGTAGAGCCTTTTTAGAACAAGAATTACTAATAATATCTGGTTGGGGAGGGAGTTCGGCTGACTTTAATGTAGGGAGAGACAGTAATGATGGAAAAATATAAGCAACTGATTTGTGTGTTTCTATTTGGATGGGTATTAAGTGCCTGTCAGCCTCACTCTAAAGCTCAAGAGAATCAATATATGAATAATCAAAAAACTGTTAATTTGCATTTAGGTCCGCAAGGCGTACAAGATTTCATGACATATACTGATGGAAAGGTTGATCAACAACCTGCAGGTATGAATTTCATGGATTTGGATTGGAATCCGCCAAATTTGGGTAAAGTCAGAATTGAGCATGGTGTCAACAGCCTAGAATTAGAGCATGTATTTTCAGTTATGGGAGCCCAATTGGCAAATGATCCGAATATAAAAGGAATTAAAAGTATTGTAGTCAATGCTGGCCTAACCCAAGAAGAATTTGTAGAGCCAGAACAAGCATATGCTGCTTATGTAGAGTTAATGCAGAGAATTAATAAGGCAGGTTGGAAACAATATTTTTATCGTTTTAGTGGGAGGATTGCTAAAGAAGATAATATAAAATACATTTTGGATAGAAAAGAGGTAGTTGACCCAAACTATATTTTGAGTTTTAAGGAATGGCAATACATTTTTAATGAAATCCCAACAGAATCATTTGGCTATCGACTTTATGTTAATGGTGTTTTATTAACTTTTACTTTAGATCGAACCTCAATTAATGAAAAAAAACAAGAACAGTATATGCTTAGATATAGTTTTCAGACAATTCGATATGATGAGCGTAATAGTATAACAGGTTCTTATAAGATGGATGCGAATGAGATAGAGGAAGCATTTAAAAAGATGCTTGAAAGAAATAAACAAGCTCGATTATATGAAGAGAAAAAGTTGAAAACAGAAGGTTATAGAATAGATGAAAGCTATAAAGACCCAGATGTTTGGCCTTATGTGAAGTAGTCATCTTGTCGTTGATTTGATTTAATCAATAAAGAAGCGATTTCACTGAGAAATCGCTTCACTCATTCTAATTTAAACGACTATCCCAAAGCTGTTTTGCTTTTGCCATCGCCTCATCATAGTTACTGACCACACCCATGGTATAAAGTGCAATTCCCATGGTTTCTATGATAGCCATTTCCCCATATTCATGGGTTTGTTCGCCCAGCCAAACAGCTTTAAATACCGCAAGATCAAGCTCTTCTTCGATTGGACTGCGATCGGGCGTAAGTTTCGGCAATTCATGTTCATACAGTTCGCCATTTTTTATTCCACAAATCAGGGTTTTAGCATCAGGATTGCGCTCAAATTCCCCACCTTCACCTTTGATCACCGCGCTATTTTGATAACCTAAACGAAAAGCTGTGTGTTGATGAGAAGTACGATAAGCAGGGTGGAAAATGGCTTGTAAAGTTGCTTTGGCATTAAACGGATTAATCAAACGTGCAAGCGTATGAATTGGAGAGCGCAAACCCATCACATTTCTCAGAGAAATCAGTTCGCTTAAAATAGGTGAAATCGTTTCGAGTGGTAGATAAGCAAAATTATGATGATTTAATTGTTCGCGAACATCGTGCTCATTTTGGCAAATTGAATAGCCTAAGTACTGTAAAACTTGCTCAGTATAAACACGGTTGATCGTATGGCCCGATGCACCATGCATTACGATTTTATAACCATGATGAGACAAAGTTAGAGCCGCTAATAAAAACCACGGATAATGTTTACGTTTACCTGCATAGGATGACCAATCCAAATCCGCTTCAAGGGGCTGAAAATTGAGTTGATCGCGGGTTGCTTGTACAAAACCAGCAAGTTCATCGACAGATTCTTCTTTGACGCGTAATAGCATCAAAAATGCACCGAGTTGAACATCCAGAACCTCACCTTTCAAGATCATGCTAAAAGCTTGATAGGCTTCTTCATAGCTGAGTGAGCGAGACCCTGTTTTTCCTTTACCCAAGATACGAACATACTGTGCGAAAGGATGTTCTGAAGTTTTATAGATATTTCGTTTTGTATTCATGGTCAGATTGAAGTCATCGCTAGGAGTAAAATTAATATGACATAAAAGTGGAGTGTTTAGCGTAAAAAATAAGTTGAGCTGTTTAATCATTAAGCAATTGTGCTTCAATTTACATGATTGCAAATAAAATAATTGACCGAATGAGTCTTGTGATTTGATGTAAAAGGAACATGACAGTACGCTTAAAAATCATTAGCATGGCTGCGGAGTAATTTTTTAAGAAAAATGAAATCGAAAGGAAATAATGATGTTAGCTTACGATGCAGATTTGGAACTCTTCCGCGATAACTTTAAACGTTTTATGAGTGAGCATATTGCACCTCATTATGAACAATGGGAACGTGAAGGACTTATGCCACGTTCGGTTTGGACATTGTTGGGTGAAAATGGCTTTCTCTGTGTAGATGTACCAGAAGAATATGGTGGTTATGGTGTTCCAACACATTATTCACTCATGTTGGTTGAAGAGTCTGCTCGTGCGGGATATTGTGCATTATCGACAGGTATTTCATGTCATTCTGAAATCGCCGCACCTTATATTCAACATATTGGCACTGAAGAACAAAAGCAGTATTGGCTACCAAAAATGGTATCTGGAGAAGTGGTTGGTGCAATTGGTATGACTGAACCGGGTGCTGGTTCAGACTTACAAGCAATGCGTACCAGCGCGATTTTGCAAGATGATCATTATCTATTAAATGGTTCTAAAACATTTATTTCCAATGGTCAGCATGCCGATGTAGTTGTGCTTGCAGTAAAAACAGATCCTCAAGCGCGTGCTAAAGGTGTCTCTTTAATGCTCGTCGATACACATTTGGAGGGTTTTAAGAAAGGCACAAACCTAGACAAAATCGGCTTACATTCGCAAGATACTTCTGAATTGTTCTTTGACAATGTCAAAGTGCCTAAAGATCAATTATTAGGTAATGCAGGTTCAGGCTTTGCGTACTTGATGCAAGAGTTGCCGCGTGAGCGTACAGCGATTGCTTCTACAGCATTGGGTGCGATTCGTGGTGCGATAGATCTAGCAACTGCTTATGTGAAAGAGCGTCAAGCGTTCGGTCAGGCTATTGCTCAGTTCCAAAACACGCGTTTTGTATTGGCTCAAGCCAAAATTGATGAGTTAGCGACAGCAGCTTTTTACAATCAGAATGTGGCTTTATATAACGAAGGTAAGTTGGATGTCGAAACTGCGGCTGCACTCAAGAGTTTTAGTACAGACATGCAAATGAAAGTTGCTGATAACCTACTTCAACTATTTGGTGGTTATGGTTATATGAGCGAATATCCAATTTCACGTTTCTTCACAGATGCTCGTATCCAGCGTATCTATGGTGGTACCAATGAGATCATGAAAGAAATCGTGGCGCGTGGGTTAATTGGTAAAGCTTAATTTAAGAATGGATAACGTTTGAATAGCGATTTAAACGTGTAAATTGAGTTGAATCAGTTAATCTGATTCAACTTTTTTATATTTAAAAATATCATTTTATGGGGGATAAACTTGTTTCAAAATCAGGAGTTTATTTCGGCACTCGCAAATGAAGAGTTTTATTTACATGTATTGTGTGAAGAAGATGCTAACGATGTATATGAGGCGATCATAGATTCTCTAGCTCATTTGCAGAAGTATCCCGCAACAATTCCTTGGGTATTAAATAAACAAAGTTTAGAAAATACGAAATTATATTGTCAGACCGTGCAAGATAACCTATCAAAAAATAAGGATGTCGTGTTTGTTATTCGACATAAGAAAACAGAACGGTTAATTGGTCTGGTTGGGTTGCATAATATCTGTTGGGAGATACCTAGACTAGAAATTGGTTTTTGGGGAAACATTGTATTCAATAAACAAGGTTTGATGAAGCAGGCGATACAACGCTTACTTGAGGCCTTACAGGTGCATTATAATTTTAAACGTATAGAGGCTCTTGTTGATCAAGAAAATCAAGATGCGAGAAAGTTATATGAGCGCCTTGGTTTCCAATTGGAAAGGATCATGCGAAATGCGCTTAGAAACCCAGTTGATCGGTCTCTGCGCCATTTATGTATCTATACGATCCTAACGGAATAATTCTTATTTTTCTTAGATATAAAGCACAGGATTGTTTTGTTGTTTTTGGTGGGTTTTGATTGTATTGACTTCTATTTTGAATATTGACCCCATAGTAAAAGAGTTAAAACTCAGCGTGTTTAATGTGTGAAAGTCTTGTTATACTAGCTGAATTGAACAATTCATTGATGAATTGTAATCCATTCTTATAGATGATTTTGCTGAGGCTGCATTCAATGGTAAACGATGGACAAAACACATCGACTTCACTCAATTTAGAACAAATTCGTAACGATATTGATAGTGTTGATCAACAAATCCAAGAGTTACTCAATCGTCGCGCTACGCTGGCAGAAACTGTCGCTAAAGCGAAGTTTGCAGCCGAAGATAATCCTTTGTTTTATCGTCCAGAACGTGAAGCTCAGGTCTTACGTAAAGTAATGGAACGCAATCAAGGCCCTTTATCTGATGCAACCATGGCACGGTTGTTTCGTGAAATCATGTCTGCTTGCTTAGCGCTCGAAGCACCGCAAAGTATTGCATTCTTAGGGCCAGAAGGTACCTTTACTCAATCAGCCGTACTTAAACACTTTGGCCAAGATGCAATTGTGCGTCCATTACCAACAATTGATGAAGTGTTCCGTGAAGTTGAAGCGGGTAGCGCACATTATGGTGTCGTTCCTGTTGAGAACTCATCGGAAGGGATCGTGAACCATACCCTTGATTGCTTTAAGGCATCGACTTTAAATGTGATCGGTGAAGTTGAATTACGTATTCATCATCAATTTCTTGTTTCTGAAAATACCCGAAAAGACAGTATTAAACAGATTTATGCGCATCAGCAAACATTGGCGCAATGCCGTAAATGGTTAGATGCACATTATCCTGGTGTAGAGCGTGTAGCCTTAAACTCAAATGCAGAAGCGGCACGTCGTATCCGCAATGAATGGCACTCGGCTGCCATTGCGTCTGATATCGCAGCAAGCATGTACAATCTTGAGATTTTGCACAGCAATATTGAAGATAATCCTGAAAATACAACGCGTTTCCTAGTGATCGGGCGTGAGAAAATTCCTCAAAGTGGCAATGATAAGACCTCGTTGTTGATTTCAGCACACGACCGTGCAGGTGCTCTATTAGAAATACTTGCACCATTTGCGAAGCATCAGATTAGCTTGACCAGTATCGAAACTCGACCAGCACTGCCTGAAAAATGGGCTTATGTGTTCTTTATTGATTTAGAAGGTCATATTGATCAGGAAAATGTGGCTGCGGCATTGGATGAAATTCGTCCGATGGTGAAAGAGTTACGTGTACTCGGTTCTTATCCAATCGCTGTTTTATAATTCTGTTTGATCGTGTGGGTAGATGGTTTATACATCTATCCATATCAAAATCGTCTTATTGGGCAAACATCTTTTATGTCTCAACCACCTATTTCTAAAGTATTGTTTAAAAAAGTCGCTTTTATTGGGCTTGGGCTGATCGGTTCTAGTCTTGCGCGTGTGATTGTGGCAGAACAACTTGCAGCTCAAATTGTGGCTTCAACACGCTCAGAAAAAACATTAGCAGACGCACTCGCATTGGGTTTGATCCAACAGGGTTATGAAAATCCTGAGGAAGCAGTTCAGGGGGCAGATTTAATTGTGCTCGCACTTCCTGTGCGGGCAACACAGAAAGTCCTTGAGCAGATCAAACCTTTTCTTGCGGAAAATGTCATTATTACGGATGTCGGCAGTACAAAAGGTAATGTGGTTGATGCTGCAAAAGCAGTTTTTGGTGAAAATCTACCAGCTGGATTTGTACCGGGGCATCCGATTGCAGGCGCAGAACATACGGGTGTACATGCGGGCAAAGTTGATTTATTCGCAAATCATAAAGTGATTTTGACGCCACTTCCAAGTAGTGCGGATTGGGCAGTTGAGAAACTGATTCAGCTCTGGTCAGCGGCGAAAGCAGAAGTGATTTGTATGGATGTGACCAAGCATGATGAAGTGTTGGCACATACCAGTCATTTACCGCATTTGATGGCATTCAATTTGGTGGAACAACTGGCGAATCGTGAAGATAATTTAGATATTTTCCGTTATGCTGCGGGCGGTTTTAGAGACTTCTCACGGATTGCAGCCAGTGATCCGCAGATGTGGCATGACATTTTCTTTGCCAATAAAACTGCAATTTTGAATGCTGTTGATGGTTTTGAACAGCAATTGTCAGTTTTGAAAAAATTGATCGAACAGGAAGATTCTCAAGTGTTAATGGGTTTACTTGGCCATGCCCAAGCCGCTCGTCAACACTTCAACCATATGTTAGCCAACAAACCTTTGATGGAGAAAAATAAGGTGACACAGCAATTTAGCATTTTACCGGGAAAGAAAACATTCTCAGGTAAATTCACTGTACCGGGTGACAAATCTGTGTCACATCGCTCTATTATGTTTGGTGCAATTGCCGAGGGTACAACGCACGTTACAGGCTTCTTGGAAGGTGAGGATGCCTTAGCAACCCTACAAGCGTTCCGTGATATGGGTGTAAGCATTGAAGGTCCTAAGAATGGTGAAGTCACTATTCACGGGGTGGGTATGCACGGTTTAAAAGCACCGGCAAGCGCATTGTATATGGGTAATTCGGGTACCAGTATGCGTTTATTGTCGGGTATGCTTTCAGCGCAAAAATTTGATTCGGTGATGACGGGTGATGCATCGTTGTCTAAACGTCCGATGGAGCGTATTGCCAAGCCACTTCGTGAAATGGGTGCGCAAATCCAAACCACAGGTGAGAAAGGTACACCGCCAGTCAGTATTACGGGTAGCCAAGCGTTAAAAGGCATTCAGTACAACTTACCGATGGCTTCTGCTCAGGTGAAATCAGGGATTTTATTGGCAGGTTTGTGGGCAGAAGGTGAAACTTCTGTGACTGAACCTGAACCTACACGTGATCATACCGAACGTATGCTACGTGCCTTTGGCTATGATGTGAAAACAGAGGGCAATAAAATTTCCCTTGTTGGTGGCGGTAAATTGGTTGGTACGGATATTCAAGTACCATCTGATATTTCCTCGGCTGCGTTCTTTATGGTCGGCGCTGCAATTACTGAAAATGCAGATGTTGTCCTAGAAGCCGTGGGGATCAATCCAACACGTACGGGTGTAATTGAAATCCTTAAGCAAATGGGTGCAGATATCAGCGTTGAAAATGAACGTATCGCTGGTGGTGAGCCGATTGCGGATATTCATATCAAAGGATCGAGAACATTAAAAGGTATTCACATGCCTGAAGATCAAGTGCCTTTAGCAATTGATGAATTCCCAGCGTTATTTATTGCTGCTGCTTGTGCAGAAGGTCAAACAGTCTTGACGGGGGCTGCTGAGTTGCGTGTTAAAGAGTCCGACCGTATCCAAGTGATGGCAGATGGCTTGAAAATCATGGGGATTGATTGCACCCCAACTGAAGATGGCATCATCATCGAAGGTAAAGGTAAGTCAGGTGATTGGTCAGCAATCTTTACAGGTGGTGAAATAGAATCACATCATGATCATCGTATTGCAATGAGCTTTAGTATTGCCGGTTTACGTACTTCAGGCGAGATTACCATTCTGGGTACAGAAACGGTTGCAACAAGTTTCCCAACCTTTACTGAACTTGCAAATACAGCGGGTTTGGATTTACAAGTTGTGAATCCATAATACATTTTGCTTAACGCTAACAGTGATCACATTTGAACTAAAACCGAGTTAAACAATTAGCTCGGTTTTTCTTTTTTATCGTTTAGCTTAAAAATAAATATTTAACGATAAGATCTTGATTGAAAAAAATCTTGATAAAAATAACTGAAAAGTGAGAAATTATTAGATAATAGTAGTGTTTTCCAATAAGAAAAATTATTAAATATAGAAATGATTGGAAATTTTTACCAAATATTCTTTTCAAAGAATAAAAAGACAGTAATAATGCTAGTAGCGCTGTATTTTCCTATATTTCGAGATATAAAAAGGATGGTGAAATGGAACTTGATCGTTTTGATAAACAAATTCTTGAAGTTTTGACACATGAAGATGTAAATCTGAATGAATTGTCAGAACGCATTAATCTATCGGTAAGTTCTGTTCATCGCCGTATAAAAAACTTGATTGAATCAAAAGTAATGGGGCAGCTTAAACGAGAAATTAACTTCAATAAATTAGGCTTTAGCTTGCATATTCTTTTGCAGGTCTCACTGAGTAAACATGACAGCGAAACTTTTGATAAGTTCTTAGCCGAAATTGAAGACATCCCAGAAGTGACGAATGCTTTTTTGGTCACAGGACAGAGTGCTGATTTTATTTTAGAACTTGTTGCACGTAATATGGATGACTACAGTGAAATCTTGTTACGGCGTATCGGCAAGATTGATAGTGTTGTTGCTTTACATTCAAGTTTTGTGATCAAAGAATACAACGTATTTAACTGTTATAAACTTTTAAATAAGCTATAAAAAAATGCATCTAAAAAGATGCATTTTTTCTGATCCTCTAATGATTAAGCATCTAGCTGAGCTAATACTTCATCAGAGAATTCAACATTGGTATAAACGTTTTGAACGTCGTCTAAATCTTCAAACATATCAATCATTTTCATGATGAGCTTAGCTTGCTCAATGTCTGTGATTTCTGCTTTGGTTGATGGGCTCATCACAACTTCCGCATTATCCGACTTTAAGCCAGCAGCACTTAACGCATCTTGCACATCACCAAAACTTTCTGGTGTTGTGATGACTAAGATTTCATCTTCTGAAACCTCGATGTCTTCGGCGCCTGCTTCTAATGCTGCATCCATAATTTGGTCTTCTAAAGAAACATCTTCAAAAGTAATTTCGCCGCGTTTAGTAAACATGTAAGCAACGGAACCAGAAGTACCCAAGTTGCCGTTTGTTTTAGAGAAGCAGTGACGGACATCTGGCACGGTACGGTTTAAGTTATCGGTCATCGTTTCTACGATTACAGCAACGCCACCTACACCATAACCTTCATAGGTCACTTCTTTTAAATCATCATTATCGTCACCACCAGCACCGCGTTGAATCGCACGGTTGATGGTGTCGCGTGTCATATTCACTGAAAGTGCTTTCTCAACTACAGCACGCAGACGGGGATTACTTGCCGCATCTGGACCGCCTAATCTCGCAGCAGTTACGATTTCACGGATGTATTTGGTAAAAACCTTGCCGCGACTTGCATCTTGTTTGGCTTTACGATGCTTAATATTGGCCCATTTTGAATGACCCGCCATGGAAGTAACTCCAAAAAATTAAAACTCAAAAAGTGACTGAATATTAGCATAGCCATGGTTTCGTTGAAAACTATCGGGCCCTATATTCAAATCTAAAATCTTGCTCAACCTTCAAAGATTGATCAAATAAGGGCGATTACTTAGTTAATTTTTACGTCTATTCCATATTCAGCATAAAGTGCTTTAATTTGTTCTAAGTCTTGTTGTAGATCGGCTGGATAAATTTTACCTAGGATTCCACCTTGCTTTGTACGTGGGTTGGCGTACATCAAAATAATCGGTATATTGGCTGCTTTGGCGATATGCCAAAAACCTGTACGAATAGGTTTACGTTCTTGACTGCTTTTAGCACGTGTGGCTTCAGGTGCGATCACAAGGTTGAAGCTGTCGTTCTGGTTGAAAAGATCAACCATTTGCGTCACGATATCTTTGCTGGCTTTACGATCGACAGCAATTCCACCGAGGCGTTTCAAGACTGGTTTTAAAGGACCTTTGAATAGTTCTTTTTTGATTAAAGTATGAATTTTAAGTTCTAAAATCTCAAACAACGCAAGAGATAGGATGGTATCTAGATTGGAGGAGTGTTCAAATCCAATGATGACCTGCTTCTTTTCTAAAATTGTTGGATCAACATTGTATTGCCAGCCTGTTGCTTTAAAGATGGATTTTCCTAAAATTTTTCTCATGGTTATCATCATTACAATTTCGTGTCAGCAGTGTAATATGAGTTTTGAGGAAAATATATATCCGAATATTTAGGATTTGTTGATGTAATTGGCTAATGAAATCCAATAACAGTATAGAGATAAAGTAGAAAAACCCTCTAGACGTATAGTTTAGAGGATTTAATATTTGGTGGGCCCACCGTGACTCGAACACGGGACCAACGGATTATGAGTCCGCTGCTCTAACCAACTGAGCTATAGGCCCTATAAGATTAAATCATATTTGGTATGATTTATTGCTGCCTGATCTTAGTCAAATTTAACTTAAATTACAAGCAGATGATTTTATCAAATCACTAAAAATAGTATGTAAAATCAAAACTGAGCTGATTCTATCTGATGTTCATGTGTTGAGTAAAGACAATATTGTGCAGTTTTGATCATTTTCAAGCCATCCAAACTTCATTTTATCTTGGGATATGGATACGATCAGGTCAGCATTGGTTCAATGCTTATCCATCTTTGATTTGCGGTTGAATGGTTTTGTGATTTAATAAATATATGAACAACAAATAAAATGAGAAGAATATGAAAATAGCGTATCTAGGTGGATTTAAGGACGGAGAGGTACTAGTAGTTCCAGTAGAGTTGAGTGACCCTGTACAGCTCAATTGGGTAATTCAGCATGATGATGTGAGGAAAGCAGAGCAGGACTTAGTTGATCATTCAAATAGGGATTTCACTTTGACCATGAAGAAGAACCTGATCAATTACCATTTAATGTTGCTAAAGAAAGATAAAGAAACTCGGTTGTTTTATGTGGAAGAGGACTTATCAAAAGTAAAAATTTCAGAACGGATGAATGAACACTGGGAAAAATCTCATTTGGTCGGTTTTGATTTTGATTAGTCAATTTTATTGCTAATAAAATCTTTATTTTGAATAATCAAGATATTATTACAAACTAAAGTATGAGTGATTTGATTGATGTGCTATTAAATTAAGCTAAAATGCTATTTTTAATAGCACATATCAATTTTAAATAATGATTTAAACCTCTGCTTTAATAATAACTTGCGATAATAATGGCACTCCTTTGATCGGGTAGTGGTTCAACTTTTATTTCAGTTATACTATTTTTCTGTGATTGATTATTTAAATCTTCTAAAGATGTTGATTGGTTGCTTATTTTCTTGAATAAATCGTTAATTCGCTCACAATCAGGGTTGTGGTGATGGGTTGTACAAGTATCCTCAACAATATTTCCATTGATTTGAATGGTTCCCGTTGCAAAACTGATCGTTGAAATTGATATTAATGAGAGTGCTAATAATAGTTTATATGATTCTTTATACATAATTATTTCCTTTTATCTATGTATATATTATTAATTAACATGGAAATTATTATGAAGGCAATATCGAAATAAAATATTGACTAAATTAATTTTTTAAATGTGATATGGTTTTGGTTTTATCTTTTTATTGATAGTTTTGTCTACTTTTTGGTTGTGATAACTGCATCACTAATTTTATTTATATTGTGAGTTTTTTTGATTTATAAGGGATTTTAATTGGTAGTTATAAAAATGATGAAATATAACGCTTAATATTAATGTAAAAAACCCAATCTTAAGATTGGGTTTAAATTTTTATAGTCTAAATAGCATTACCGCAGATGTCAGTCGTACCTTGCGGATAATTAAACTGCAAAGCATTGCGGTCAGTGATCAGCTCGGATGAAAACTCTAGCCCAGTGAGTTTGTCTGAAAAAGTGCCTGTTTCATCTGAATTGACAGCATTGAAGATGGGCTTTGTTGCACAAACCTATCTGTAAAGGGTTTTTCAGCGATATAATTTTCAAATGAAGAAGCCTGCACACAAAATCTACCGCACAACCAATTGGCCCGCATATAACCGAGCACTCATGAGTCGCGGAAATATTGCCATTTGGTTTGATCCTGCTACGCAATGGTATGCTCCGTCCATCGGTAAACAAGGGCGAAATCAAACCTACTCCGACGCAGCCATCCAATGCTGCTTAATGATTAAATCCTTATTCCGTCTGTCTTTACGTATGGTCACTGGCTTTGTGCAAAGTCTGATTAAACTTTGCGGATTAAATTGGATAGCTCCAGATTACACCACGCTTTGTAGAAGACAAAAGCATATTGATATTGTAATCAGCTACCAAAAAAGTAGCGATGGGCTGCATCTACTCATGGACTCTACAGGCATGAAGTTTCTAGGTGAGGGCGAATGGAAACGCAAGAAACATGGACCTGAATATCGTCGCCAATGGCGTAAACTTCATATTGGTATAGATGCTAAAACCCTACAAATACGAGCAGTTCAGCTTACAACCAATAATGTCAGTGATTCACAGGTGCTTGGTGATTTACTTAATCAGATTCCACAAGATGAGCAGATTAACTCTGTTTATACCGATGGAGCTTATGACACCAAGCAATGCCGTCAGGTCATTGCAGATCGGCAAGCGCATGCGGTGATTCCACCTAGAAAAAATGCGAAACCATGGAAAGATACAAAGAGTAGCTCGCTAGAGCGAAATGAATTACTTCGAACAATTAAACGTTTAGGCAGGACACTATGGAAAAAATGGTCAGGCTATCATCGGCGAAGTTTGGTTGAAACTAAGATGCATTGCATCAAATTATTAGGAGATAAACTCAGTGCAAGGAGTTTTGATAGCCAAGTCAATGAGATCCATGCACGTGTGGCAGTCCTTAACAGATTTACGGAATTAGGTCGACCACTTACCCAAGTTACGCCTTAAATTTGGCTCAATTAGGGGCGCTTTGCATTTCAAATCTTTGTGCAACAAAGCCCGTCATAACTAAAATTGCACTGTTCATTGGCATCATCGCCCCATTTTACGTACAAATCACCTTTTGGTTCTTGCGTACGTAAATACACCATACTACCTTGAGCAACGATACCAATTGCTTCGTCTTTATCGTTAAAGACTTGAGCAGCAAAAGGTAAGCTTTCACCAGTTGAAGTTTTAGTATTGATGTAAATGGCATAACCTTTCTTGGTTGAGAAATCAACTTTTGCAATTGCACCTGCAAAAGGAGCAATACGTTGGCTCGTTTCTTCCAATTCAACATTGGTTGACATTTCTTGTGGGTCAAGGGTGATGTCATTCAAACGGTACGGTGTTACATAAGGAATAACAGCATAACCTGATTTATTAATACTCAAACCAGTCGTATTATTTACTTTTGCTCCAGCAGCATCAGGTGCATAAACCAGTACCATGGTTTGACCTTGTTCTGGACCAAATAGGATCCCTTCAGAGTGCGCAACAATATTACCGCTAACACTGACCATTGCTTGTTGATATGTATCCGCAATGCTATAAGAACCGCCCACTGTAGCAAAGTTAGTACGATAACGAGCATTGGTGTTAAAGCTTGGGTTCTGTCTATCTTGGTGTGAAACAGATGATCCATAACTGAAACGATCACCAACCATACCACTAAAACCTACGGTACGACTGTCTTCAGAAACGTTGGCATTGACATTGACTGAGTTCTTTCTGAAATTGATTGGGAAAGAAAGTGTCATTAAATATTCTGTATCACGTGTTTGGTTACGCGAAGCATATTCGATTTCACGGTTAGTCGCTGAAAGACCATAGGTTAAGCCGTGATAGTTATTACTATAACCGATCTGATATTGGCGACTCGTTTCATTTCGATTCCAATAGTCATTCCAAGAACCAACCATATAGACGTTACCCCAACCATCAGGTAAACCTTGGTTCAATGTAATTTGGAACTCGCTACGTTGTTTACCAACTGCAAAAGTATTGACACCTTTATTTTCAAGGTCTCTAATTAACAATGCATCGCGTAATTTATAATAGTTTTCAGTAGAATAACGATACGCCGCCAACGTTAAATTGGTGTTGGTCGGAGAAATAAGTTTACTGTAACTTAAACGGAAACTCTGACCAGATTGCGAACCTTGTTTATCAAAATCTGCATTTGAATGTGTTGCATCAAGTGATACTGCACCAATCGGAGTAGCAAAGGCTGCACCCAATAAAATAGCGCTATAGTCTTCAGCCAACTGGAAACCAGTATAACCTGTCAAATAGTTATTAATACCACGTTGGTACTTACCTTGAGTTGTCCAAGGTGTTAAATCAATATCGCGATCACGGAATTCACCGGCTGTTAATGAGTAGCGGCTGAGCCCAGGACGTAGCATTTGTACAACGGAAGCATATGGAACAGCGAACTTTTGGACTTCGCCATTTGACTCAATAATAGAGACCTCAAGTTCACCACCAAAACCAGTAGGGTAGAGATCATTAATTTCAAAGCTACCAGGTGCTACGGTGGTTTGATAGATCAACTGACCTTGTTGGCGCACTTCAATTTTTGCATTAGTTTTTGCATTACCACGAATACGCGGTGCGTAACCAAGCATACTATTTGGAAGCATGCGATCATCGCTTGAAAAATCTACACCACGATAACCAAATGAATCAAATAATTCACCGTTGGTAAAACTATCACCAAGTGTCAATACACCACGATACTGTGGGAAAGCACGCTGTAAATAAGTGCTAGTTGCTTCGTAATTAGATTTTTTCTTAGTTTTTGAATCGAGTTCACTTTGGTTGCCATCTTGCCATTGCCACTGACCGTTGTGGCGAAGTTGCCAACCGGCAATATTCGCACCAGTGGTGATGGCCATAAAGGCATTTGTGGTTTCTTTATTTTCATTTGAACGGTTAAAAGTTTTATATGCACTACCACTATAAGATAAGAACCCAGCATTGATACCACGATCCCAAATACTCGGATCAACATAGCCTTGTGCATTTTTCTGTAACGCAATTTGTGGAATCGATATGTCTACACGTAAGCGGGAAGTATCAAAATCATAATAAGCATTTTCAATCCATTCTTCGATCTTGTAGCAAGCATTTGGAGCAGCAGACTCAGTACGATTAACCAGCACTTCTTGTTTTACACCATATTCAAGTAATGAACTTGAAGTGAAGCAGGTAAATGCATTTTGGTTTTGTTCAGTTGAACGAAAAACCATTCTCTTTTTACCAAACCAATTTCCATTAATATAAACGTCAAGACTATATTCACCTGGTAAAACTGGATTGCCATATTTGAAGCGTGAGACGTCTACTTTTTGTGCATCACCTATAAGGAAAACAGAATCAAACTCTGCTTCCATCGGTGCTGGTTTTGCTGTCTCTTCTACCGCATATACAGCCACAGGCATCGTAATAGTGATTACCCCTGATGCGAGGTAATAACAAACTCGACGCTTTAAAAGTTTAGCTGTTGCATTTTTCTTTGACATAATACGTTCGCCTATTCAACGATAGGTACAAAATCATCTATAGAGTGGGAGTAATTTACTTGTTATTGAAGTTTGATCTGATGTTCAATACGACCACCGTAATCATTGATATTAATAAAACTAAGTTTTTCAACACTTGCTATTTTCAATTGAACTTTGTCTTCAGAAAATGGAGATAGCATTAAACCCTTAGGAAGTAGGTCAACAGTTTTTCCTGCATTTTTCTGATATATCGATGTCATTGTGACATGGAACGGTGTTGGATTTTTAACAATCAAAGTCTGTCCACTTCTAGACCACTGTAGTTTTTCTCCTGCTAGATTTGCATCTTCTTTAATATTTGCAGGACGATAGAAAAACTTAATACGTGAACGAATCGCTAGTTGTAGGAAGTTATCTGGAACCTCTTCTTTAGCACCAGCTTTAGGTCTAGGTGGAATATCAAGCACGTTTAACCAAAAAACGGTTTCTTTTGTCTGATCGATTTGAGCTGCATTTGGCAGAGCTGAAATACGAAGCGATTGACTCTTGGTTGGATCAACACGAGAAATCGGCGGAGTAATCATAAAAGGAACTTTTGATTGGTCTGGTGTGCTTTTAGCATCACCTTCATCAATCCAAGCTTGAACAAGAGATGGTTTAGAACCATTGTTACTTACTTGCAAGGTGACTTCACGAGCATCAGATGGATAGATCACTCGAGTACCGTGTAAGATAATTTCTGCATGTGTGTTATTTGCGACAAGAATAGAAGACATCGCTAAGCCAAGCAAAAAATTGTAACCGTTCAGTGCCATTTATATTTACCTTACTGTTGCATGTTTTTTTATTGAAAACTGCGAGTTTTTAAGTACATAAAAACCCGCAGTGATTTATCAAAAGATTATTGATAAATGATTGTGTACTGAACTGAAGTATTTACTTGACCAGCAGTAGAAGCACCAGTTGCATAGTATTCAGCATAGTAGTTAAGGTCAGCAGTACCACCTTCTACAACGTCAACCCACTGAGAGTTAGATTGAGCACCAGAAGCGCCAGCAGCAAGAACTGGAATTGCTTGGTTGTTGTCGCCCAATAATTGAACATCAACGTTTTTAGCACCAGCAGCGTTTTGGTTAAGTAAACGACCTGTAGTAAAATCAACAGTTGCACCTGGTTCGAAGTAAGTAGCAACTTTACCTTCTGAACAGTTACCTAAGTTGATTTGGAATGGTGTACGACCAGCAACATCACCTGCGTTTGCAAGAGTTTGTTTAGATACAGTTGGAAGAGTTACAGTAAAATCTTTACCTGCTGGAGTCACGATGTCGCAGGTTTTGTCAGTAACTAAACCATTGATTGTAATAGTACCATCAGCAGCTTGTGCATTAGCAATACCTACAACTGAAAGTGTAGCGATCAAAGCAAGTTTTTTCATAATAATATCTCGAATACATCAGCTAAAAAATTGAATTAGATTACTTTTTCAGGTTATTTTTGCGCCGAACAAGTAATGATCGAAATATACCAGTTATTAAAAAAATGCAAACTCTGTCACAAAAATAAATTTATTAATCATATATTATACAATTATTGAGTAAGTCTCTGTTTATTTGAATTTTTTTATTAGAAAAATTAATCTTATTTGTTAGTTTTATGAAAAATCATGAAAAAAATGATGATTTTTTTTAAGTAAAAATTGAGCAAGTGTTTATTTTTTGTTCAAAATTAAGCTTTTTTTATATGAATTTTTTATGACAAACATTATGTGTTAAGACGTTTTTTTTGAATTTTGAGTCAAAAAAGTT
Source organism: Acinetobacter sp. CIP-A165 (assembly GCF_000367985.1). Classification (NCBI taxonomy): domain Bacteria; kingdom Pseudomonadati; phylum Pseudomonadota; class Gammaproteobacteria; order Moraxellales; family Moraxellaceae; genus Acinetobacter; species Acinetobacter sp. CIP-A165. The sequence goes on from NZ_KB849202.1 coordinate 810,658, forward strand.
CGGCATTAACAAAAATGCTTAATTGGTTTTAAGAATTTCTTAAGATTGAGAGCTTAGTTTTTAAGCATGGTCTGATGGTAAAAACACCAATAAGGAGATTTCGATGAACATGCTTTATACCCATAAACCAAACTACTATTTTTTTGCTCATAAATTTGTCCTGTTTTTAGAGGACTATCTAAAAAGTCACGCTACAGAACAACAGCGCACCAGTTTCAATTTGCAAACGATTTATGATTTGTTTGGTCATGATCGAGCTTCAAGTACAACAAATCTAGAAGGTATTTTAAATATTGCAGATGAATATGTACTGGACACCGATGAAGGGCAGCAAGCATTGATTCGTGCTTACCATGTGCATTTAGATAATCATGTGCTGACTTTGGAGTTTAATCCCAAAGCGGTTGCATGCTTACAAGGCGGGCAAACCATCGTCAGCCCACAAGCGGCTTAAGCTAAGCAAACAAGACAAAAGACTGAATTCCTCGTTGATACACTGAGTTAATGATCTTTTAGCTCAGTGTTTTTTTATCGAGCTGATTTCAAATCATCGATTGGTTATGATATCTATATCAAATCAAGTGATCAGAATATTGTGATGAATAAAGACTTTAACTCAGAAACGTATACCGTAGATGAAAGTATTAGCGATACTATTTTATGGTTGATGCATCATCAAGAGATCTTTGATTCATTTCATTTTGACGTGCATACGCAAGAGTTGTCTGTGACACATGCAGCAGGGGTGGATATCATCCGGATCGGCATGTTTTTGAATGCCAAATACGGCATATTGGTTACATCAATCTAACATGAGTAATTTCTTTAGAAAAAAGCCTTGTCGACTGACAAGGCTTTTGAATTTATGCGCTCATGGCATCGACTGTGAGTTCAGCAATACTTGGTTTCGGTTTTTCAGCAGTGAGACCGAGTTTAGCAAACAAGAGTTGGTCTTTACCTTCACCTGCATTTGGTGTGGTTAAGAGCTTTTCACCAGAAAATAACGAATTAGCCCCAGCCATAAATGCCAGTGCTTGATCAGAATCACTCAAAGACTCACGGCCAGCGGATAAACGAATATAACTATGCGGCATGATGATACGTGCAACAGCGATCGTGCGAATCCATTCGGTTACTTCAAGTTTTTCAACATCAGCAAGTGGTGTACCTTCGATAGGTACTAGCATGTTAATTGGCACAGACTCAGGATGAACAGGCATAGTCGCAAGTTCATGCAATAAACCAATACGATCATTACGGCTTTCGCCTAAGCCAACAATACCACCACTACATACTTTCATACCCGCTTGGCGGACATGATCTAAGGTATCAAGACGATCATCAAAAGTACGGGTACTAATAATATGTGAATAATATTCGCGGGATGTATCAAGGTTATGGTTGTAATAATCCAAACCAGCATCTTTTAGGCGTTCTGCTTGAGATTGATTGAGCATTCCTAAGGTCATACAAGTTTCTAAACCAAGTGCTTTCACTTCACGTACCATTTCCAGTACATACGGCATATCACGTTCATGCGGATTACGCCAAGCTGCACCCATACAGAAGCGAGAAGAACCCGATTCTTTTGCTGATAGTGCTTCACGAATGACTTTATCTACTGCGATACGTTTTTCAGCTTCCAATTTAGAATCGTAGCGAGCAGATTGTGAGCAATACTTACAGTCTTCAGGGCATTTACCTGTTTTAATAGAAAGAAGCGTACTTACCTGAATCGTATTGGCTTGGAAATGTTGACGATGAACACCTTGCGCTTCAAATACTAAGTCTAAAAATGGTTGATCATATAGGGCTTGGATTTCATCACGAGTCCAGTCATTACGTACAGTCATTGTTATATCCATGATGATAGATTACGTTTGTTGAGATTAATCATACAGAAATCATGCCAAAGCCAAAGGGCAAAAAACATCATTTTTCTATTTGACGCACATTTGCTTGGTGCAATTGCTGTTGAATTGCCCAATCAATATGTACATTTACAATCTCATCGTGCCATGTTTTTGCTTCTTGCAATTTGGCTATGATTTCAGCTGAGTATGGCGCATTTCCTAAACCGATTGCAATATTACGCTTAAAGGATTGATAGCCCGTACGACGGATTGGGCTGCCTTCGGTATTGGCTAAAAATGTTGTTTCATCCCATTGCCATATTTCGAGTAGACTAATGTCGTCTAAACTATGTCTTGGATCGAAGTCAGGGATAGATGCTGTTTGAGCAAAACCATTCCATGGGCAAATAAGCTGACAGTCATCACAGCCAAAAATACGGTTGCCAATGCCTTGCCGCAAGTCTTCGGGGATAATACCTTTATATTCAATGGTCAAATACGCAATACATTTTCTAGCATCTAGCATATAAGGCTCAACAATTGCTTGCGTTGGGCAGATGTCAATACAGGCAGTACATGAGCCACAATGTGCTGTTGCAGGTTCATCAAAGGGCAATTCTAAAGATGTAAAGAGTTCACCTAAAACAAAAAAAGAACCTGATTTTTTGTGGATAAGTAAAGTATGTTTTCCTGTCCACCCCATACCTGCACTTTCGGCTAAAGATTTTTCAAAAATTGGGGCTGAGTCTGCAAAAGGACGTGATTCAAAATCTCCCACTTTTTCTTTAATGCGAGTGGCTAAGGTTTTAAGTCGCCCACGCATAACCTTGTGATAGTCACGTCCACGGGCATAGCGTGCAATAATGGCCGAATTTGGTTCAAGTGGTACATAACGAGGCTTAGGCGATGCCACAAGATAGTTCATTCGCACACAAATAATGCTTTTTGTGCCTGGGACGAGTAAGGTTGGGTCTGCACGTTTTTCTAAGTTTTCTTCTAAATAGTGCATGTCAGCATGATAGCCACGCTTTAAATATTCTTCGAAACGCGGCATTTGATCTTGAGCATCAGGTTTGGCAATGACACAATCAGAAAAGCCCAAGTCTAAAGCCTGTGCTTTGATCCATGCTTTAAGCTCTTGAGGATCAAACTGTTGTAGTTCAATCTTTTGAGAAAGTTTTTGAGATGATGCAGTGGAAGCCATAAACCAATAACAGGGGAATAAACATGCGACGTCCAGTTTACCATAGTCAAAGTATTCAAGCATGGGAGCAGCGTTGGTTTGCTCAGCAAAATTCTTCACTGGGACTGATGCAACAAGCCGCTTGGGCAATAACACAGCACTTGCTTCAACAATTTCAAGAACAAGACATTAAAAAAATTGCTGTGTGGTGTGGTCAAGGTAACAACGCGGGTGATGGTTATTATATCGCTGCATTTTTAAAACAAGCGGGTTTTGAGGTAACGGTATTTGCCACTGAGTTAGGTCACTCTGCTGATCTAAAGCAAGCTTATGTATATGCTCAAGAGTATCAAATTGATATTCAATTATTAAATCTCCCTAAATCCCTCTTTGAGAAAGAGGGACTTTTATTTGATTGCCATATTGATGCTTTATTTGGCATTGGCTTAAACCGAGAACTTGATCAAAATTGGCAAAATATTATTCAACTCTTTAATGAGCAAACAGGTTTAAAAATTTCAATTGATATTCCAAGTGGTTTGCATGCCAATACAGGGCAAGTCTTACCTTGCGCGATTCAAGCTGACCAGACTTTTACGATTCTCGGTTATAAAGCTGGATTGTTTACAGGTCAAGGCAAGGAATTTGTAGGGAAGCTTCATTTAGTCAGCCTAATTCCAACTGACGAAGAATTAAAGCCAGTGGCTTATTTATCCCCAGAAAAAATCACTTTACCTAAACGCAAAGCCTTTGGTCATAAAGGCAGTTATGGGCATGTCTTGGTAGTGGGTGGTCATGCGGATATGGGGGGAGCAGTCATCATGTCTGCTGAAGCTGCTTTTTATGCAGGTGCAGGAAAAGTCAGTGTGGTGTGTGATGCTAAACACCATCAAGCAATCTTATCGCGTTCACCGAATATTATGGTTCGAGATATAAATGCCTTAAATCCAGAAACCATTCAACAACTACTAAAGCAAGTTGATGCAGTCTGTTTTGGTATGGGGGTGGGGCGAGATGATTGGGCTGAAAATATTTATAAACAATGGTTGGATTCGCTCAATCAAAATACGCAATTAGAAGTTGTGCTTGACGCTGATGGGCTTTGGTTTCTAGCCAAGCATCCACAACAGTTAAATAAACATATTTATGCAACTCCGCATTCAGGCGAAGCGGCGACATTGTTGGGCTGTACTGCCGCTGAAATTGAACAAGATCGAATCGCAGCGATTCATCAATTACAGCAAAAATATGCAGGGCAATGGGTACTAAAAGGTGCAGGGAGTCTGACCTTGGAGTTAGGTGATGACTTATTTATCTGTACCCAAGGTAATGCAGGCATGGGCACAGGAGGAATGGGTGATGTCTTGGCGGGTATGATCGCCAGTTTAAAAGCGCAGTTTCATGAGCAAATTAAATTGCACGAAATTGTTAGCCTCCACGCCCAAGCAGGTGATCTTTTAGCGAGCAATGGTATGAGAGGGTTACAAGCACATGAAATGGGGAGAATGATTTATAAAGTTGTGAATGATTAACGACGTCTACTACTTGAACGACTTCGTCCACGTGCCATACCACCTAACGCATTCAACACTGCTAGTTTAGTCATACTTCCTGATGCATGTGCATGACAAATCGCAGCGGCAAGCGCATCGGCAGCATCGGCTTGAGGCTGAATGCTTAAATTGAGTAGGCGCATGACCATCATTTGTACTTGCTCTTTTTCCGCAGCACCATAGCCAACAACAGACTGCTTGATTTGACGTGCAGTATATTCGGCGACTTTTAAATCTAAATTGACCAGTGCCGCTATTGCTGCGCCACGTGCTTGACCGAGCTTTAATGCAGAGTCAGGGTTTTGAGCCATAAACACTTGTTCTACGGCTGCTTCTGTTGGCCCATGAAATTTAACAATACGTTCAACACCTGCAAAAATACGTTTTAAACGTTCAGGCATTTCTTGTGTTTCAGTACGAATGGTTCCTGCATCGACAAAACGTAATTTGTTACCATCTTTTTCGATAATTCCATAACCTGTTAAACGTGAACCAGGATCAATACCAATAATGAGTGACATGCAGAACTATAAAAGAATAAAGGATGATTGATATTGTTACATAATGGGCTTTTAGCTGCATGATAATTTTGTAGTATTTTGAATTATAAGGATATAGTTGTTTTATTGAACAAAGCATCTGTTTTTTAAGTAAAGGCACTGAATTTTGTATTTATTGGAAATCTGCTTGCTCAGACGATCAAAATCTAGTTTTAGCTTGTATTTGTATTAAATGTGAGCGTTAATTTAAAAATTAAGTGATTTTTATAAATAAAGTTTGCATTGTCAGGTGTAGGGGCGTATAAAGCTAATTCGCTGATGCGGGGTGGAGCAGTCTGGTAGCTCGTCGGGCTCATAACCCGAAGGTCGTTGGTTCAAATCCGACCCCCGCTTCCAAATTAATATTGCTCTGTGATGTGTAAAAGTTGTTGTTTATTATTGATTAAGCAGTAGCTGAGTTAGCTTAAATAACCTTAAATAAAGCTAAAAATTATTAAATTCTAGTTATGTAGTCTTTTCCCTCATCTAGCATTGTAGTAAATTAGATCGATCACTTGAGCTCAGTAATGAGTATTTAAGTTTTGAATATTATTAGTGAATGGCATGTAGCCACTGCCACGAATGGCAATGAAATTAGTGTGCAAATTATCCCACTTAAACGCCAGCAAAGTACGATGGATGGTTTTAAATGGGTAGAAGTAGGTAAAAAGATACTTTTGCAGTCTGGTCAAGAAATTGAATTCAACCAAGATGGAAAAAGTTTCTATACTTCGGTCAATCAGCTATATCGTTTGACTTAAAATTTGGTATGCTTGTAGTATCTATTTAAGTAAAATAGATAGAGTTAAAATTAGAAGCGGTTTTGTTTCTAATTTGGCTTTTTTTTTAAACAAAAGATTTTAAAGGTTTAGGTTTTATGTCTGAAACTGTTAACGGAACTGTAAAGTGGTTCAACGAAACTAAAGGTTTTGGTTTTATTCAAGCTGACTCTGGGCAAGACGTTTTTGCTCATTTTAGCGAAATCCAAAGCAGCGGTTTTAAAGTTTTACACGAAGGTCAACGCGTTAAGTTTGAGCTTGGTCAAGGTAAAAAAGGACCACAAGCTACAAACATTACCGTTATCTAACAGAAATCATTCGGTAAAAAAGAAGCTCACACAAGTGGGCTTTTTTATTTGTTAAGAATAAATTTGGAATGTTGGGTGTTAGATACGTATTGCATCGAAAAACTAAAGTGGTGTATAGTTAAAAACAACTAGAAGAATAATACTGTTGATTCAGCAAATCTTTTCATTTCGTAGTTTAACCAAACCTTTCGTTTTATCAGATTTAGTTTCATAGTTTATTATTTCAAGTTAATTGCGATTAAGCATCTTAAGTTTTTTTGAAAAAATAGGTTAAATATATGTCTAATACTGTGACTGGTACGGTTAAGTGGTTCAACGAAACTAAAGGTTTCGGATTTATTCATGCTGACTCTGGACAAGATGTTTTTGCTCATTTTAGCGAAATCCAAAGCGACGGTTTTAAAGTTCTACACGAAGGCCAACGCGTGTCATTTACCATTGCTGATGGTAAAAAAGGCCCTCAAGCAACAGGTATTACGGTAGTTTCTTAAAACCAATCGTATGACTTGAAAAAAAAGCTCACTTGGTGAGCTTTTTTGTTTTTTGGCTTTTACTTTTTTAGAAAATAGGGTGCATTGAATGAGAAAATGTTAGTCTCTACAAGTGGTATGGTAAACGCGAACAATGCTTACATTTTCTAATCAGTTGGTATTTATGAAGCACTTTTGTTTCAAATCATAGACATAAAATATAAATTTTTTTGTTATCTTATTTTTTTTGCAAGAAAACAAACATATGAAAAACTTTTTCTTTTTAGGTTTAATCCTGACCTCGCTGGCAGCTTGTTCTTCAACACCAAATCAAGAACTTACGCCACCAAAAATTGGTATGGCAAATCCTGCAAGCAAATTCTGCGTTGATCAGGGCGGTCAGTTAGAAATTCGAAATGAGGCAAATGGTCAGGTTGGTTACTGTAAGTTACCGAATGGTCAAGTCGTTGAGGAATGGGAGTTGTTCCGTTCGAGTCAACCTAAGTGTTTAGCAGATGAAGCACAGAAACTCATTGGTCAATCTGGGTTGAGCGAAGACCAAATCAAACAAAAAACAAAATCTGAAATCGTGCGTAGTATTGGTCCGAATCAGCCTGTAACGATGGATTATCGTGAAAACCGAGTGACGGTCACAGTTGATCCAAAATCTAAAAAGATTACGAATGCTACCTGTGGTTAATTATTAAAAGAAACTGTAGCGCTCAATTAAACTGGCTTTAATTGAGTGCTTTTTTATATAACTTGCTCTCTCAAGCCTTGATAATTCAAAAAACGCACCCATCATTTTATTTAGCATGATTTTTTATTTGCTGTGTAAGCTTTACTTTTATACACTCTGTGCTGCACATTTTTTCAATTTTTTCTGAGATAGACGAAGCTTTGACATGAATCTACTTCTTATCGTGGTATTTGGCACAATTGCTGAAGTTTTAGTATGGATCGGCGTGGGCGACCTTGTAGGGAGTATGTGGTACGTATTCTTTTGGTTCATCTTCGCATTCTTTATTGGTCTAAATCTTGTTCGTTCAAGTACATCAAGTATCATGCCGCAATTGCAGCAGATGCAAATGACGGGGCAGCTTGGTGGTGATCCAGCCGTAACTAAAAAACTGGCACTTGCGATGTCTGGTTTTCTATTGATGATTCCGGGTTTAATCTCAGACGTGCTTGCAATCCTCGTATTGATCCCTGCTGTTCAAACTGCGCTTCGTAATGCCTTGATGAAAACCATGGCAAAACGTCAACAAGCGATGATGGAGCAAATGATGGGTGGTATGGGAGCTGGCGGTGCCGCTGGACAAAATCCTTTCGCTGATATGATGCGTCAAATGCAAGAGATGCAGAACCAGCAACAGGGTGGTGGTCAGTATCGTGATTCTACAATCATTGATGGTGAAGCACGTGAAGTAGAGCCAAATCAGAAGAAAATTGAGTTTAAAGATGTAAATTAATCATGACACAATGAATTAAAAAACACGCTTCTTTAAAGCGTGTTTTTTTATGCATCTTGTTCAGATGTCTGATCAGGTTTTTGGTCAACTTGGGTTTGCTTATCTTTCTCTTTATTTGGTGGTTGATATTCGCTCGGCGGGAGTATCGTTATCTCATTTTCTGAGTTTTTATATTTGCGGCTACGGTTGGCTCGTTCACGAAATCCACCTTTATTAATCAATTGGGTCATGATGATATTTCTGAGATTGTTAAAACACTATTCTAACAAATTATATAAAAAGTTCGTAATTAGCGTGTTATTGACGTGACTGGGGTGTTCTTAGAAATGCATTAAGCTGTCATAAAGTTGTGTTACTTTTAAAGTATTGGTTCGAAAACAAGATTGTATTCTGATTTTTTTTCTCATAGGATAAAAGTATGACGGTTTGATCGTTGTGCTAAGAAAATAAAAAAGAATAAATGGAGGAGTGAATGATGTTATCTCAATATCATTGTGCATGTTGCGACAAGGTTGTTGCATCAACAGATAAATCGTGCCCTTATTGTGGCTCTCAACATATTCGCAGCCCTTATGGTTTATGGATGTTGTGCGTTGCAGCTTGTTTTGTGGTTGTGGTGATCGTCAAAGTTGTACATATTTATTTACAGCAACATCATGAAGATCAAGCAATGCAAAAAAATTCATTGTTTGAAATATTTAAGCACGAGAGTGTAAATCCTAAAAAATAGATAGAAATTTGCTGTGGAATTAAAAAAGCTCACAGTGTTGTCACTGTGAGCTTTGGGTATGAGATCGGATTGTAGCGGAGGGATTATAATCCAGCAGCATCCTTCAAGATCTCAACCTTATCTGTTTTTTCCCAAGTAAATGCAGTATCCGAACCTTCGCGACCAAAGTGTCCGTAAGCTGCAGTCTGCTTGTACATCGGTTGAATCAAATTCAACATACGTGTAATGCCATATGGGCGTAGGTCAAAGTGTTCACGAACAAGTTGAATAATCAACTCTTCGGATACTTTGGCTGTGTTAAATGTATTGATCGAAATTGAAGTTGGCTCAGCAACACCAATTGCGTAGCTGACTTGAATTTCACATTTGTCTGCTAAACCTGCAGCAACAATATTTTTAGCGACATAACGACCTGCATAAGCAGCAGAACGGTCCACTTTAGATGGATCTTTACCCGAGAAAGCACCACCGCCGTGACGAGCCATACCGCCGTATGTATCTACGATAATTTTACGACCTGTCAAACCACAGTCACCGACTGGACCGCCAATCACAAACATACCTGTTGGATTGATGTGGAATTTAGTACCTGCATGGAACATTTCAGCAGGAATGATCGGTTTGACGATTTCTTCAATTACAGCTTCTTTGAGTTGAATTTGAGAAATCTCAGGATCATGTTGGGTCGATAATACAACTGCATCTAAGCGAACTGGCATGCCATTTTCATAGGCAAACGTTACTTGGCTTTTTGCATCTGGACGTAACCAAGGCAAAGCACCTGAGCGACGTAACTCAGCTTGGCGTTCCATTAAGCGGTGCGCATAAGAAATAGGGGCAGGCATAAGCACATCAGTTTCACGGCTGGCGTAACCAAACATTAAACCTTGGTCGCCTGCACCTTGATCTTCTGGTTTTTGGCGGTCAACACCTTGCGCAATTTCAGGTGATTGCTTGCCGATCATATTGATGACCGCACAAGTTGATCCATCAAAACCTAAATCAGAGTGATGATAGCCAATACTATTTACGGTTTGACGTACAATCGCTTCAAAGTCGACATTGGCTGTCGTTGTGATTTCACCAGCAAGAACAACGACACCTGTTTTTACTAATGTTTCACAAGCGACACGCGCATACGGGTCTTCTTTGATGATTGCATCTAAAATCGCATCACTAATTTGGTCAGCCATTTTGTCTGGATGACCTTCGCTTACAGATTCTGAAGTAAAAACAGCATACTCGCGCATGAACGTCCTATCACTGGTATTTTCAAAAAGACAGAGTATGTTACATCGACTTAGCTTATAGGACTAGCACAAGCTGACTAAAAAGCATGAATTTATTTCATTTTCACCGTGTTTTTATTGATATGTGTATCAACAAAACTAATATACGAGCTCCTTCGCTCTAGAATTTCAGTTGGACTATTCTTCCATTTTGAAGATGATGGTTTTATTTTCTGCTTAAGGCATGAACATTTGTACTTATAATGCGAGATGAACGAATGAAAAATAAGAAATATCGTGTATTAGGCTTTACCCCATGTCGTTTTTTTAAGACAATAGTCACATCTTTTGAAAGGTGATTTCTCATCTTCTCTCATCTAATTGATTTAATCGGATTCTGACTTATGACAACCCCTTTAAATGAACGTCGTATTGCAAATGCAATTCGTGTCTTGGCTATGGATGCTGTGCAACAAGCAAACTCAGGGCATCCTGGTGCTCCAATGGGGATGGCAGATATCGCTGATGTAGTTTGGCGTGAATTTTTGAATCATAATCCAACAAACCCACAATGGGCGAACCGCGACCGCTTTGTATTGTCAAATGGCCATGGCTCTATGTTGCAATATGCTTTGTTGCATTTGACTGGTTATGAATTATCGATTGAAGATTTAAAACAATTCCGTCAATTACATTCTAAAACACCAGGCCATCCAGAATTGGGTTATGCACCTGGAATCGAAACAACAACTGGTCCATTAGGTCAGGGTATTGCGAACGCTGTTGGATTTGCCTTAGCGGAAAGAACATTAGCTGCACAGTTCAACAAAGACGATTTAAATGTTGTTGATCACTTCACTTATTGTTTCCTTGGTGATGGTTGCTTGATGGAAGGTATTTCCCATGAAGTATGTTCACTTGCTGGTACTTTAGGTTTAGGCAAACTTGTTGTTTACTATGATGACAACGGTATCTCGATTGATGGTGAAGTTGAAGGTTGGTTCAGTGATGACACAGAACAGCGTTTTAATGCATATGGCTGGCAAGTACTTCGTGTAGACGGTCATGATGCTGCTGCGATTCGTCAAGCGACGATTGACGCAAAAGCTGAAACAAATAAACCAACGATTATTATTTGTAAAACGATTATTGGTCTAGGTTCACCAAATAAACAAGGCAAAGAAGATTGCCACGGTGCGCCACTTGGTAAAGACGAAATCGTTTTAACGCGTGAAGCTTTAGGCTGGAAAGAAGACGCATTTGTAATCCCAGAAGATGTGTATGCAGCTTGGGATGCAAAAGCCAAAGGTCAAAGCTCTGAATCAGCTTGGAACGAATTATTTGCCCAATACCAAGCAAAATATCCGACTGAAGCGGCTGAGTTATTACGTCGTATGAATGGTGATTTACCTGCTGAATTTGCTGCACAAGCAGATGCATTTATTGCTGAAACTAATGCTAAAGCAGAAACCATTGCAACACGTAAAGCAAGCCAAAACACTTTACAAGCATTCGGTCCATTACTTCCTGAATTATTAGGTGGTTCTGCTGACTTAGCTGGTTCAAACTTAACACTTTGGAAAGGTTGCCAAGGCGTACAAGAAAACCCAGCGGGTAACTATGTGTACTATGGTGTACGTGAGTTTGGTATGACTGCCATCGCGAATGGTGTGGCTTTACACGGTGGCTTTGTTCCTTACGTTGCTACATTCTTGATGTTCATGGAATATGCACGTAATGCAGTACGTATGTCTGCATTGATGAAACAACGTGTGATTCATGTATATACGCATGACTCAATTGGTTTAGGTGAAGATGGTCCTACACATCAACCTGTAGAGCAAATTGCATCTTTGCGTGGTACACCAAACTTAAATACTTGGCGTCCATGTGACACCGTTGAAGCAGCGATTTCTTGGAAATCTGCGCTTGAGCGTAAAGATGGTCCGACAGCGTTAATTTTCTCTCGTCAAAACTTACCATTCCAAGCGCGTAATGAAGCTCAAATTCAAAACGCTGCTAAAGGTGGTTATGTGCTTGCTGAAGAAAAAGGTGAGTTAAAGGCAATCATCATCGCAACGGGTTCTGAAGTTTCATTGGCAATGGAAGCTTATGCACAACTTGAAGGTGTACGTGTCGTTTCTATGCCGTGTGCTGAAGAGTTTATGAAGCAAGATGCTGCTTACCGTGAAGCGGTATTACCTGCGCATATCCGCGCTCGTGTTGCTGTTGAAGCGACTCATGTCGACTACTGGTGGAAATTTGTTGGCTTAGACGGCAAAGTGATCGGTATGACCACTTATGGTGAATCTGCTCCAGCAAAAGACTTGTTCCAATTCTTTGGTATTACCACTGAAGCGGTTATTGCTGCGGTTAAAGAACTGACTGCTTAATAATTTAAGTGGTATTAAAAAGCGTTCCATTTGGAACGCTTTTTTTGGTCTTTTTGAACTGGAATCAGAAAAGAAGTGAGAAGATTTACTTTATCGAATAAGAAAGAACGAGGAATTCCAAGAAAATTAAGAAATCTTAGAGATTGGAGTGAAAGTTTTAAAAACTATTTTCCTGATTTAACTGAATATGATGATCGGTATTATAATTGGAAAATACCTGTTCCTTTAAATATGGTTGAGGGTAACCATGTACAACAATCAATCAAGGCAGAATGTGCTCAATATCTTATTAATGCATGTCAATATTTAATTGAAGCAAAACCACATGGGCTGAAATTCTGTAAGGTGGTATGTCGAATTGAACAACCACAAATGTTTTCTAGTGAAATTTGTTTGTATCTAGATGAAGAGTATTTTAATGCTCATACTTTATCCGCGGAGTTTTATGATTTGCGGTATATTCTAGCAGAGGAGCTAAGTTTGGCTACTAGTTGGAATTTGCAAATTCCTAAGAGTATGTGTGAACGAGGAATAAAGGTTCGCTATATCGATCCAGAAGATGAGGTAGATAATTATATTGCTGATCAGTGGTTTTATATTGAGAATTAAAAATGAGAGGGTAAGGATGAGTGAAGATTTTAATATTCGTTATTTTAATAAAATATTAAATAATATCAAGCATGTATATTTTGAAAGCTTGGATAATAAGAAAAGATTTTGGCGATATGCGGAATATGATTTCTTATATCGAGTATTGCGAGAAAGTTCAGAAATTAAAAATGATAATCAAAATATTGATAATTATGACTGTAAAATACAGTCCTATTTTGATGGGGCTATTCAAGCTCGGCTTAAATATGGTCAAGCACAGAATTTGGTAAATTTAAAAGGAAAAATATTGTTATTTGATGTGCACTCGACAATGTTTGACAGGTGAACCGTACCGGGTTTGTCGGAGACTTTTTTATTTAAGTTAAGCCACCTGACCTAACGGGTTAATCTTATCATAGTACATTGCTTCAAACTCAAAAGGCGACACATAACCCAGTGCACTGTGTACACGCTTTTTATTGAACCAATCTACCCAGTTTAGTGTCGCAAGTTGTACATCTGCTAAACCTTGCCAATCTGCTTTTAAATATTCAATCACCTCTGTTTTGTATAAGCCATTCACCGTTTCAGCCAAAGCATTATCGTATGAATCACCAGTCGTACCGACTGATGCTCGTAAATTTGCTGCTTCTAAACGATTGGTATAGCGGATGGAAAGATATTGCACACCTCTATCGGAATGATGGATCACGCTCTTTGGCATGCCTCGATCATGCAATGCTTGCTCCAATGCATCGAGCACCATATCTGTATTCATTCGTGTAGATACTTTCCATCCAACAATGGCTCGTGAGAACACATCAATAATAAAGGCGGTATACACCCAGCCTGAATTGGTTCGAATATACGTGAAGTCAGCGACCCACAGTTGGTCAGGATGATCAGCAGTAAAATTGCGTTTCACCAAGTCAGGTGCACGTTTTTGATCATCTCGGCTACGAGTAGTTTGTTTATTCTTACCACGCCAAACACCTTGTATGCCTAGATTTTGCATCAATCGAGCAACCGTACAGCGTGCAACAATATAGCCTTCACGTTTCAATTGTTGCCAGACTTTACGTACACCATATCGACCCGAACTTTCTTTCCAAATTCGTTTAATTTGTTCAGCATGATGCACGTCATGTAAATCGCGTTTTGAGCGCTTTTCTGGGTTCTCGGTCAGATCCAGCTGTCGGTAATAGGTCGATGGTGCAATCGGTAAAATTTTACAGATTGCCTCAACACCATATAGGTCTTTATTGTTATGGATGAAATCCACCATTATTTGTGTAGGCGGTCGAGCTCCGCCTGGGCGAAAAAAGCGGCTGCTTTACGTAGAATTTCGTTAGCGCGTTGCAGTTCTTTATTTTCACGTTCCAGTTGTTTTATACGTTCTTGATCTGAAAGATGCTGTACTTTAACTGGATTTTGTTGATCCAAATATTTTTGATGCCAAACACGCAGTGTTTCAGGGGTACAACCTATCTTGGGAGCAATAGCAGTGATTGCAGCCCAAGTAGAAGGATAATCTTTTTCAGATTCAATTAGTAATTGAACCGCTCTTTCTCTAATTTCGGGGGTATAGGTTGGTTTTTTCATCGGAATAGTCTCTCAGAATATTGAGTCTCCGACAAACCCGGTACGGTTCAAGCCTTGGTGAGAAAGAAACAAATGGATTTATAGATAGCTGTGATACACCACCACCAGAATTTTGGATTGATTTTGATGGAAAAGTTTTATATTCATTCGTTCCCAACGAGCTCATAGAAATTGTAAATCCAGCAATTGATATTTCTATGAGTGGTTCATTGGAGTGGTATAGGGGATCAATTGAAATTTAGTAAGTGTACTTATTCTATATTTAATTCCGTCTGAATCGCAATATTAGAAGTTAATAGCTTGTGAACAGGGCAGCTTTCTGCAACTTTTAATAAACGTTTATGCTGGTCTTCGGTAAATTCACCTGTTAATACGATTTTTCGTTCAATATTATTTTGACCTGCTTCAGGTTTGCCATTTGGATTTAAAGCCAAGTCGACTTGAACGTGAGTAAGCACAATACTTTTATGTTTTGCATACATCTCTAAGGTAATGGTTGTACAAGCGCCTAAAGCGGAAAGTAAGATTTGAATTGGGTTTGGTGCAGAATCTTGACCACCTTGATCTGCGGGTTCATCTGCATACCAGTGATGACCAGAGGAATCTGTGAGCGTGACACGGTAGGGCGTTGCGGTGCTTTGGGCTTGAACGGAGTGAGTCATACTTTACCTTGTTATCTACTTGATGATTTTTAGCTGCGTTAATAAATTCTAGCTTGAAAAAAAATAAGAGCAACAATGCTCTTATTTTTAGCTCATTAAATCAATAGCGGACTTTGGCTAATAAATTGATATTCTCATCTAAAAATTCGCCACTTAGGAAGTTAGCTTTACCACCATGTTGAATCACAATAGATAAAACATCATCTACAATATCATCAGTATTGGTGGTATCAGAATTAAGTTCAACATTTGAGGTTTCCTCATCAATTGTTGCTGGTTGAATGTAACCCTTACGGATAAAGATCTGATCAACACGACCTTCTTTGGCGGCACGATAAATCGAGGAGAGATCTTCTATTAATAGATTTTGACTTTTCGCCTGACTTATTTCAGCTTGTGATGCTTGTTGAAGCTTTGTTCGATATAAATTAACTTTATCCTGAGCATCATCAATCAATAGGCGAGCTTCGGATTCTAAATTGGTACTATTGGTCACAGTTGCAAAGATGGCACTTGGATTATCACAAACTTGTTGATAGAAAGAGACGATCCGTTCGTCACCGAAGACAAGAATAGGCAAAGGATTTTGCTTATAAACTTCTTGGACACTTTTATCGACACGGTTTAAAAACTCTTTTATATAATTTTCCTCTTTTATCGCATTTGAGCGGTCATCAGAGTTGGTTGTATAAAGATGCGTGTTTTCAATTGGAAAATTTAAACCTTGTAATTCATCTTCTTGATTAAGCTCTCGTACTAATTGGTCGTTGAAGACTTCCAATAAACGTCCTTGGTTTCTTGAAACAACCACTAAATAATAGTGCACAGCATTATTTAGTTCACGAAGAATATCTCGTGTTGAAAAATGCTGATCAATGATAACTCTTGGCTTAACTTTAAAAGGGAAATTTAGAATTTGTGTATCTTCAGCGGTCGCGAAAATAGCCAAAGTATCCAAGTTGTAGTTATGATTGTGATCGGCAAGTTTTTGCTCGATTTGTTGAACCAGTGTTTGCGCTTCACGTTTGTCATGATTTTCAGATAATCGTGTCTCCAACTCTTTCATTGCATTCTTTAAAGCAATCGCGTCTTGTTGATTGTCAGGAAAGGTTCGGTGGGTTGGAACAAAAATGCTGATAGCAGGTTGTGCTTGCGTTATGTTTAATTGATCAAATATTTTTTGTAAATTCATGCCACTTCCTCTAAATGAAAATATAAATTTTTTTAAAGTTGATTAATTTTTATAACATTGTTTTTTAAAAACTAAGGTTAAAAATTGATAAGTTTTGTACAGACTAAATTTAATCTAGTTGTCATTAAGATGCGTTCTAAGTAATCGCGTTATTTTATTAAGGCTCTTCGTTGCAAAAACAAAACACTGTGTCATAAATCCTCACACTCTATTGTTGTCGTTTTCTAATACAATTTACTAAATTTAAAAATGAATTGAGGAATACATGAAAAACTTAAAGGCTTTATCATTCGGTGTATGTTTGGTGCTAGGTTCAACATTGGCTCAAGCAAAAGTTGTTGACTATAAAATTGATCCTACGCATACCGCAACAGTATTTAGTTGGAATCACTTTGGTTTTTCTACACCAAGCGCTAACTTTACTGACATTCAAGGTGTTATTAAAGTAGATGAAGCAAAACCAGCAAATTCATCAGTAAATGTGACCATTCCTGTAAGTAGCGTAAATTCAAATGTTGTTGCGCTTGATAAAGAGTTTCAAGAAGAAGCTTGGTTTAATGCTGCAAAATATCCAAACATTACTTTCAAAAGTACTAAAGTGGAAACAAAAGATAAGAAGCATTTTAAAATCACAGGTGATTTGACCGTGAAAGGTGTAACTAAACCTGTTGTGTTAGATGCAGTGTTGAACAAACAAGGTGAGCATCCAATGGCAAAAGTTCCAGCGATTGGTTTCAATGCAACAACTTCATTTGATCGTTCTGCTTTTGGTATCGGAAGTTATGTACCAAATGTTGGTGATAAGATCACTGTAAATATTACCACTGAAGCGACTGCTGCGAAGTAATATTTTTAATTATTCAAGATGTTAAAAAACTCACGATGCAACCATCGTGAGTTTTTTATGTAGATATGCTGCTTGCACGTCTAATTATTTCTTTGACTGTTTTTCTTTTAACAATAAATAAGCAGGTGTTGATTTTTTTGCTTGTCGACGCAGCATCATTTTGATGTAGAGCACGATTGCAAAACAGGCTGTTGCGACTGTGAGCATCAGGCTATTCATATAGCTCATCATCGAGCTGACATAACCAATAGTCGCAAGACGACGTTGCATTCGTTCAACTTGCGTGCTTGATTCAATGCCTGTGATAGCCCATGTACATAAATGTTCACAGTTGTTAATAATTAAGTGATAGTGATTTTCATGCATGCGTGAGCGCATCCGACGTACCACAGCTTTGGCTTTATAGCGGGGGGCAGGGTAGTTTCGTATATAAATGACTTTATTCCGTGCGAAACGTTGTAATGAGGTCATTTCGATTGGATGCTTTTTAAAAATATGGGCAAAACCTGAATAATGAATGACTCGCCCACGACCTGCATAAATCCCATGATGACTGTACCCAAAGTGTTTAACAATGAGATGCGCACCGAGTGGGTAATGTGGATGTTTTTGCTGCATACTGATACGAGGCTTTTGCATTTACGCAACTATTCTAATCAAAAAAGGTGGAGCAATCGAGTATATTTATGCACAGATGTAGCAGAATATGTGTCGAGGCTGTATTCACTTTTTGAACGCGATAAGCAGTGCTATAAATATAAACTTTGATTGATAATCATACGCGGAATTTAGATGGGAAAAAGACTTTTGATAGGACTGCTCATTTTCGTTGTGCCCATGGCACATGCAATGCAGCATCAAACGATCGATACGGATCATGTGACTTATGATGTAATCAAGGTAAAGGATCTCAGTCAGCTTGAGCTTTATTTAAAAAATCCTCAAACGAATCGTTATTATCAGAAGTTTTCAAATATTCAACATGAGTTGCCCAAATGCGCACAACTTAACTTTGCAATGAATGCAGGGATGTACCACGCTGATTTTCAGCCAGTGGGGCTTTATGTAGAACAAGGGCAACAGCTTTCTAAGCTCAATCAAGCGAATGGGGTTGGTAATTTCTTTATGCAACCGAATGGTGTGTTGGCTTGGAATCATCAGCAAGCCATAATCAAAACCACACAAGACTATAAACAACAACGATTTAAAGCTTTGTATGCAACACAATCAGGGCCAATGTTGATTTATAATGGAGAAATCAATCGCAAATTTTTAGTCGATTCTAATTCTTTAAAGATAAGAAATGGTGTCGGCGTTAAAAATAATCAGTTGTATTTTGTGATTTCTCGGCAGCGAGTTAGTTTTTATCAATTTGCGCAATTTTTTAAACAACAATTAAAAATAGATCATGCTTTGTATTTGGATGGTTCAATTTCCAGTCTATATTTAGTATCAACCAAACAGCATGATAAAGCGTTTAATTTGGGACCGATTGTAGCGGAAATTGATCGTACTGCATGTAAATAAATCCCTAGTCTCTTTTCTGTAAAGAGACTAGGGTGAGACTTTTATTGAATTGGGGGATTGATCATTTCAAGAAGTTCTTTACGCGTATAACCTCGAGAAATGAGCACTTTTTTGATGCCTTTAACAACATCTTCATCAGTGGCTTTTACTAAAGCATTGAGTAGTTGTTCATCCGATTTACGTGAACAATCATTCTCGACGCAAGCGGTTTGATTTTTGTGTTCATTATACTGTTGTTCAGCAGAGAACAGTTTTTCCCAAAAACTCATAGAGCCTTTCTTATCGAAACTAACATAGCTCGAAATATAACCAATCTAAAATAAAATACAAGCCTAAAGCAGTGATAAAAGCAGCAGTTAGACTCAAATTTTTCCGATGGATATGGATGAGATCAACGAAATTATGACAGCTTAATGACTTGATCTTTATAGAAAACCATATTTTGTTTTTAAATTCAATTAAAAAATAAGGAGTTATTAAACTCCTTATTTTGTAGTGTTACATAGACATAATTTGTTTAAATTTTTTCGAGTAAAACACCTGACTCAACATGGTGAGTAAAAGGGAATTGATCGAACATCGCAAACTTGGTTATTTGATGTGTTTGAGCCAAGGTTTTTAAATTGTCATGTAAGGTATCGGGGTTACATGAGATATAAATAATACGTTCAAAACCTTGTAGTAATTTTAGGGTTTCATAATCAATCCCTGCACGTGGTGGGTCAACGAAAACGGTATCAAAATCATAGCTTTGAATATCAATATTCGCTTCTTGTAAACGTCTAAATTCACGTTCGCCGTGATAGGCTTGGGTGAATTCTTCAGCAGATAAACGTGCGACTTGAATATTTTTAATATGGTTTTGTTCGATATTCCATTGCGCTGCATAAACAGAAGACTTGGCAAGCTCTGTTGCGAGGACACGATTAAACTTCAAAGAAAGTGGTAGGGTGAAGTTGCCGTTGCCACAGTACAGTTCTAAAAGGTCTTTTTGAGCGCCTTCCGCAGCGTTACATGCCCACTCAAGCATACGCTGGCAAACTTGAGCATTTGGTTGAGTAAAGCTACTTTCAATTTGTTTGTATTTAAACGTTCGTCCATGTACCTTGAGTTGCTCAACGACATAGTCATCACCAATAATGACTTTTTGACCGCGACTACGACCCATAATTTTAATATTGAGCTTTTCAGCTAAAACTTTCGCAGCAACTTCCCAATCCGCATCTAATTTACGATGATAAATCAGTGTAACCAACATTTCTCCACTCAATGTTGAGAGAAAGTCAGCTTCAAAAATACGTTGAGATAAAATTGGGGTTGCTTTTAATTCTTGTAGTAATTGTGGCATTAATTCATTAATACTACGATCCGCAATCGGAAAATCATCGACACGAATCACGTCTTTTTGTTTACCGTCTTCAGCACGTTCAAACATGGCATAGAACAAATCGTCTTCTGTATGCCAAAGGCGAAACTCGGCGCGCATACGAAAATGTTGTTCAGGTGATTGAAACACTTCTAAAGCAGGTGGATTGAACGAAGCAAATTGTGTGGTGATTCGTTCAACTTTCTCTTGAAGTTGCTGTTGATAAGATACGGTCATAACAAGCAAAAATACAAAACAAATTTAACTGTGAATGGTATCAAAAAAGCTGTGCGAGGTGCAGGGGAATTCTAACAATCAGTGGTTTACTTTTAATTATTTTGATTAAGTACTTGTTGGATGAAGTTGGCTTTTATCTCGCGGTATTGGTCTTGTGATAAACCGATACATTGCTGCTTTAGTTGATTATATTCCTGAACCAGATGAGATGATTCTCTTAATCTATCTCTGAAAACTAGAAAATTTTGGAATTCCGATCCATTCGTTACAATCTGAAGCGCGACATCATCGTCTAATGACTCCAACATACAAAGATCATGGGTGCGTAACGTATCAAGCTTTTCTCTAAAGTTGAGTCTCTGAAGCTGGTTAATTGTATCTAAGAAATATTTTGCTGGAACTTCAACATAAATGTCTAAATCACCTTTAGAAATTGTATGAGGGATTGCAGATGAACCAATATGCTCGACGATTGCGTAAGGTGTAAGTTGCAATATTTGGACTTTATATTTTTCAAAAAGTTGTTGGCAGCGTTGTTGATATTGATCTGCTGGAAAGAATTGCATCTAAAATTTCTCATTTTTATGAATGGATTTAAGTCTAGCAAAATAATAAAAAACCCGAACCATGTAAACATGATTCGGGCTAGGAGATTGAGGACTAAAACTAGTCTTCAGATAAAGTCATCAAACTTGCATTACCGCCTGCTGCCGCAGTATTTACGCTAATGGCACGTTCGATGACGAGGCGTTCTAGAGGAATCTGTTCATCTACTTGAAGATGAGTGATACCTACGATTGCTCCAGAACGGTTCGCAATTTTATGTTGTAAGGTTTGTAGTTGATCAACTGAACCTTGATGCAATACGGCATCAAAGTGATCTGTTTCAACACGTGCAATGACTTTAATTGCGGCTAACACTTCTTTTGGTAGAGAAGCTTGGTGCTTAGCCCAGAATACGTTGTCTTTCAACACTGCTGCTGAACTACCTACCGCAAAAATTGCGAGAAGCTGTTGTAACTGAGCACGTTCATCATCTGCGATTGAAAGAACACGATGACGAGGTAAGATAATGTATTGATTGCTCTCACCTGTAGGGCCTTGCAATTCGTAGAACTTACCCACACCAAATGCAGGAATTGTTGTAATGGCTTGAGGCATATTTTGATTCGCCCAAGACAACAAGTTTTGGTAAGCAACATTTGATACTGCATCAAAATTTGAGATTTCAGCTTTCATTGCAAATGGCGTTGCCAAAACTTTCTCAGAACAATGCTCCATCAGGCGGTACATATAAAGAGGACCACCAGCTTTTGGACCTGTACCTGATAGACCTTCACCACCAAATGGTTGCACGCCTACGACAGCACCAACGATGTTACGGTTGATGTATAAGTTACCCACTTCAGCACGTTGGATCACGGTATTAATTGTTTCATCAATACGTGTGTGCAGACCCATGGTTAAGCCGTAGCCTTTTGCATTGATACGATCAATTAATTGCTCAAGTTCACCATATTTATAAGTGATGATATGCAATACAGGACCAAAGACTTCACGCTCTAAATCATCGAGGTTCGGTAATTCAATCGCTGTAGGCGGAACAAACGTACCTTGAGCAAGTGCTTGTTGACTAGCAGCATCATTAAACATCAATTGATGAACAGGGTAGCCCTTAGATTTCATCTTTTGGATATGAGTATCAATTGTTTGCTTTGCTTCTTGATCAATCACAGGACCAATGTCAGTTTTCAAGATAGCAGGATGACCGACGATCAACTGTTTCATTGCACCTTTCAGCATTTGGATGACGGTTGCAGCACTATCTTCTTGTACACATAAGATACGAAGTGCAGAACAGCGTTGACCCGCACTGTCAAATGCAGAGCTTACAACATCTAAAACAACTTGCTCAGTAAGTGCAGAAGAATCTACGATCATCGCATTTTGACCACCCGTTTCCGCGATTAACGGAATTGGTTGCCCATTTGCTGATAAACGTTTAGCGACAGTCTTTTGCAAGATTTTTGCAACTTCAGTCGAGCCAGTGAACATGATGCCTTGAATGCGATCATCTTGGCTGAGTTGTGCACCAACTGTTTCACCACGGCCTGGAAGAAGTTGAACGACACCGTGTGGTACGCCAGCTTCCCATAAAATTTGTACGGCTTGAGCTGCGATGAGAGGGGTTTGTTCCGCAGGTTTTGCAATCACACAGTTACCGCTGACCAATGCTGCCGCAATTTGACCAGAGAAAATCGCAAGCGGGAAGTTCCAAGGGCTGATACACAGTACCGTACCCAATGGTTTTACTTGCGCATTTACAGGTAAGTTTTCAATTTGAGTAGCATAGTAACGCAAGAAATCTACAGCTTCACGAACTTCGGCAATCGCATTGGCATAGGTCTTGCCACTTTCACGGCAAAGCAGAACCATAAGCTCTTGGATACGTGCTTCCATCAAATCAGCAGCACGTTTTAAGCATGCAGCACGTTCTACTTTATCTGTTACAGACCAACTTTTTTGTGCTTGTATGGCAGCTTCTAAAGCAAGCTGTACGTCAGCACTCGTCGCTTCATTGACATGACCCACAACTTCACTGTTTTGTGCAGGGTTTGTAATTGCAATCGAATTACCAATGTCGTGAACAGTCGATTCAAACCCAAGTAGTGGTGCACTTTTCCAAACGTGATGACGTAGTTTTTGTGCCGTTGCATCTAAATCTACTAATGGTTGATCGTTGTTTAAATCAAAACCATTCGAGTTTGGACGTAATGGATATAAATCGTGTGGAAGTGGGATCGCAGGGTGTTTTAAACCTAACTGACCTTCTTCTTTTGCCGCAGTTTGGATATCTTTGATTGGAGACTGAATGAGGTCTTCAACTTTTAAAGTTTTGTCTGCAATACGGTTTACGAATGATGTGTTTGCACCATTTTCCAATAAACGACGTACTAGATAAGCCAATAATGTTTCATGGTTACCTACTGGTGCGTAAACACGACATGGGATACCCAGTTTATTGTCTGCTTTTGAACCAACCACTTGCTCATACAATGGCTCACCCATACCGTGTAAGCATTGGAACTCATACTGACCCGGATAATATTTGCTTGGGTCTGCAAGCGTGTAGATCGTTGCAAGTGACTGTGCATTGTGTGTTGCAAACTGAGGATACACTTGCTCAGGTGCAGCCAGTAATTTTTTCGCACAAGCGATGTATGACAAATCCGTGTGAACTTTACGGGTAAACACTGGATAATCAGTCATCCCATCAATTTGCGCTTTCTTGATTTCGCTATCCCAATATGCACCTTTCACCAAACGAATCATTAAACGTTTGTTACTGCGTTTTGCAAGATCAACAATATAATCAACCA
Source organism: Acinetobacter sp. CIP-A165 (assembly GCF_000367985.1). NCBI lineage: Bacteria > Pseudomonadati > Pseudomonadota > Gammaproteobacteria > Moraxellales > Moraxellaceae > Acinetobacter > Acinetobacter sp. CIP-A165. Next base: position 834,571 of record NZ_KB849202.1, read on the forward strand.
CGTAGAAACAACGTTTTTGATAAGCCTGAATCACGAAACCAATACCTTTCCAGTCGGCAAGTTTTGGTTCAAAACATAAACGCTCAAGCAATTCGAGTGAGATTTCCAAGCGTTCAGATTCTTCGGCATCGATGTTTAAACCGATGTCGTAGTGTTTTGCTAGACAAGCAAGTTCAAATACTTTGTTGTAAAGTTCATGGTGAACACGGTCGATTTGCGCACGTTGGTAACGAGGGTGTAGTGCAGAAAGCTTGATCGAGATACCCGGACCTTCATAAACACCACGACCATTGGATGCTTTACCAATCGCATGAATTGCTTGAGTGTAATCATCATAATAGCGTTCAGCATCATGATCAGTCAGTGCTGCTTCACCAAGCATATCGTACGAGTAGCGGAAACCTTTGTGTTCTAGTGGCTTAGCATGTTCAAGCGCTTCTTCAATAGTTTCACCAGTGACAAACTGTTCGCCCATCATACGCATGGCAACGTCAACCGCTTTACGGATGATGCCACGTCCACTACGGGCTAGAAGTCCTGTTAACACGCTAGATAAACTGGTTTGTTTCGGCGTTTCCATTAACTTACCCGTTAACATCAAACCCCAAGCAGCAGCATTTACAAACATCAGGTTACTTTGACCGAGATGCTCTTTCCAGTTGCCTTGGTTGATTTTGTCACGGATCAACAAATCACGGGTTGCTGTATCTGGAATACGAAGCAATGCTTCTGCCAAACACATGAGCGCAACACCTTCTTGAGAAGAAAGTGAAAATTCTTGTAGTAAACCTTGAACAATACCTGCTTTACCAGCCGAGCTTTTACGTTCACGTAAATTATGCGCAAGGTTGAAAGCCAGTTCATAAATTTTTTGATCGAGATCAGGAGAGATATTTGCCGCTTCAGCAAGTTCTGCTACTGATTCAGGTTCTGCACGTCGCCAAGCAGTATTAATACTTTGCTCAAACTCACTTTTTTCTTTAAATTCGGTGATATAACCACCTTTGTCGTGAGCCGTGTCCATTTGTGCGTGGGTATCCAATTTATTCATTGCTAAATTCCGATAACAATACTCTATTGAGTACAGAGGTTTAGATAATTTATAATTACAGAATAAAACCCGAATAACTCACTATAATTGACCCATTTTTTAGAGGAAAACTCAGTTGGATAGCCCTATTTATACATTGGATCGTACTGATTTGAAAATTCTGGATATTCTTCAAACAGATGGGAGGATTTCGAATAGTAAATTAGCTGAGTTAGTGAATCTGTCACCAACGGCCGTGATGGCGCGTGTGCAGAAATTGACGAAAGATGAATTTATCTTGGGTTATGAGGCAAAGCTTAATCCCAATAAGCTCAATGCAAGTTTTTTGGTTTTTGTTGAAGTGCTGCTAGATAAAACTACGCCAAATGTATTGGAGGATTTTATTGACGCAGTCACGCAATATCAAGAAATCGTCGAATGTCACATGGTCAGTGGCGGCTTTGATTTTTTAATCAAGTTGCGTAGTGCTGGAATGGAAGAGTTTAGACGTATCGCGGGTCAGATTCTATGGCAATTACCCGGTGTAAAAGAAACGCGAAGTTATCCTGTGATGCAGGTCATTAAGGACAGTTCTAAAATAAAAATCAAATCCAGAAGTAAATTTTAAATCAAAAAAAGGGGCTCTTAAGCCCCTTAAATTTTATCTAAAATGATTATTTCATTTCTCTTGCGTAAATCTCATCAGCTTGTTCAAAGCGACTTGTTACATTTGAGTTTGGTGCCTTACCAAGTAAGCTCACCACAACGATACTGATCAATGCGAAAAGGAAGCCAGGGATAATTTCATAGATGCCTGTATCGCCAAAGAAGTTTTTCCAAACGATAACCGTCACAGCGCCGACGATCATACCTGTCAACGCACCGTTCAAGGTCATACGTTTCCAGAACAATGAAAGAATAATCAGTGGACCAAATGCAGCACCAAAGCCCGCCCAAGCATAAGCAACTAAGCCGAGGACTTTACTTTCTGGGTTTTGTGCCAAAAGCAGTGCAAGCATAGCGACAGCAAATACCATTGCACGACCAATCCAAATCAATTCTTTTTGCGAAGCATTTTTACGGATCAAGCCTTTGTACAAATCCTCTGTCAATGCACTTGAGCAGACCAATAATTGGCAACTCAATGTACTCATTACCGCAGATAAAATTGCGGCAAGGACGATACCAACCACCCAAGGATTGAATAAGATCTTGGTCAGTTCCATGAACACAGTTTCAGGGTTTGCAGTTACTGCTGCTGCAAGTTCTGGATGTTGTTGAAAATATGCGATACCAACAAAACCTGAACCAACTGCACCCGCTAAACATAAAATCATCCATGTCATACCGATACGACGAGCAGCAGGGATTGATTTAACTGAGTCGACCGCCATAAAGCGAACGAGGATATGTGGTTGCCCGAAATAGCCCAAGCCCCAAGCAGCTGCTGAAAGTATCGCGACTAAGCTTAAATTCGAAGCAAAATCATAAGCATGAGGACGTGCAGTTTCAACTAAAGCAGTAAATTGAGCAGCGCCTGCATCCAACGAGAGATAGGTGATGATCGGGAGTAGTAGCAATGCAAAAATCATCAAGCCTGCTTGGAAGGTGTCGGTCCAACTAATTGCCAAAAACCCACCAATACAAACATAACCAATTGTTGCAAACGCGCCTAACATCAAGGCTGTGCCATACGGTAATTCGAATAATGTTTCAAACAAACGTGCACCAGCGACCATGCCAGAAGCACAATAAATCGCGAAGAAGACCAAAATAATCAATGCGGATGTTACGCGTAAGATTTTTTTCTGATCATCAAAACGACCTGTAAAATAATCAGGTAGGGTGAGGGCATTATTCTGCACTTCGGTATGTACACGTAACCGTCCTGCAACGAGGTACCAGTTGAGCCACGCACCAATAATCAAACCGATCGCGATCCATGATTCAGATAGTCCAGCCAGATAAATTGCGCCGGGTAAACCCATGAGTAGCCAGCCACTCATGTCCGATGCACCCGCCGATAAAGCGGTGACAAAACTACCTAAACTTCGTCCTCCAAGAATATAATCATCAAGACTTTTGGTAGAAAAATAGGCGTATAAACCTATACCCAACATGGCAATAATATATACCACGAACACAACAACAGTGGGATTAGAGAAATTCATAATGGATGCTCATCCTTATATATCCATAACGGTACAATCCCATCTGAATAGCCCAAAAATGATTTACTATTCTAATAAGATTGATAAGGTGACAGATTCAAGCACGATTGTTTTTTGAAACACTGTAATATACGTGTATGTTATTTGTATTCTTTGTGTAAATCAATATAGGTGGTTGAATATTAGGCTTTTAATTTAAAATAACGAGTGATTTTGGATAAAAATTTAGCTTTATCTATAAATAAATAAGTAAATAATTTTGGAAATTTACAAAAAAGACGCTTAGATGATCAAAATATGGTATTCAAGGAGTGATATATAGCTGGAATATATGAAATATAAAGTTACAAAGGTGGGGATTCAGAGAAATTCCCTTATAAAAAGCAGCGAATATTAAGCAGTTTTGCCAATGAAACGGTATTTTCTACCCATTTACAGTCGCAAAGTGAAGAAATCTTGCCTTAAAAAATTGTGCTTAGAAGTAGGCGCAATTTCAATTGATTTTGAATTCTAATGAAAAAGCCTAGTTTAATTTAAACTAGGCTTTTTGATAGATCAGTCTATATAAAGGCTTATAGACCTGATTCGTATTCTTCATTTGATAGAAGTTTTTCAACATCAGCCATATTGTCTGGTTTGATCTTATAGATCCAACCTTTGCCGTATGGATCTTCATTGACAAAATCAGGATCATCTTCAAGATCAGTATTTACTTCAACAACTGTGCCTGAAACAGGTGCATGAATATCTGAAGCTGTTTTTACAGACTCAACAATACCCGCTTGTTCTGTTGCAGTGACTTGGCTATCAAGTTCAGGTGTTTCCACATAGACTAAATCACCTAACTCATCTTGTGCATGGTCAGTAATCCCTGTCACAACTAAGTCGCCTTCAATTCTTACCCACTCATGTGTACGCGCATACTTCAAATCTACTGGATGATTCATGACAACTCCTTAATAATCCATCGCATCATTTTTATTTCGTTTTATACAGGTTTTTGATTAAAAACAAAAGTTTTATCAATCAACCCCGATATTACAAATATGGATCTTTACGCCAGTTACTTGGACTACGACCACTCCAGCGTTTAAAAGCACGGCTAAAATTTGCAACATCAGAATAACCCAATTCATCAGCAATTTGTTCTAGACTATAGTCTGTTCGTGAAAGTAGGGAGGTTGCATGACGATAGCGTACTTCATCCACCAAGGTTGAAAATGATGTTCCTTCCGCTGCAAGCTGACGTTTCAATGTGCGATCTGACATATGTAAACGATCAGCCACGTTTTCAATACTCAGATAATGTTGTTCAGAGTTAGTGAGAATATCACGGACACGCATCGCTAAACGGCGACGTTCACCCAAAGCAGATAACTCAGTTTCACACTGGTTAATCGCAATTTGGCTGGCGATAGGATCTGCATTGACCATTTTCAAGCCTAGATATTTTTTATCAAAACTTGATATCAAATGTGGCTGATTAAAGCGAACCGTACTGGTCAATTTGTCACGATACTTATCAAACCCATCTGGTTCGGGGAAATCTAAATCAACTTCACCACTTAAGTCCTCGATTCCAGTCAAAGCTTTAGCCATGGTCATAATACCAATGGTTAGCCCTAGAATAATCTCAGTTCGCAAAGGCTCAACTTGAATGTCACATTGTAGTTGTAACGTTGCTTTAGGGCCAAAAGTAGAAAAATAAAGTTGGAGAAAAGGCAAACGTAATTGAATAAAACGGCTCGCAAGTGCAATCGCATCAGTGATGTCATGGGCGGTCATAATTGCATAACCAATAAAGCCATGAATCGAGATACGCATTTGCGTACCTAAATGAAAGCCAAGTGTACTTTCACCTGTGAGGCGTAAAGCATGCTTTACCAATTCATTGGCAATCGGCGTTGGAATTCGATAGTTTGGATCAGCCAGTTGTTCGCTCGTTAAGTGAAACGGAGCAAATAAAGTTTCATCGCTGTATCCCCAGCGTGAAACAACATCTAATAACAATAAGCCATAGACGCCTGGTATTCCTTGATCTTGTCGAGTTGAGGTCGTTTTCATGTGCTATCCGTGGCGGCTCATCGATCTTTACAAGTACTTTTCAAACATCTTTGCATGAAATAAAAGAATGAATCATAAAAATTGTTGGACAAGAGAGTCACCTAATCCTCAAAAATCAAGTTGGTTTTCTAAAGACCATAATTTTGGTTGTAGATATTAATAGCACATCGCCGTGTTGGTTCAAAGCTTGTGTGACATAGCTAACGATACCACGATCAAGTTTAGTTTTAGAGGGCACAATGGCGGTAATTTCAACATCGACATGGATTTTGTCACCAACACGGGTGGGACGGGGCCAGCGTAGACTAGATTCAGTACCCAATAACCCGCCTGCGATTGGGAAACACTCAGTCCATAAGCGCATCACCACAGCAGAAGTATGCCATCCACTAGCAGCTAAACCTTGAAAGATAGGGTGCTGTGCTGCCGCCTCTGCATCTAAATGGAAAGGCTGAGGGTCAAATTGACCTGCAAATTGTTTAACTTCCTCAAGGGTTATTTCATATTCACGACTGATGAAACGATCACCAATATTTAAATCTTCTAAATACAACATTATTCGGTGTCCTGAGTCACTCTTTGTTCAACTAAAAAGCCGCCTGTTTGGCGTTTCCAAAGTTGAGCATACAAACCATCATTCGCTATCAGTTCTTCATGTGTGCCTTGCTCAGCAATTCTGCCTTGATCAAGCACAATGAGGCGGTCCATTTGTGCAATAGTAGATAAACGGTGCGCAATTGCAATGACCGTTTTGCCAACCATCAAGTCATTTAAACTAGATTGGATCGCGGCTTCTACTTCAGAATCAAGCGCGCTGGTGGCTTCATCAAGGATGAGAATAGGGGCATCTTTAAGAAAAACACGTGAAATAGCGATACGCTGACGTTGACCACCTGAAAGTTTTACACCACGTTCGCCGACATAGGCATCAAATCCGACACGACCTTTTTGGTCACTCAGTTGAGGGATGAACTCTTCAGCACGAGCTTTGCTCACAGCTTGTTGAATTTCAGCTTCACTCGCATTTGGACGACCGTATTTAATATTCTCTGCCACAGTACGATGCAAAAGTGAGGTATCTTGAGTCACTAATGCGATATTGGCACGTAAACTATCTTGAGTAACGTTTTGAATATCTTGCCCATCAATCAAAATACGACCTTGATTAATTTGGTAAAAATGCAGTAGTAGTTGAATTAACGTTGACTTACCAGCGCCAGAACGCCCCACAATACCGATTTTCTCGCCAGGTTTAATAGTCAAATTAAATTGATCAATCACATTTTTCTGATTATAAGCAAAACTCACATTTTCAAAACGAATCTCACCTTGTTGAACTTTTAATTCAGTCGCATCTTGTTTGTCTTGGATTTGAATCGGTTTACCTAAAGTCTTCATACCATCTTGAATGGTACCGACATTTTCAAAGAGCATGGTGATATGCCACATGATAAATTCAGCTAGGCTATCAAGCTTCAATACCATGGCAGTTGTTGCGGCTATTACACCGATCGCAGCTTGACCTTGAGTCCATAACCAAACAGAAGTTCCAATAACACCAATAAAAAGAAAAGCACTCAGCAGGCGAATACTAATTTGGTATTTCACACCTAAACGCATTTGCTTATAAACAGTCTCCATGAATTCTTTCATGGATTCTTTGGCATACTGGCTTTCACGACCTGCATGTGCAAATAGTTTTACGGTTTGAATATTGGTGTACGCATCTGTGATACGCCCTGTCATGATAGATCGTGCATCTGCTTGCGCTTGAGATACTTTGCCTAAACGTGGAATAAAATAACTGGCAATCGCAATAAACAACACTAACCATATAATTAAGGGAACGATTAGGATCGGAGAGATCGAACCAAGTACAATACTGATGGTAATAAAATAAATAACCACATAAACCAGCATATCGCCAAGAATCATCCAAAACTCGCGTACAGCTAACGCTGTTTGCATTACTTTGGCTGAAAGACGTCCTGCAAAGTCAGTGTGGAAAAAATCCAAGCTTTGTTGCAACAATAAATTATGAAAGCGCCAACGCATACGCATTGGAAAATTACTAAATAAAACTTGATGCTTAATAATAGCTTGAATGCTGACAAAGAAAATATTGGCAAATAATATACTGATTAGAATGGTCAGGTTTTGCTGATTGGTCGCAAAAAATGTATTGGGTTGACTGTTGCTCAGCCAATCGACCAATTTACCGATATAAGAAAAGAACAATGCTTCAAAACAGGCTGCTGCGGCTGTACAAGCGACCAGTAAGAATAAATAAGGACGAATGCCTTGCGTCGCTTTCCAGACAAATGCAAAGAAAGTGGTGGGTAATGGTTTGTTTAAGTCTTTGCTTGGATATGGGTCGACTAATTTCTCAAACCATCGCAGCATTGTTTCTTCCTCTAAGTTTAAAAAAGTATAAACATATCGTTATTATAGGATAGCAGAAAATTAATGTAATAAATGTGAAAAGTGAAATTGTACGCATTCTAACGAGCTTGAAGTTGATTGAAATTTATTATTGTCTAATATGAAAAACTAATGAAATATAACACTTGAGAAATATGACATGAAAAAACAATTTGAACACCAACAAGATTCTAATCTCATTATTGAAACTTCATTGATTGATCGTTTTCACCCTAAATACTGGCGGATTGATGGCCCACAAACCATGTCTTTTGCGATCACCAATTATCAGAATGGCTTTGAAGCACTATTTCGATCTCGCACCACGACTGATCTAGCAGGTATTGTCTGGGATTCTCATGATGCTAAAGACCATACATTTCTCGCATACGAGACTAAGTACGATTACTCAGGGGTGATTTGGGGTTTTGATATTGAATTATCTGCTTCAATGCCAACTCTTAATCATGAAACACTTACACCTACTTTGACGGTCCATTACCATGATCATGGTGAAGATAAGGTGGCTTATATTGTTTTGTTTAATTATGCCAACCAACCCACGGCTCGATCAGCACATATTCAGATCAATTGGGACACAGTAAGAGCAGGTTTCTCAGCCACAGACCATTTCCCGGTCACCAATATTCAGCGGATTTCCTTTTCTGCTTATACAACCACATATAATGGACATTCAACACTTCCACTGGCTCAAGCTGAAGATGGTTATATCCGCATATTCAACTCTATCACCACAGGGCCAAATGCAAAGCTGACTTTAAATCGAGTATCTGTACCACCGCATCATTATGGTATCTGTACCAGTTATGATGACCACTACGATCTAAACCCTCAGCGGCTTGTTGATAATATGAAAGCTTTGGGCTATCACGGCTTTATGAATCATTATTGTGGTATGTCTAAATATCCAGAGTTAATTTGGAGAAGTGATCTGAATAAGTGGCAAATTCCAGATACGCTTATGACATTTGAAGATGTGGTGAATCCATGTACGCGGATATGGCATGAGCATTTTGCACAAGCACTACATGATGCAGATATGCAGCCAGTATTTGGTGTGAGTTTTGAAATGTACTCATTAGGTGCAAATGAGTTTTGGGCGCAGCGAGATTGGAATAGCAATCTAGGTCGTACGGGTTATGAACCCCCGAGTTATTTTTTTAGTCCATGTGATCAAAATGCACTAGCCTATCTACATAAAGCATTTATCGAGTTTGCAGATATGATGGCAATAGGTGGGTGTGAGGTAAATATGCAAATTGGTGAGCCGTGGTGGTGGTATAACCAAGGCACAGATCTACCTTGTATTTATGATTTCCCCACCAAACTCGCTTTTAATGCTGATACTGGATTATACGCACCAGACTTAGGAACAATTTATGATGCTGTGCATAAAACAGGTACGCCGTATCATGAGTTTAAAACGTGGTTAAGAAATAAGTTGGGTCAGACATGTAAGGACATCCGTGCTGTGATAAAAGCAAAGTATCCAAGTGCTCTAGTCTGTCCATTAATTTTCTTTCCCACGATTCGAACACCAATAGAGACTCTTGCGACGGACATTAACTATCCACGCGAACATTATGCTTATCCTCATTTTGATTACATGATGACTGAAGCCTATGATTGGCTTTTAGAGGCAAAATTAGAGTTGGCACATCAGGCTGTGGCAGAGATACCGACTCAAGATCTTCATTATCCAATTGATAAAGTTGCTTATTTATCGGGATTTGTTCCTGATCCATCTATTGCACATCTCTATGGATTTGACGCTAGCAAAGCGTATCAAGTACACATCTGGCAGCGAATTTTTGGCGATATGCAGAACAATGATCCACTAGGACTGATGAAGCAGTTTATTTGGGCATATCCGCAAGTGATGTTGGATTCAATTACCATTGATATCGGGCAAGCGCCAAACGGTTTCTTTGTTGGAGAAGTGTTTTATTCCCCAATTGCTGATGATACTCCGTATCCTCCGGAAATTTATTTATAAGAGAGTCAATTAAAAAGCCTTTATATAAAGGCTTTTTAATTATCACTTACCGATCGCATAGTAAAAAATAATAGTGTGCACTTTGCTACTTGTTTTAAGTTTGAACAGGGCTATCTATTTGAAAAACCAGATGATGGGAGGGGGTGATGCAAAGTTTTAGTACAGCGATATGATGAGCGGTCACAATAAAGCGATAATAATACTAGAACTATGCTTACAAAACAGCAATAATTGTGATGTGCTTCACGATTATATGGATGTTAAATGTTAAAAAAAGTCGGCAATTTAAGTGTTTGTTTGTTGTTCATCGCAAGTATATTTTTTCTTATTCGTGGTGCTCCATCTATTGATATCGTTTTAATTACTATTTCACTAGCCTTGATGATGGCAGCATATTTGTTGGCGTCGGAATTTAATTTGAATCTACTTAAGTGGACCAAATGATTTTATAAAATTTGAACATTTTTAAAATAGATAACTAGAGAAAATAGGCTTAAGTATAGCTATACCTAGTTGTCGTTATAAAATTTTTATCTATACCTCGATGGCTTGAGAGTTCTGTGTCTGTCCATTTATTTGGGTCGGGTGAGAACTTCAAGCCATTGCAGTTTTTATGCGTATTGATTTAAGTGAGCTTTTCAGTGCTTGCTTGTTGTCTAAATGCTTGTAAATCATGTCCTGATGGTGCTTGATAAATTCTTAAACCAAACTCAGGAATAATAGCAATTAGATGATCGAAAATATCAGATTGAATTGCCTCATAAGATGCCCATGCAATCGTGTTGGTAAATGCATAAATCTCTAAAGGTAGGCCCTCACTTGTTGGTTGTAGCTGGCGAACCAAAATTGTTTGATTTTGGGCAATCCCATGATGTTGACGTAAGTAAAACTCAACATAAGCCCGAAACGTTCCCAAGTTGGTTAAACGTCTCTGGTTATATCGAGAATGATTGGTTAAATGATTATTGAACTCCTCAATTTCAGATTTCTTTGCATCAAGATATTGATCTAAAAGCAAAAAATCTTTGAGTTTTTGCTGTTCTTCATCACTCATAAAATGAACACTACTTTGATCAAGAAAAAGCGAGCGCTTCATACGACGGCAACCTGAGTTGCTCATTCCGCGCCAATTCCGAAAGGTATCCGTTACTAGCTTATTGGTTGGAATGGTGGTGAAGGTTTTATCAAAGTTCTGAACAGTCACGGTATGTAATGACATATCAATGACGTCACCATCGGCATTTAAAGACGGCATTTCAATCCAGTCGCCGATACGAACCATATCGTAAGATGTAATTTGCACACTGGCGACCAAAGAAAGAATTGTGTTTTGGAACACCAGCATTAACACTGCTGCCATTGCCCCGAAGCCAGCAAGTAAAGTGAAGACATCTCTTTTAAGGAAAGTACCTAAAATTAATAGCCCACAAACCACAAACAAGACCAACTTAACCAGTTGCAAATAACCTTTGATAGGTTTATTTCTTGATTTAGGGTTACGCTGATAGACGAGGTTGAAGATGTTGAGCGCTTCACTGATCGAGAGTGCGATAGTGAGGAAAATAAAGGCCTGAGCACCCATTTGCACAAGGCTGATTACTTTCTCTGGGAGATGTGGGACTGAGGAGATCCCATTCATAATCACAATTGCAGGCACGATATTGGCAAAACGACGAGTCACACTATGTTGTGAAAATATTGTTTGATTTGGAGATTTAAACTTGGTGATTAAATGGCGTATACCACGAACAATAATTCTTTTCGCAATGAAATTTGCCAGTGCTGCGAATAAAATTAGAACGATCAGGGCAAGTAGCATTTCAAGCCAAGGAAAATGGCTTAATTCAGCTTTAATATCGCGTATAAAATTTAAATAATCCAAAACCCAAACACCTTAAAATTCTTTAATAGCGAATTGTAAGCTGTAATAGGGCTTTAGTTATTTTTAATCACAGTTTATATACGATCTGTAAGGCGTTTTTACAGAGTCAAATGATTTACCACATCAAATCATCAGGAATGACATAGGCTGCGTATGGATCTTCTTCATCTGTAGTCTGACTATTGTTATTTTCAGTATTGTTGTTGACTAAGATGAATCCTTGCATTTTCTGGTCAATCTTCTCGGCTAATTCTTTAGGAAGACAAGCATAACTGTCTTGATCTTTTGCAATGACTAGTGAGCCAGAAACCAGTGCGTTATAGACCTGTTGAGCAAGGTAGATTTTCTTAATTTTATTATCATCAATAAATTGATAAGCAATATCGCCATCAGTTTGCTGTACTTTGTGTTGTTTGATCATTTGGATAATTGAAGCTTTAAGGGCTTTTTCTTCCAAGATACGTTGTTTCTCTGAATTGAGTGCTTGGTCTTTGGCTAATTTTTCTTGCTTTGCGCGATCTATATCCGCTTTGAATGTTGCATCATCATTCTGCCCAGTACGTTGTTCATGTTGCACTTGTTTGGTTAATTTTTTCGCTTTTTTATTGTCGACCAAACCCGCTTTTAATAACTGAGCCTGCAATGCATTTTTAACCATGATTCAATCCAAATTTAAGTTTGATGAAGAACGAAAATAATAAATCCAATATGCCATACTCATCGCTAAGCTTAAAGCCGTCGGGATAAGAAAGGTTTGTAAGTTTAAATATGGATACAGCACACTCGCAATGAGTCCGCCTGCTAAAAATCCAGTAAAGATGAGTAAATGTAGCAAAATACGCCGTCTTTCGACTGTTAGCCCACGTGCTTTGTAGCCGAGTGCTAGGCCAATATCGGTTAATACACCAGATAAATGCGTGGTACGAATAATCGCGCCTTTATAGTGGCTGACCATTGCATTTTGTACGCCCATCGCTACGCAGGCCCAGAGTAAGCCATAGCGAGGAAAATAGGGGATGAGCAACCACGTTAAAAACAGAAAAATGGCGACTAAGCTCAGTGGAAATCCATAATGTCGCCCTAGCGCAAGATTGCCATTTCCAAGAATTAGGCCACTATAAAATGAGCCAACTACAAAGCATATTACCACTAAGCCAAGGTAAATCAGATGATCTGGTTGCCAATCGAGTACATTCATCGCCAGTAAGCTGACATTACCGGTCATATGAGAAACGGATTGGTGCAGGAGAGTGAATAAACCCAAAACGTTCACCATCCCTGCATTCAATGCCAATAAAAAAGCACCCAGTTGAATCCAATTTGGTAAACGTTGAAGTGGCATATAAACCTATGAGTCTAGACGGTCTCTGAAATCTACAGCAGCAGTGAATAAAACATCTGTTGATGAGTTGAGTGCTGTCTCGGTTGAATCTTGCAATACACTAATGATCATACCAATTGCGACAACCTGCATAGCAACTTCTGTTGATATACCAAACAAGCTACAAGCAACGGGGATAAGCAATAATGAACCACCTGCTACGCCAGATGCACCACAAGCAGATATTGCTGCAACAACAGACAAAATAATCATTGTGCTGAGATCGACTTGAATACCGAGCGTATTTACAGCAGCGAGTGTTAATACCGTCACGGTAACGGCAGCACCCGCCATGTTTATTGTAGCACCAAGTGGAATCGAAACACCTGCAGTTGCTTCATTGACACCTAAACGTCGTGCAAGGTCTAAGTTCACAGGAATATTTGCAGCTGAACTACGAGTAAAGAAGGCAGTAATCCCACTTTCTTTCAAACATATAAACACGAGCGGATAGGGATTGGCGCGCATTGTAATCGCAACAAGAATTGGATTGATCACCAGCGCAACAAAAATCATTGTGCCGATCAATACCATCAATAAATGTGCATAGCTTGTCAACGTTGCAAAACCAGCTTCAGCAAAGGTCACTGCAACTAAGCCAAAAATACCGACTGGCGCAAAACTAATCACGATATGAATGATTTTATTCACAGCATTGGAAACATCGGTTAATACTTGTTTTGTTGATTCAGAACTGTGGCGCAGTGCTAAACCTAAACCAATTGCCCAAGCCAAGATACCAATAAAATTAGCATCACTGATTGCTTGTACAGGGTTGGCAATAAAGCTAAGCAGTAAGTTCTTTAAGATCTCAGCAAGATTACCAGGTGCTTGTAATTCAGACTGGGCTGCGATGTTCAAAAAAAGCTGACTAGGGAACATGATGCTTGCAATGACAGCACTAAATGCAGCGAACAGCATGCCGAGTACATACAAGGTCATGACAGGTCTTAAATTAGAATTCTGACCTACTTGAAAGTTTGCAATTGAAGAAAGTACGAGTACAAAAACTAAAATTGGTGCAACAGATTTCAAGGCCTTAATAAATAACTCACCTAATAAACTTAGATAAGGTGTGAAAGTAGGGAATAGCAATGCCACGCCAATCCCTAAAAAAATAGCGATAATAATTTTGCTAACTAAACTTAAGCGAGACAATACATTAAACATATGAAGGCCTTATAAACCTATGCACGATTTAAGGTTAAACAAGCGCCGTATTCTATACCTAAGCGCTGTGAATATTAAAATTTTTTTTACTACCGCATTACTTTAAAAATACTGTAAAAAATAACGTAATGTTTTTTAAAAGTATTTTATAGAAATATACGATATCCTTTTGAGCGAAAAAACAGCTATAAAATTTTTGTTTCGGCTTGTGGTTGAGTGGAAAGCGCTTGTATTGCTTGGTAGTGTGATAGAAATATTCGACCACTCAACTCCTTTACCAGCTCGGATTTAGACAGCTTATCGATTACTGGTCCTTTTACTTCTGAGAGGTGAAGCTGGATCTGTAATTGTGATAATTCTTGATTTAGATCTTTCAACATTTCTAGCGCACTGAGGTCAATATTACTAATACTTGAGCAATTGATCACGACATGTTGTATCTGTGGATTTTGGCTAAGCTCAGTAATCACATGACCTTTTAAAATATGTGCATTTAAAAAACTAAGATTCTCATCAACACGAAATGCCACAACGTTTGGTGTCGTAATGACATCATATCGTGACACATTTCTAAAGTGCTGAGTGCCTTCGATTAAACCAATCACTGCAATATGTGGACGGCTAATTCGCCAGAGTAATAAGATAAAAGTTAAAACAATACCAATAATAAGCCCAGTCGAAATATCAATGCAGGTCACACCCAAGAACGTTGCCCACATCGCAAGACCATCCGCTTTTGAATATCGCCATGTATCAATAAAAGGAGTCAGTGTGACAAGTTTCCATATTGAAACAAAAATGGTCGCAGCTAGAACGGCTAAAGGTAGATTTTCAAATAGACCTGTAAAATATAAGCTTACGAGGATCATTAATAATGAAGAAAGCACACCAGAGATCGGCGTTTTTGCACCTGCATCCGCATTTACAACTGTTCGAGATAAACTGCCTGAAACAGCAAACCCTGAATTTATACCTGCTGCAATATTTGCCAAACCTAATGCGATCAACTCTTGATTGCTGTTTAAATCATCACGCTTTTGCAAAGCAGTTGCTTGGGCTATTGCCAAGGACTCAATAAAACTAATCATTGCAATCATAAAAGCACTAGGGAGTAGCTGTTGAACCAAAGTTAAGTTCCATGTTGGAAAATGAAAACTAGGTAAAGCAGTAGGAATCGCACCGACAGTTTGAATACCATAATGATCTCCTCCTAAGGCAGAAATAAACACGATTGATAAGAGTAGAAGCAGTAGGGGAATAATTTTATTTATAAAATGGGATTGAATAAACTTGGGCAATAAAATAAGTATGCCAATCGCTGTAATTCCAAAACCGAGATTTGTAAGACTTATCTTATCGAAGTGTTGAGATAGACTGACAAAGAACTCAGGGATATTATTTGCTTGCAGGGGGATATCGAGTAAAAACTTGAATTGCCCCAGTGCGATCAATAATGCAGATGCAATGATGAAGCTTTGAATAACGGGATGGCTAATCAGTTGAATCAAAAAACCAAAACGAAATAGACCTAAAATGAGTGATATCACACCCACTAAGACCGCCAAAAGACATGCAGCTTCTATATAGGCTGCTGAACCAACTGCAAAGAGTGGGTTTAACGCTGCGAAAACCATCATGGAAATAATGGCAACAGGACCAATCGACAGTGTGGAGCTACTGCCAGTAAATGCATAAATGATCATCGGCAATATACTGGCGTATATTCCCATGACTGGTGGTAATCCCGCCAACATGGCATAGGCCATGCCTTGGGGAACAAGCATCGCCAAAACAATTAAAGCGGCAGTTAAATCAGACCTGAAACTGGGAAGCTGATAGTTGCGTAACCATTTCCGCGCAGGGAATAGTATAGAGAGGCCTTGATTTAACTTTTTCATGTCTAACATTTTAAAGCATAAATTCGTATATATTATGCAGAAAAAATGCTAAAGAAACGAGTGCTTGTTCTTCCTATGATTGTTCTGGTTTAGGGCAATAATGCTCATACAAGGTATTCAAGATAATATTTAGCTTTGGATCAAGAATTGAATAAAAAATTTGTTTGCCATCACGGCGTGTAGAAACAACATTGCTTTTGCGTAGCATCATCAATTGTTGTGAAAGGGTGGGTTGAACAATGTTTGTGAGTTCAGCAATTTGTGTGACGTTAAGTTCTTTTTGAGTTAAATGACACAAAATAATCAACCGATCAGTATTTGCTAGAGATTTGAGTACATTAACAACATTACCCGCAGATGCTCTCATCGCTTCAATTTCAAGATTTTTTTGCATACTTCACTCGTCACCAGAAAACCGACCTAAGTATAAGATGGGTAATAGAAATAATTGTTGTAAAACTGAATAATCACAATGGTTTTTAATGACAAGATATATAAGTAAAAATTATAAGCATAAGCAATTATGTTAATGATTTAGCTTTTTTTTAAATAAATGTCGACTAATTAACATTTGGTGGGTTTGAGCTAAAATAGAACCAAAAAATCATGTCTATGGAGTAAGATTTTTTAAATTTACTACACAATAAAATTAAGTGATTAATATAACTAATGAATATTAAAAAAAGTTAAAAATTGATTGTACTTCAGGTAAAAGTGTATACAATTGGAATTAGGACAGAAGAATCTGTCTGCATAAAAAGGATCGGAACTGTGAAAACATGACCGCCAGAGGGTAATAATAGTTATTATTAACTAAATTTAGACGCAAGCGTGAGCCAGAAAAAAAATTATAAATCACGCTTTATTTTTTATTCAATTATTTCATTGCTTTATATAGTTATCCCTTTACTAGTAAAGGGATAAGATTATTTATGCAAGTGTTTGTTCAAAGTTAATCAAGTGTTCAACACGCTTCCAATACTCGTTCATTTCAACAGAGTTTTTATTCACATGCGCTTGAATCGTCATACCGTCTAAAATACTGACAATGAGCGTTGCGAGGTGGATTGGTGTTTGAATTCCTATATTTTCAAGTAAACCTTGAATTAAGGCAGTTAACCAAATTTTATATTGAGTTGCAGGTTCTAAGGTTGAAGGGTAGATCTTGATCACTTCTTCAAGCGCTTTTTGAAACATGCATCCGTTAAAATCTTCGGTATTGAACCATGCAGCATACCATTCAAAAATCGTTTTGAGCTGCCCCATATGGTCGGCTGGATCGCCTTTACTTAAAGCGATGTTTAGCGAAGCTTGGAGATTTTGGTTGCGCTGGATGAGACATTCTTGAATCAGCTTTTCCTTAGATGGAAAATATTTATAGAAAGTCATTTTTGCAACGTTTGACTCGCTGATAATTCGATCGACCCCAACCGAGTTGTAGCTATGCGAGTTAAATAGTCTTAATGCTGTGCTAATAATATCTTCTTTTTTTGACATATAACGCCTCGGGTTCGCTCCCCATCAAGAGCATTTTTTTGCATTTCATTATGCAATTTTGGCGGATATTTTACATGCTATTCAAAAATTATCATAGGGGTAAATAACACTATTTATTTAATTGATTTTTAAATGAGTCACTCATGTGATCAGTTAAAACGAGCAGTACGAATTTAATAATGTGAATAAAACTTGGTTATAAAAAGTGTGGTTATTAATAGCTAGAAAATTGCGCTGAAATGAGTACGCTTCGAATGATTCTATTGTTTGGTATTATAGCGAAGAAACAATATTTAATTAAAAATGATAATCATTTTCATAACCAGAGGTTGATTGATGAAATGGTCAGTTATCAATAGATAATAACTGATCCATCATCTTTATCTGAGCTTATTGGGGTTGCTGTTTCGGCAGACTTGCAATGAGTCGAGCGAAATTTTTGGAAAGTGTGGATGATTGCGTTGGGGTATATACTGAGCGTTGAATTATTCCTTTATCGGTTTCAATGGATAGCTCAACGTTTTTCGCGCCTCTCAATTCATAAAGAAACGAGCTTGGGAGAACAAAGGTATTGGCTGAGTGCTTAGGAATAAGCTTACTTATATATTTCTGTTGAGTTTTCTCAGTAGGACGGTAGTTAAATGACTTCCCATCCACCAAGAAAGTCATAGCTGTTATATCGTAATATTGATAAGTACTTGTCAACGCAACATCAACTTTTAGTTGATCTTTTTGTTGTTTATCCCATTCAACGACCACATTCGGGCAAATTTCATTGCTCTTACAATTTAATGAGCCTGCAGTAGCAAGATGATCAATAGCCGTAGTGGTTGTTTGCGAATTTTGCAAACTTGTACAACCACTTGTCATTACAGCAATACTAAGTAAGCACAGTACTTTTTTCATATTTAAGGTCTCTTGTTTATTCCACGTCTAGGCGGTTATTAATGTGATGCTGAACCAAGAAATTCAAATGGTTTTGCGATTTTGAACTGACTGGTTGCGTCACCAGCAAAGGTATTTTGTTGATCACTTCCAAGATCAAGTTTACGTGTAACACCATCTTTAAAATTGATTTTCTTTAAATCAATCCAAAAAACATTCGGGGAAACAGCTGATTCAAAGAAATAAAGTTGTTGCTTGTGATCTGCAACTGTTCTCCAGCGGGTTGAGGAGATATTCGGTTCTTCGGCTGTATTTAAACCAAATGGTACGGATGCATTGCGAATAACACTAAATACTGAAGCGATCGCTTCTTTCGGGTTATTGTTTTTAGGAATGGCATTGATGTAAAAAGAGGCGCGCGCAAAGCGATCTGCGGCTCTATTGGTGCCGGGTAGCATCACTGTTCCACCAATTTGTTGCCAATAAGTATTGAGAGCAAGTTGCTGATCAAAGGTTGGAGAATTCGTCATCACTTGATATTTTTTATTGTGGTGAATGACCTGTTTTCCATTGATGTATTCAATGATTGCACTATCACCAGTTTTATCAGAAAGTGATAAGTGGAGCGTTGTTAGGCGTTGTTCACCGGGTACATTATCGGTAATGATGATAAAAGGTTCTTTTTCCAATGCTGTAACGGCTTCAGCAACAGTCGCATAATTATCGAGTACGTACTGTGCCCATGCTGAAATACTCAAGTGCGGTTTATTTGATTTTTTTGAGTCTGGATATTGAGACTCGACTAACCAGAGCACATTCGCGACAAGACCAACTTCGTTCATTCCATCTGTGGTGGAAACATCATAACCAGAGGCGATTACGCTGCCATATTTTGATTTCCATTTTAGTGATTTTGGACCTGCATTACTATCTCGATTTACACCACTGGGCATGATCCATAGATTGCTACCGACATCGACTTTCCAGTCCATAGAGCGAGCAGTGATGACATGATTGTCATTGCCCAGATACACAGCTCTGGTACAGGCCTGAACAGTTTGTAAAAATAATGAAGAAGCGATAAATGAACAAAATAATGTTTTTTTTAACATGTTTTGGCTCCGTTTTTTGTCAAAAATTTATTTAAAAGAAAGATATATTTTTAAATTATTAATAAGTAGTTTATAAATTTTTTATTGGTATTCAATCATTAAAATGTAATTGTTATAAAAATAATCACTTTGATATTTCCAAGTATAATTAACCGACTGTAGTGAAAAGGTTAATTTAATATATTTTCACATATTGAAGTTAATTATCTTGGAAGTATCAATAAAAGGATTAGTTTGGCGGTAATAACATCACAATCGCATTATTTAGCAGTTGAGCTACATCTTCGAGTATTTCAGTTTGATTGAACTGTTCATCAAATATTAAGCTTTCACCATCTGCGACTTGCTTTAAGTAATTTTCAAAGGTCTTGGAAACACAGATGTTTTCGCCATTTGCCCAAAAGTCTAGAGAGTCACCTTGTTGTCTATAAAGTAGTCTCGATGCGGGTTCAAGGATCAACTGGAATCCTGTACCAATGATTTCTGTCAAATCATTGGCTTCAATTTCCTCTGGTTCTGGAATATTGTTTGGATAGTTTGATTCACTCATATAAGACATGATCGCAGCGTCGAACTCTGGTGCTTGAGTGAGATAGTCAAGTAGTTGAGTTTTTAAGTATGAAAATTCAGTATCGTTAATTTCACCCACTTGAGCAGCCTGTTGGCGTTTAATATCAAGCAATGGTTTTTTGAGTATCTCGTTTTCTGCAAATTTATCGCTGACTTGATCAATCATCTCTGAGAGGTTTGGCATACGGAAACCGAAAGAGAAGGTTAAACAATCATCTTCTGCGACACCGTAATGTGAAAGACCTGGCGGTACATAAAGTAAATCACCTGGAGCAAGCACTTCATCAAAATGAATATCCATTTCAGCTAATAGTTTTAAAGGCTGATCTGGAACAAATGCTGTAGATTCATCACACATTTGACCGAGTTGCCAGCGGCGATGGCCATGTCCTTGCACCAAGAAAACATCATAAAAATCAAAATGCTTGCCGACTGAACCACCTTGTGGTGCATAAGACACCATGATGTCATCACGGCGCCATTGGGGAATAAAAGGAAATTTTTTCCAGAGTTCAGCGATATCAAATGAATAATGATCAACCGCTTGAACTAATAATGTCCATAGATTCGGTAATTTTTGAAAATCACCTTTGGTGAGCGGAGAAGACTTTACATGCCATTCATTTGGATTTTTATTCTTTTGACGAATCAGGCGAGCAGTGACATCTTCTTCTAAAGCAAGTTCTTTCACATCGTCTGGTTCTAATAGACCGACAATTTCAGGCATTGCGTTTCGTACCAGCAAAGGTTTTTTTTGCCAATATTCAGTTAAAAACTGTTCTGCGGTGATACCGCCTAAAACCGTTAAAGATTGTTGAGACATAGGGAGGAAGCCAAAATATATAAATTTGTTGCGTATTGTCTATGGAGTTGAATATTGGCGCAAGTGTTGCGCGATGTAATCGGTATGGAAATAAATAATACGGGAATGTATTTAATCTTGATCAATTAGAAGCAGATTCGTTTACAGTCCTTTCAAAAAAACAGTATGCTTAAGATGCAAAAAGGGAGCATACATGTATCAAGTACTGGCAAGAAAATACCGTCCACGTAATTTCAATGAGTTAGTGGGGCAAAACCATGTTTCTCGTGCTTTAACGAGCGCATTAGAACGTGGACGTTTGCACCATGCTTACTTGTTTACAGGGACGCGTGGGGTCGGGAAGACGACGATTGCCCGTATTTTAGCCAAGTGTTTAAATTGTGAGACTGGGGTAACCTCTACGCCATGCGAAGTTTGTGCAACGTGTAAAGCTGTCAATGAAGGTCGTTTTATTGATTTAATCGAAATCGATGCTGCATCACGCACCAAGGTTGAGGACACACGTGAACTTCTTGATAATGTTCCTTATGCTCCCACTCAAGGACGGTTTAAGGTTTATCTGATCGATGAGGTTCATATGCTTTCAACGCATTCATTTAATGCGTTGTTAAAGACATTGGAAGAACCACCTGAACATGTAAAGTTTTTATTTGCGACAACTGATCCTCAGAAATTACCGATTACCGTAATTTCTCGTTGTTTGCAGTTCACCTTGCGCCCATTGGCTGTCGATGAAATTACCACGCATCTCACTGAGATTTTGAATAAAGAACATATCGATGCTGATCAAGATGCTATTTGGCAAATTGCTGAATCGGCACAAGGTTCTGTGCGTGATGCGCTTTCCTTAACGGATCAAGCGATTGCCTATGGTCAAGGTGCTGTTCACCACCAAGATGTTAAAGACATGCTTGGATTGATTGACCGTACGATTATTTATGATTTGATTTTGGCGATTCATCAAAACCAACAAGCCCGTGTCAGTCAGTTACTTTTGCAATTTAGACAGCAAGCATTAGATGTGTCTTTGGTCCTAGATCAGTTGGTTTCAACATTGCATGAATTGGCTTTGTTACAGTATTTGCCAGATCTTGCATTGAAATACAGCGAAGAAATCAATCAAAAAATTCTGCAACTCTCAAAATTGGTTTCAGCTCAAGATTTGCAACTTTATTATCAAATCGCATGTAAAGGGCGTGCTGAGCTGCAACTGGCGGTAACGCAAGAGCAAGGCTTTGAAATGTGCGTATTACGCTTGCTCGCATTTAGACCTTTATCTGTGGGTGAGATCACTGTTGTTGAGACAAACCCACATCATGTTGAGACATCCCCAAAAACTGTGGCTTCGGCTGAAAAAATCCCATTAGATACTCAGCAGTTACAACAAGGAACTGTAGTCGAAGAGCAACTTGTCGTTCAGCAAGAAGTCGTTAGCGTTGAACCTGAACCTGAACCTGAACCTGAACCTGAACCTGAACCTGAATCTGAACCTGAACCTGAACCTGAATCTGAACCTGAACCTGAACCAATCGTGCAGGAAGATCCTGAGGTCATGGTTTTCGATGCAGCGGATGGGCAGCTTATCGGAATAGACAGTGTCTCCGATCAACAAAATCACCAGTCTGATATTGCAGCATTTGATGATGTGCTTATTTTTCCTGTAGAGCCAAAAGCGCAGACAGATCAAATTGTACATCAAGAGATTGAACAGAATCGTTTACAGGTCGAGCCTGAGTTATTTGAAGACGTTGTTGCGGTCGAGCAAATGACGGCACAGCCTGTCGAGATTTCGACTGATATTCAACAAACTGCTGTTGAAGCAATGGATTTGATGCCACAAGACATTCTAAAACTTCATGAACAG
Organism: Acinetobacter sp. CIP-A165; assembly: GCF_000367985.1. NCBI lineage: Bacteria > Pseudomonadati > Pseudomonadota > Gammaproteobacteria > Moraxellales > Moraxellaceae > Acinetobacter > Acinetobacter sp. CIP-A165. Next base: position 857,356 of record NZ_KB849202.1, read on the forward strand.
GTGTTAGAAGGTGAGTGGAATTTGGAGAAGTGGGAGTATTGGTTTAGAACCAGTCAACTTTCTCCAGCCGTTCAGGAGTTAGCCCAGCATGGAGTCATGCAAGGGCAAATTAATGGTGTGTCAACTTTTCATATCCCTCAAGAATACGAGGGAATGCTATCGCAGTTACAACATGGTTTAGAGGATGCACTCAACTCGCAATGGCCAAATACCCAGTTCGATGTGCAGTATGGTGAAGTGCATTCTAATACGCCATTGGCGATACAAAACCAGCGTAAAGAAAAAGCTTTCAACCGAGCTGTGGAATTATTGCAACAAGAACCAACCATCAAAAGCTTGATTGAGACTTTTGATGCAGAACTACACAATATTCAATTGAAGTCCTGAGCGAGGACAAAGCAACGCTTTGTCCGAGAGCAAGACTCGAGTGGCGGAACTAAACTTAAAGCAACGCTTTAGTCTGTTAGTAAATATTCAGTAAGCACATCGCGCATATTTTCAGGAATTGCCGTACTCTTTCGATTCATACGATCTACAAAGACATGAACAAAATGCCCCTGTGCGGCGGCTTGTGGTTGACCTTGCTTAAAAATCGCCAGTTCATAACGTAACGATGAGTTGCCAATTTTTCCAATTGCTACACCCACTTCAATGATTTCTGGAAATGACAGTTCCTGTAAAAAACTACAGGCTGAATCAACCACCAATCCAATAATTTCACTGTTGTGAATATCGAAGCCTGTTTTTTGAATCAACAATGAATTGGCTGCGGTATCAAAGTAGCTGTAGTAGGTCACGTTATTCACATGACCATAAATATCGTTGTCTGCCCAGCGGGTTTGTATATCCAAAAAGAATTTGAATTGGTCACGGTTTTTTAAAATCGGTTTACTCATGCATAAATCGCCTGATAAATCTGTAAAGCATCTTGTTCGGTCATTGCTCGTGGATTATTTTGCAATAATCGCGTTTGAAGCATGGCATCCTTCGCCAGTTGTGGCAATTTTGCTTCTGCAATATCCAAGTCTTTTAATTTAAGCGTTAGACCACTTTGATCTAAATGATTTTGCATGTGATCAATGAAAAGATCACATAATCCATCCGTACAGCCTGTACTTCGTGGGTCGAGCAGCTGCATGAGCTCGGCGTAATAATGTTTGGCTTTTGGCACATTGAACTTCAATACTTCAACAAGCACCAAAGCATTGGTATGTCCATGTGAAAGATGGAAATGTCCACCCAGAGGATAAGCAAGAGCATGCACAGCGCCGACAGGTGCATTCGCAAAAGCTTGACCTGCCAACATTGAGCCGATCAGCATATTTTGACGAGCATCTAAATCAGCGCCATTTTTGAGCACTTTGGCTAAATTTTGATTGAGTAATTGAAGTGCATTCTTCGCCAATATATCGGCATAAAAGTTTTTTTTGATATTTGAGGTATAGGCTTCAATGGCATGTACCATCGCATCGATACCCGTTGCTGCTGTGATGTGCGCAGGCAGTCCTTCTGTAAATGTGGCATCTAAAATGGCAACATCAGCATATAAAATAGGAGATACAACACCCATTTTGGTTGTCGCACCTGTTGTGACGATTGAAATCGGTGTCACTTCCGAGCCTGTTCCAGCAGTCGTTGGAACTAAAATAAGCGGCAAACGAGGGGCTTTGGCTTGATTTACACCATAGATTTCACTGAGGTGCTGCTGTTGCTCTGGATGTGCGAGTAAAGCAATGATTTTAGCGACATCCATTGAACTGCCGCCACCAAAACCGATAATCACATCAATTTTTTCTTTTTTCGCAAAATCAACTGCTTCTAATACGATATGTTCTGGTGGATCAGCTTGAATATCGGAGTAAATAATATGGTCGAGGGAGATTTGATTGAATATTTGTATAATCGGCTGATGCAGCTGATGTTGGATCATGCCCGCATCTGTCACTAAAAGCGCTTTGTGATAATGGTGTTGTGCTAAAACCTGTTTAAGTTCTTGTATCGAACCTAGTCCCGCAATAATGTTCGGAACGGTTTGAAATTGAAATGGATTCATAGATACATCCTTATACTTGAACTTTATTTGCATTTTATAAATCAATTACGCGCTAAGCTAAAATATTCTCTCTCATAATCATAGATGAAATGTTAATAAACCCTAATAAATACAACATTTTTATATCAAGTGACTATAGGTTTCATTGCTCAAATAAATTAACATAAGACGCTGTCAAAAAGTGTAGCGTTGAGGTGATTATGCCATCCAAAATGCCCTATAAGGTGTTATGTGTCTGTTTGGGAAATATTTGTCGCTCACCCACAGCAGAAGCGATTCTCAGACATTATTGTGATGTGCATGCTTTAGACGTATTGGTCGATTCAGCTGGAACAAGTAACTACCATCCGAACAAAGCACCAGATACACGGAGTCAGCATCACGCCAAGCTGCGCGGCTATGATCTCTCTACGCAAAGAGCAAGACAATTGCGATTAGAAGATTTCATTGAGTTTGATCTTATTTTAGCAATGGATCATGAAAACTTTGGAGATATTCAATCACTCTTGGCTAAAGCCGTTCGCCAATTTGGGGCTGATCAAACCCGTGCAAAAATAGCATTGATGAGTGAACACGATCCGTTATTTACTCAACAAGCCGTTCCTGACCCGTATTATGGTGGGGCGGATGGCTTTGATCGAGTGCTTGATCAATGTGAGTCGAGTAGTCAAGCATGGGTGAATATTTTTAAACAGCAAATCAAAGCAGGGTAATAGGATCTCATTCGACATGAATGTACAACAGCAAGTTCAGCTTAAACATTTAAATACCTTAAACCTGAATGCGATCGCTTCACACTATGTTCAAATTCATCAGCCGCATGATGTTATAGAGGCGTTAGCGTTCTCTGAACAACAAGGTTTAAATGTTTTGGTTTTATCGGGTGGCAGTAATTTATTGTTGCCGCAGCAACTTCAAGCGTTGGTAGTGCACCTCAATATTCAAGGCATTGATCTGCTTGCTGAAGATGAAAATACAGTGACTGTGAAGGTTGGCGCAGGTCAGGTGTGGCATGATTTTGTTTTATATAGTACACAGCAAAACTGGTTTGGTTTACAAAATTTAGCTTTGATTCCGGGTTTAGTGGGCGCTTCACCTGTACAAAATATTGGTGCTTATGGTGTTGAGGTCGGTGAATTTATTGAATCTGTACAAGTCTATGATCGTAAATTAAAGCAGTTCGATTCAATTTTAGCCCAAGATTGTCATTTTGCTTATCGGCATAGTATTTTCAAAGATCAACCGAATCGCTACATTATTGTCAGTGTTACTTTTAAATTATTGAAGCATGCTGATTTAAAGCTAAATTATGGTGATCTCAAACAAGCGGTAGCAGATCAGTTGACGGCGGAAAATCTGCAAAATCAGGTGATTCATATTCGTCAAAGTAAATTGCCCGATCCGAAAGCATTTCCAAACGTGGGAAGTTTTTTTAAAAATCCCATTCTTTCACAAACTGAATTTGACAAAATTGCTCAACAATTTCCAAACATTCCTCATTATCCACAAGCAAATAGCAATGTTAAAGTGGCAGCAGGTTGGTTGATTGATCAAAGTGGTTGGAAAGGCAAGCAATTGGGTTCAGTTGGTATGTTCCATAAGCAGGCATTGGTACTGGTGAATTATGCTGAGGCGACTTTAGCCGATGTTAAAAATACCTACCATGCTGTACAAAGTGATGTAAAACAAAAGTTTAGTATTCAATTGGAACCTGAGCCTGTGTTATATAGTGAACAAGGTTTAATCCAAGCCCATAATGCATGAGGAGATCTATGGCTAAAGTACATTGGATGGTCAGTTTAGTACGCGTAATAACAATACTATTCGTGCTATTGGGCTGTTTTGTACTTTTTTTATATTCGCCATTTTACTCTCAACTGATGGTGAAGGGGTTAAATCACTTTGTTTCAGTGGATGTCAATGAAGTTGCGGCTCAAAGCCAAAAATCCGCTGCTTTGAGTGAACATGAAAACTTGGAACCGGGTTCCAACTTGTGGATCGCTCGACAAGCATATCTCAAATTAATCGAAAAGCGTTTTCAACCAGAAAGTTCTGAAGACTTAAAGCTCATTCAGGCGCGGTATAAATTGCTACAACAACTTATTGTTGATGAACAAGAAAAAGAAAGCGAACAGGAAAAAAAGCCAATTATTCCGTTAAGCAATGAGCAAATAGAACAAGCGCAAGAGCGTGTCGCTGCTGCGAGTACACCTATTGATTTTTTACAATTCAATACACCTGATAATTTGGTGTTAATGGAAAAGTATGTCGTTTTTTTAGAAACATATCCGATTGAGTTGCCGATCGTTGAGGAGCAAGAAGGGCCGAGTAAAGAAGATTTACTTGAACTTGAAAAGAATAAAGACGGCATTGTTGAAGCTAAAAACAGCACTGAACCTTATGCGATTGTGGTATTGGGTGGTGGGTTGACGCTTGGTGCAAATGGCAAAGACATTGTGGTAAATAATTACACACGCTTGCGCTTAGAGCGAACATTGCAAGTTGAGAAGCAGTACGATTTGCCTATTGTGCTCAGTGGTGTAGAAGCGCCATATATGCAAGCTTGGCTAGAAGAGCGAGGTCTTGAAGCGAAACTACTTGAAAATAGAAGTATGAATACCTGTGAAAACTCTCGCTTCAGTTCGCTTTTATTGCAAAAGAAAGGTGGCGCACCCAAAGTCATCTTGATTACTGATGAGTATCATATGCCTCGTACACGACGTTTATTCGCTTTGAATGGTATAGAGACTGTTCCTGTCGTTGCACCGATGCCAACAACTTTAACGCGCTGGCGCCCAAGTGAAAAAAACTATGATCATAGTCGCCGTGCAAATTATGAAATGCTTGCCACGATTCGTGATGTGCTATTTGGTTCAAGTGATTGTCGGGAGATACCATAATGTCCAATATTCCATTTTTAAATCCGACAATTTTAAAACAACTTGATTTACCTATTCCCAATCGTGAAACCACGCCTCAAATCCTTGAAGCTTTAGATCTGAATCAACCTTTTGAAGCACCTAAAGCATTACTTGCCTACCAGAAGTTGTATGGATTGGACTCGCTGGAGTGTGATCAGTGGCAAGGTTATGTCGAAATGCCATTGTTCCGTGTTCATGTACAAGTCTTTCAACCGAAACAATCCAAGATACAAGGTACTGTTTGCTTGTTGCATGGGTACTTAGAGCACAGTGGGATTTATCAGCCGATCATTAAAGAGATATTGGATCAAGGCTTTAGTGTTGTTACTTACGATTTACCGGGACATGGTTTAAGTGATGGTTCAGCGGCAAGTATTCAAAACTTTGACCATTACCAACAGGTATTACATGCTGTTTATGATGCGGTTCGTGACGCGAAACAATTACCAAAACCATGGTTGGGAATAGGGCAAAGTACCGGTGGTGCGATTTGGATGCATCATTTGCTGGCGTACGCTGAGCGTCGGGAAGATCCGATTGTTGATCGAGTGTTGTTGTTATCACCATTGATTCGACCTGCGAAAACAGCGTGGTGGCATAATTCTGTCGGCCTAGGCATTATTCGCAGGATCAAAAGCCAAGTGCCACGACATTTCCGACGTAATAATCATAACCCTGAATTCCTTCGTTTTATTCGACTTAAAGATCCTTTACAGCCTCGTATGATGGGGATGGATTGGATACTCGCAATGTCGAAATGGATGTTGGAAATGGAACAGCGACCCGCTTGTCGTATCCCTGTTTGGTTAGCACAAGGAGCGCTCGATCAAACTGTGGATTGGCGTTATAACATTGAATACATTCGGCGTAAATTTAGATTGCAGACTTTATTGATGTTAGAAGAAGGTTCACATCAATTGATTAATGAGCGTGCCGATATTCGTGCGGCGTTGACAGGACTCATTCCAGCATTCTTACATGCCAAACCAAATCACCACTATTATTAGTGGTGATTGCTATTTAGCTTAGTTTTTATTAAAACTTAGTGGCATCTGCCATTTTCCACATTCGATAGTAGAAATTCTCGTCATCATCTAAATCGCTCTGTAGCAATTCCTTTTCTTTGAGAAAGAAATGAATTTGCGCATAGTTTTTGATTTCTCGATCATTCATACGCTGTGCTAAATGATGGGCTTTGATCTCGGATGGATGACTTAAACCTGCGGCGGCTATCATTTCAGATAATGCATGTAAGGTGTTTTTGTGAAAACTAAACACGCGTTCGGACTTACTTGGCACATCAATCGCTTTTTGGCGATCTGGGTCTTGTGTAGCGACACCAACAGGGCATTGGTTGGTATGACAGCTTTGCGCTTGAATACAGCCAACAGCAAACATAAATCCACGTGCGGAGTTGACCCAATCAGCACCTAAAGCAAAAGTGCTGGCGATATCAAATGCACTGATGATCTTTCCACTTGCGCCAATTTTCACTTGGCTACGTAAACCAGCACCAGTCAAGGTGTTGTGTACGAAGCGCAAACCTTCTCTTAATGGCGTGCCGATGTAATCACTAAATTCAATCGGCGCAGCACCTGTACCACCTTCAGAACCATCTACCACTACAAAGTCAGGCACAATCTTTGTTTCGAGCATAGCCTTCACGATACTCATAAACTGCCAAGGCTGCCCAATACATAGCTTGAAACCAACAGGTTTTCCACCAGACAGCTCTCTTAATTGCTGAATGAAATGCATCATTTCAATTGGCGTGCTAAAGCTCGGATGTTTAGAGGGAGAAACGCAGTCATAATCTCTGGAGATACCACGAATACTTGCGATTTCTTCAGTGATTTTATGTTTCGGCAAAATTCCACCATGACCCGGTTTAGCACCTTGTGAAAGCTTGACTTCAATCATTTTAATTTGTGGATTTTTAGCTTGTAAAGCAAACTTCTCAGGATCAAAAAGTCCATCAGGCGTGCGACAGCCAAAATAGCCACTGGCAATTTGCCAAACAATATCTCCGCCATTTTCTAAATGGTAAGGGCTCAAGCTACCTTCACCAGTATCATGATAAAAATGCCCCATTTTTGCGCCCTGATTCAATGCTCGAATGGCATTGGCACTTAGACTCCCAAAGCTCATTGCTGAGATATTCATAATCGAGGCACTATAGGGTTGCAGACATTGGGCATTACCGATCTGAACACGAAAAGAGGCAGGATCAGCAGGCGGGCATGGCGCGATAGAGTGGACGATGAAGCGATAGTTCGGTTCATACACATCGATGATTGAACCAAATGGTTTATCTGCATTTTCATTTTTGGCGCGTTGATAGACTAGGCTACGTTGCATCCGCGAAAAAGGTAACGCATCTTGATCTGACTCAATAAAATATTGGCGGATTTCAGGACGTACATCTTCAAAAATAAAACGGAAATGACCTAAAATTGGATAGTTTCTTAATATGGCATGTTTCTTTTGCAGTAAATCGTATAAACCAACCAGACTGAGTATCGTTGTTACTAGCCAAAGCCCATTTAGCAGCGTGTCAGAAATAAAATAGTAAATGGTATGTGGAGTGTACGTTGCTTTGAACCAAGTAATACTTAAAGCGATAAAAATACAAAGAAACCAAACAGAATGTCTTGAAAAGAAAGTGTTGAGTAGTTTATGTCTTATCGCTTGTGCTGGACTAGCCATAGTCAAGAGATTCCTATCATTAAACAATGAAGCAACCATGCCAAGAACCAGATATAACTACAAGTAATGAATTGTTAGGTCTGAGAATGATTCTCTTAAAGCGGCTAAAATCAATTCCAATGTACATACATCAAATTTTGTATTCTTCTCAGATGGTTATTACTACACATCTTTTTATTGCTTAGTGAACTTTTAACGTGCTGACGCGCTTCGAGGTTATTTATACATTTTGCTATTCATTTAGTGGAATATTCATTTTTTATTGTATTGAGACCAAGGTCGGATTTAGATATAAATCTATCTATCGTTAAATCACGCTGATCCCGCAATATAGGGTGTTTGATTAAGCAGAATTGAGTCCGTGTAAATCGAAATAATTACACATAACATAATTAAATTATGTATTGCATAAATTTAATCTTTCTTGTAGCATTAATTTTAAGTTGGTAGCCAATGCTTAGACATGCTTTTTTAGCGTTGTATTTGGCTTACTCAAGGAAAAGAAAAGGCTTTAACACGGATGCTTTTGACCAATATATAAAAACACCGTATGCCTTTTCTGTTAACGCTTACACATGTTGTGATCTTTTGGATGATGTTAACGATGAGAGCCATTGTTTAAATCATCATTTAGAAATCGATATCATGCTGTTTAGTATTAAAAACGGATGAATTTATCTCAAAAAGGATAAGGGAAACTAGATGGACATTTTAGATAACCCATTAGAACTATGTGGATTTGCTTTTATTGAGTTTGTTTCGACGGAAAATGGATTAGATCAAATCTTTGAAACAATTGGTTTTTCAAAAGTCGCAAAACACAAGTCTAAAAAAGTTTATTTATGGCGCCAAGGTAATATCAATATCATCTTGAATTACCAACCTGAATCTTATGCTTCATTTTTCTTTAAAGAGCATGGTCCATCAGCATGTGCAATGGGCTTTAGAACCCGTGATGCTGCAAAAGCCTTTAAGAATGCTGTCGAGCTAGGTGCAGAACCGATGCATTCTCAATCAGGGCCAATGGAACTGAATATCCCAGCGATTAAAGGTATCGGTGGTATGCCGATTTTCCTCGTAGATCGTGATATTTATGAAAATGATTTCGTTTTCTTTGATGATGTTGAGCGTAATCCACGCGGTGCTGGTTTAAATGAAATTGATCATTTAACCCATAATGTCTATAAAGGACGCATGGATTACTGGGCTAATTTCTACGAAAAAATCTTTAATTTCCAAGAAATTCGCTATTTTGATATCAAAGGTGAATATACAGGTTTAACCTCTAAAGCCTTAACTGCACCTGATGGTTTGATTCGTATTCCATTAAATGAAGATTCTGACAAGGGTAATGGTCAAATTGCTGAGTTCTTAGCAGATTTCAATGGTGAAGGCATTCAACATATTGCATTCATTACCGATGATCTTATTTCGACATGGGATAAGTTGAAAGGCTTAGGGCTTAAGTTCATGACGCCACCGCCAGAAACTTATTATGAAATGTTGAAAGAGCGTTTGCCTGAACATGGTGAACCGACGGATGAATTACAAAAGCGCGGTATTTTATTAGACGGCAATACTAAGGATGGTCAGAAGAAGCTGTTATTGCAGATTTTCTCTGAAAATATGCTTGGGCCAGTTTTCTTTGAGTTCATTCAACGTAAAGATGATGATGGCTTTGGTGAAGGTAACTTCAAAGCATTATTTGAATCGATTGAACGTGATCAGATTCGTCGTGGTGTATTAGAAGCCAAATAAATATCTCGAAAAATCCATACTAAAAAGCCAAGAATCGATTCTTGGCTTTTTTGATTTTTAGGATGAAAAGATGATTTAAAAATTAACGCGTTTTAATGTACTGATTGATTGCTGCAACTTCACGTTTGAATAATTCGAGTTTTTCACTGCCTGCATGTACAGGTAGGAACATCTCACTGTCCAAAGCAACTATACAAAACTCCATGGCATGTTGCGCATTAAATATTGGTAAACCAACCGCATTAATGCCCACCAGCAGATCACCTTGTGCGATCGCCATGCCATGCTGTAGCGTAGTTTCTTTGAGTGCTAAGAATTCATCCCAGTTTGATGGTTTAATTGGATAGTGGTTTTGTGCCGCTTTTTCCCATTCGGTATACATCAACGGCTGAATCACAGCTTCAGGCAAATAAGATGCAAAAATACGACCTGCCGCAGAGTTGACCAAAGGCATGGTTGAGCCGACTTTGGTCACAATTGAAATCGGGTGGTTTGATTCAATCGATTGTACGACTAACGGACCTTTAGGTGACCATTTACTGATCTGAATACCGCAGCCAATTTTACTTTGTAGATCGTAGATTAGATGCTGAACCAGTTGTAAGACATCAGTATGTTGAATACAGTTAAGCCCCAAACGCCAAGCTTGATCGCCCAAGGCATATTGACCACCTTCCAGTTGTTTCGCGTAATTCATACGAATCAGGCTGACCAAATAGCGATGTACTTTGGCTGGATGCATATCAAGTTGGCTGGACAGCTCTTTTAAAATAATCGGCTTATTGTGTTCCAAAAGGGCATTGAGAACGGATAATCCCACCTCAAGTGATTGAACCCCACCAGATAACTTTTCTTCAATCATTCAATAACCCTTCATCTACATTTCATCTAGCAGTATTGGTTTGATCTTGGTATTCGATTTTACGAGTTCTGCACATAATGCCTGAGCATCCCGCAAAATAGAAATCATCTTTTTAAATGACTTAAATAGGTGAATCGTATAAGCATACATTTGTTTTCGCATGGAATTGCATTTCGTTTGTATCACAGCAAAATATGCCTCTCATTTAGCAATTTACCTATGTTCAGGCAATAAAAAATCGGCATTGAAGTCAATATATCTTCAATGCCGATCCCCACATTGTTTATGCTATGCGTCTATGCTGAAAACGTGCCTTTTTACTGGCATTATCTTTCTGCATCACATTTGCATAGCGCATATCTAAGCACCTAACTCATCTTCATGTAAGAAATGGGTATGGTGCGGGGCGCGTTTAGTACGGCTCCACTCGTCGAGCATTTCTGACTTCATTTCTTCGGTAATACGCGCAATTTTGGCATCGGCATGTATATCGTTATAAGTGAGTTCTAGCCGATGACCATTTGGATCAAAGAAATAAATTGAATGGAAAATACCGTGATTGGTAACACCTAGTACTTTCACATCATGGGCTTCAAGATGTGCTTTTGCATCTAATAGGGTGGCGTGATCTTCAACCTCAAAAGCGATATGTTGCACCCACTGTGGTGTATTCTCATCGCGGCCCATTTCAGGCTGCGTTGGCAGTTCAAAAAATGCCAAGACATTGCCTTGACCTGCATCGAGGAATAAATGCATATAAGGATCAAAGGCTTTAGTCGAAGGGACGTGATCTTCTGCAAAAGCTAAAATGAAGTCCATATTCAGCATGGTTTTATACCATTCCACGGTTTCTTTCGCATCTCGACAACGGTAGGCGACGTGGTGAATTTTTTTAATTGCAAAGCTCATCATAAAACTCCTTTTATCTTTATTCCCAATCTGGTTGTTGTTCTGGGGCTGCGTGCAAGAATGCAGGAAGCGTTAAACAGTGTTGATAAATGGATTCAATCTTTGGAAACGCAGTTAAATCAATTTTGAATCGTTTTGCGTTATAGACTTGAGGAATCAAACAACAGTCAGCAAATGTGGCTTGTGTACCAAAGCAAACCTGCCCATTTGAATCCTGAAGCTGTGCTTCTAAACTCTGAAAGCCGAGCAACATCCAATGCTGATACCAGTTACTTTTTTGCTGATCGCTTAGCGAAAGATCCTGTTGTAGATACTTCAACACTCTTAAATTATTGAGCGGATGAATATCACAGGCGATAGCTTGGGAAAAGGCTCGAACTTTAGCTCGTTCAGCAATATTCTTTGGTAATAAAGCGACCTCAGGATAAGCTTCTTCCAAATATTCCAAAATGCTGATGGATTGCAACAAGGTCTGATCCGCATCAACTAGCGTCGGTACCAATTGGCTTGGATTCAGTGCTTGATAATCTGCCTGCTGCTGTTCATTTTTTACTAAATGAATCGGCTGAGTTTCATAGGCAAGCTGTTTTATATTCAACGCAATCCGTACGCGATATGCAGCGGAACTACGGAAATAGCTATACAGTTTCATAGCTCTCTTCCTCAGTTCGATTAAATTCAAACTTATGTGCTGCAAGGATGGTATTTTCGACTTGACCAAAACCGACCCGAATCCCATCTTTCTCACAATAACCTTTCATCACAACACGGTCGCCGTCTTCTAAGAAACCACGTGTTTCACCATTTGAAAGGGTTAATGGTTTGGTAGTATTCCACGTTAATTCAAGTAAGCTACCGTACGAGTCTTCGGTTGGTCCTGAAATGGTACCTGAGCCCATCAGATCACCAACTTGCACATTACAACCTGCGATGGTGTGATGTGTCAGTTGTTGTGCCATCGACCAATACATATATTTAAAATTGGTTTGGCAGATCACTTCTGATTTTTGCGATTGTGGCGTTTGTACTTCGACACTGAGATGAATGTCGTAGCTATTGGCGATATTTTCTTGTAAATAACGGAGTGGTTGTGGTTGCTGCGTCGGACCTTTGACTTTGAATAGTTCCAGTGCTTCCATCGTTACCACCCATGGAGAAATAGCACTAGCAAAAGTTTTGGCATTGAATGGTCCTAACGGTACGTATTCCCACTGTTGGATATCACGTGCTGACCAGTCATTGAGTAAAACCATACCAAAAATATGATCTGATGCATCTTCTATCGAGATAGGCTGACCAAGCTTAGTCGCTTTGCCCACGATAAATGCAGTTTCCAATTCAAAATCGAGTTTGCGTGTTGCTGAGAAAATTGGACGTTCGCTATTTGGTAGTTTGATTTGTCCTGATGGACGAACAATATCTGTACCACTAACGATGACTGAGCTCGCTCGTCCATTGTATCCAACTGGAAGTTCGCTCCAGTTAGGCAGAAGGGCATTTTTAGGATCTCTAAACATGGTACCGACATTGGTGGCATGTTCTTTAGATGAATAGAAATCGGTATAGCCAGGTACATGAATGGGTAAGTGTAAAGTTACCGTATTTTGTTGCAATAATACCAGTTTACGTAGTTCGGCATTATCACGTAGTGTTGGGTTGTCTATAGACAATAAGTTCTGCAGGGTTTGACGCACTTTTTGCCAGTTTTGTTTCCCAGACTCAATAAATGTATTCAATGTCGGCTGATTGAAATAGTTTTGATTTCCATCCAGTTGCAACAAGCCGTGTGTTTCTAATACCGCAAGATCAATCACCCAGTCTCCAATGGCAACACCGACGCGTTTATTAGCTTGAGCTATTTCACTAAAAATGCCATACGGCAAATTATGCATTGTGAAATCTGATTGAGGGTCAATCTCAAGAAAAGAAGTTAAATGCTGTGTCATGATTTTGCTTTCCTTGTCTTAATTTTTTCAGGGTTTACCTTTAAGCTTCTCACTTTATTGATCAATTGTTTGAAATATATAGATATATTGAAAATATTATAAGTTTCTTTCAGCTTGATCTCGCAAGAGGAGTGAACGTTATGATTTCTATCATACTGAAAATAATTAATTACGCAATACATAATTTAATTACATATAACATAATTATTGTTATTTGTTGAATTTTCTGCTTATATGCGCGGTTACGAGAAAAGTAAATTAATTATTTTTCGATCAACTATAGGCATTTTGGATTAATTTATGATATACGTAATTTAATACAAGAAAATTACGTGACAAGGATGAGAATAATCATATGTCAAAACAATCGCAAGGAAACCTGAAACATGGTTTGAGCAATCGGCACATCCAGCTTATCGCGCTAGGTGGTGCGATTGGTACAGGACTGTTTCTTGGTATTTCACAATCTATTAAGCTGGCAGGTCCGTCAGTGATTTTAGGTTATGCAATCGCAGGCTTAATTGCATTTCTAATGATGCGACAGTTAGGTGAAATGGTGGTTCAAGAGCCAGTTAGTGGCTCATTTAGTCATTTTGCGAATAAATACTGGGGTTCGTTTGCAGGTTTCATGTCTGGCTGGAATTATTGGGTACTCAATATTCTCGTCTGTATGGCTGAGCTGACGGCAATTGGACTCTATATTCAATATTGGTGGCCTGAAATCCCAACTTGGGCATCGGCATTGGCCTTTTTCCTCTTAATCAACGGCATTAACTTATTGCATGTGAAGCTGTTTGGAGAGATGGAATTCTGGTTCTCTATCGTCAAAATTTTAGCCATCTTAGCCATGATTGGCTTTGGTTCTTATTTGCTTGCAACTGGTACGGCAGGTCCACAGGCTGGTATTAGCAACCTTTGGGCGTTGGGTGGTTTCTTTCCATTTGGTATTGAAGGCTTAGTCATGGCAATGGCTGTGATTATCTTTGCATTTGGTGGGATCGAATTGTTTGGTATCACGGCAGCTGAAGCACGTGATCCTGATAAAACCTTACCTAAGGCTGTAAATCAAATTATTTACCGTATTTTGATTTTCTATATCGCAACGCTGTTCATCTTGTTTGCATTATTCCCTTGGAATCAAATGATCGAGGGTGGCAGTCCATTTGTGATGGTATTTGCGTCTTTAGATAGTCACGGTGTGGCAACCATGTTGAACTTTGTCATTTTGACAGCCGCAGTTTCTGTTTATAACGGCACAAGCTATTGCAGCAGTCGTATGTTGCTCGGTTTGGCAGAGCAGGGCAATGCACCAAAATTTTTAAAGCATATCAATAAACGTGGTATCCCAACCAATGCGGTTCTGGTATCTGCTTTCGTGACGGTATTGTGTGTATTGATCAACTATCTATTTCCAGAAAAAGCCTTTGCTTTGTTGATGATGTTGGTGGTTGCAGCGATTGTGATTAACTGGATCGTGATCTCATGGACACATCTTAAGTTCCGCAAAGCGATGCAAATACAAGGGCAGAGCACCAAGTTTCCAAGTATTGCTTATCCATTTAGTAATTATCTTTGTATCGTATTTATGCTGGGTATTCTTGTGGTGATGTCACTTTCACCCGATATGCGTATTGCGGTGATGATGATTCCTGCGTGGATCCTCTGCTTAATGTTGACCTATGTCTTTAAGCTGAGAAAATTGAAAAACGCACAATCGAGTATGGCTTTAGGAACTGATGTCTAAAGACTATTTCTGAGTTTTTATATCAATAGGGTTGAATTCGTTTTCAGCCCTATTTTTTTGTAATGTCTAAAATGTGGCTACCAATGTTCATAACAACAAATCGTCCATGCTTTGGTTGAAGTATTATTGTTTTATCTAAGCTAGAATTGTTGGTTCATCAATCTAAAATAAGTTTGCATTTTTGGCTTGATATCACGTTGTTCATTAAAAGGCTTTTGAATTGTTTCAATCTTTAAGTATTCAAACTCGATTGGGTGGTTTCTACCTATTTTATTATGCAATCGTTGGAACATTCATGCCTTATTGGAACCTGTATCTGCAAGATCAGGGCTTCAATTATCAAGAAATCGGTATTCTATCTTCAATCGCAATCATTACTCGTTTTTTTGCGCCGCTGATTTGGGGTTGGATTGCGGATAAATCAGGTAAACGAATGCTGCTGGTGCGCATTGCCACATGGATGGAAGCCTGTATTTGGTTTGCTATTTTTGTGATTCCAAATAGTTTTCAATCTGTGGCATTGCTGATGTTGATCTTCAGTTTTTTTCAAAATGCGATCTTGGCGCAGTTTGAAGGTGTGACACTTTTTTGGTTAGGTGAAAAACGCGCTGAACTATATGGAAAAGTGCGAAAGTGGGGTTCGGTCGGTTTTATTGTTGGGGTGTTCGCTATTGGAGCATTATTAGAAATCATCCCCATCTCAATGCTACCTATCTTACTTTTAGCGATTTCATTTTTAGCTTTTTTATGGTCATTCAGCATTAAAGAACCTGAGCACGCACCAAGTTCTCAGAAAAAATTAGAACCTTTATGGCCAGTTTTAAAAAAACCACTGGTTGCAGCATTCTTTACGATCGAGTTTATTCTATTATTTTCACTTGCACCATTTTATAGTTTCTATAGCAACTTTCTCAAAGAAATCGGGTTTAGCACAACACAGATAGGCAGCCTTTGGGCAATGGGTGTTATCGCTGAAATTGTGATGTTTGCGGTGGCACAAAGACTGTTTTTCACCCGTTTTTCATGGAGGAACTTGGTGGTTATTTGTCTTTTATTTACCAGTCTTCGCTGGTTTCTCGTGGGAATATTAGATACTAATTTCATCGGGCAACTTTTAGCACAATGTTTGCATGCCTTTAGTTTTGGACTATTTCATTTGATTGCGATGAAAGTGATTTTCCAAAACTTTTCAGCAGAGCAACAGGGTCGAGGTCAAGCGTTGTACAGCACCATGTGGGGGCTGGGCGTTGCTTCAGGAAGTTTGTTGGCAGGGTACTATTGGCAGATTCTTTCGGGTCCGACCATTTTCTTCTGTGCAAGTGCAGTTGTATTAGTTGGTTTAGGTCTGGTGATGTGGCTGCCGAATCAGGTAGAAACGGCAGCGAAAAGTTAGATTAGAGTTGAATTTTTTTATACTGCGGCATCCACGGTTGTGCTTGCTCAAGTTGTGCGGCGAGTTGTAGCAAATGGTCTTCACGTCCAAAGGGTGCAATAAACTGGCTACCCAAAGGCATACCATTTTTATTCCAGTACAGCGGTACAGACATAGCAGGTAAACCAGTGACATTGGCTAATTGAGTGAAGGGAACCCAACTTAAATTATCTTGCACCATTTTCTCGACCAGTTTGCCTTGCGCGAGATAATGCGCTTTTCCAACTTTTAATAAAGCTTTCAAAATGGGCTTTTGCCAAGCAGGTGTGGCAACTTCACCATTTTTAGGCGCGACCGATGCTGTTGTTGGGGTTAGGTATAGGTCATATTTCTCAAAGAAAATATTCATTTGGGTGCTATACAGTCCCCAATTGTTGAGTGTGTGAATATATTCGGTTGCAGTTGTTTTTGCACCAAAGGCAGCTAAGGCTAATGAATCAAGCTCGAAATCAGCATCTGTTGAGCCAGACATGTGTTTGATTTGTGCTTGCATATAAGTGAACTGACTAAACCACGTTGTGATGAAGTCTTTCGCCAGCGCTAAGCCATCTATGTTTGGACGATCTTCGACCACGATATGACCTAAAGACTCTAAAAGCTTGGCAGTTTGTTGAACGGCCTGAATCGCGTCTTTAGAAACTTTTGTTCCAATGGGTGAATGCGTGCTAAAAGCGATTCTCAGTTTTTTCGGTGCTTGTTGGATAATATCTAAATATTTTTGATCAGGTGCTTGAATCGTAAAAAGTGAGCTTTGTTCAGGACCTTGCACCGCATCTAACATAGCCGCACTATCGCGCACGGTTTTACATAACACATGCTGCATCGCTGCACCATGCATGGCTTCACCTGATTGAGGTCCCCATGGCGTGCGTCCGCGACTTGGTTTTAGTCCAAACAAACCGCAATACGATGCAGGAATACGAATTGATCCGCCGCCATCACCAGCGCCTGCAATCGGGACTAAACCCGCAGCGACAGCCGAGGCAGAACCGCCTGACGAGCCACCGCTATTGTGTTTTAAATTCCAAGGATTGCGACAAGCGCCCCAAGCATCAGGTTCAGTAATACCTTTGATTCCAAATTCAGGGGTATTGGTTCGCCCAAATGTGACAATTCCAGTTTGTTCCCAACGATTGACGATTTCTGCATTAAAGTCTGGTGTGTAATTGATTTTTTTAAGTGCATGGCTACCAAAAGAGGTTGGTATGCCTTGATATTCTTGAAATAAATCTTTTACTAAAAATGGAACACCAGCGAATTGACCTGTACGTTGTTGTTGGGCGCGTTGTTTGGCTTGCTCGTACATTGGGATAATGATTGCATTTAGTTTAGGGTTGATTTGTTCTGTGCGTTGCAATGCAATTTCAAGTAACTCTGATGGATGAACTTGCTTATTTTTGACCAACTCAGCTAAACCTAAACCATCATATTGGATGTATTCAGAAAATTTCATGGCTTTATATCCCTAAAGCTAAACTTTTATAAATTAAATATTTGTATTCAATAAGAATACCTTAAAAAACCGATTGAACAATCAAATAAATATCAGCACAAAAATATTGTGTTGATATGGTTATGTTTCAGTGTTTTTACTCAAAAATATGCTAAGTTAAAGCCATGGAAAGTTTAGATGATAACTTAATTAAATCTATGAAAAATATTTATATTATTGGATTATTGTGGGCTTGCTCAACAGGGGCAATCGCTGAAACAGCAGTAAACGCGAAGGCAGTAAAAGCTCAAGCTATGACTTCGGTGAATAATATACGTGTCACCAATCGCCCTGAAATTATGGGGTTGTGGGGAATGGAAATACCCAATAATAAAAAATGTGTTGAATACTATAACTTTCGTGGAATGAATGAAGTTGTGGTAAAAAGTGGCAAAGAATGGTCGTATGGCATGTATGACTATCAGCCGTCAGAGGATCATAATGAGCGTTTGCCAGCACTGATCCTACAAATCAAATATGATAATAATGAAATTGACTGTTCAGGTCAGCAAGTCGATCAAACTGGGGAAGTTTCTCAATACTTTGTAAAATGGTCGAACCCACATACCATTGACTTCTGTGCGAACGAGAAAGGCGAAAAATGCTTTGCAACTTTACGCCGTGTTTTACCTTAGACCATTTAATTCAATAAATAAAAAAACACCGCCTATGATTCATAAGCGGTGTTTTTTATTGCAGCTTTTATTTAAACATTTTCAGCTTTTGGTTCAAGCTGTTTTAGTAAATGTTTTTCGAGATAATGAATATCCATCGCTTGTTCGCAGAAATTCTTATCTTTCAAAATCAGATCTTTATGCAAAGGGATATTGGTTTTAATCCCTGTCAAAATCATTTCGTCTAATGCCTGACGCATACGCGCTAAAGATGTTTCACGATCTTTACCATGCGCAATGAGTTTTGCAATCATTGAGTCATAGTAGGGTGGAATGCTATAACCTTGATAGATATGAGAATCTAAACGAATACCCGCGCCACCCGGTGCGTAGAAGTTGTCAATTCTGCCAGGAGAAGGCATAAAGTTGGTTGGGTCTTCGGCATTGATACGACACTCGATCGCATGGCCTTTGACTTCGATTTCGTCTTGTTGAAGGTCTAAGCCTAAACCACCAGCAATACGAAGTTGTTGTTCAATAATATCAATACCCGTCACCATTTCTGTGACTGGATGTTCAACTTGAACACGTGTATTCATTTCGATAAAGAAGAATTCACCATCTTCAAATAAAAATTCGAACGTACCAGCACCACGATACTGCATAAGCTTACAGGCATTTACACAAGCCTCTAAAATATCAGCACGAGCTTGTTCAGGAAGATTCGGCGCAGGTGCTTCTTCTAGCACCTTTTGATGGCGACGCTGTAATGAACAATCACGATCATATAAATGAATCGCATGACCATTACCATCCCCGAGGATTTGTACTTCGACGTGACGAGGTTTCTGTAAGAAACGTTCCATATAAACCGTATCGTCACCGAACCACATTTCCGCATCACGTTGTGCAGCTTGAACAGACTCAAGCAGTGTATCCACACGTTCAACAATACGCATACCACGACCACCACCACCAGATGCGGCCTTTACGATCAGTGGGAAGCCGATTTCTTTGGCTTCAGCAAGTGCATTATGAATCGTAACAGCGTGGTCACAGCCCGGTACGGTTGGTACACCTGCTTTTTTCATTGCAATAATTGCAGAAACTTTGTTCCCCATGAGACGAATATGCTCAGGACGAGGACCAATAAAAGTAAAACCTGAACTTTCTATAATCTCAGCGAACTCGGCATTTTCAGATAAAAAGCCATAACCCGGATGGATTGCATCAGCACCAGTGATTTCTGCGGCAGTAATAATTGCAGGAATATTTAAATAACTTTCACTTGTGGTACCCGGTCCGATACATACTGCTTCATCTACAAAGCGTAAATGCATCAAATCTTTGTCAGCATCAGAATAAATACCAACGGTTTTAATACCAAGTGTTTTGCAAGCCCGAGTAATTCGTAAAGCGATTTCACCACGGTTTGCAATTAATACTTTTTGCAACATAGAAATCCCCAGATGTATTAGGCGCGGTAGCGGAAAAGTGGTTGACCAAACTGAATGACGTCACCGTTTTTCACTAAGATTTCTTCGATTACACCGCTTTGAGTTGCTTCAATTGGGTTCATGATCTTCATTGCTTCGATGATCCCTAGGGTTTCACCTGCAGATACCGTTTGACCAATTTTGACAAAAGGTGCTTCACCAGGACTTGGTGCTGCATAGAACACACCGACCATTGGCGAGGTTTCAACCGCACCGCGTGGCGTTTTTACAACGGGTGCTGCTGCTGGAGTTGAAGCCGCTGGTGCAGCCGCGACAGATGCATAAACAGGTGTTGGACGAGTCAACGAGATGGATTGATCACCTTCCTTAACTTCAATCGCTTGTAAGTCAGATTCAATCATCAGGTCGATGAGTTTCTTGATTTTACGGATATCCATGAGTGAGCATTCCTGAAATGTTTAAATTAATTAGTAGATTGAATTTTTTCGATAGCGTAATCGAGTGCAAGGGAATAACCCTTAGCACCTAAGCCACAAATCACGCCAATGGCTTTATCTGATAGATATGAGTGATGACGGAATGTTTCACGTGCATGAACATTCGACAAATGAACTTCAATAAATGGGATCGCAACACCAAGCAGTGCATCGCGTAATGCAACCGAAGTATGGGTGAGGGCAGCGGGGTTGATAATGATCAATTTCACCCCTTCATTTTGTGCCTGATGGATACGATCAACAATCGCACCTTCCCAGTTACTTTGGAATGTATCTAGTATAAGTGACGCATTTTTAGCTTGAGCGGTGAGTTGTTGGTCAATATCACTTAAAGTGAGATGGCCATAAACTTCTGGTTCACGCTTTCCTAGCAAGTTTAAATTCGGTCCGTGAATCACCAAAATGGTTGAGCTCATTCAGCCTGCTCCAATTCTAAAACTGCAAATGTGTTTTGCAAGATGTCTGCAAAGTTTGCTTATTATGGCACAAAATTCTACAATTTTTTTATAATTTCTTTTCGTCAATTAAGAAATTCGCATACCAAGCATGGTGCATATAATGAAAACTTTGCAAGGAATTGGCAATGTTAAAAAATGACAAAATTCACCTTATTTTATTTTTTAATATTCTAAACTGAATTACACCAATTGGTTCAGAGGATTTGTGTAACTTGACAGTCAATATGCATCAAATATTATGATATTTAACCCATTTATGATCCATAGATCTATAAAGCCTAAGCATATTCAAATTAAAAAATAAGCCTGAGTATAATAATTTAATATATTGTTTTTATTTGATTTTATTGTTTTTTCTACATATGGGTTAACCCTAATTATTTAGATGTTTATGCATATCAGCGCTTGGCCTGTTGCATGTTACCGCTGAATCAGCGGCTAGATTTAGCTAAATCTGCCAAGCTGATTGTTTGTTAGGCATCACTTTGCGTTTATGAATTGGCAAAAGTGATGCATTTCTATATTTTGGATGGCAGTTAATGACATGAAAATGTCCGAAAAAGATAAGCTTTATTTGAGTAATATCACTATTACTTAAGAGACTGCTTTGATTGGCGTGGTCTCTTTTGGGTCTTTCAGCGCTGTCTTTATATTTAAAGGCAGCTTTTTTTACGCTAAGATTTTATCGCTTCACTTTCTGCGGCAGAGTAAGTGTCTAATAACAAGCAGTTTTGTGCTGGATCAGTACACGAAGATGCCTTGATATTAGGACTGTGCCATTTTTGCATTTGTTCAAATAACCATGCAAAGTCTTTTTGCTTGGGTTCAGCATCATCGTGAATGAAGTTTCGTATGATATTTTGAATATTAAAATACTTTTCAACATGAACCTCTGGTGAGCAGTTGAATTGAATAATCTCAAATTCAATCAGAAGCTGCCAGACGGGTGCAAAATCTTCGAGCTCTCTAAGTTCACGTTGTGCTCTAATAATGGCAGTGGTTAACGCGATCAAAGTATTGGGGTGTTGTTGTGCCCATTCTTGGGTAACCGCTAATACTTTATCTGCAACGTTGGGAATAATATCTTGGCTTGAACAAATGATATGGCTTAATCCAAGCAGTTCGGGTTGAGTATTCCATGGCTCCCCGACACAAAAACCATCAATTAGATGATTGCTGAGCGCTTCAGCCATATAAGGAGGTGGAAGCGTTTTTACCTGAATGGAGTGTGCTAAATCCGCATCGGCCAACGCTAACCATTCTCTTAAACAATAGTGATGAATAGAGTGCTGAAATACATGGGCTAAGGAAATAGGATGATTTGTCTTTATTTTTTGCACCAATTTCTGTGCAGAAATTTCAGCCGAGTCTTGTTTTTGAATGTTTAATTCATAACAGAGCTTTTGACTTAGACTGATAAATGCACGGTTTTCGCTCAAAACTAAAGGGGTTTGTAATGGGATGCCAATTTGATCGGCTGCCACTGCTGCTGCAGGTAACATTGCTGATAAGCAATGAGCAGCGTCCAGCAAACCAAAGGCAAGTCGATCACGTAGGCTTGCCCAAGATGCTTCCTGTACTAAGCTAATATCTAAGCCCACATCTTCAAAGAAGCCACGTTGTTTAGCCCAAAGCAATGCAACACAGTCAAGTAAAGGGATATAGCCGAGCTGTAATTGGGTTTTTTCTAATTTTGCTAAATGGCTCATCTATTCATCCTTCAATTGGTTGTTTAATAGTTGTTGCGCATCGAGCAAGCGACGAGCCATCTCACCAATCGTCATACGATGACTCATGGCATTTTTTCTAAGTAATTGAAAGGCAGTGTCTTCACTCAAACCGTGCAGTTTCATCAATAATACTTTGGCTTTATCTATATCTTTACGGTCTGCAAGTTTGGTTTTTGCATCTTTAAGATCACCTTCTAGCTTTTTATGCTTCTTATATTGCTCAATGGATATCTCTAAAATGGTATGTAAGCGAGAAGGGTCAATGCCATCGACGATATAGGCTGTAATCCCCGCATCAATCGCTTGTTTAATGGTGTCTTTATCCGTGTTTTTGGTAAAAAGTACCGTAGGTAAGTCAAAACTGCTGACACAGTTCTCAATCACATCGCGATGCGGGTGATCCATATCAAGCAAAATGACATCTGCTTGAAGGTGTTCTAGATTAAAAATATTAAGGTGATCTAAGGTAAAACAAGCGACTACATCAAAGTCATGTTCTGTTAAACAGGTTTTAATGTATTCCGCCCGAGCCTGATCATCGTCTATGAGAACAATTTTGAGTTTCGGCATAAGTATAAGAGTCAAACTGTCGGTATATGCACATTCTGAATAAAGTGCTGTGAGTAGGGGCTGTGCAATGCATGGTTGAAATGTCGACAGACCCTATTATTTTTTTAAGCAATATTAATGCCATCAGAAAACTTCCGATTCGGTGCAAACGCCCCAGAAGTAGATAGTTTATGCGCTTTATTGTATCGCTGCTCGTTTATTTGAAAAAATGAAATCTGGGCTGCAAGTGTTAAAAAACTGAATATGAGCCTTTTTGGTGCGTAAAAAGTGTTGTTATGAAGCAAGGTGAATTGTGCTTTAAAACAGGTCATCACAATTTTTAGGGGTAAAAGATGTGTTTCACTTATATCTATGATGTCTGAAATTTACTAACAAATACATATAAAACAATGGTTAACCTTGTTTTTAATTTTATATTGGTTTATTTGGCACAACATTTGCTAGTTAAATACTGAGTCAAAGACGACTTTTCAAAAAAAATTGTAAGACGGCCAACGATGTCCGATCTGATCGGTTTGTTTACACAATGTTTGTGTCAACAACACAGTACACGTTCAGTAAAGGAGAGATGGCAATGTCTTTAGATTTATCGGCCAAAAAAGCCACATCAATTAAGTTATTCAACTTTTCCGCACCAGCGATGCGTGCATTCCACATGAGCTGGCTTGCATTCTTCGTCTGTTTCTTTGCTTGGTTTGCTTGTGCTCCTCTTATGCCTGTGATTGCAGGTGAGTTCAATTTAACCATAGATCAAATTGCCAATATCAATATTGCAGCTGTCGCGATCACGATTGTCGTTCGTCTTATCGTTGGACCACTGTGTGACAAATACGGTCCACGCAAAACCTATACCGCATTATTGCTGATCGGGAGTATTCCTGTATTCGGTGTTGCTTCAGCAAATAGCTATGAATCTTTCTTATTTTTCCGTTTATTGATTGGTGCGATCGGTGCCAGTTTTGTGATTACGCAATATCACACCAGTATTATGTTTGCGCCAAATGTGGTGGGGACTGCAAATGCTGCTTCTGCTGGTTGGGGTAATGCGGGTGGTGGTGCGACTCAAGTCTTGATGCCATTGATGCTTGCGGCGTTGGTGATGTTTGGTGTCGAGCAGGCAATGGGTTGGAGAATCGCACTGCTTGTTCCTGGTCTGTTGATGGTCATTGTCGGGGGACTTTACTGGAAATACACGCAAGATTGCCCACAAGGAAACTTTAAAGAGCTTCGTGCACAGGGTATCTCGGTTGGCAGCGATAAAAAAGGCGGGATGGCGATTCTGATGCACGCGGCGCGTAACTATCGTGTGTGGATCTTATTTGTTTCTTATGCAGCGTGTTTTGGTATTGAGATCTTCATCCATAACATCATCGCCATGTATTACGTCACACATTTTGATTTTGGTTTAAAAGAAGCGGGTTTAGCGGCAGGTATCTTTGGTTTGTTGGCACTATTTGCCCGTGCATTAGGTGGCATGGTTTCAGACAAAGTCGCATTGAAGCGAGGTTTGGACGGACGTACTAAGATTCTATTTTTACTGATTTTGGGTGAGGGTTTGTTCTTGATCCTTTTCTCTCAAATGAACAGCGTTACGTTAGCTATTCTTAGCATGACCATCTTCGCATTGTTCACTCACATGGCATGTGGAGCGACCTACGCACTGGTTCCATTTATTGATCGTGAAGCTCTAGGTGGTGTGGCAGGCATTATTGGTGCAGGTGGTAACGTCGGTGCTGTTGCAGCAGGATTTTTATTGAAAGGCATGTTGGATATCCAAACATGTTTAATGGTTTTAGGTGGCTTAGTTGTGATCACTGCGGGTTCTGTGATGTTCATTCGATTCTCGGTAGAGCATAAAGAAAAAGAACAACGCTTATTTGAACAAGCTCTTGTAGAACGCCACGCAGAACAAAACAGCGCAGCTTAATCGAAATCAGATTTTAGGAGAAACACAATGAAATTAGTGATGATTGGTCACGGCATGGTAGGTCATAAATTCATCGAAGCCATTTTAGAGAAAGCTGATGATGAGTTAGAAATCACCATTCTTGCAGAAGAACCACGTATTGCTTATGACCGTGTACATTTGACTGAGTACTTCTCTGGTAAATCGGCAAAAGACTTGTCACTTGCACGTTTTGATTTTGCCGATGCACACGGGATCGATTTACGCTTAAATACCAAAGCAACTGCGATTGATACAATTGAACAGACTGTTACCACGAATCATGGGGATGTGATTCACTATGACAAATTAGTTTTGGCAACAGGTTCTTATGCTTTTGTTCCGCCAATATCAGGTAATGATCGTGAGAATTGCTTTGTCTACCGTACGCTTGAAGATTTGGATGCGATTCGCGCAGCAAGTTTAAATGCCAAAACAGGTGTGGTGATCGGTGGTGGCTTACTTGGCTTGGAAGCAGCGAAAGCATTACGAGATCTAAACTTAGAAACACATGTTGTTGAATTTGCACCACGCTTGATGGCAGTGCAAATTGATGATTTGGGTGGGAAAGTATTACGTCGTAAAATTGAAAATCTTGGGGTGAAAGTTCACACCCAAAAAGCAACATCTTCTATTGAAGCAGGTGCAGAAGCAACGCATGTGATGAAGTTTGCTGATGGCAGCGAGCTTGAAACCGATATTATTTTATTCTCAGCAGGTATTCGTCCGCGTGATGAATTGGCTCGTTCGAGTGGTTTAGTCCTCGGTGAGCGTGGCGGTATTAAAATCAACGATTACTGCCAAACCTCAAATGAAAACATTTATGCGATTGGTGAATGTGCGCTGTGGGATAACAAAATTTATGGTTTAGTTGCACCGGGCTATGACATGGCACGTATTGCAGCAAAACATATTTTGGTTGAGGAAACGCACAGTTTCGCAGGTGCCGACATGAGCACCAAGCTGAAATTGATGGGTGTCGATGTTGCATCAGTGGGTGATGCACATGGTATGACTCCAAACTCTCTCAGCTATTTCTATGCTGACGAAGACGCCTTGGTTTATAAAAAGATCGTGGTCGATGCTGATAAAACCAAATTGCTTGGCGCGGTTTTGGTGGGTGATGCAGCCGAATATAACGATCTATTGCAAATGATGCTGAATGGCTTGGCATTACCTGAAACGCCTGAAAGTTTAATTATGCCGGGCTTTGCTGATTCAGGTGCAAAAGCAGGAGGCGGTAGTGGCGTTGACTTACTACCTGATAGTGCCACCATTTGTTCGTGTAATAACGTATCTAAAGCTGATATTTGTCAAGCAATCTGTGATGGTTCAACCTCACTCGGTGCTTTGAAAAAATGCACTAAAGCTGCAACCGCTTGTGGTGGTTGTGCGCCACTCGTAACTCAAGTATTAAAGTCTGAGTTACAACGCCAAGGTGTTACAGTCAATAACCATATTTGCGAACACTTCCCGTACTCACGCCAAGAGTTGTATCACTTGGTCCGTGTCAATGAAATCAAAACTTTTGATGATTTGATTCATCAACATGGTCATGGTTTAGGTTGTGATATTTGTAAGCCAACGGCTGCCAATATTTTGGCATCGTGCTGGAATGATTTTGTGCTTGAACCAAGTCATGCAGGCTTACAAGACAGTAATGATTACTACTTGGGTAATATCCAAAAAGATGGTTCTTATTCAGTTGTGCCACGTATGGCAGGCGGTGAAGTTACACCAGATGGTTTGATTGCGGTCGGTCAAATCGCTAAGAAATATAATTTGTATACCAAAATTACTGGCGGTCAACGTGTCGACTTATTCGGCGCGCAAATCCATGAGCTTCCATTCATTTGGGAAGAACTCAACGCGGCTGGCTTTGAATCTGGTCACGCTTACGGTAAATCATTGCGTACTGTGAAGTCTTGTGTGGGTAGCACATGGTGTCGTTATGGCGTTGATGACTCTGTAGGCTTAGCGATTGAACTTGAGAATCGTTACAAAGGTTTACGTTCACCACATAAATTGAAAATGGCGGTTTCGGGTTGTACGCGTGAGTGTGCCGAAGCGCAAGGCAAAGATGTGGGCGTGATTGCAACTGAGAAAGGCTGGAACTTATACGTCTGTGGTAACGGCGGTATGAAACCTCGCCATGCTGAGTTACTGGCATCAGATTTAGATACTCAAACCTTGATTCGCTATATTGACCGCTTCTTTATGTTCTATATCCAAACCGCAGATCGTTTACAACGTACTAGCGTATGGCGTGACAATATGGAAGGTGGTTTAGATTACTTGAAAGCCGTAATTGTCGATGATTCATTGGGTCTAGCAGAAGAGCTTGAAAATCGTATGAGTCATGTGATTGGTACGTATCAAGATGAATGGCGTACTGCGGTGGAAAATCCTGAAATCCGCAAACGCTTCCAAACTTATATTAATGCAAGTGCAGATGAACAAGCTGATCCACACATTCAGTTTACCCAAGTACGTGATCAAATCCGTCCTTTAAATGACGCAGAGCGTTCAGTTGATCGTATTCCAATGGTTGAAGCATAAGGAGAATTAAAATGACGAACTTAAAAGATTTAAATATGCTTCCTGAAGATCAATGGATTGATGTCTGTGCTTTGAATGACATTACACCGAATACAGGTGTTGGGGCATTGGTGGGTGAGCAAACAGTGGCCTTGTTCCGTGTGGGTCATGAAAAACGTATTTATGCATTGAGCAATAAAGATCCGTTTAGTCAAGCGAATGTGATGTGTCGTGGCATTATTGGTGATTTGCAAGGCGAGCGTGTGATTGCATCGCCGATCTATAAGCAGCATTTCAGTTTAGCGACGGGACGTTGTTTGGAAGATAAAGATCAAAAGCTTTTGGTCTTTCCAACTAAAATTGAAGAAGGTCGGGTATGGGTGAGTCCAGTCCCACAAAAGACTTACATCACCAATAACGGTGCTTCTCAAGAAAAATTAAAACTGGTGCTTATCGGTAATGGCTTAGCGGGCATGCGCTGTCTGGAAGACTTACTTGATATGGCGCCAGATCGTTATGAAGTGACCGTAATTGGTGAAGAGCCTTGGGGCAACTACAACCGCATTATGTTGTCGCATGTACTTTCAGGTGAGAAAACCATCGATGATATTATGCTGCATCCACATGCATGGTATAGCGATAAAGGCATCAAGTTCATCGCTGATGATCCTGCGGTAAAGATCGATCGTACACGCAAAACCGTACATACCCAAAAAGGTGAAAGTGTTGATTATGATCGTCTGATTATTGCGACAGGATCGTCGCCATTCATTCCGCCAGTTCAAGGTGTCGATCTAAAAGGTGTGATCAGCTTCCGTGATATTTACGATGTAAATACCATGATCAACTATGCTGAAAGCAAGAAGAATGCAGTGGTGATTGGTGGAGGCTTACTTGGTTTAGAAGCTGCTTATGGTCTGGTACAGCGTGGTATGAATGTCACTGTATTGCATTTGATGGATCGTATCATGGAGCGTCAGCTTGATAGTCGAGCAAGTGCGATGTTACGCCATAGTATCGAACAGAAAGGCATCAATATTATTACTGAGGCAAATACAGAAGCCTTGATTGCGGATGAACATGATCATGTTAAACAAGTTCGTTTAAAAGATGGGACTGTTTTAGACGCTGATCTTGTGATTTTTGCAGTGGGCATCCGTCCAAATATCGCATTGGCACAAAGCGCAGGCTTACGTTGTAATCGTGGTATCTTGGTCAATGACACCATGCAAACCTTCGACCCAAGTATCTATGCGGTAGGTGAGTGTATCGAACACCGTAATCAAACCTTTGGTCTGGTTGAGCCGCTATGGGGACAAGCATTTATCTGTGCAACTCATTTGGCAGAGCATGGTAGTTTGACTTTCAAATCACCAACGGTTCCAACGCAGCTTAAAGTCAGTGGTGTAGATGTCTTCTCGGCGGGTAACTTTGAACTGAAAGATGACTATGAAGACATCATTCTCAACGACGAGAAACGCCAAATTTACAAGCGCATTATTATCCAAAAGGATCGAGTGATTGGTGCCGTTCTATTTGGTGATACCGAAGATGGCATGTGGTATGCCGAACTGATTGCAGATCAAACGCCAGTGTCGACATTTAGAAATAAATTGTTATTTGGTAAAGATTTTGCAATGAAAAAAGCTGGGTAATCCTCTTTGGCTTAGGGGGGGATCCTCCTAAGCCAAAAATAGAATGTGAAATGTAGGCAGAAATGAATTAGGTAAGGGGCAGTCATGAACAGTATTCAAAATTTAGAACACATTCGCTCCGATCATGTAGAAAAAATCATTACAAAAACAACTTGTCCCTATTGTGGTGTTGGTTGTGGTGTGGATGTTACCGTCCAGCATAAAGCACAATCCACAACTGTACAGGTAGCTGGAGATACAGCACACCCAGCAAACTTTGGTCGACTGTGTATCAAAGGCAGTAATTTAGCAGATACTTTAGGTTTAGAAACACGTGTCTTGAACCCAATGTTCGGGCGTAAAAATCATCGGACCGCCACCACTTGGGATGCTGCCATTGAGAAAATTGCAGACCAATTCCAAGCCTGTATCGATCAATATGGTCGTGACAGCGTTGCATTTTACGTGTCGGGTCAGCTACTGACTGAAGACTACTATGTGGTCAATAAATTCGTGAAAGGTTATCTTGGCACGGCGAATATCGATACCAACTCACGTCTATGTATGTCATCTGCCGTAGCTGCACATAAACGTGCCTTTGGCGAGGATATCGTCCCTGCAAGTTATGAAGACTTTGAACATGCTGATATGGTGGTATTGGTCGGTTCAAATACGGCTTGGTGTCATCCTGTTTTATATCAACGCATCATGCAGGCAAAAACTAAAAATCCAGATTTATTTGTAGTGGTGGTTGACCCAAGATTCACCAGTACCTGTGAACAAGCTGATTTACATTTGCCAATTTTACCGGGGCAGGATGTCGCTTTATTTAATGGTTTATTGCAGCATTTATATCACAATGATTTTGTAGATCATCATTTTGTTGAATCTTATACAGAAGGTTTATCAGCACTTTTAGAGGCGAGTCACAGCGAACAAGATTTTAATGCCTTGGTGAAACGTACGGGTATTTCTGCGGAAAAATTACAACTGTTTTTTGATAAGTTTGCCAATACTGAAAAAGTCGTCACCTTATTTTCTATGGGGGTCAATCAATCCTCTCAAGGGGTAAATAAAGCCAATAGCATTATCAATTGCCATTTATTGACTGGAAAAATTGGTAAGTTGGGGGCAGCGCCGTTCTCAATGACAGGGCAACCCAATGCAATGGGTGGGCGTGAGGTTGGCGGTTTGGCGAATATGCTGGCAGCGCATATGGATATTGATAATCCATCGCATCAAACACTTGTACAAAACTTTTGGAACAGCCCAGTGATAGCCAATCAAGCAGGCTTGAAAGCGGTTGATTTGTTCCAAGCGGTAGAAAGTGGAAAGATCAAAGCCATTTGGATTATGGCGACCAATCCAGTGGTGAGCTTACCTGATGCTGATCAAGTCAAACGTGCTTTGGAAAAATGTGAGTTTGTGGTTGTTTCTGATATATGTGCAGATACAGATACCACTGCTTATGCCGATGTGCTGTTACCGGCTTTAGGTTGGGGTGAGAAAGATGGCACAGTGACCAACTCGGAACGCCGTATTTCTCGTCAACGTGCTTTCCTACCCGCACCAAAACAAACCAAAGCAGATTGGTGGGCCGTGTGTGAGGTGGCGAAGAAGCTTGGTTTTAGTGGCTTTGATTTTAATAATGCCTGCGATATTTTTAATGAACATGCAGCGCTGTCCGCCTATGAAAATGCTAGCTTAGATCAGCGTGATCAGGTCGAAAATTTTCGTTATTTCAACTTGAAAGGCTTAATGAATTTAAGCGTAGATGAATATAATCACTTACAACCTATTCAATGGCCCGTTTGGGAAAAAGGCCAGAGTATTATGGTTGAGCAACTTTTTGATCAAGGGCGCTTTAGCCATAAAAATAGCAAGGCCAAATTGATTCCAACGGTTGCGATTGATCCTGTCAATGCGACTTCTGAAGATTATCCATTGATATTGAATACAGGTCGTATCCGTGACCAATGGCATACCATGACACGGACAGGTTTATCAGAGAATTTGACGACACACCGAGCTGAACCTTTTTGTGAGATTCATCCCAATGATGCCTTAAAGTTTGGTATTCGTGATAAAGGTTTAGTCGAAGTGCGTTCAGCATGGGGCAGTTGTGTATTACGTGTGACGCTGGCGCATGGTGTACGCCGTGGACAAATCTTTGCACCGATTCATTGGACTGAACAAGTGGCCTCCGATGCTCGAATTGGTACGGTGGTCAACCCAGTGGTAGATGCCATTTCAGGTGAACCTGAATTTAAACATACACCTGTGGCGATTCAGCCTTTCCATACCACTTGGCAAGGGGTATTGTATGTTCGAGAGGGGTTTGAACATCACATCAAAAACTCACTACAAACCTGTGCTTGGTGGACCAAGATTAAGACGGCTAAAGCAATGCGTTATGAAATTGCAGACCGCCATAATTTTGATCAAACGCAACGAAATCTTAAAAACTTCTTACCTTTTGTCGATGAAACCTATGAGTGGTTAAGTCTGGATGATGTTTCAGCACAATTGAGTCATAGTGTGATTTTGAAGGATGGCATTCTTATTGCTAGTTTATATATCGCACCAGCAGAGTTGTTGCCTGATCGAGATTGGGTTGCTACGCTATTTAAACGTGAGCGATTGAGTGCGTTACATCGTAAAGCTTTGTTGGCTGGTATGCCGATGTCGGCGGCGAACAATGATGGACCATTGGTGTGTAGTTGCTTTAAAGTAGGTAAAAATAAAATCATCGAAGCCATTAAAACCCAAAATATCACGCATGAAAAACAAGTGACTGCATGTTTAAAAGCAGGCGGAAATTGCGGTTCATGTTTACCCGAGATTCGTGGCTTGATCAAAACCTGTCAATTGGAGGCAGAAGTATGAATACAGAGTTTCCCGCTACAGATCTGGTGATCTTGGCGGGAGGGCAAGCACGCCGTATGAACGGTATGAACAAACTTTTACAACAATTTGATGACCAAGTTCAACTCTCAAAAATCTGTCAAAATTTTAAAGCTGAAGTGCAAAATATCTGGGTCAATAGTCACCGTGATAGTTCGATTTATAAACATATTGAACCTGATATTCAGTGCTATGCAGATGATCAAAGTGGTTTCCTTGGACCTTTGATGGGAATGAAAAGCGCTTGGTCACAGGTGCAATCAGACTATGTTCTATTCATTCCTTGTGATGTGACTTATATCCCAAATCAGGTTTTGGCAAAACTTCATCGTGCTTTGCAGAAAAGTACGCTCGCTCAAGTGGCATATGTCATGATTAATGGCGATGCTTTATATCCATTTTGCTTATTAAAAAGACAAAGTTTGCAGATTTTAGAAAAACAAATAACAGCAAATAAATTAAGTTTACGTGCATGTTTTAAACTTTTACATGCACAAAATGTCTCATTTCAGAAGCAAAGTTTATTTTGTCATAGCATAAATTCTCTAGATGAATTACAGCAATATCAGCAGATCAAAGATTTTAAGCGGATGCTTATTTCGAATTAATGGTTGTATGTCTTTTCTGTTAAATCACTTTAAAAGAAAACGACTTACTTT
Source organism: Acinetobacter sp. CIP-A165 (assembly GCF_000367985.1). Taxonomy (NCBI): domain Bacteria; kingdom Pseudomonadati; phylum Pseudomonadota; class Gammaproteobacteria; order Moraxellales; family Moraxellaceae; genus Acinetobacter; species Acinetobacter sp. CIP-A165. The sequence continues at coordinate 890,185 of NZ_KB849202.1, forward strand.
TCGGATTTTTTGAGGTAATTCTCCATTTCTTCAGCAGGTACCATGCCACCGCCAGTTCCCCAAACGATATGATTGGCATTTTCAAGCTGATCATCTGTTAGTTGGTGTAAAATGGCATACTCTTGATGCTGGCTGATCAATATTGGGCCTAACATGCCAGCTAAAGCTGAGGGTTCTAGCTTGAGGTTTTCAGATTGGTTAAGCATGCCAAGTAATAGATACATCGTTTGGTCTTCAATTGTATAAAAGCCATCCAATAATCTTTCCATTGCGCGACCAACAAATCCTGATGCACGACCCACAGCGAGACCGTCAGCAGCGGTAATATTATCAATCCCAATGTCTTGAACAGAAATTCCATCATGTAGACCGCTAGCAACACCTAGTAGCATACATGGTGAGTGCGTGGGTTCAGCGAAAATACAATGCACATGATCACCAAAAGCCATTTTTAACCCAAAGGCGACGCCACCAGGGCCACCACCAACACCACAAGGCAAATAAACGAACAAAGGGTGATCTTGATCCACAACGATATCTTTCTGTGCTAGCTGTTTCTTTAAACGTTCGCCTGCAACTGCATAACCTAAAAATAAAGTTTGCGAATTTTCATCATCAATGAAAAAACAATTCGGATTTGCTAAGGCTACTTTTCGACCTTCTTCTACAGCAACACCGTAATCTTGCTCATATTCAATCACAGTGACACCGTGTGATCGTAACTTATCTTTTTTCCATTGGCGTGCATCTGCTGACATATGCACAGTGACATCAAAGCCAAGTTTCGCACTCATTATTCCGATGGAAAGCCCTAGGTTTCCTGTTGAGCCGACGGCAATACTGTATTGGCTAAAAAACTGTTTAAACTCAGGTTGGCTTAATTTTGAATAATCATCTTTAATTGTTAATAAACCTGCTTGAAGTGCAAGCTTTTCAGCATGGTAGAGCACTTCGTAAATACCGCCGCGTGCTTTAATTGAACCTGAGATTGGTAGATGGCTATCTTTTTTAAGCCAGAGTTTACCGGAAACTTTTTCCCCGAAGTGGGCTTCAACTGCGTGTTGCATATTAGGAATGTTTATAAGCTCAGATTCGATGATACCTTTTGTGATTATTGTTTCAGGAAATACAGCCATCAAATAAGGAGCAAAACGTTTTAAACGGTCGCGAGCATCATCAATATCTGTTTGATCGAGTCCAACGTAGGGCAAGCCTTCGCTAAGTGATGTGAATTGGGAATTAAACCAAATTGTCTCTTTGAGTTCGATCAGATCTTTAATGATCGGATGTTGTGTAATCAGGAGCTTAATCTGATCTGAATCCATAAGTGTGCTCATCAGGTTTAAATAAAATAACAATGCAGCCTAGCGTAAAGTTTTTTTAAATTTAAGACCAGTGTTCTTGACCTTTTTTTAAATAAGTTCTATTTTGGAACTCGATTAATTTTAATTCAGATGAACATGTGCAAATAAGCTTTAAATTAACCATCCCAACACAATCATGTCGAAACCAGTGTTGAATATGATCAAAATTTTTTAGATGTTATGAGATCAGCAAGGAAAATTTGTTTAATGGGCCAATTTTCATAACAAGGATAAGGTGAAAACACATGACAATAACAACGCCAGCATCGAGACAGGATGTAACCGCATGCATTCTATGTTCACGAAATTGTGGACTGAGTGTAGAAATCGAAAATAACCAATTTAAGAAAATCAAAGGTGATCCTCAGCATCATTTTTCACAAGGTTATATCTGTCAAAAGGCAGCACGATTACAGCATTACCAACAACATGCTGATCGGTTAGCTAAGCCGCTTAAACGCCAAGCTGATGGTTCGTTTATAGAAATTGATTGGGGGCAAGCGATTCAGGAGATTGCTGATCAACTGGTACAGATCCGTAACACCTATGGTGGAACTGCTTTCGCTTCAGTTGGTGGTGGTGGACAGGGCAATCACTTAGGCGCAGCCTATGGTCGTCAGTTGTTATATGCCATGAAAAGTTTTTATGCATATAACTCTTTGGCACAGGAAAAAACAGGTGATTTTTGGGTAAATGGTCGTTTGTTTGGAAGCCAAGCTTGTCATACCACAGAAGATGTTGAACATGCTGATTATGTCTTGTTTATTGGAACCAACCCATTTCAGGCGCATGGTATTCCAAATGCACGGGATACTTTAAAACATATCAAAAAAGATCCCGATCGAACCATGGTGGTGTTTGATCCGCGGCGGACAGAAACTGCCAAACAAGCTGATATTCATGTTCAATTAAAACCAGGAACAGATTCGTATCTAATGTCAGCCATGATCGCGATCATGTTACGTGAAAACTTATACGACCAATCGTTTATTCAACAACATACCCATGGATTTGAACAAGTTAAGCAGGCTTTCTTTAACATTCCTGTGGAAGAATACATTCAAAAAGCAGATGTTCCAATTGAGCTGATTTATCAAATTGTTCGCGATTTCGCCAAAGCAAAAAGTGCTTGTGTACGAATTGATTTAGGTATTCAACATACTTTGAATACGACCTTGAATGGCTATTTAGAGAAGCTTTTATATTTATTAGCAGGGCATTTTGGTAAACAAGGGACCAATAACTTACATACGATGTTCATTCCGATTTTGACTGATACCGATGAGCGAAACCCTAAATATCGTCGTACAGTTCATCATAAAATGTTTCCGATTTCTGGATTTTTCCCGCCAAATATTTTACCTGATGAAATTCTAAAAGCAGGTGAAAAACGGGTTCGTGCGGTATTTGTCGATAGTTGTAATCCGTTACTTACATATCCCGATACTTCAGCCTATGAACAGGCTTTTCAATCGCTTGATCTCTTAGTCGTGGTAGATGTGGCGATGACAGAAACTGCACGTTTGGCGCATTATATCCTGCCTGCACATACTCAGTTCGAGAAATGGGAGTTTACGGGGTTTAATTTGGAATTTCCTAAAAATGGCTTCCATTTACGCCATCCACTTTTTCAAGCACAGGGCGATACCCTGACTGAAGCAGAAATTTACACGCGTTTGCTCGAAGCGATGCAGGTGATGCCGAAACAGTTTCCTATTTTGAGTAAGATTGCAGCAAAAGATTCGGCGAATCGGATTTATCTAGCGTATTTTGCAGCACTTGGAGTGAGTTTCGCTCGAAATAAGAAATTAATTCCTTTTGCAGCATCTATTGTGTATCGCACTTTAGGCAAGACTTTACCAAATGACGCTGCGTCTACCGCATTGTTACTTCCATTATGTATGCAGTATGCGGCTCAGCATTATAAAGCTGTGAAGCGAGCAGGATATGTGGGTAATCGTCTCAATTTAGGTGTTAAATTGTTCCAAACCATCTTAGAACAACGTTCAGGTGTGGTGTTGTCACAACATGAATATGCAGATGTATGGCGTTTGATTGCTTATAAAGATCAGAAAATTCGCCTAGCGATTCCTGAAATGTTTGTCGAGTTGGCACAATTGGCTCAACAATCACCACATTTATCGAATGATTATCCATTCATTCTATTGGCAGGTGAACGTCGTAGCTATAACGCCAATCAAATCTATCGTGATCCAGCATGGCGTAAAGTTGATGCAGAAGGACGCTTAAGAATGAACCCTGAAGATGCATTGAAACTTGGGGTGGAAACAGGTCATTCTTTGCAATGTCTTTCTGAGCATGGGCAGATTCAAGTTACTGTTGAGCTTGATGAGGGGATGCGTAAGGGTGTAGTGTCATTACCACATGGTTATGGTTTGCGTTATCGTGGCGGTGAGCCAATAGGACCGCAGCTAAATCGACTAACGTCTACTCAGCATTGTGATCCCTTGTCCAAGACGCCATATCATAAGTATGTACCTGTGCGTTTAGAGCTTGTACAAGCGTCGTGAGACAAGAATGATGCCGCACTCATTTGTTTCGTTTTTACGGAATAGTGGTAAAAGATGGTGCGCTATGGTTGGGGACGATATGATGCATAACTACATTAATCGTTGTTTTATGATTGAAGAAGTTGCTTAATTGAACGAATAAACGACACAACACGCATCAATTATTATAGATTGGAATAATTATTGCTATAAAAAAGCAACCCACAGCGATTAGTCAAACGATGATGCACAGCATTTGTGCTAACCACAGTGGGAAGATTCACAATATGAGTGCATATAATGACGCATGAGATAGCCAACACGCCATTACCGATTTTAAAGGATCAGTATGGTCGTATTAAACGGAAGTTACGGATTTCTGTGACTGATCGTTGCAATTTCAAATGCATTTATTGTATGCCTGAACATCCAGAATGGATGAAAAAACAAGATTTACTGAGTTTTGAGGCTTTGTTGGTATTTTGCCAGTATATGGTTCAACAAGGCATTGAAAACATCCGTATTACGGGTGGTGAGCCATTAATGCGTCAGGGCGTCGTTCACTTTATTCGTGATTTGCAAGCTTTGAGAGCTTTAGGCTTGAAGCGTATTTCGATCACGACTAACGCACATTATCTCGCAAAATATGCACAACAGCTTAAAGATGCGGGTTTAGATGATTTAAACATTAGCCTTGATAGCTTAGATGCTGCTCAATTTAAAATATTAACAAAAAAAGATTTAGCGCCTGTTTTAGCGGGGATCGAATCAGCTCAGCAAGCCCAACTGCCATTTAAAATCAATTGTGTATTGATGAAAGGTCAGAATGATGACCAAATTTTGCCGATGGTGAAATGGGCAAAACATCACAATATTCCATTACGGTTTATCGAGTTTATGCCTTTGGATGGTGATCAGCATTGGACAGATCAAGCTGTGGTCAGTGAGGCGGAAATTTTAGAACAACTCAAACCGCACTATGATATTCAGCAGCTCATCCAACAACAACATGAACCTGCACGTCAATATCAACTCGATGGAACATATCGTATCGGCATTATTTCGACCATTACCCATTCATTTTGTGGTGAATGTGATCGGATTCGATTGACTGCACTGGGTGAGTTATATAATTGTCTTTTTGCGCAACAAGGCTTAAATATTAAGCCCTATTTGCTAGATGCAATTCGGCAACAAGGTTTAGATAAAGCGATTGATTTCCATCAACTCGATTTACAAATAAAGCCTTATATATGGCAAAAAGCGAAAGGTTATCACGCGATACAACATCAGCAGTTACGTAAGATTAGTATGCATATGTTGGGTGGTTAGTTTGGAAAATGTGGTCTGGAGAAGAAATGCAAACTGTTGAAATTAAAATTGAAGCCTTTGGTGCTATAGAGCGATTATTACCAAAGGCATTGGCATTTGAGTTTGCTGCTGGTCAATTGGTTCAAGATGTGCTCACACATGTAGTATCACTTTATCCTGAGTCTGCAACCGCGATGGAAAAATGCGCTTGTGCTATTGGGGAGGACATCGTAGCTCGACAAACAGCATTGGCTTCTTCATGTACATTAGTGCTGTTATCACCAGTCGCAGGAGGATAAAAATGCGTGAATTTGCTAGAGTTCAAGATCAAGCTTTACGTTTAGATTGTTTTGATCCAATTCAAAGCTTTCCTGAATGTGGTGGTATTGATATTTTTGTTGGTACGGTGCGTAATCATCATGAAGGAAAAGCGGTTAAAGCCTTAAAATATACGGCTTATACACCCGTCGCTGAAAAAATGATTCGTGAGATCGAGCAGCAAATAAAAGATAAATATCAGGTTTCATATGTGCGAGTTATGCATCGTATCGGCTTTTTGGATGTCAGCGAAACCGCGATTATTGCGATTGCTTATGCTGCTCATCGCCGTGAAGCATTTCAGGCTTGCGAAGAAGCAGTGGAACGGGTCAAGCATGAAGTGCCGATTTGGAAAGAGGAATTCTTTATGGATGGCACCAGCCAATATGTTGAGGGTTGTTGTATCCGCAAAGATACGACTGAAGTCGAGACTCAACCTCATGTTCATAGCCATTGCACACATGAGCATACACACGAATAAGGTTTTAGGAAGTTAAAATGAAAAATGTTGGGATGAAACCTGAAAGTTATCGTGTCGCAGAAGCACAAGCAATTTTATATGCACCACCACATTGTATTCAGTTGCTGCGTGATGGAAATACCGAAAAAGGCGATGCCTTGAAAACAGCCCGTATCGCAGGTATTTTGGCGGCGAAACGCACAGATGAACTTATTCCACTGTGTCATCCTTTACCGATCTATCGTGCTGATGTGGAATATGACCTACAAGATGATCATGTCGTGATTTTGACTACGGTAGAAACCATTGGGCCAACTGGGGTTGAGATGGAAGCGTTAACCGCTGCGAGTTTAGCTGGGTTGACCATTTACGATATGTTAAAACCACATTGTGAGCCTGACGAACTTTGTTTAGATCAGTGTAAGTTGCTGAAGAAAAAAGGTGGTAAGTCTCACTTTAAACGCACCTTGCGTCAGCCAGTTTCGGCGGCTGTGATTGTTCTTTCTGACACGGTTGCAGCAGGGCGTAAACCTGATACTGCGGGTAAATCCGTGGTTGATACTTTGACTGAGGCTGGATTTGATCCGATTCATTATCAAATCTTAGCCGATGAACCAGATCAGTTGAAAGATTTGGTTTTAGAGCTGACCAAGTCCTATGCATGTATTATGACGGTAGGCGGTACTGGGATTAGTAAGCGTGATATTACCGTCGATACACTTGAACCTCTCATGGAACGTAAATTAGATGGTTTGATGGAAGCTTCTCGTGCATTTGGTCAAAGACGTACCCCTTATGCTGCGATGTCTCGTGGTGTTGCTGGTTTTATTGATCGTTCATTGGTGGTGACTTTACCGGGTAGTCGCGGTGGCGCAAGTGAATCAATGGCCGCAATTTTACCAGCGTTAGTCCATATTTTTGATGTGTGCCGTGACTTACCTCATCCTGGAGGTTATGAATAATGTCTGGATGTGGTGCTGAAAAAGGTTTAATCAGTATTGATGAAGCATTACAACTGATTCAAACACGACCTCAAGTACTTGCGACAGAGACATTGCCTTTAGGGCAATGTCTTAATCGTTATTTAGCCAAAGCTGTGTATTCAGAAGTGAATCTCCCTAATTTTTCGCAAAGCGCAGTCGATGGCTATGCGTTGAATACTTCGCTTGAGTATCTCCAAGACGCTTATTTTGAGCTGAAGGGCGAAATCAAAGCAGGAAGTGTATCTGATCGTCCGTTGCAGCAGGGGCAAGCGATTCGGATATTTACAGGCGGAAAAATTCCTGAAGGTACAACACATGTTGCACGACAGGAAATCGTCGTTGTTGAGTCTGATGCTAAAATTCGGTTAGCTGAACATATCAAACCAGAAGCAGATATTCGATTTACTAGTGAAGAAATCCAAGTTGGCCAACAATTGGCTGATGTTGGCCAGAAAATTAATATTGGTGCACTTGCTGCACTGAGTATGGCTGGCGTACAAACCATCGATGTGTTTAGTGTGCCCAAAGTTGCCGTTGTGGTTACAGGTGATGAAGTTGCGGAAACGACAGCGGATTTACAAGCAGGTAAAGTTTTCGATGCTAATGGCCCATTGTTGAAAGCATGGTTCAATGATTATGGGCTAGATGTGGAGATTTTGCATATTGCTGATGAAGCAGAACAAGTCAGACACTGCTTTGAACAGTTGAAACAACAGTATGATGTGATTATTACCACTGGCGGTGTTTCAGTTGGAGATTATGACTTTGTACGTCCTTGTGCATTTGAAACGGGTTTTGAGCAAGTTTTTTGGAAAGTAAAACAAAAACCGGGTAAACCGCTGTTTTTTGCAGAATATAAGCCACTAAATGGTGAGGGCCAACCTTGTTATTTACTTGGATTACCGGGAAATCCAGCCGCCGTATATGTAGCAATGCAGATTTATGGCAAAACTTTATTAGATGCTCTACAAAATCAAGATCAGCCACTAGAGTGGTTTAGCGCTGTCCTGACGCATGAACTCAAATCAGATGCGCGTGAACGTTTTTTGAGAATGCATGCCTACTTTGAATACGGGCAACTTAAACTACAAAGCTTGGCTAAACAGCAATCTCATATGCTGAGTAATCTCATGCATGCAAATTGTTTGGTTCGTATTCCTGCCAATATTAAAATAGAAGCAGGACAACTGGTCTCTGGGCTATTTATTCACGATTAGGATTTGATTGTATTCTGTAAACTAATTGTTTTTTTCACTTTTAGCTCAGTACCAATATTGCATCTGATCGCTGAGGTCGTTACTGTATTTTATATTGCTTAGTTTCTAAGCTTACGGTTCAAGACAAGGTTCAATGTCTTTTAAAACTTTAAAATAATGATTTGGTGATAATAATGAAATGGGAAGAAATCGGTGATCAACCTTGTTCAGTTGCGCGAGCGCTTTCTGTGCTGGGTGATCGATGGACGATGTTGATCTTGCGTAATGCGTTTATGGGTATCCATCGTTTTGATGATTTCCAACGTAGCTTGGGTTTAACACGACATGTTCTTTCTGAACGATTAAAGCGTTTAGTTGAACATGGTATTCTGGTTAAAGTTCCCTATGTGGAGCGACAGGAGCGTTTTGAATACCGATTGACAGACAAAGGTTTAGACTTATATCCGATTATGTTGTCGATGGTACAATGGGCGGATAAATGGATGGATATGGGGCTTGGAAAGCCGATTGAGTTTACTCACAAGCACTGTGGAAAGAAAATGATACCTAGAATGGTCTGCTCAGAATGTGACGAGCCTATTCAAGTTAAAGATGTACGGGCGACAGCTGGGCCAGGTTATTTTGCATTTATGGATCAAAGGCAAAAAAGTGCATGATTTTTAGGGTCTTTTGGCATTTCAGCCATCACCCTATTTTTGTCGTTTTATTTCATCTTGAATTGCATGGGATAGAACATCGAAAATCTTTGGATCTAAAGATTGTGCGACATTAAAACGAATGAAATTTTGATAATTTTGGCTTTGGCTGAATGCATTTCCCGGCGCCAAAATTACACCATGTTCAAGGCAGGTTTTGGCAATACGAGTACTGTCCAAATGATCTGCTAATTTGCACCATAGAAATATTCCTGCCTGTGGTTTAACCCAAGGTTTTATGCCGAGTGTTTCTAATTGCTTGATGGTTGAATCCATTGCTCTGGACAAGCGTATTTTTAATTCCTCTAAATACTTTCGATAATTCCCATCCGTTAATGCTGTATATAAGATTTCAGCTGATAACTGATTGCCACCGAAGCAAGTTGCGATCTTTATATCGGTTAAATCTTCAATCCATTCAGATTTAGTGGCGAGATATCCAGTTCGAACCGAACCAGACAAGGTTTTAGAAAAACTCCCAATATGTATGACGCGTGATAATCCATCCAGTGCAGCAAGTCGTGGCGCTGTATGTAATTCTAAATCAGCAAAAATATCATCCTCGACTACAATCAAATTGGATTGTTCAACCAGCTTTAAAATTTGATACGCCGTTGAAGCAGTTAATATTGCGCCAGTTGGGTTGTGAATTGCTGAATTGGTTATGTATAAACGAGGATTATAGGTTTTAATTGCTTGGGAGAATGCTGCTATATCAGGACCCGTTTGCGTATAAGGTACACCAACGATTTGTATTTGATGAACTTTAAGTAACGCATGAAAATTAAAATAACAAGGATCGTCGACGAGAACGACATCATTCGGTTTTAAAAAATAGCGACAAATTAAATCAATCGCTTGCGTGCCAGAGTCAGTGAGTAAAATTTGATTTGGACTGGCTTCGATTCCTTTATTTAAAATTTTACGTGAAAGTAGCTCACGTAATGCAGGTAGACCAAGCGGGGTTGAATAATCGGTCAGGATTTTTGCATTGGCTTTTGAAATTTTTCGAACCGCTTTACGAATATTTTCATGAGGCATCCAATCATCGGGTAACCAGCCGCATCCAGGTTTCAGAACATCTTGTGTTGCTTCTAATGCTTGTCTTGAAATCCATAATGGGTCAATGTTTCGATCTATCTTAGGGTGAATTTCCGAAATAGATAATGGCGCGAGAGGACCTGCAACAAAATACCCTGAACCTGTTTTAGCTTCGATTAGGCCTTGAGCGGCAAGGCGTTCATATGCTTCAACAATTGTTGAGATCGATAAATTAAGTCGACTAGCCAAAGCACGTACAGACATTAATCTCGAACCAGGCATCAATGAACGATTTTTAATCTGCTCATGGACATGTTGTATAACGAAATCAATTTTTGTTGTTTTCATCCATTCGCTCTTGAACTGTATTGGTGATTTATACAGTACGGTTATTTAAAATTGTACTGTACTGTGTGTGGTATATAAACCTTAACACAGTTTAAATTCTCCATATAGATGTGGAGTGATGAAATGAAGTTTTTAAGCAATGGTTGGGTGAATGGACTCATAGGTGTCGTGATATTTGCGGGCTCTTTACCTGCAACACGTGTTGCAGTCATGGATTTTAGTCCGACATTTTTAACTGCCGCAAGGGCTGCGATTGCAGGGGTGCTAGGGCTAATTTTAATCCTCTTATCACGTCAAAAATTACCTGAGAAAAAAGACTGGATGCCGCTATTGTATGTTGCAATTGGTGTTGTTATCGGCTTTCCACTGTTTACTGCTTTAGCGCTGCAATATGTTAGTGCTGCCCATAGCATCGTTTTTGTAGGATTATTGCCTTTGGCCACCGCCATTTTTGGTGTGTTACGAGGCGGTGAGCGGCCTAATTTTGCATTTTGGTTATTTGCAATCTTAGGGGCAGCACTTGTGTTTGCTTTTATGTTGATTCAAACCCAAAGTTGGCTATTTAACTATGGTGACATTTTTATGCTGCTAGCCATCATACTCTGCGGATTTGGGTATGCTGAGGGTGGAAAGCTGTCAAAACATTTAGGTGGTTGGCAAGTGATCTGTTGGGCACTTATTTTGATGTTACCCATCATGCTTGTTATTTCTTATTTGTATATCCCTACCAGTTTTGAACAAATTTCATGGTCTGCAACATTGGGCTTAGCTTATGTATCCATTTTCAGTATGCTCATCGGTTTTTTCTTTTGGTATAAGGGGTTGGCACTTGGTGGTATTGCGGCAGTCGGGCAGTTGCAACTATTACAACCGATATTTGGGTTGGCGATTGCTGCAGTCATCTTACATGAGCAGGTAAGTATGACCATGTTTGTGGTGACCGTAGCAGTCATTGCTTGTGTGACTTGTGCCAAAAAATTTGCTTGATTCAAAAGGATTACAAACAATTTGCAGGTTTAGGAACGCCAGCCAAACGACTCAAATGACGAGCAACTAAACCTGTATTAAATCGCTGCTGTAGTTCCGCATTATTAATTTCAGGACTGACCGTTTTCATTAGAAATTTAATCAATGGACGAGTTGCTGGTGAGTGCCCGAATTGCTGGTAAAATTGACGTACCGCATGAAGCACTTCAAAATGCCATGCTGTTAGCTCTAAATCCAAAGATTTAGCCAATTCATGAGCGACTTCTTGATTCCAAATCGTATAATCAAGCAAATGACCATCTTGATCTAACTCTAATTGCATAAAATAGCCTAAGTAAATTTAAAACTGGAAATGGATTATTTCAACGTCACACAGCGATCAAAATGTAAAACTAAATCAGCGAATTGAGTATATTCTATGATTTTCACATACTCTTTAATTTCAACATTTAATAAGCTTTGCTCGCTGCTTAAACAATAAAGATGAGAAAAGCGATCTAAAATAGTTTGGGGGATATGCAACACCGCATCACCCATAATCACAATCGAGTCATCAGCTTGAGCCATTTGACATAAATCAGCCCACATTTTATCAAGTTGTGAATAGGGTGACTGGATCAAAAATAAAGTTGTATTTTGCATCGAATGATTCCTTACCAATACAATACATGGTCAAATGATTGAATGAACTGTGGATTGAGTTCAATAAATTCGATGTCTTGTTCAGTATTTTGAATCACACTGAGTTGTTGATTTTTTGTTTCGATCAAAATAGGCGTTAAATCATAAAACTCAAAACTTTCGACCATATTTGATGCGACTTTAAACGCATGCTTGAGTTGATCGAATGTTAACTGATTGTTCAATAAACTTAGTGCCGCGTCCTTTAATAAAACTTTGACAGAAATACCAAAGGTTGCTAAAACCATAGTTGCAGACAAACTTTCGTTGACCTGCAAACTGGTTAAATTGGGCTGCGTTAGGATGACGAGTACAGATTTCACACAATATACCTTTTAAAAGCAACACTCTATTAAAGAACTTAAATTAAAATTGAATTAGACGAGAACAATCTTGCACTGCATCAGCAAGCTCACCTAGTCCAACTAGCTCAAAACCCTGCGCTAGATTGTGATGTTGAAGTGAATGGCGTTGTGCATTACTCGCATCAGTAATTCCCCGAGCAAGGGCAGCACTGACACAGACAGGGAGTCGAATGCCGAGCTTTTGCCATTCTTGTTTCAGATTGCGTTGATCATCAGGAAACCACTGTAAATCGTTCGCAACCTGAACACCGTCTTGGTAAAAGAAGACACGAATTTCTTCATGCTTATCTCGTAATGCTTGCGCTAAACCGAATGCGTGCCAAGCCATTACTGAAGTAGGCGCAGAAGTAATTAGCAGTAGTGTACTCATTGAATATTCACTATGGTCATATAGGCGAAATGAAGGTGGGCATAATTAAAAAGAAGGTAATTATACAATGATTTTGCTGACAGGTGGTTTAGGCTTTATCGGTTCACATATTGCTTTGAGTTTATTGGCTCAAGGGAAAGAAATAGTTATTGTTGATAATTTAGCTAATTCTACCTTACAGACCTTAGAGCGATTGGAATATATCTCAGGTATGTATATTCCATTTGTAAAGTTAGATGTTCGTAATACACCAGCGCTAAATAAAGTATTTGAACAATATTCAATCGATACTGTTATTCATACTGCAAGTTTTAAATCTCTCGAAGAATCTGCTTTGAAACCGCTTGAGTATTATAACGACAATGTCAGTTGTATCATGAGTTTATTGCGTGCCATGCAACGAATGGGTGTAAGGCAGTTGTTGAATTTATCTAGTTTGGCTGTTTACGGGAAGTCTGATTCTCAGCTATCAGAGGATACAGAATTTAATTATCGTTCTGCCAATCCTTATATTCGAACCCAACAAATCGTTGAAGATATTATAGCCGATACCTATAAAGTTGATCACGAATGGAAAATCGTGAATTTTCGTTTATCCAATATTGTTGGTGCATTTGAGCATGGCGTATTGGGTGAGTATGTTACTCAACTCCCTAAAAATATTGTGCCTCTTGCTTTACAAGTTGCAGCGATGCAAAGAGATTGTATCGAGTTGCAAAACCAAGCAGAAACAACGGATCACACGGTAGAACGTAGTTTCTTACATGTATTAGATGCTTGTGATGCGGTATTGATGACGATGAATTGGTTAGAAACACAAAGCAATTGTTTAGAGTCTTTCAACATTGCACATTCGCAGTTGACTTCTATTCAAAGCTTATTAGATGAAATCGCAAAAGTGACGCAGGCTGAGATTCGTGTTCAGCCAGCAGTTTATCAAAATCAAGAGTTGGCTCAATTAGGTGCAAATATTGATAAGGTAAAAAAAGTACTGAATTGGGAGCCGAAACGTTCCTTAACCAAAATGATTGAAGATGAATGGAGATTTTATCTCAATACTTTAAAAGGTAATTAGGTGAATGATTCTTATTTACATTAATGACCTGTTTGACGATAATGATGCCTGTTGTCGGACATTTATAGAGATATTCTACGACTGAGCTAGCCAAAGCATCTATTTGCTTCAGCCCGTGAAAATTTTAACCAAATAGAGCAGAGGTTGATGATATGCAAATGCGAATTGAACACGACACCATGGGGGAGATTGAAGTTCCCAATGAAGCCTTGTGGGGTGCGCAAACGCAAAGAAGTTTACAGAACTTTAAGATCGGTCAAGAGCGTTTACCACGCGCAATGATACGTGCAATGGGCTTGGTCAAAAAGGCAGCCGCAATCACCAATGCTGAGCTGAAACAACTTCCTCAAGATCTGAGCGAATATATTGTCGGTGCTACTGAAGAAGTCATTGCTGGACAATGGGATGCACAGTTTCCTTTGGTGGTTTGGCAAACAGGCTCAGGCACGCAAAGCAATATGAATTGTAATGAAGTCATTGCCAATATAGCCAATCAAAAATTAGGGCAAGCACTCGGTGCGCAAAAACCGGTACATCCCAATGACCATGTCAATCGTGCTCAATCCACCAATGACTCTTTCCCCACTGCGATTCATGTTGCGGCAAGTCTTCAAATCAATGAGCTGCTCATTCCAGCGGTTGAAAAACTCAAAGTTACTTTACAGCGTAAATCAGATGAGTTTAATGATATCGTCAAAATAGGTCGTACACATTTACAAGATGCGACCCCCCTGACTTTAGGACAAGAGTTTAGTGGTTATGTATCACAATTAGAGCATGGCGTGAAACGTCTACATCAAGCACTTGCAGGTTTATATGAATTACCTTTGGGTGGTACGGCTGTCGGTACAGGTTTAAATGCCCATCCTGATTATGCAGTCAAAGCGGCAGAGCAGTTGTCTGCGCTTACTGGACTTCCGTTTATCACTGCGCCGAATAAATTTGAAGCTTTAGCTGGACGCGATGCAGCCGTATTTGCATCAGGTGCATTAAAAACCTTGGCTGCGAGTTTAAATAAAATCGCCAATGATATTCGATGGTTGGCAAGTGGTCCTCGTTGTGGCTTTGGTGAGATACGTATTCCAGAAAATGAACCTGGTTCTAGTATTATGCCGGGTAAAGTCAATCCGACTCAAAGCGAAGCCATGACCATGGTGGTTGCTCAAGTATTAGGGAACGATACGACTATCAATGTGGCAGGTGCATCGGGTAATTTTGAATTAAATGTATTTATGCCCGTGATTGCCTATAACTTATTACAGTCGATTCAATTGCTTGGCGATGCATGTAATAGTTTTAACGATCATTGTGCGGTGGGCATCGAGCCAAATCGTGAGAAAATTGACCATTTCTTGCATAATTCTTTAATGCTAGTCACTGCATTGAATCCTGTGATTGGTTATGAAAACTCAGCCAAAGTTGCCAAAACTGCCTATAAAGAAGATAAAACTTTAAAACAAGTTGCAGTTGAATTGGGTCTGGTCACGGCTGAACAATTTGATGAAGTGGTCCGTCCTGAACAGATGATTGCACCCCACAGTAAATAATTATGAGTAGGGGCGTATATGTATACGCCCTTATTGTTTTATAGAGCGTGGGATGGCTGCCATCGTGAAGTGTACTTCTTACTTACAACTGCGTACAATATTGGTTTGATTGACTAGACCATTGTTTTACTATGCTTAATATTTATTTAACAGATACTCAAACTCATATTCAATATTCTGGTCTGTCTCATGAAAACCCTGTTAAGTTTCTGTTGAATTTAAAGAAAATATTTCCAAGTACCGTTGATTTATTATTGCCAGTATTGCCTGATGATAACGACTTAGAAAATTTAACATGGGAAGCCAATTCAAAAGATTTTGAAATTTTTAAAAAGTTACTGGAAGGTTGGGGTGTCATTGAATTGCGTTTAAGCGCAATTACCACATATAAAGATAAAGATTTTGCAAATGAGCTGGTAAAAAAAGCTCAAACTCAACGTAAACGGATTGCACAAAAACAAACTCAACTGTCATTACTCGCACTGGACTATGTGTTGATGCATGAAATTCATGCGTTGATTGATGCGGAATTGGTGACGATTGGGGAAAAGTTCTATTTACCTACATTGCGCGAGCAATGGAAAGGGCAGTTTTCTGAGCAAATTTTGCAATGTAAATTTTAATGACGGAAAGCAGACTTAGGGTCTGCTTTTTTTTGATTGATCATGTTGACCTAGAAAAAACTTCCATCTACAAACAGTTACAAGATTTTAGTGTCTGAATTTTCAAGCGGCATATATATTGCTTGTAGGGATATAAATATTATTGCGGGAGAGAAGTTCTTCAATGAACTCGCCGAAGGAGCAACGACCCCGGAAACTCTCAGGCAGAAGGACTGTAATAATAGACATACAATCTGGAGAGCAGTGCTCAATTTGTAGAAACATATATTTTAATTTATTTCTTCTATGAAAAACACTCACCGAAGGGGAAGGCTCAATGATTAATTGGTAATCATCTGCCAAAACTCTCAGGTACCATGACAGATGGGGCTACGCATTAAGGAATGTTATGCATTTCTAGGAGTTTGCTATGCCACATGTTGTTGTAATTGGTGCGGGGATTACGGGTGTAACGTCTGCTTATGAATTGATTAAACTCGGTTATGAGGTGACGGTAATAGATCGACACTTATTTCCAGCAATGGAAACATCCTTTGCCAATGGCGGGCAGTTATCTGCCTGTAACGCCGAAGTTTGGAATCAAAAAGCAACTGTGCTGAAAGGTATGAAATGGATGGGCAAAAAAGATGCACCATTATTGCTCAATCCATCTTTTAGTGTGCACAAATATCGCTGGCTCGTTGAGTTTTTGACTCACATTAAAAATTATAAAGCCAACACCATTGAAACTGTACGTTTAGCGTTATTGGCGAGACAACGTTTATTTGAAATTGCAGAGAAAGAGAACATTTCTTTTGATTTGGAAAAACGTGGTATTTTGCACATGTACCATACCAAAGAAGACTTTGAAATCGCAAAAAAAGTGAATGATGTGTTAGTCGAAGGGAAACTGGAACGTAATGCGATTACGCCCGAAGAAATGAAGACAATTGAACCCAATTTAACAGGTACATATTTTGGTGGATATTACACTTCTGGAGATGCAACAGGAGATATTCATAAATACTCTGTGGGCTTAGCTGAAAAAACTCAAGAGTATGGTGCGAAATATCGCTTTGGTTTGGATGTGGTCGATGTCCAATGTTTACAAGATAAAGTGATCGTCCGATGTAAAAACAGTTCGGAAAATACTCATCCTGACTCAGAGCAGATCACTGAAATCGAAGCAGATTTGATTGTGGTTTGTGGTGGTGTCGGTAGCTATCAATTGGCCGATATGCTTGGAGATACGATTAATGTTTATCCTGTAAAAGGTTATTCAATTACAGTCCAGCTTAACGACGAGCGTAGTGTAAACAATGCACCTTGGGTCAGCTTATTGGATGAAAGCGCAAAAATTGTGACTTCGCGATTGGGTGCTGATCGTTTTCGTGTTGCTGGAACAGCGGAGTTCAATGGTTATAACCGTGATATCCGTGCTGATCGCATCCAGCCTTTGGTTAATTGGGTCAATCAAAATTTTGATATTTCAACAGAGCATGTTGTGCCTTGGGCGGGTTTGCGTCCGATGATGCCAAATATGTTGCCAGTGGTGCGACAAGGTAAGCAATCGCGCGTGTTTTACAATACAGGACATGGTCATCTAGGCTGGACATTATCTGCCGCTACAGCAGTCTTGATAAGCCAAGAAATTGCGCAGAAGTTTCCAAGTTAAGTTTTTATGAAGCCGATGGATACATCGGCTTCATATTCGTCATTTTGAGATCAATCATATAAGCGATAAATACCTGCAAAGCGTTCGCAACCTTTTTGTTCGGTTTTTATCACCAATAAAGCTTTCTGAAAATCAAATTGATATTGGCACATCTTCTCGTTATCAGTAATCTGATTTTTCTCATTCGGGGTGCTATAAGCAAGCAACGATACTGTTTGTGTTTCCAAACGATTGTTAGGATTTCGATAGGCGATCCCTTCAATTTTAAGTTTGTCTTTGTCGAGCTGATGAATCTGTAAATGAACAGGTTGCACTGCAAGTTTGCCATGTTCGTATTTTAAATAGTGCTGCGTGAGCGTTTGATTCATTGAAGTATAAAAATTCAAATCATCAAAACGCGCATCGAACTGCTGTTGAAAACATGCTTTCGATTTACATTTTCGTATTTGGCTTAACCATAACTTTTGAGTATCGTGTAAAAGTTGCAAAGGCGCGTCAGTGACTAGATAAGCCGTTAAAAATTTATCGTTGAGTTTTAGTCGGTGTTCATCGTATTGCTTTGAACATATGATTTTGAGATCAGAATTGCGACTAGAGCAATCGATCGATTGGGCAAATGTATATGTTGAGCAGAAACAACCCAATGCGATGATATAACCTGCTTTCTTTAATTGATTTCTTACCATGTTCAACAGCATAATCACTTATACTTTCAGTCTAATTTGCTCAACGTACTATAGCGAAATAGAAAGCCTGAATACAAGATTTGTTCGGTATATTGTAAAAGGAAAATGTTATGGTTGCTCAGATTCGTATTGGACAAGGGATGGATGTACATGCTTTTGAGGAAGGTGATTTTGTAACCTTGGCAGGTGTTCAAATCCCTCATACACACGGTTTAAAAGCGCATTCAGATGGTGATGTCGTCTTGCATGCACTAAGCGACGCTTTATTGGGGGCTTTGGCTTTAGGTGATATTGGACAGCATTTCCCTGATACTGATCCAGAATATAAAGGTGCTGATAGTCGTGTGCTGCTAAAACATGTTTATCAGTTGATTTTGGATCGTGGTTATCATTTAAATAACGCTGATATCACAGTTGCCTGTGAACGTCCGAAACTGGCTAAACATAATCTAGAAATGCGTCAAAGTATTGCAGATGTGCTAGATGTCGAGGTGACGCAAATTAGTATTAAAGCCACAACCACTGAAAAACTTGGTTTTACTGGTCGCCAAGAAGGCATCCTAGCAACAGCGACAGTATTGATTTCACATCAAGCAAAATGATCTGTATTTATCAATGCTTGTTGCAATTCTTGGGTTGCTTTACGGCCTTGGAGTTGTAAAGCAATGCTATGGATTAGACCAGTCCAAGTCTCGTTTGGTTCCCAGATCTGGTGTAACAGTTCTTGGGCTTCTGGTAGGTCAATATTCATATAGAATTGGCGATACAAATACATGAGGCTACTCACACGCATATTTTTAGCACAGTGTAACCAAACGACTTCGTTTTGTACTAAGTGATCAATGAGATCCAATACAAAAAGGCATTGTTCTGAACAAGGCATGTCCCAGTCGATTGGGATATGCATATAATTTAATCCAAGCGCTAAGCAAATTTGATCTTGTTTGAGTAAATGGTTCTCGGATTTGCTGGTTGCGAGATTAATGACTGTACTGCAACCATACTCTTTGATCTGCTGTAATTGTTCTGCAGTTGGTTGAGCTGAGCTAAATAAATGCTCATGCACCACGGAGAAACTTGGTATTTCAGATAAAGCTTGCTCAAGTGTCGTCATAAGATCCGCTGTGTCGTCATTGAAGTTTTCTTATAAAGAGAAACTTAATCTAAAGGGCATGGATTACTATAAGTGTTTTTATTTAAGTGTTCAATTTATAAGGCTCAAATAAAAAATATAAGATGCAAAAAAACAGCATCAAATGATGCTGTTTTTTGATACTGGCAATTAACCTTTTTTTAGATTCTCGTTCAGTAAGAACTCCATCAATGCTTTTTGTGCATGTAAGCGATTCTCTGCTTCATCCCAAACAACGGCATTTTTATGATCAAGCATATTTTCAGAGATTTCTTCACCACGATGTGCTGGCAAACAATGCATAAATAGGCAATCAGGATGAGCCAAGTCCATGAGTTTTTCATTGACTTGAAAATCAGCAAACGCTTTCTCACGAAGTTTTTGCTCTTCTTCTTGGCCCATGCTTGCCCAAACATCGGTCACGATCAAGTCAGCATTAACGGCTGCATCTTCGGCTTTGTTGAAAACTTCAACACAATCGGCAAATTCGGCTAAAAATTTCGCTTGTGGTTCATAACCTTCAGGCGCAGCAATTTTTAGTTTAAAGCCCATCATATGTGCTGCTTCAATATATGAGTTACACATATTGTTGCCATCACCGATCCACGCAACTGTTTTACCTTCGATGCTGCCACGATGTTCTTGGAAGGTTTGTAAGTCAGCGAGTAATTGGCAAGGGTGATGGTCATCAGTGAGACCATTGATGACAGGAACTTTTGAGTAAGAAGCAAAACGTTCGACAATGTCATGACCAAAAGTACGGATCATGACGATATCAAGCATGCTTGAAATAACACGTGCAGAATCTTCAATTGGTTCACCACGGCCCAATTGGGTATCGCGTGGAGATAAAAAGATAGCACTACCACCAAACTGGTCGATACCAGCTTCAAAAGAAATACGTGTACGCGTACTCGATTTCTCAAAAATCATTCCCAAAACTTTACCAACAAAAGGTTGATATACCGTATTGCTATGTTGCATACGCTTAAGTTCATGCGCGCGATCTAAAATGCGTTGCAGTTCCAAAGAAGATAGGTCACGTAAAGTTAGAAAATGCCGAAGCGCCATAGTTACTCCCACAATAATTATTGAATAAAAACAATAACTAATTGCTCTTTATTGGGTGGTGAATAAAAAAGAATTGACTACTATACTATAGGTCTAAAAAAATGCAAAAGAATTAGACCTTTTGATGAGCTTTTAAGAATAGTTCTACAGAATAATTAATATAATCAAATATTTCAGCATCATTATCTGACACGTCTAGACCCATCAAAATACGCCACTCTACATCACGTAGAATCCCAAAATACATCGTGGCTGAAAAATGGGGTTGTGAACAAAAAATCTCATTGTCTGAATGTGCTTGTTCAAGCGCAAAAGCGATCGTGTTTTGAATGTTGGAGGCACATTTGTTATAAAAATAATTTGCTAATTGTGCATCTTTTTGTGATTGCTCGGTAAACATACGCATAAATGCGATATTTTCAGGTTGAATAATATGTTGGTAAAAGCGCTGGAGCGTCTTAGATAAGTAATTTTTTAAGCTGATCTTTTCTGTGGCATAAGGTAAGCAGACCCCGTTAAAGAAAACCTCTCTTCGGTAATCACAAATTGCGCTAAAAAGCCCTTCTTTGTTTCCAAAATATTTATAGATGGATGTCTTGGATCCACCAGCATGATTGACAATATCATCCAAAGAGACAGCATCATAACCTTTCTCAAGAAACATGTCGGTTGCACAAAGAAGTAAGGCAAGGCGACGTTCTTGACCTCGACGGGTTTGAGGTCGTTCACAATTTGGGTAACAAATATCAGTCATCGTATTCGATACTCATATGTTGGGTAATCCTCATTATAGCAAAAACCATATGCATTGTATGGTGATCTTATTGAGGTATATGTCACTCCCATTACAAAACAAAAAAGCGAGCACCTAAATGACTCGCTTTTTTTGTTAAAGATGTTGAAGCGCTAGACTATGCGGGTTTCCTCTTCTTCATCTTCCTCGGTTGAATCCATCCCTAGCTCTTTAAGTTTACGGGTGAGTGTGTTGCGACCCCAACCTAATAGCTCAGCGGCGTGGCGTTTACGACCACGGGTTTGTTGTAATGCGGCCGTGATCAATGTGCGTTCAAACATCGGGGTGGCGATATCGAGAATCTTCATTTCACCATTTTTGAGTTTTTGAATTGCCCATTGAGACAATAACTCATCCCAGTGATGAACTGCCATTCGGTCAACTAAGGCTGGACTGGTAGTAGAAGTTGTTGACGTCGCGTCACTTGAGATTTTCTGCACAGAAACTTGTTTAAGTTCTGCAGGGAGATCTTCTGGATAGACTTCACGACCTGTAATCATGACAGTGAGCCAGCGGCAGGTATTTTCTAACTGACGGACATTTCCCGGCCAAGGTAGTTGTTGCATATAGTCAGTTGTCTCAGTACGTAAGATTTTTGGGCTTACGCCTAACTCTTTACCTGCACGAGCTAAGAAGTGTTGCGCCAGCATAGGAATATCTTCGCTACGATGTGCAAGTTTTGGAATATGAATACGAATGACATTTAGGCGATGATATAAGTCTTCGCGGAAACGTCCATCATTCACCAACTTTTCCAGATCTTGATGGGTTGCAGCAACAATACGGACATCAACTTTCACAGGCACATGTCCGCCAACGCGATAAAATTCGCCATCTGCTAAGACGCGAAGTAAACGAGTTTGCGTTTCAAAAGGCATATCACCAATTTCATCTAGGAATAATGTACCGCCATTGGCTTGTTCAAAACGTCCTTGGTGTTGGGTGTTCGCACCCGTAAATGCCCCTTTTTCATGTCCAAACAACTCAGTTTCAATTAAGTCTTTTGGAATTGCAGCCATGTTGAGTGCAATAAAAGGCTTAGCGCGACGTGGTGAGTGTTTGTGTAAGGCATGCGCAACCAGTTCCTTACCAGTCCCAGATTCACCATTAATCAACACTGTAATATGTGATTGTGATAAACGTCCAATCGCACGGAAGACTTCCTGCATGGCAGGTGATTCACCAATGATTTCAGTGGATTGAATAGGCGCTGCTGCTGCGGTTTTGGTCGCTTCTTGCTGTTGTAATTTATTGATATGCAAAATAGCACGATTGACCAGTGCTAATGCTTCATCAATATCAAAAGGTTTTGGTAAGTATTCGAAAGCACCTGTTTGATAGCTAGATACTGCTGACTCCAGATCAGAGTGAGCAGTCATAATGATCACAGGTAGGTCAGGATGGGTGTTTTTAACTTTAGATAAAAAAGTTAAACCATCAATACCGGGCATGCGAATATCCGTCAGAATGACATCTGGTGCATCTTCATGTAAGCGATCTAGTGCGGTTTGTGCCTCTTCAAAATTGGTAACGTCAAAACCTTCTTCTTTGAAAGTTTTTTCGAGTACCCAGCGCATGGCACGATCGTCATCTATTACCCAAATTTTATTTCGTGACACGGTCCGACTCCCAAGGTAAATATAAGCTAAAAACGGTTTTTCCAGAAACGGATTGACACTCGATCATTCCGTTATGTTGATGCATGATGTTTTGTGCAATGCTGAGGCCTAGACCTGTACCTTTCGCTCGTCCAGTGACCAGCGGATAAAATACAGACTCTAAAATACTTTCAGGTACACCGGGTCCATTGTCTTCAATATCAACACGAACGGTTGAGCGATGAAGAGAACCATTAATGGTCACTAGGCGTTGTATACGGGTTCGTAAAATAAGTTCAGGTTCAGAATCTACAAAAAAAACTTTATTTTCTGTCATGGCTTGAACGGCATTTACGCTAATGTTGAGCATGACTTGAATGAGTTGATCGCGGTCTGCCATAACATCGGGCAATGAAAGATCGTAGTCGCGTGTAATTTTAATCTTCTTCTTGGTTTGATTCGTAATCAATGATCTAACGCGCTCTAAAGGCTCATGCACATTCACAAGTTCATAACTTGGCAATTGGCGTGAACCGAGCATGGTGTCTGCTAAATTGGTCAGTCGATCCACTTCGCTAATAATAATGTCGGTAAACTCGCCATAACGGTCATCATTTAAGCTACGTGCGAGAAGTTGAGTTGCACCACGAATGCCTGCTAAAGGATTTTTGATTTCATGAGCGACACCACGAACCAATTGACGAGCGACTTGATGTTGTTGAACTAAGTTTTCTTCTTTGGAAATCTTTAGCATGCGATCAATAGGGTTGAGTTCGATGAGTAATAATGGAGTATGGTTTTTCCCAGTACTGAGTTGTGAAACCGTATAATCAACGTGAATTGATTTAAAACTCACATTGATCACTGCTTCACGACGTGTGTAATGTTGTCCGCTTTTTAATGTTTTTAATAAAGCTTCATGTGTATTGAATGAATCATCATGAGCGTGCAATAAATTCAAGACGGGTTGTCTTGAGGCGCGGAGTAGACTGATATCAAACAATGCTTCACAAGCAGAATTCAAATAAAAAATATTAAGGTTACTATCGACCAATAAAATGGCAGTTGTCAGATTATCTACTAAGAGTCGATAGTCGATAGTGTTGTGTTGATCCATTTGTGAATCGTCCTGTTTTAAAATGGCGCAATAAATATCAATTTGAATGAATAGCCATTAACTTCTAAAGTGTAGTTTATGCAAAATGCACGCCAACTTTGTATTGGCTAAATTTCAATAGCTTATTTATGAAGTGATCTATTTATACGGTATTTTTCACATACATCGCTTTAATTTAATATATTAGCATGTTCCAAAATAGTGCATTAATGGATTTTATTTAAAAGATTGGTTGTATTTTGGTGCATTACACAAAGAGATGTTTTTGCAGCTATGCGTAAGCCAAGAAAAGTCATACAATACGCCGATTCAAGTGGAGCGCAGATTCATGAAGACCCCCAAAGTCGGTTTTGTATCTTTAGGTTGTCCTAAGGCATTGGTAGATTCTGAACGAATTTTAACTCAGTTAAAGACTGAAGGTTATCAAGTTGCATCAGATTATGACGGTGCAGATTTGGTTGTTGTTAATACCTGTGGTTTTATTGAATCTGCAGTACAAGAGTCTTTAGACGCGATTGGCGAAGCCATGAGCGAAAACGGTCGAGTTATCGTAACAGGTTGTTTAGGCAAAGACGAAGATAAAATACGCCAAATGCACCCAAATGTTCTTAAAGTAACAGGTGCGGCAGCATATCAAGATGTGATGGAAGCAGTACATGAATATGTACCTGCACCACCAAAGCACAATCCATTTGTCGATTTAGTTCCAGAGCAAGGTGTTCGATTAACACCAAAACACTATGCTTATCTAAAAATATCAGAAGGTTGCAACCATCGTTGTACGTTCTGCATTATTCCAAGTATGCGTGGTGATCTCGTTTCTCGTCCTGTAGGTTCGGTGTTGGAAGAAGCAGCTGCGCTGAAGCGTGCAGGTGTAAAAGAAGTCCTGGTGATTTCTCAAGATACGTCTGCTTATGGATTAGATACTAAATATAAGCTGGACTTTTGGAATGGTCAGCCAGTAAAAACCAAATTCTATGATATGTGTGAAGCACTCGGTCAACTTGGAATTTGGGTGCGTTTACATTATGTGTATCCATATCCACATGTTGATGCAGTGATTGACCTGATGGGTCAAGGGAAGATTTTGCCATATTTAGACATCCCTTTTCAGCATGCCAGTCCACGTATCTTAAAATTGATGAAGCGACCAGCACATAGTGAAAACACGTTAGAGCGCCTTAAATTGTGGCGAGAAAAATGCCCTGATTTGGTGATTCGTTCAACATTCGTGGTTGGCTTTCCAGGCGAAACAGAAGAAGATTTCCAAATTTTATTGAATTGGTTGAAAGAAGCTCAACTTGATCGTGTTGGTTGTTTTACTTATTCGCCTGTAGAAGGTGCAACAGCCAACGATCTGCCTGATCATGTTCCTGAAGAAATTAAACAACAACGTTATGAACGTTTTATGGAAGTCCAACAGCAAATTTCAGCGGAAAAGTTGCAAAAACGAATTGGTCAAACCATGACTGTACTTGTTGATAACTTAGAAGACGAATTTCCAGTTGCTGTTGCACGTTCATACGCAGATGCACCAGAAATCGATGGTAATGTTTTTGTTGAAGATATTGATAAAAGCCTGATTAAAGCAGGGGATTTGCTTGAAGTCGAAATTACCGATGCAGATGAATATGATTTATTTGCAAAGTTGATTCAGATTAAATCTGCTTGATTTTGGATTAAATTTAAGAATTTTTGAGATTGTTCGGTTTGGAGTATAAAAGTATGTCAACTTCTAAGAATCCACGTTATGCACGTATCTTGCTCAAGCTTTCTGGTGAAGCGCTAGCAGGAAATAAAGATATGGGTATTGATGCCCAAGTACTCGATCAAATGTCATTGTCGATTGCGCACTTAGTTGGTTTAGGTGTGCAGGTGGGTATTGTGGTTGGTGGTGGTAACTTATATCGCGGTAGCCAATTGCAAAAAGATGGTTTGGTCGGTCGCGTAACGGGTGACCAAATGGGAATGTTGGCAACAGTAATGAACGGTTTGGCAATGCGTGATGCATTGGTACGCCGTAATATTAAAACTCGCTTAATGTCTGCGTTACAGATCGGTACAGTGGTTGAGTCATATTCTAGTCGTGATGCAATTCGTTATCTAAGCCAAGGCGAAGTATGTGTATTTGTTGCAGGCACAGGTAATCCGTTTTTTACGACGGATACAGCAGCGTGTTTGCGTGGTATTGAGATCGAATCGAACTTGATCCTTAAAGCAACCAAGGTTGATGGTGTCTATAATAAAGACCCAAGTAAATATGATGATGCGGTTAAATATGATCACTTAACTTTCGATCAAGTGCTTGATGAGAAATTGGGTGTTATGGATTTGACTGCGATTTGCTTGTGTCGTGACCACAATGTTCCACTCCAAGTATTCGATATGAATAAATCTGGTGCATTACTTTCTGTCGTAATGGGCGAAAAAGAAGGTACTCACGTCACCAACTAATATACGTGCAGCATAAAGCTCTTTATACTACGCATAATTTTCTTGTAATACCTATTGAATAAGTAAGGAAGATCATATGATTAACGATCTCAAAAAAGACAGCGAACAGCGTATGCAGAAAACCCTTGAATCTTTAGAGCAGGGGTTTGCAAAGGTTCGTACTGGACGTGCTCATCCATCTATTTTAAATGGTGTAATGGTTTCTTACTATGGTTCTGACGTGCCGCTTAACCAAGTTGCTAACGTAGGTGTAGAAGATTCGCGTACGCTAGTCGTTCAGCCATTTGAACGTACAATGGTTTCTGCAATTGATAAAGCGATTCGTGAAAGTGACTTGGGATTGAATCCAATCACTGCTGATTCTATTCGTGTTCCGTTACCAGCTTTGACTGAGGAAACACGCCGTGACATGCAAAAAGTAGCACGTACAGAAGCTGAGAATGCAAAAATCGCGATTCGTAACATTCGTCGTGATGTTTTGGGTGACATCAAATCATTATTGAAAGAAAAAGAAATTTCTGAAGATGATGATCGTCGTGCAGGTGATGATATCCAAAAAATTACAGATAAATATGTTGCAGAGGTTGATAAACGTCTTGCGGCAAAAGAAGCAGAATTGATGAAGGTCTAATTCTATGACCTTGCAAGAAGAACCGCTTCTTCCTCAACATGTTGCCATCATTATGGATGGCAACAATCGTTTTGCCAAAAAAAAGCAAATGCAAAAAGGTGATGGGCATCGCGAAGGCAAAAATGTCTTAGATCCTATCGTCGAACATTGTAAAAAAATGGGTGTTCGAGCGTTAACCGTTTTTGCATTTTCCAGTGAGAATTGGAATCGTCCCCAATACGAAGTTGATTTGCTCATGCAATTGCTTGAAGAAACCATTCATGAGCAGCTTCCGCGGATGGAAAAGTTCAACATTGCACTGCGTTTCATTGGGGATCGTTCTCGTTTGTCAAATGAGTTGCGTGATTTAATGCAAGTGGCAGAGCAGAAAACCGCAGCTTTTGATTCCATGACACTTTCTATCGCCGTAAGTTATGGTGGTATGTGGGATATGGCTCATGCTGCAAAATGTATTGCTGAGGATGCACTGGCTGGAAAACTTCAAACAGATCAGATAAATGTTGATTTATTTGATAAATATGTCAGTCTAAATGATCTACCTGCTGTCGATTTGTTGGTCCGTACTGGTGGTGACTATCGGTTGTCTAATTTCTTACTTTGGCAAGCAGCATACGCAGAATTGTATTTTACTGAGACTTTATGGCCAGAATTTACAATTAAAGAATTAGATCATGCGTTTCGCGTTTTTTCGGGACGTGAAAGACGTTTTGGTAAGACATCTGAACAGATTCAACAAGCGAAAATAGAGAATTAATAATGTTAGAGCGGATTATTACCGCATTGGTGTTAGTTGCTGTTGTTTTAAGTTGCATGTTTGCAACGCAATCACATTATCCAATGTTTATGCTTATGATTTTAGCTGCGGGGGTGGCAGGTTATGAGTGGTTTAAGCTTATGCCACGTACTGCGACCGCTGTGCCAAAACCTAAGGCTTGGTTGTATGGTGGTTGTGTAGCACTGGTATCGGCACTGGCATTGTTCTACGATGATGTGGCATTACTGCTTTGGGCTGCTTCTATTCTCACTTGGTTGGGAAGTATTTATTGGGTTAAAAACTTTCCTGAATCAGATGGTTGGTACAATCCATCATTATATATCATTGGCTTTATCTTAATTTCTGCTGCAGTCACTGCATTGTATGCCCTATGGTTTAGCTCGCCGTGGTGGCTGATGTATTTGTTCTTGCTGGTTTGGGGCGCGGACAGTGGTGCTTATTTTGTTGGACGTAAATTTGGTCAAAAGAAACTTGCACCTTTTGTAAGTCCAAACAAATCCCTAGAGGGATTGTATGGAGGTATTGCAACGACTGTGATTATTATGTTGGTTGTTCAGTATTTTTATTTAGATTTAACCACTGTACAGCTCGTCTTATTCTTAATACTCTCTATCATTACCGTGTTTGCCTCAGTATTGGGCGATTTGTTCGAGTCGATGATTAAACGCCGTGCTGGGATTAAAGATTCTGGTCGCGTACTCCCTGGACATGGTGGTGTGCTCGATCGAATAGATTCTTTGCTCGCAGCTGCCCCGATTTTTGCAACAGGGTTGTATATCTTAAAACTTATTGGTGTAGATCTATAAATGACACAAGCTGTTTGTATATTGGGTGCGACAGGTTCAATTGGACAAAGTACTTTAAAAGTATTAGCGCAGCACCCAGAGCAATACACTATATTTGCGGTTTCTGCTTATAGTCGTTTAGATGAGCTTTTAGAGATTTGTAGAAAATTTCATCCTAAAATTGTTGTGGTACCGAATGAAAAAGTCAGTGAACTGCAACAGCGTTTTAACCAAGAAAATTTAAAACAAATTGAAATTCTTTCGGATGAAACTGGCTTAATTGAGATTGCTGAACATCCTGACGTTGATATTGTCATGGCAGCGATCGTTGGTGCTGCTGGTTTATTGCCGACACTTGCCGCAGTTAAAGCGGGTAAACGTGTATTACTTGCTAATAAAGAAGCATTAGTGATGTCGGGTGACATTATGATGCAGGCTGCACGTGAGCATAATGCATTGCTATTACCCGTAGATTCTGAACATAATGCGATTTTTCAATCATTACCGCATGATTACTTAACCACTGAACGAACAGGGCAGCCACAGCTAGGCGTTTCTGGTATTTTGTTGACTGCCTCTGGTGGCCCATTTCTCAATCACACTTTAGAACAATTAAGTGCAGTAACACCACAACAAGCGTGCAAACATCCAAACTGGTCGATGGGACAAAAGATCTCAGTAGACTCAGCGACTTTGATGAATAAAGGTCTAGAACTGATCGAAGCATGCCATTTGTTTTCAATATCAGAACATTTTGTTACAGTTGTTGTGCATCCACAAAGTATCATTCATTCAATGGTTCAATATGTGGATGGTTCAACTTTGGCACAAATGGGTAACCCCGATATGTGTACGCCGATTGCACATGCATTGGCATGGCCAAAGCGTCTAAAAACACATGTTCCTGCATTGGATTTATTTGCGACAGCTCAGTTGGACTTTCAAGCACCTGATGAAGTTAAGTTTCCTGCTTTAAATCTAGCACGTCAGGCGATGAGAGCAGGTGGTTTAGCACCTACGATCTTGAATGCAGCAAATGAAATTGCAGTGGCTGCATTTTTACAAAACCGCATCGGTTTTACGCAAATTGCTCAAGTTGTCGAACAGAGTTTAGAAGCTGTACAAAATGCTAAAGCAGAAAATATAGACATCATTTTGCATACTGATATGATCGCTAGACGGATTGCAGAGAAAAACATTGTGGATATAGGAGGCTAAATCGTATGAATGCACTATTTATGATTGTTGCAGCGATTTTACTGCTTGGGCCTCTGATCGCAATTCATGAGTTTGGTCACTATTGGGTTGCACGCAAGCTTGGTGTAAAAGTTTTAGTTTATTCGATTGGTTTTGGTCCAACTTTACTGAAATGGCAATCTAAAAAATCTGGTATTCAATATCAGCTTTCTGCGCTGCCTTTAGGTGGTTACGTCAAGATGTTGGATGAGCGTGAGGGAAATGTCGCAGAAAAAGACCTTCCTTATACATTCAATCGACAGCCACCGTGGAAGCGTATTGCAATTGTTGCTGCGGGTCCTTTAATTAATCTCATTTTTGCAGTTTTTTTATTTTGGATTTTGTTCCTACCTGCACAAGAACAGTTGAATACGCGTATTGGTAAAATCATGCCAAATACACCTGCCGCTCAGGTCGATCTACAGGTCGGTGATAAAGTTCTAGCTGTGGATGGTCAAACGACGCCGACATGGGAAAAATTAAACTTTGCTTTAATTAACCGTGTGGGTGAATCTGGTCAAGTGTCGGTGCTGGTTGAGCGAGACGGTACTGAAAAACAATTTAACTTGTCGATCCAAAACTTTCTCAAAGATCAAAGTCAATCACCTTTAGACGCATTGGGTTTCCTGCCTTATCGTCCAATGATCCCTGCTGTCGTGAAAGAACTGACTGCTGATGGCACTGCGATTCGCCAAGGGATGAAAGAAGGCGATCAAATTGTGGCAATTAATGATGTTGCCATGAAAGACTGGTTTGATGTGGTGAGTGTGGTTCAAAAATCACCTGAAAAGTTATTGAATATTGATGTGATGCGACAAGGTGAGCTGGTACATTTACAGATGATACCCCGTGGTCAACGTGACAATATGGGCAATGTGACTGGTGTACTGGGAGTGAAGAGTGATGCAGGTCAAGTCACGATTCCGAATGACTATAAGCAAACCATTCAGTATTCACCTTTGCAGGCTTTTGGTGTCGCGGTTGATAAAACCGTACAGCTTTCAAGTATGATTTTTAACTCGATCGTCAAAATGGTACGTGGATTAATTGGGCTAGATAATTTGTCAGGACCAATCACCATTGCTAAAGTTGCAGGTCAAAGTGCAGAAATGGGATGGCAGACATTTATTTCCTTTATGGCACTGATGAGTGTGAGTTTAGGAATTTTGAACTTATTGCCGATTCCGATGCTTGATGGTGGACATTTGGTTTATTACTTTATTGAACTCATTCGTGGTAAACCTGTTTCCGAACAAATACAGATATTGGGTCTAAAAGTTGGTATGGTACTGCTCGGTAGCATGATGCTTTTGGCTTTATTTAACGACTTCATGCGTTTATAAAAAACGCAAATGGAATTTAACTTACTGGAAAATATATGGGCATGCGTCACACACATTTATTAATGCCTTTGGCACTGGTCAGTGCGATGGCAGTGGTACAACAAGCATACGCAGCAGATGAGTTTCTTGCACGAGATATACGAATTGATGGGCTAGTGCGTTTAACACCTGCAAGTATTTATTCGATGTTGCCAATAAATAGTGGTGATCGTGTCAATGATCCAATGATTGCTGAGGCTATTCGTAGTTTATATGCATCAGGTTTATTTGATGACATTAAAGTCTATAAAGAAAGCGATGTATTGGTGTTCAAAGTCGTCGAACGTCCAGTGATTTCCAAGTTGGAATTTAAAGGAAATAAACTTATTCCAAAAGAAGCTTTGGAACAAGGATTGAAGAAGATGGGAATCGCTGAGGGCGAAGTGTTCAAGAAGTCTGCGCTACAGATCATTGAAACTGAACTTGAACAACAGTATACCCAGCAAGGTCGTTATGATGCTGATGTGACAGTAGAAACAGTTGCACGACCAAACAACCGTGTTGAGTTGTTATTGAACTTCAACGAAGGAACAGCAGCTAAAGTATTCGATATTAATATCATTGGTAATACTGTATTTAGTGACAGCGATATCAAGCAAGCTTTCGCAGTAAAAGAAAGTGGCTGGGCTTCTGTTGTTACCCGTAATGACCGCTATGCACGTGAGAAAATGGCAGCAAGCTTAGAAGCTTTACGTGCGTTGTATCTCAACAAAGGTTATATCAATTTTAATATTATTAATTCACAACTGAATATCAGTGAAGATAAAAAGAATATCTTTATCGAAGTTTCTGTTGATGAAGGTAGTCAATTTAAGTTTGGCGAGACCAAATTCTTAGGTGATGCACTTTATAAGCCTGAAGAACTAAAAGCACTAAAACTATATAAAGATGGCGAAACCTATTCACAAGAAAGAGTGAATGCCGTTAAGCAACTATTACTGAGAAAGTATGGTAATGCTGGTTATTATTACGCTGAGGTAAATGTCGTACCTGAGATTAATAACCAAACTGGGTTGGTGAATCTGAATTACTATATCAATCCGGGGCAACAAGTTACGGTACGTCGTGTTAACTTCACAGGTAATAATAAGACCGCGGATGAGGTTTTACGTCGTGAAATGCGCCAAATGGAAGGTGCATTGGCAAGTAATGAAAAAATTGATTTATCAAAAATTCGTTTAGAGCGTACAGGCTTCTTTAAAACCGTTGATGTTAAGCCTGTTCGTGTACCAAACACACCTGACCAAGTTGATTTAAATGTCGCTGTTGAAGAGCAGCATTCGGGAACAACAACTTTGGCAGTTGGTTACTCTCAAAATGGTGGTGTGACTTTCCAAGCAGGTTTAAGTCAAACTAACTTTATGGGTACGGGAAACCGTGTTGCAGTCGATCTATCACGCTCTGAAACACAAGATTATTATAATCTCAGTGTGACTGATCCATATTTCACGATTGATGGTGTGAGTCGTGGTTATAATGTTTACTATCGTAAAACCAAGCTAAATAAAGACTTTAACGTCAATAACTACGTGACTGATAGTTTGGGCGGTAGTTTAAGCTTTGGTTATCCTATTGATGAAAATCAAAGTTTAAGTGCTTCGGTGGGTATTGATAAGACTAAAGTCAGAACGGGGCCAAACGTATCTACTTATATTCGTGACTATCTATTATCGAATGGTGGTAAAAAGACAGGTTCAAGTTCATTCTGTGAAGGTGAATATAAATCACAAAAAGAAATTGATATTGCCAAAGAGAAACCAATACCACCTAATCCACCAGAAGGATATGAATTACCCACTCATTGTGTGAATGAAAGTTTTGATGCTTTAAATTTAAAAGAATACGGTAATGCTTTTGAGGGTGAGTTCTTAACGTACACACTTAATTTGGGTTGGTCATATAATACGCTTAACCGACCAGTTTTCCCGACGTCAGGTATGTCGCATCGCGTTGGTTTAGAAGTCGGTCTTCCAGGTAGTGATGTTGACTATCAAAAACTAACTTATGATGCGCAAGCATTTAAATCATTACCAAAAGGTTTTGTACTTCGGGGATATGGTAAGTTAGGTTTTGGTAATGATCTACCATTCTATAAGAACTTTTATGCAGGTGGTTATGGCTCAGTTCGTGGCTATGACAACAGCTCTTTGGGTCCAAAATATCCAAGTGTTATTTTCCAAGAAACAGGTAGAAATGACCCAGATCCTGAAGAAGTGGGTGGTAATGCACTAGTCCAGTTTGGTACTGAACTCGCACTACCTGTGCCATTCAAAGGGGATTGGGCACGTCAAGTCAGACCTGTACTGTTTGCTGAAGGTGCACAAGTATTTGATACGAAATGTGATGTGCCTAAAGGTAACATTTCAGTAAATGGTAGCAATGTCGATATAAAACAATACTGTAAAGACAACTACAACTTTGATGCTGGAAATATGCGCTACAGTGTTGGTGCAGGTTTTACATGGATCACTATGATTGGACCGTTATCGCTGAGTTATGCTTACCCGCTTAATGACAAGAAGGGTGATGACACTAAATCAATCCAATTTGAAATTGGTCGTACATTCTAAGTACGACCTTGTTTAATTTTTGAAAAATATACAAAGGATGGAATCATGAAAACATTAACCGCTGTCATGTTCGGTTTAGGTTTAACGATATCTGCGATGAGTAATGCAGCAAGTATTGCTGTCGTCGATTTAGCAAAAGTTGTTGAAAGTAGTACCTATTTGAAACAGCAGAACGCCAGTCTCGGTCAATCGGTAAAACCGACATCGACCAAATTGGAACAGTTAGGCAAAGAAATCGAGAGTTTGCAACAAAGAGCGCAATCTGCAAATCAAGCTGATTTACAAAAACTTTCTGCACAATATCAAGCAAAAGTAAATGAGTTCAATACGACTCAACAAGGTTTACAGACTAAAGTTCAGTCAAGTTTGCAAACCATGAATACGACTTTTGAAAATCGTGTTAAGCAAGCAGCCGAACAACTGCGTAAAGAAAACAATTTAGACTTTATTATGAATAAAAATTCTACGATTGCCTCTGACGCTAAGTATGATTTAACTGATAAAATGATTCAAAAGGTTAATGCAATGAAATAATCAATGAATAGAAGCCGTTATCGTTTAGAAGAACTTGCTCACCTTGTAAAAGGTGAGTTTTTTGGTGAAAAAGACTTTCAAATTTCTAATTTGGCAAGTTTAGAGCTGGCTCAGAACCAGCATATTAGTTTTGTGAATGGTGAAAAATATTTAGCCCAAGCAGAAGCAAGTCATGCAGGTGTTTATATCGTCACGGAAACATTGAAGCAGCAACTTCCACAAAAGAAAAATTTTATCGTTGTTGATAACCCTTATTTAGCATTTGCAGTTCTCACGCATATATTTGAAGCAAAAATCCTCCAGCGTGGTATTGAAAGCACGGCTCAAATTCATCCCTCAGCAATCATTGCCGATGATGTTTATATTGGACATTATGTGATCATTGGCGAAAACTGTGTGGTTGGAGCAAATACAATTATTCAAGCCCATTCATTTATTGATGACGGTGTTGAGATCGGCAAAGATTGCTTTATTGATGCTCATGTCACCATTACGGGACAAGCGACATTAAAAGACCGTGTTCGGATCCATGCAAATACTGCGATCGGGACAGAAGGCTTTGGTTTTGCACCTTATGAAGGGAAATGGCATCGAATTGCTCAACTTGGTTCAGTTCAGATCGGTAATGACGTGCGTATTGGCTCAAATTGTAGTATTGATCGAGGTGCTTTGGATGACACGATTTTGAAAGATGGTGTCATTATTGATAACCTTGTGCAAATCGCTCACAATGTACATATTGGTGAAAATACAGCAATTGCAGCGAAATGTGGAATCGCTGGCAGTACGAAAATTGGCAAAAACTGTATTCTAGGTGGAGCCTGTGGGGTGGTTGGGCATCTTGAAATCACGGATAATGTGACACTTACAGCAATGTCAATGGTCACAAAAAATATTTATGAAGCTGGAACGTATTCTTCTGGTGTTGGACTTTTTGAAAATAGTCATTGGAAAAAGACCATTGTGCGGTTAAGACAATTAGCAGATGTGCCATTGACCCAAATCACGAAAAGACTCGATCATATGCAAGCTCAATTAGAGTCCCTTGAATCAACCCTTAAGTTACGTAAATAATTTATTATGACCGAATCTACATTACCAACATTTACAATGCCTGAATTGCCAATGGATATTTTGACCATTCGCGAATATTTACCTCATCGCTATCCTTTTTTATTAGTTGATCGTGTGACTGAAGTGACTGAAAACAGCATTGTCGGTTATAAGAATGTGTCTATTAATGAAGAGTTTCTTCAAGGACATTTTCCCACTTATCCGATTATGCCTGGTGTATTGATCATTGAAGCTTTAGCACAGGTCTCTGGTATATTAGGTTTTGTATTAACAAATCAAAAGCCAAAAGCGGGTTCGTTGTTCTTATTTGCTGGTGCAGAAAAAATAAGATTTAAGAAACAGGTTGTTGCTGGTGACCAGCTTATCTTAAAATCTGAACTTGTTATGCAAAAACGCGGCATTTACAAGTACAATTGTACTGCAAGCGTTGACGGTATTATCGCTGCAACGGCAGAGATTATTATTTCACACCAAAAAATTGAGCAGGCATGAGTAGTCAAAATTTAATACATCCTACAGCTATTATCGATCCATCTGCAGTAATCGCATCAGATGTGCAGATTGGACCGTATTGTATTGTAGGCCCAAATGTAAGTATTGACACGGGGACAAAATTACACTCACATGTAGTGATTGGTGGTTTTACGCGGATTGGTAAAAATAATGATATTTTCCAATTCTCTAGTGTTGGGGAAATTTGCCAAGATTTGAAATATCAAGGTGAAGAAACGTGGTTGGAAATTGGCGACCACAATATTATCCGTGAGCATTGTACCTTGCATAGAGGTACAGTTCAGGATAAAGGCATTACCAAGATTGGTAGTCATAACCTCTTTATGGTGAATACCCATATCGCACATGATTGTGTGATTGGGAATCACAATATTTTTGCCAATAATGTCGGCGTTGCAGGCCATGTACATGTTGGTGATCATATTATTGTCGGTGGTAATGCTGGTATTCATCAATTTTGCCGTATTGATTCATATAGTATGATTGGTGGTGCTGCATTGATTCTCAAAGATGTTCCTGCCTATGTGATGGCATCAGGAAACCCAGCGCATGCATATGGTATGAACATTGAAGGTATGCGACGTAAAGGCTGGTCAAGAGATACCATTCAAGGCTTAAGAGCTGCCTATAAACTGATTTATAAGTCTGGCCTCACCTCTGAGCAGGCTATTGAACAGATTCGTAATGAAGTACTGGTGAATACACCAGAAGCGCAACTATTTATTGACTCTTTAGAAAAATCAACGCGCGGTATTGTGCGTTAATTGATTCAGTGCGGTTAATAGATAAGAAAAAAGACACTGAGGTGTCTTTTTTGCATTTTAGTCGTCGTCCTCAATGAATTGTTGTCGATATTGTTTAGGTGATACTTCAAAGGTTCTTTTAAACGCTTGACTAAAGGCAGTTTCCGATGAATATCCGACTTTATTTGCAATTTGTTGAATCGAATAACTGCTTTTTCGTAGATATTGGCTGGCTAAACGCATCCGATGTTGTTGTAAATAGGCTAGCGGTGATTCGCCGATAACTTCATGGAATAAACTGGCAAACTTTGAGCGTGACATACAGCATTGTTCTGCCAATAATTCGACTGTCCAAGCATCTTCGGGATGGTTGTGAATTGCAGCTAAGCTATTACTGAGTTCAGGATGGTTGAGTGCACTGAGCCAGCCGTGTTGAGTTGATATTTGTTGGATATGATCACGTATACATTTGATCAATAAAATATTCACCAAGTGGTCAATGATAATGTCTCGACCTGCCTGAATATTCTGAGTTTCCAATGCTAGGAAATGCAATCCTATTTGTAACCATTCAGGTGCGGTCGCATCTCCTTGTTGCAGATGAATCAATAACGGAAGTGCTTGAACAAAAGGGCGTGCCATGATGGTATCAATTTGGCAACGGATCGTTAAAATTAGATTTTTATTCGAAGATTCTGTACCAAACTCTAAGGCATCTTCTTTGTGACCATCGAAGAATTTTGAAATATCAATCGCATCAACGAGCTTGGTAATCGCATTGTCTGCACCAATATGCGCTTTCCCAGAAGGAATAATCACAATTTCCCCAGCATGAGCAGTCAAACTGTTCTGAGCATCAATTTGAATATAAACCGAACCAACCAAAACAATATGCACAATCAAAGCGCTTTGATCTTGGCAAAAAAAACTCCATTCTCCCTGAGTTTTCAAGTAGATATATTCAGTGTGGTTTAAATGAATATCAGCAAAAATTTTACTTAGGGCATCCATATGATTTTTACATGATGTAGTTATTCTTAAATTATAGAGTGCTATGGAGATAACTCAATATCTGTTTATGTGCTTAAAGGACAAAAACAGGGGGGAAAATGCCAAAGACGCTGAAATAGGTTTTTTGGACGCTTGCAACTGTAATCTGCTACATTTTCCTAGAAAATATAAGTATATAGAAAAGATATGGAAAAGATGATGAATGCGCCAGTAAATGTTGAGCATGAACTTACGCCAGTAAGCATTCCAAAATCAAAAATGGAGTTGGACCGTAAACGTTATTTATGGGCAATTAGTCCAGCTTTACCTGTAATCGGTATTGGTATTTTAGCTGGTTACCAATTTGCACCTCGTCCATTGAAGAAAATCTTTGCATTGGGTGGGCCGATTGTTTTACATATTGTCATTCCAACAATTGATACAATCATTGGTAAAGATGCCAATAATCCATCTGAAGAAGATATTAAGCTTTTAGAGAAAGATCCATACTATTCGCGTTTAGTCAAAAGCTTTATTCCGTTACAGTATGCAGCGAATTTTTATGCATGTTATTTAACAAGTCGAAAAGAAACATCATTCATTGATAAAATTTTCCTTGGTATTTCAATGGGTGCGATTAATGGTATTGCGATTAATACCGCACATGAACTCAGCCATAAACATGATCGCATTGACCATATTTTGTCACATTTGGCACTTGTTCCAACAGGGTACAATCATTTCCGTATAGAACATCCTTATGGCCACCATAAACGTGCGGCGACACCAGAAGATCCAGCATCTTCACAAATGGGTGAGACATTTTATGAGTTTTGGCCACGTACAGTCTTCGGTTCTTTTAAGTCAGCAATCGAGATCGAGACCAATCGTTTAAAACGTAAAGGCTTAGAATTCTGGTCTAAAGATAATGAATTACTTCAAGGTTGGGGAATGAGTGCAGCATTCCACGGCTCGATGATTGGTTTATTTGGTAAGGGTGTAATTCCTTATTTAGCAACTCAGGCATTCTATGGCATTACTTTGTTCGAGATTATTAATTATATCGAACACTATGGTTTGAAGCGTCAGAAAAATGCAGATGGGAAATATCAACGCACGATGCCAGAACATAGCTGGAACAATAATAATATTGTGACCAATTTGTTCTTGTATCAGTTACAGCGTCACTCAGACCATCATGCTTATCCAACTCGTCCATTCCAAGCATTACGTCATTTTGATGAAGCACCAGAGTTGCCAAGTGGCTATGCAAGCATGTTACTTCCTGCATTGATTCCACCACTTTGGTTCAAAATGATGGATAAGCGTGTATTTGATCATTACAAAGGTGATTTAAACAAAGCCAATATCTATCCAAAACGTCGTGCTAAAATTTTGAAAAAATTTGGTGTGGCTGACCAGTCTTTAGAACACGCATCCGTTGAAGTTGCTGTTACAGACTAATTTTTAAGCTTCCAAAACAAAAAACACTGATCAGCAATGATCGGTGTTTTTTTATTTTCTTGTATTAAAAAAATAAAAAAGGGCTGTTTTTAGATCCTGTTGCTGTATACCTATCCATAACGTAAAACTAAAAAATCCTGATATTAAGAGGCTGAAATGACAAAACATTATGATTATATTGTGATCGGTGGCGGTAGTGGTGGTATTGCATCGGTGAATCGAGCAGCGATGTACGGTAAAAAATGCGCCTTAATTGAAAGGAGCGAAATTGGTGGAACTTGTGTCAATGTTGGTTGCGTACCTAAAAAAGTCATGTGGTATGCAGCACAAGTCGCTGAAACCATCCAAAAATACGGGCCTGATTATGGCTTCAATAGCAAACTAGAGTCTTTTGATTGGCAGATCTTGATTAAGAATAGACAAGCTTATATTGAGCGGATTCATCAGTCTTATCAAAATAGCCTAAGTAATAATAACGTTGATATGATTCATGGTGCTGCAACTTTTATTGATAAAAATACCATTGAAGTCAATACTGAACGCTATACTGCAGAGCATATTTTGATTGCCACAGGGACTCAACCTGCTTTACCTAAACTGGATGGCGTTGAATATGGCATCGATTCAAATGGTTTTTTTGAGTTAACAGCTTTGCCTAAAAGAACAGCTGTTGTAGGTTCTGGCTATATCGCAGTTGAGCTTGCAGGCGTTCTGAATGCCTTAGGCTCAAAGGTGGAATTGTTTATTCGTAAGGATTTACCTGTACGTCGTTTTGATCGATTCATCAGTGAAACTTTGCTTGAGGTGATGCAAACAGATGGAATCATGGTACATACGCAGGCAGTGCCTAAGCGTGTCACAAAGAATCAAGATGGTTCAGTTATTTTACATCTGGAAAATGAAGAACAACATACTGTCGATTGTCTGATTTGGGCAACAGGGCGTAAACCAGATACATCAAATTTAAATCTAGATAAAGCCAATATTCAGCTCGATGAAAGGGGTTATATCAAAGTCGATAAATTTCAAAATACGACTCAAGCTGGTATCTATGCAGTTGGGGATATTACTGGGAAAATGGAGCTAACACCTGTTGCAGTAGCAGCAGGTCGTCGCTTATCTGAAAGACTGTTTAACGATAAGCCTGATGAATATTTGGACTATGACAATATTCCAACCGTGGTGTTTAGCCATCCACCGATTGGCACAGTTGGAATCACTGAAGCTGAAGCAATTGAAAAATATGGTAAAGATTCAGTGAAAGTTTATGACTCATCTTTTACTGCGATGTTTAGTGCGATTACCCAGCATCGACAGCCAACTAAAATGAAATTGGTTTGTGTTGGTGAAGAAGAGAAGATTGTTGGGATCCATGGGATTGGTTTGGGGATGGATGAAATCTTGCAGGGCTTTGCAGTCGCATTGAAAATGGGTGCAACTAAACAAGATTTTGATAATACTGTTGCAATTCATCCAACTTCGGCCGAAGAATTTGTGACGATGCGGTAGGGTAAGACTCAGTTTAATTTACCTTATCATCGTAAATTAAACTGAATTCCTATGTGGAAATATTTCTCAGGAACTACAAGAGAGAATAATTATTTTTTTAAGATGTGCAACTCTTCATGTTCCATTGCCATAAATGGTAAAATTTTACTTGATGTTAGCCAAGAGATTCCAAACGCGACAAGTCCAAAAAATTCACACCAGTACACTAGTCTAGGATTTAGAATGATGGGATTAGGTAAATATTGAATTAACATATCTAGTATTAGTATCAACATTGATAAGACAATTGTAATTCCTGAGATAAGATATATATAAGATCTTCGTTTTGCCATGATATTTCCATCTCGTAGAAATTTTGTTTTTGCCCTTTGGTAAAAAATTTGACAGAATCTAGCTAAAATGAGAAACATAACAATCGCAGATATAATATGCATAATTCCAAAAACTATTTGATTATATTCATTAATATTCTTGCATACATTACCCATTACCTCACATTTACAAGGGAATAATGCGACTCCAAGTGCTGAAACTGCTGCAATTTTACTAATGAGAGCTTCTTTTTGAGGTTCTTGACCGTTGTAAGCGAATAGGAAAGAAGCTATTGCGAATAGACAACCTACGAATATATTACGCACTAATCCATCATGATGATAAGATTCACTAATAGATTGGATTTCTCCATGCGTTAAAAAACTTGTTAAACTTGCCAGAAATAATGCAATTAACCCCACAATCAGTTTAAGGGTGCGAGAATCTATTTCATCTTGTGTATAATCTACTTTCATTTTTTTAGCCTATGTTTTTAATATCTTTCATCTAATTTTTATTTTTATAATATAGAATATAATTTATATTCCTGTCTAATGTGAAATGGACTGTTGGAAATGAAATTAAAGGGTGGAGGCGAATTTTATTCATCTATTAATTTATGCTTGTTACTTAGATAATAAATAAAAAAGAAAAGACTCGAAAGCCTTTTCTAATGCAATATTTTTACAGATTTCGATTACTTCAATTCGCTCGAAGTTTTACCTAACTCACGACGAGCAATAATGAGTTGCTGAATTTGTTGCGTACCTTCAAAAATATCAAGAATTTTTGAATCGCGCGCCCATTTTTCTAACAACTCATCTTCACCATAACCAAGGCTTGCAGCAAGTTCGACACACTTCAGGGTGATTTCATTGCCCACACGTCCTGCTTTTGCTTTGGCGATCGAGGCTTCTTTGGAGTTTGGTTTCTTGTTATCCGCCATCCATGTTGCTTTGATCATTAGCAAACGTGCAGCTTCCCACTCAGCTTCCATACGATAAATTTGGGCAGCTAAGTTTGAAGTTTGGAGATAGGGTGTTTTATAGTCAGGATCAAGTTGATCTTTGAATATCTCTTTGATTCGCTCTAATGAAGCTTTAGCGCAACCAATCGCCATTGCAGCGACTAGCGGTCGAGTGTTGTCAAAGGTTTCCATTACCCCAGCAAAACCTTTAGCGACATCAATTTCAGGATTGCCCAGTAAATTGGCAGCAGGAACACGACAGTCGATGAAACTAATCACAGCGGTATCCGATGCTTTGATCCCCAACTTATGCTCTAGACGCTCTACCTTCATTCCTGCAGTACCTTTTGGTACAACAAAGGATTTAATCGCAGCGCGACCAAGTTTTTTGTCTAAAGTCGCCCAAACGACAACCGAGTCAGCACGTTCACCAGAGGTAACGAAGATTTTCTCACCATTGAGGATATAGTCATCGCCATCTTTAGTCGCTGTGGTACGAATAGCAGCAGAGTCGGATCCACAACCCGGCTCCGTAATGGCCATCGCTGCCCAAGTATTTTTGAAGCGTTCAAGTTGTTCATCATTGGCGACCGCAGCGATGGCAGAGTTACCTAAACCTTGGCGCGGCATACTGAGCAATAAACCCGTATCACCATAGCACATCTCAATGATACCAAGTGCAGTCGACATGTTATTGCCATTCTTATTGCCTGTTTCAGCGGCACCACGTTGTCCAACAGCCGCACCCGCATTGATGCCTTCACCACCTTCATTCATACCATCGACTAAAGAGGCTAGCATATCCAACTCTTTTGGATAGGCGTGTTCAGCTTTATCATACTTGCGAGAAATCGGGCGCAATACATTCAACGCGACTTCATGTGCTTGATCGACCATCATTTTGAATTTTTTAGGATTTTGTAAGTTCATCGTATTATCCTCAGGTGATCAGTTAAGCATGTAAGCCAGAATGTAAAATTGCAGTTGCGCGTAAGTCTCGATACCAACGTTCAACAGGATGCTCTTTGGTAAAACCGTGCCCGCCTAGAATTTGTACGCCATCTGTACCAATTTTCATTGATTTTTCAGCACAGAGTAAACGAGCTAAATATGCTTCACGATGGAAGGGTTGTCCAGCCTCTGCCAAACTCGCTGCGTTTAGCACCAACATACGCATGGCATCAATTTCAATCGCCATATCGGCAATGATAAATGCAACACTTTGACGATGAGAGATTGGCTCACCAAATGCGGTACGTTCATTGGCATATTTGATACAGTATTCCTTGATCGCTTCACATGTACCAACAGCCATTGCACACCACATGAGATTGCCCAGGTCGACAAATGCAGTGTAGTCAAAATCTGCATCACCTAAAGGTAAAGCAGGGGTGTTATTAAATCGTAATGTTGCGGTTTCGGCTGCTTTTAATCCCATAGCTGGATTGGCTTTAATCGAAATACTGTCATCGCACTGCACGACAAAGATATTTGCTTCTCCATCGAACTCGGCACTCACCAAGAAAACATCGGCAGTATCACCAAGCACAACTAAAGTTTTTTCACCATTAATGAGGATTTGACCATTTGATTCTGTCGCTGTGGTTTTCAATTGGAATGGATTAAATGCAGGTGTTGCTTCTTGAACTGCAAAAGTTGCGGTCACGTCAGTATCTTCAGCAAAGCACGGGAGATACATCGACTGGACTTGAGTTGAACCCCAACGGGTAATGGCATTAATGACGCTGAATGTACTCAGTAAGCCTGCAGTTAAACTAAAATCACCCTTTGCTAAGCTTTCTGCAATGAGAATATTGCTGACGATATTTTGTTCGGCTGCAACACCGCCTAATGCTTCAGGTAGAGCATAGTAGTTTAAGCCTAAGTCTACTAAATGTTGCCAGAGTTGTTCTGGAAACTGCGCATTGTGATCGGCATCATGAGCAAGTATATACAACACTTCTTGTGCAAATTGTGACATTGCATCCGCAGTCATTTGCTGTTCTTCAGTTAAACTGAGATCAAATAAATTTTTGTTAATTTGATTGGGTAAACGTTGTTTATCAATAGGTTGTGCTTTAAAGGCTTTCTGCGTTTTTGTAAGTACTTTAAAACCAGTTTTTGAACCTTGATATAATGATTTTTCTACAAATTTTCGTAATTTGAGTTGATCAAGCACATCGCTTCCTGCAAGTTTTGTGATCAAAGATAGCCCGATACCTTGAGCTTTATTCATCATATTCGACATGATTTTATCCTAGAGGATGATTGTGATTTTATGCTGACATGTTCGAGTAAGAAAGACTATGTCTTCTTTGACTTGTTGATTTGATATAGATAAAGGGTAGTTTGCAAGATGTTTAAATAATATCTAATTGTTTTTTAATAAAAAAATGAAATCACCAAAAAATAAATCTAAAAAAAATTGACCAAACTGACAAATCAGATTGGTCAAAATGACTTTTATGAGGAGGGGTTATGCAAACTGACGAATCATTTTACGTACATTGGTTTTTGCTTCAATCACAGTCATAAATGTATAAGCACCAATAAACTTGCGGCTAATAAACATAAATTCTTTTGGTGGCACCGAGAAGTAACGTGAAGCCATGGATTGTGCTGCTTGTTGCATAACGCGGCTATGAAGCTGACTTTTTTTCCAATCATAACGATCTTGATCATCCATAATGCCTGCTGGCATATTTGGATTGTTGCTTGGACAGCTAAATGCTTCAGTTGCAACCAAAAACACATCTGCCATACCTGGTTTAATGCTTTCAGGCA
This sequence comes from Acinetobacter sp. CIP-A165, assembly GCF_000367985.1. Classification (NCBI taxonomy): domain Bacteria; kingdom Pseudomonadati; phylum Pseudomonadota; class Gammaproteobacteria; order Moraxellales; family Moraxellaceae; genus Acinetobacter; species Acinetobacter sp. CIP-A165. The sequence continues at coordinate 934,854 of NZ_KB849202.1, forward strand.
TCGCATCAAAAAATTCATAACCTGTCATGGCTTTTACCATTGCCGCTTTGTCGTGCTCATAACCTGCTTGAATCAAGTTACGTGCCACAGAGAGTAAATTGTCATCAAATTGGCGAATTGCACCAAAATCAAGTAAAACGATTTTATCTCTTACATCATCTCCATTGCCTAGGCGAACCAAATAATTACCAAAGTTTGGATCGGTCTGCATTTCACCCCATTCAAACAGTTCACGTACAGCAATTTCTAAAGAAGCTTCGCCCAATTGGTTTCTACGTTCTTGAGGTAGAGAGAGCATAACAGGACTGTTAATCGGCACACCACGCTCGAAAGTCATACAGAGCACTTTTTCAGCACAGAACTCATTTACAATTTGAGGAACGATGTAGCGAGGGTCTTCTTTTAAACGTGCGGCAAAGCGGCGAGTTGTGGCTGCTTCGATGCCGTAATCCACTTCACGATGCATCATTTCACGAACTTCATCAAACCATTGATCAAATTCACGTGTTTGCGGCACCATGCGAGTGAGTTTCAACATGTTTTTGAACAGATTCATATCTGAGTCAATCGCTTCAGCAACACCCGGATATTGAATCTTTAAAACCAATTCTAAACCATCGGATTTACGTGTAGCGCGATGTACTTGTGCTAGTGAAGCTGTTCCGATCGGCTCATGATCAATGGTTAGATCGTCTAATCTCGAACCTAATTGTGCTTGCAAATGCACTTTAATCGCAGGCCAAGCTAACGCTACAGTTTGATTGTTGAGCGTATTTAATGCTTGTGTGATTTCTTCAGGTAAAAAATGTTCGCCATATAAAGCCATCATTTGTCCAATCTTGACGATCGACCCTTTGAGCTTACCGATTTCTGCGACGAGGTAATTGGCTTGATCACTCATGGCTTTTTTACGTTTTTTTTCTTTTTCTTCCTCATTGGAAAACATAGAAGTCGCGTTAGCTGTTGCCCAACGTGTGCCAGCGAGTAAAGAAGCTTTTGCGATCGATAAGCGACGATCCACAGACGAGGTTTTCAGGTTCTTAAGCTTATCGTTCTGATCGGACATGAAAGAAAAATCCTATGCTGAAATCGAAGGGAGTGAAGCCGAGAGCTAAATTGTAGTGGATATTACAGCTTTTAAACGTATTAAAATAGTTCAATCGTTTGAATTATCAGTCTAAATTTGTGAAACAGATCAATGGTTCAAAATAGCCTAAGTAATTTGCTAACCTTTTGAATCACATTGATATACAAATGTCCTAAATTTTAAACTGAATCTTCAATGTTGATTTCTGCATCAGAGCTTCACGATTTGAATGAATATGCTTAATCAACATTTGTTTTACAAAGTTGTGATGGAAACCAAGCGCATGCGCTTTAACGATAATGATGCTAGGCAAGGTGAAAAAGAAGTACTTAGTGTCTTCTAACGTTGCATTCTGAAAAATACCTTCCTCAATCAAAGTATCTTTTAGAAATTGCTTTTCAGCTTGTACAGCAGTGGATGATTCATCTTCCCAGTAATTATGGCGCATTGCCATTAAATTGTTATGTTTGTAGCTCATGAGTTGCTGTACCGAATCATTTACATTTAAGAAATATATGAGGATGACATGCAATTTATCAAGAATAGTTTTATGTCTAAAATAGCCTAAGTAAATTTAATCTCGTTTATTAAAATGCTACACTATTACCACTTTTAAAAATCAAATGAAGAACATAGATCTACCATGACACCTGCATGTAAGTTATTGGAAAAAAATAAAATAGCATTTTCAGTTCACGAATATGAGCATGATGCTAATGCCAAAAGTTTTGGTTTAGAAGCAGCCGAAAAGTTAAATTTGAATGTGGAAGAAGTGTTTAAAACACTCATGGTAACAGATGGGAAAAATTATTTTGTGGCGCTATTGCCTGTAAATCATCAATTGAACCTCAAAAAAGTTGCTGCCGCAGTGGGCTGTAAAAAGCTACAAATGGCAAATCCAAAAGATGCTGAACGTTTAACTGGTTATTTGGTTGGAGGAATTAGCCCATTAGGGCAGAAGAAACGATTAAAAACAGTGATTGATGCAACGGCGAAAGCTTTTAACAAGATATATGTAAGTGGTGGGAAGAGAGGATTGGACATAGGACTTGCTCCACACGACTTAGCACAAATACTTAGCGCTGCTTTTTTGGATGTTTTGGATGTTTAATATGTGAAAAGTATATTAATTCGGCATATTTTCAAATTTTTTTATATCTATAAAAACAATTGATGTTAGAGAGCTGATCATATTATCTAATAATAACGATTGTTCTTCTTTGTATCTTTTTAAAGCAGATTTCCCATAAAAACATTTTAAATCAACAGATTAAGAATAATTCTTTATTTTAATTATTAAATTGAAATTATAAATGATAATTATTATCATTAATATAATCTTAACCATAAGACTTTATGCTAAGGTTTGTTTAGAGCTCAAAACATTTCGAAAAAAAATTTACTCTCTTCATAAGAGGATACCGACAGATGCAATCACTTGCTAATCGGTTGGCGATACAACATTTCGTCAACGCATATACGCAAGAAACTGGCAAAGGTCACTTGCTAAATCAAAATCAGCAAAATTCGCAACAACTAGCGTTTAGCCAAGGTTTGACGCTGTTATCGTTACCGATACATTCGATACATGCACAATGTTATTTCCCTTTATCTTATGTCAGTCGAGTCGGACGACATCGTTTAGCCGATCTTCCACAGATTATTATTCATGGACAAATTAAAACCTTAAGCCCAGTCTCGATCGTGGGGCTTTTACTTGAAGAGCTGGTTTTTGAATCGTCTATTCTCTTAGATGCCTCGTCTTTAGTCGAGAAATGGATTCAAAGTCGTGATGCGCTACAACAGTTTTTACAAAATCGTGAACATGAATTTGATGATTTAATAAAAGCAGGGCAAAGCTTTATTGAAACAGAGCAAGCTTTGATTTTGGGGCATAGTATGCATCCTGCGCCAAAAAGTAGAACGGGCTTTGTTCACGAGGATTGGCTGAAGTTTTCTCCTGAAAATAAAGGCCTGACGCAGATGTATTATTGGTTAGTTCATCAGGACTATATTGCTGAAGGTAGTGCAACAGATGAGTGTATTTCTAGTCAATTAAAAAAAGCGTTACAGTGGTATTTGTCTGAAGCGGATCTAAGTCTCCTAAGAACACACACGGAATATAAATTACTGCCTTTACATCCGTGGCAAGCACGTTATTTACAAAGCAAACCGTGGTTTGAACGTTTAAAGCAAACAGGGCAATTGCTTGATCTTGGATTACGCGGTTGGCAATTTTCTCCTACGACATCGATTCGAACTTTAGCAAGTTTCAATGCACCGTGGATGATGAAGCCGTCACTTTCGGTGATGATCACCAATTCTATTCGTGTGAATTTAGCCAAAGAATGTCATCGTGGCGAACTTACACATCGTTTATGGCACAGCGAATTTGGTCAAAATATTCTAAAGCAGTGCCCAAGCTTGAAAGCCGTCAATGACCCAGCTTGGATTGCGTTGAAAATTGATGAAGAAGTGGTAAATGAAAGTATTTGTATCTTCAGAGACCAGCCATTTCATCCACAACAGCAAGTCACCTGTATTGCATCTTTATGTCAGGATCATCCGAGTAAACCGTTAAACCGATTTAATGCACTGTTTGCAAAAATAGCCAAAGTAAATCATGAAACAAATTATTCAGACATTGCCTTGGATTGGTTCAATCGTTTCCTTGAGGTTAGTTTGCAACCCTTGATGTATGTCTATCATCGTCATGGTATGGCATTTGAATCGCATCAACAAAATGTGTTACTTGAATTAGAGAACCATTTCCCAAAAACTTTGTGGTTACGTGACAATCAAGGTTTCTATTATATCGAAGAGTTTGCCACTGAAATTTTAGCAGCCCTCCCTGAACTCAAAGAAAAAGCCTTTGCGGTAGGTCCTAAAGATTTTGTGGACGAACGCTTTAGTTATTATTTCTTTGGTAATACCTTATTTGGCATTATCAATGCGATTGGAGCAACAGGCTATATCAGTGAAGATATCCTGCTCGAATATTTAAAAGTATTCTTACAAGAGCAGTTGCTGAAATATCCAGATAGCACTTTATTACAAGGTTTATTGTTCAATGACACCTTGCCATATAAGGGGAATTTACTGACGCGGTTGCATGAGCTAGATGAGTTGATTTCACCCGTCGAAAATCAATCTGTTTATGTACAACTGCCAAATCCGCTGTGTATCTCACAGAAGGATGTCAGTTATGCTTGATTTTATTGGAATAGGTTTAGGGCCATTTAATTTAAGTCTTGCTAGCTTGCTACAAAACAAAAGCGCATTAAATTATGTGTTTTTCGAGCAAAAGGCTCAGTTTGATTGGCATGCAGGAATGCAGTTACCCAATACGGTATTGCAAGTGCCGTTTATGGCAGATTTGGTGTCAATGGTTGATCCAACCAACCCATTTAGTTTCTTAAATTATCTACGTCATCAGCAACGTTTATATAAGTTCTATTTTTTAGAGCAGCCACATATCCCTCGTTGTGAGTATAACCATTATTGCCGATGGGTTGCTGAGCAACTCGATTGTATCGAATATCAATCGCGGGTTTTAAAGATTGAGCCTCAAACAATTGGTTTTAAAGTGGTTGTGGAATCACAAGGTGTTCAACAAAGTTATTTATGCCGTCATTTAGTAATCGGTAGCGGTAATGTGCCTTACCTACCTGAATGTTTGGCTAAAGTTCAGCAACAGCAACCTAAACAATGTCTGCATTCAGCTCAGTATATGACACACGCTGATGCGGATTTACACGGCGATGTAGTGGTACTTGGTTCTGGACAGTCTGCGGCTGAGGTGTTTATTGATCTGTTTGATGAACAACAGGATAAATCACGTCATCAATTTGATTTGCATTGGTTTACGCGTTCTCAAGGTTTCTTCCCAATGGAATATGCGCCATTAGGTTTAGAACACTTTAGTCCAGACTATGCACAGCATTTTTACGAATTGCCAGTACAGCAAAAAGATCAGCAATTGCAGCAGCAGGCTTTGTTGTACAAGGGCATCAGCGCAAAAACGATTCGGGAAATTTATCAAAAGCTTTATCACCGCACAATTGCAGGGCAGCGTTTACAAACGCATTTGCATAGCCAATGTGAGTTGAAAGACGCAGAAGTGTTGGATACGCAAAAAATTCGTTTGTATTTCCAACACCGTGCCACACCACAGGCTTTCCATCTCGATTGTGATTTCTTGGTCGCAGCAACAGGCTATTTCACACCAGACTTTGAGTTTATGCAATTGCTGAAGCCATATATTGAATTTGACCATAAACAGCGCTGGAAAATCACTGAGGACTATCGTGTTGTTCATCATCTGAATGGAAATATTTTTGTCCAAAATCAGGAAATGCATAGTCATGGTGTTGGGACGCCTGATTTAGGGCTTGGTGCATACCGCGCAGCAACAATTATCAATCAATTGCTTGGCGAGCAACTCTATGATCTAGGTCAGCAAGAGCAAACTTTCCAACATTTTAATCTCTCCCAAAACCCTAAAATTTGTTTAGCAGATGAAAACGTACGTTCAGATGATTGCCTCGGTGAAAAAGTGAGTAGCAAAAACCATTTGATTTTAAAGAAAACAGAACAGGGCGTGTTGATAGCACATTCAAGCAGCCGTTGTTCCAATACACGTACTCAAACTACTTCTGCGCATCCAACGTACGAGAAACTGATATGAACTTTGCAACGTTAAAAATTAATCAGCAGCAATGGCGTGCCGCAGGACAGCGTCTTATTGAAATGGCAATTGCAGAGTTTCTCTATGAAGAAATTATTGAAGTGAACGCTTCAACTGCTGGACATTACCAGTTAGATCTAGGCGATCATCACTATGAGTTTCAAGGTCATCCATATTTGCTTGGGCATTGGAATATTTTGGAAGGTTCTGTACGTGATCTAAGTCATGATCAGGATCAACCTGCTTGGAATCTGCATGAATTTATTGTTGCTATGGCTGACAGTTCCAATGTAAAGCCATTTACCAAAGCGTATTTGATTAAAGAAATGAACAATACTTGGTTGGCAGAAGCGCATTTATTTGATGTGAATCGCTTGGCAAGCCATGCGGTTTTGACTGAACCACATTATAAAGTTGAAGGCATGTTACGTGGTCATCCTTGGCTGATTATGAGTAAAGGACGTATGGGTTTTGGTTATGATGATTATCTTTCATCAGCGCCAGAACTTTCACCTGAAATGAAAGTGCTCTGGTTAGCAGTCCATCGTGATTTAGCTGAATATCGCAGTACTCAAGAATGGAACGCATGTGATTTGTACCAACACGAATTTGATACAAATGAACTGCAACAGTTCCAAAGTATTCTACAAACGAAAAACCTAAACCCACAAGATTACTTTTTGATTCCAGTCCATGCTTGGCAATGGCATCAATGGCTTGTTCCAACTTATGCCAATGAAATCGTGGATCAGAAAATTATTGAGCTGAGCATCAGTCAAGATAGCTATGTGCCGATGCAGTCAATTCGCACGCTTTGCAATACATCAAACCTACAACGTCATTACATTAAGATGCCTGTCAGTATTTTTAATACAGCAGTTTATCGCGGATTACCATCGAAACGTAATCTTGCTGCTCCAGCAGTGACGGCATGGTTAAAACAAATCCATCAACAGGATCAAGATCTACAGAAAACAGGTGTCATTTTTTTAGGTGAAGTTGCGACTTTAACCATACATCAGCCCTGTTTTGATCGAATAGAAGGTGCGCCTTATCAATTTAAAGAGTTATTTGGTTGCTTATGGCGCGAAAGTGTAGATCGCTATGTTGATCCATCTCAACAAGTGCTTTCTCAAGCTGCTTTATTACATCGAGATATTTCAGGGCAGTCCATTCTAAGTGTGTTGATTCAAGCTTCAGGTCTCAATCCGTTGCAATGGTTAGCGCAATTTGCACAAGTTTGTCTTAGCCCGTTGTTACTTTGTTTGTACCGCTACGGTTTGGCATTCTCACCCCATGGGGAAAACACCATGCTGGTACATGAAAATGGTGTACCAAAAGCATTGGTCTTAAAAGACTTTATTGATGATATTAATTTGGTCGATGAGGATTTCCCAGAGTTGGCTCAATTGCCATCTGAAGCTGATTTGTTATTACGTCATGAAGCCTCTGATTTGAGTCACTTTATTTTCACTGGTCTATTCATGGTGCATTACCGTTATATCTGTAATGTGTTCTTGCAAGATTATCCTGAATATTCAGAGCTGGATTTTTGGCAAACGATTTCTAATACGATTGTTGAATTTCACCATCAACATCCAGAACTGGCAGAGCGTGCTGAAAAGTTTGCCATGTTACGCCCAACCTACACCAAAATTTGTCTAAACCGTGTGCGTTTATTTACCACAAGTTATAACGATGAAGCAGAACGTCCTGTGCCTGTTTTCCTTGATCCAATCGCGAATCCTGTTAGTCCTAGCACCTTAGCTGACTGGTCAGTCCAGAATGTTAATACTAAGGCAGGTTAAGCATTTGTAAACAATTTTTGAATTTGAAGGTTTTGATATGAAAACAATCTCTAGACAACTTCCTGATTTTTTTGAATACTATGAGAATGGGACGCAATACTATTTGAGACAAGTCCAATATCCACAAGATATTCCTTTATTACACAAATGGATGCATGAACCACATGTGATCCCCCAATGGCAATTAAATAAGTCTGAATTAGAACTACAAGTTTATTTTGACAAGATGCTAGCGGATGATCATCACCGTTTACTCATTGTGGGTATTGATGGAAAAGATGTGGGTTATACCGAAATCTATGAAGGTAAACGGGATCGTTTAGGTCGTTATTATGAAGGTGATGATGATGATTTAGGTTGGCATTTGTTATTTGGCGATAAGTCTGTTTTTGGCAAAGGCTTTTTGCGTCCAACGATTCGTTTACTGAGTTTCTATATTTTTGAATATTCAAATGCTAAAAAAATCGTAGGAGAACCAGATCATACGGTTAAACCTTATGCAGCGGTAGTAGAAGAGCTTTGCTATGAAAGTCAACGTCTGATTCCGATGCCAGAGAAAACTGCCATGTTGTATTACTGCTATAGAGAAACGTTTTATCACAAGTTTGGGGAATATTACCAAGCTTCTCAACAACAGCTCGCTGAACAGCCAGCCAAATCCTTGAGTGTTACATGAGCTTATTGATCAATGAAAAGTCAATCAATGAGATGCACATCTTAGACATGCGCTTTGCGGCGCAAGTCTCAGTGGCAGAATTTGAACAATGGCTAGCACATATTCAGCACTATTTTGAACAAAAAAGAAATTTTGTGTTGATTATGCAGACCGATGTGAATACAGCATTTCCTGAAGAATACCGCGCGATACAGGGCAAGTGGTACAAACAATATAAACAAGATTTTTATCAGTATTGTTTGGGTTTTGCTCGTATTGCGCAGGACGAAGAGGATCGTATCCGATTAGATACACCTGCTTTGCATAAAGCATGGCACGTTCCGTATTTTGTGAGTGTCGATAAAACTGATGCCATGCAATGGGCGATGCAGAGGTATTTATGAATCAGCAAAATACGCTCAATATTCAAAAAGTATCTGCATTAAGTCTATCTGTTGTCGTCGTGCTTTATTTAGCACATGCCTTACCATTGTACTTTTACAACGTTGCATTACCTGCGATTTTGCGTCATCAAGGTGTAGATTTACGCTGGATTGGGATGTTGTCGCTGCTCTATATTCCATGGGCATTTAAGTTCTTTTGGGCACCATTAATCGATCGTTTTTATTTTAAAGCACTTGGCAAACGTAAAACTTGGCTTCTATTTACGCAGATCGCATTGGTCTTGGGTGTGGTCGCTTTAGCACTCACGCAGTTCGATTATGGACTTGGTGTATTTGTCATCGTAGGGCTTTGGATTTCAACTTTTGCTGCAACCCAAGATATTGCGATTGATGGCTATACCGTCGAAACTTTTTCAGAATCTGAGTACCGCTTAGGAAGTATGGCGCAAAGCATTGGCGTTGCACTTGGCAGTATGGTGGGTGGTGCTGCGACCTTATGGCTTTATCAGCTTTACGGTTGGCAGACGGCACTGATGTCTCTTGCTGCAATGACTGCATTGACTATGCTTGCCATTTCCCAAATCAAAGAAAAATCAAGCACCGAGAAAATTGCAAAACAACCACCGAGTCTGATCCGAGCTTTTAAACGCCCTGAAATGTTATGGGCTTTAGCATTGATCGTTTGCTATCGCATCGTTGAAGCACCAGCAATGGCAATGCTGAACCCAATGCTGATTGATCAAAAATGGTCACTGTCTGAAATTGGTGTCCTCATGTCAGTGATTGGAGCTGGTGTAGGGTTGTTAGCAGCCGTATCTGCTGCATTTCTTTTGAAAAAAATAGCAGCAACACAATTACTGATTTGGGCAGGTTGGGCACGAACTTTGATTTATGCCTTATTGGGGATTGCTGTCTTACTCAGTTGGTTTGATCAATGGCAGAGATTACTTGGCGTATTTGTTGTTGTCATTCTTGCGATTCGTTATATCGCGATGACGGCGTTATATGCACATTTCATGCAGACCAGTTCCAAAGATCAAGCTGGAACGGATTTTACTATTTTGGTCTGTTTTGAATTATTGGTTTATTTCATTGGTGGTGCGATGTCAGGTTTCTTAGCCAAAGCGTTTGGCTATGGAAACTTTTATTTAATTCTTGCCGCTACATCCATTTTGAGCGTTTTACTCAGTCAGGTTTTGATTTCCAAAGCAAAACAATCGAAACAACTTATCTAGGGGTTATTTATGAAAGTTCATACGCTTTCGACAACATTAACACTTTTGAGCTTGGCGGTGAGCGCTCAGCTTTATGCGCAAACAACTGAGATCGATACAACGATCCAAGCAAATGTTGCAACATCTACAGAAGTTCAAAAGCCAACACAGCTTGCACCGATTGTTGTGACCGCATCACGTTCAGCACAAAGTATTGCTGAGATTGCAGGGACTATTCAATCAATCGAACAAAAACAAATTGGGCAACAAGCTGCTGCTGGACGAAAGTTGGCAGATATTCTAGCGCAGTTGGTTCCGTCACTCAGTCCTAGTAGTGGTACGACCACCAACTACGGTCAAACCATGCGTGGCCGTCAGGTGCTTGTCCTCATTGATGGTGTTGCACAAACGGGTTCTCGTGATGCTGCTCGTCAACTGAATAGTATCAGCCCAGATTCAATTGAAAAAATTGAGGTAGTTTCAGGTGCAAGTAGTATTTATGGTTCAGGTGCGACAGGCGGTATTATTAATATCATCACTAAAAAAGGCACTGATGGCGTAAACTTTGAAACAAAACTTGGGGTTACATCTGGCGATAATTTTAAAAATGATGCACTTGCCTATGAAGCGTATCAATCAGTTGGATTTAATCAAGGTGACTGGAATGGCTTCTTAGGGGCGGGCTATACCAAACGTGGCGAAATCCAAGACAGTCATGGCAACCGCATTGGACCAGAGATTGCACAAACGGATCGCCAAGATACTGAAACGGTTGATGTAAATGGACGTCTAAGCTGGCAATTTGCTGATACCCAAAAAATAAGTTTGGGGGCTCAGTATTATGAAGACAAACAAGATTCGGAATATGGCCCTGATTATGGTCCAGGTTTTGCGGTTTTAAAAGGCAATCCACCGAGCTTAAAAGCAATCAAAGGCTTTGAAATCGATGACCAACCATTTACCAAACGTTATGCTGTCAATGCGCAATATCAAAATACAGATGTATTTGGTCAAGAGTTAAATATTGAAACGTATTATCGTAATGAAAAGGCTCGCTTTTTCCCAACAGTTCTAGCTAACTTTATTCCTGCTGGATATTATTTGGCTTACCAGTCGGAATCTGATATTGATGTCGCGGGTATTCGTGCTGCAATGACATCAAAATTGAATGTTGCTGATCGTGATCTAAAACTGACTTATGGTATTGATTATGATCATGAGAAAGATAAGCAAACGGCTGATTTGTATAGTTTTACTCATAATGGTCTGAAATATCAAAATACAGGGCGGAGTTATGATTTTGGCCCAGATGCAACCATTAAAAACTTAGGTGCATTTGTTCAAGGAAATTATGATTTAACGGATGCATTTAATGTTCAAGCGGGTTTACGTTACCAACGTATTGAAAGTGATACCAGTGCATTTCAACCCACCGTTGCAGCAATTCAAGGCGATATTACTGGACAGCCTGTAGGCACAGTCGCTGCGGGTTCTGTTAAGCACGACAAAACATTATTTAATTTAGGTGCTGTTTATAAGTTAAATGATCAGCAACAAGTGTTTGCAAACTTCTCACAAGGTTTTAGCTTACCTGATATTCAACGTGTATTACGTGATGTATCAGCAGGTTATGTGGTTCGCTCTGGCAATGTTGACCCAATTACGGTCAATAGCTACGAACTGGGTTGGAGATTGCAAAATGACCATGGTGGAAATCTAGGATTAACAACGTTCTACAATACTTCTGATAAAGTCATCCAGTTTAAAGCTGATCGTTCTGTAACTGTTGCAGATACCGACCAACGTATTTATGGTCTTGAAGCGAATGCAAGCATGCCAGTATTGGATCAGTTTAGTGTCGGTGGGACATTATCTTATACTCGAGGTCAATTTAAAGATGCGAGCGGTTCTTGGCGAGAGCTGAATGCGTTTCAAATTTCCCCAATCAAAGGAACATTATTTGGTGAGTGGAATGATGACAAGGGTAATGGTCTAAGAGTTCAGATGCTAGCCGTGAAAGGTACTGATAAAGCATATGAAGATTCCCTCGTTGCCAAATATGATGAAAATGTTCGCCCGAATGCGTCAACTAAAATCAAGGGGTATGCAGTTATGGATGTGATTGCCAATGCCAAAGCCGGTCCTGGAACTGTAGGTTTTGGTGTTTATAATGTTTGGAATACAGACTATAAAACGGTATATAGCCAAGCGGCTGAAGCAGTTTATGGTCCAATCTCTAGCCTACCAGCTCAAGGTCGTACCTATGGTTTGAGCTATACACTCAAATATTAATCCAATCAAAAAGGCATCTTCACCAGATGCCTTTTCTTTTGATGAATACACATTATGCAGCAAAATTTTAAATTATTGGCTTGGGCAACTTTAGCCAACGGCACTTGTTTCTCAATGATTTTGCCTTTACTCGCACCATTAATTCGGGAGCTTGGCTTAACGGAGTTACAAGGTGGCATGATTGTTTCAGCAGGTGCGATTTGTATGGCAATTGCATCCATTCTGATTGCCAAAGGGAAAAAAATACAGACGCCTTATCAATTAATGAATTATGGTTTCTGGGGCATGACCATTACTTGGGCGATATTTACAGCAATTCTTTATTTGGGAATACAACAGACATTACCTGTTTTGGTTATTTTTGCATTGTTAGTGATTAGTCGAGCCAGTACGGGTGGTTTTATGGCGATGCCACAAATTGGTCTACAAAGTTATGTGATGCAACATGTCATAGATGAGCAACAACGCAGTCAAAAAATGGCGATGTATGGCGCGATGAATAGTTTAGGTATGATCGTTGGCCCATTTCTGACCTCAGTGTTATTGTTAGGTGGAATTCTAATGCCGATGTGGGTTGCTGTCATTTTATTGGTGGTTTTTAGTTTAATTATTACGCTCTATTTTCAGAAAGACCCGGTGATGTGTGCTGTAACTGCTGAAAAACAACAAGATATAACACAAGCAGATTCTTTCTCACTGAAGCCAGCGCTGCCTTGGTTGATACTTGGGTTTAGTACATTCGTCGCGATCGTCACTTTGAATATGACTGCTGGATTCTATATTCAAGATCATTTTCAATTAACAACACAACAAAGTGCGATTTATTTTTCTCAATGTATGCTCATCGTTGGCTTTAGCTTGGTGGTTACGCAGGTCCTGATTGTAAAAGTAATGCGTTTGAAATTGATGGCATTGGTATTGTTGGGTACATTTAGCATGATGATTGGACTAATCCTATCGTTATATGCGGTGCATATTTGGATATTTCAAGCAAGCTATGTGTTCTATGGGGTTGGCGTGGCAAGCCTTTTACCTGCATTTACAACTGGGGCAGCCCAATCTGTTGCTCAATCAGCACAAGTCAAAATGGCAAGTTTTTGTACAGCCACTCAAGCGATCGGTTTAATCGTAGCGCCTTTACTGAGTACTTTTTTATATCAATGGGGCATTCAATTACCATTTTATTCGCTCTTAATACTGATGATCGCTGTGGTGATTTATTTACTGGTCATATCATTTTCAAATCAGAAGACTTTACTCAGCAATAAAGTTAATTCCTAAATATTTTCAAAATGATCGCAATGGCTTCGGTATTTCTATTTTTATCAGATAAATGCTAATGCTAATAATTCTTATTAAGTCTATAATGGCGCACTTTTTAAGCTTGTTTAGCGATTTAAAAGACTTTTTGGAGGAGTAAAGCATGAATAATGACATCGGGGCTGGGCATCAGAATCAAACAAATACAAAGCAGTTTTTATTTAAGATAACACCGTGTTGTCTCGCTGTTTTAGCCATGTTTGCCCAACAGGCATATGCAGAAACAGTATCTTCGAGTGCACCCGTAACAGCAGACGTTGATCAAAAGCCTACGACTCAGTTAGAAAAAATTGTGATCACAGCAACACGTACACCAAAAAGTATTGCAGATATTGCGGGTACAGTTCAAACCATCGAAAAAAATCAAATTGAACAGCAAAGCGGTGCGGGTCGTAAACTGGCAGATGTGTTAGCGCAATTAGTACCATCACTTGCTCCAAGTACCGGCACGACTACAAATTATGGGCAAACCATGCGTGGTCGTGATGTGATGATTTTAATTGATGGTGTATCACAAAATGGTTCACGTGATGTGGCTCGTCAGCTCAACAGCATTAGTCCGAGTATGATTGAACGTATTGAAGTGCTTTCAGGGGCAAGCAGTATTTATGGTTCTGGTGCAACAGGCGGTATTATCAATATCATTACTAAACGTGCAGATGCATCTCAACCATTAAGCTTTGAAACGAAATTAGGGATTACATCATCAGATACGTTTCGTGGTGATGGTTTAGCTTATGAAGCGGGGCAATCAGTTGCATTTAGCAAAGATAATCTCAACGGCTTTTTAGGCGCGAATTTTACCAGCCGTGGTTCACAGTTCGATAGTCATGATAATCGTATTGCGATTGCACCAATGCAAACCAGTCGACAAGATACCGACACCATCGATGTAAATGGACGTATCAGCATTGACCTCACCGATACCCAATCCTTGAGTTTTGGTGCTCAGTATTATAAAGATAAGCAAGATAGTGCATATGGCCCTGATTATGGTAAAGACTATGTTTATGGTCGCGCACCTAACTCATATATAGGTAAAAAAGGCTTACAATTACCGACGCAGCCGTTTACTGAACGTTATGCCTTTAATACACAGTATCAAAATCAAAATGTATTGGGGCAAGTACTCAATCTTGAAGCTTATTATCGTAAAGAGGGTGCACGTTTCTATCCAGTCTATACGGGCGCTGCAATGACCGAAGCAACTCAAAGCCAGTCTAACATTGATGTTGCAGGTTTTCGTTCCACCATGCAAAGTGATTTTAGCGTTGCAAATCGTGATCTGAAACTGACCTATGGTATCGATTATGATCATGAAAAAGATGATCAATATTATGATCACTTAGCTGTATCAAATACAGGACTTCACTTTAAACCAACGGGGAAGACTTCTGATGCTGGGCCTGATACAACCATTCAAAGTGTAGGGGGATTTTTACAAGCGGATTATGAACTTTCAGACCGACTAAATGTACAAGCTGGCACACGTTATCAATATATTAAAGCAAAAACCGAAGCGTATACTGCCAGAGGTGTTGATCAGCCAAGCGGTTCTGTAAGTGATGATACGGTTCTGTTTAATTTAGGAACAGTCTATAAGCTAACGGATGATCAACAAGTTTTTGCAAACTTTTCACAAGGTTTTAGTTTTCCTGATGTGCAACGCATGATGCGTGATGCATTTAACTTGACCACAACAGCAGATTTACAACCGATTCGTGTAAATAGCTATGAATTGGGTTGGCGTTTGAATGATGAACAAGGGCTAAATCTTGGAGTAACAGGTTTCTATAATACGTCGGATAAAGTGACCAAGTTTGAAAATAGAGTGGCAAGTATTGTTGATACCGATCAGCGTATTTATGGCGCTGAACTCACCGCAAGTTATCCATTTATGCAGGACTTTAAAGTTGGCGGTAGCTTGGGTTATACGCGTGGTCAATTTAAGGATAAAGTCGACAATAAATGGAAAGAATTAAATGCGATAAAAGTATCTCCAACAAAAGGTACAGTGTTTGCGGAATGGAATAACGATGAAGGTTTTGGTACTCGGGTACAGATGCTTGCGCTAAAAGGAACGAGTAAAGCATTTGAAGACGCTTCTCCAAGTGCAGCAGAAATCAAAGGTTACGCAACCATGGATGTTTTAACGCATTTTCCTGCATGGAAAGGCCGCGTAGATTTTGGTGTCTATAATGTTTGGAATAGAGACTATCGTACTGTCTATAGTCAGCAAGCTGAAAAGATATATGGGCTTGTCGAGAGCCTTCCAGCAGAAGGGCGTACTTATGGTTTGAGTTATACCTTTAACTATTAATTTAAGCTGATCGAAGGAATATCTGTATTTATTACAGGTATTTCTTTTTTTTTAGTAGCGGATATTTTTAGCTTTAAGGTCAGACGAATGAATCCATCATTTGCTCAATAAACGATCATATCTTTTCTAATAGAGCAAGTATTTTGCTTGGTTCTAACAAAATAAGATGAGAAAAGCACATTGTTGGCTAATATTTAATCAATTTCATTTCATTTATTTACAGTCTGAATTATTGGCATCTTTATTGGTTACTCTAGATAGCGTAATAAATATTTTAGGAGTCAAAATGCTGATTTTTCATGATTATCCTGTTCATGGGGCAATTTTTGATATGGATGGAACAATGTTTGATACTGAGCGGTTACGGTTTCAAACATTGAAACAGGCATCTCAAGAACTCATCGGACAGGAATTTTCAGATGATTATCTCATGAACTGTTTAGGTTTGAGTGCAACAACGGCTGAGCAACTTGCTCAAAAATTTTATGGTGAGGATGTTCCTTATCAAGCAATTCGAAAGCGTGCGGATGAATTAGAATTAGAGTCTGTTCGACACCTCGGTGTACCGATTAAAAAGGGATTGGTTCAAGTTCTAGAGCGTTTAAGAAAGTCTGGTTTAAGGATGGCTGTTGCGACTTCAAGCCGTCGGGCAATCGCCGAAGAGTATTTAATTAATGCCAACGTGTATAAGTTTTTTGATGTATTGGTTTGTGGTGATGAAGTCGAAAAAGGCAAGCCACATCCCGAAATTTTCTTGAAAGCTGCGGAACAGTTAAATTTAGATACATCGACATGTTTAATGTTTGAAGATTCAGAAAATGGTATTCGCTCTGCATTTGATGCTAGTGGTATCACTATTCTGCTTAAAGATATCAAAGAACCAAACGATGATATGCTTTCAAAGGCAAATTTCTATTATCAAGATATGTATGCGTGTCTAAATGCTTTGGATCAATATATTCCTGAAATGGGGATGCCGATTTTACAAGAAGCTTTTCCGCAAAGCCTGAATCAGTTGACAGTTGGTATTCATGGTTTTGGGGCAATAGGTGGCGGATATATTGCTCAAGTTCTGTCGCACTGGGATGGTTTTACCCGACCTAAACGAATTTTGGCTTCGACCAGAAATCGTTTGTATCTCGAGTCTGTGAATACATTTGCTGGGTATAGCATTCGATATGGTCAATCCTCTTATGATGAGCGAATTGACAATCTAACTGCCATTGATGCCAACAATGAACAGCAAATGCTTGAAATGTATATGCAGTCGAGTCTAATTGCATTGTGTATCCCTGAAAATGCGATTGAATCTGAAGCGCGAGTGATTGCAAAAGGCTTACTTGCACGGTTTATGTCACAAGATATACAGCAAAATAATGAACCTATTACATTTTTAATCATTCTCAATAAAGTCTGTGCAAAGTATCTCGTACTCAAATATATTCGTGACGCTTTACTTGAAATAACTGATGAAGATATCGCTGAACACATTCTAAGTGAACACTATTTTTGCGATACCGTCGTGAATCGAATGGTTTCAAAACTGACCGACCAAACCCTATACCGCCAACTCAACATTAAGCATCGTTTATATATACAAAGCCAAGCTAACTTGAATGCAGATGCTATTGAGCTTTCAGATGAAACTACGTTGAGTGAAAAACACGAGCAACAAATGACACGATGCTTGGAGGAGCTACGAGAGCAATTTCAAGCAGGTCAATGCACACAAAATATGGATCTCATTTTATTCAACAGTGAAGCAGATATGCCCATTTATGTTGAAAATCGAAGTCCATTCTTAAGTAAAATGCGCCAAATGGTTTTAGTCGATCAGATTGCCGATATTCAAGTGATTAAAAATCGGTTGTGGAATGGTTGTCATGCCATGTTGGCGTGGTATGCAAGTCTAAATGACATGGAAACCATCGGTATCGCGAT
The DNA here is from genome assembly GCF_000367985.1 of Acinetobacter sp. CIP-A165. Classification (NCBI taxonomy): domain Bacteria; kingdom Pseudomonadati; phylum Pseudomonadota; class Gammaproteobacteria; order Moraxellales; family Moraxellaceae; genus Acinetobacter; species Acinetobacter sp. CIP-A165. Next base: position 952,582 of record NZ_KB849202.1, read on the forward strand.
GTCTGATCAACGAATGCAGCGTTTTGTTGAGCAACTGGTTGATGAGGTTAAATTGGGTCTAGGCAATGTCGTGCCAAATCAAGCCAAAGAACTTGATCGTATGGCAGAGAGCTTTTTGGACTCATGTCGATCGGCCTACAAAGATCCTTGTGAGCGCGTGGCTAGAGATCCTTTAAGGAAGCTAAGTCTTAATGAACGCGTTTTGGGTAGTATCGAGCAACATATTCATCAGCACATTCCTTATCAAAATTTATTGAAAGGAGCGATTTATGGTTATGTATATGCTTTAAAAGTTCTGGATATAGATGAAATGGTGATCGTACAGCATCTACAAAAAAATATTGCGCAGTTGGATATTTCTGAAAGTCAGCGTAAGGCCTTGCTAGATGTACTCTATCGTGGGATACAGTCCCAATTGAAAGAGGATGGTATGCAACTTGATGTTCAAAATCTCTTGGTCACTCGGCTAGAAAGCGTTTAAATGAAAGTACCAAAAGTGCTTTAAAGAATGAAGCAATTTATGTTTGAATAACACAACTTCAAAATGATCTATAAGTTGTGTTATTGCAAGCATCTACAAAACTGATGGCAACAGGTATTCATGATTATCCAGAATGGCATCATGGTCGGGTCAAATACGGTTTGTGGTATATCGAAATAAATCAGCCTGAACTGATTGTATATCTAGAACAATTACAACAAGCATTTTCAGATCTGCTGATTCCTTCGAATCAACGCCAATACCACATCACCTTATTTGTTGCAGGTTTCTTAACAGAAAGTTCACCGAAGTTTGATGATGATTTTGAAGTTTATAAACTGAATCAGCAGATTGAACAGCTTGAAAAATTACAGCTCGATACTTTTGAGCTCGAAGTAATGCATATTGATAGTTTTAGCAGTGCTTTATTTCTGCACATTCATGATAAAAATAATGTCTTAACTAAAATCCGTCAGCAACTTTCACAAACCTCAATTGAAATTGCCGCGCCAGTATATTGTCCGCACATCACATTGGGACTTTATCGTGCAGCTTGGAAAAGTGAGTTTGTTCTGCAACGTATTCAAAAACTGCCACTACGAAAATTTAAAATTCAGGTCAATCAACTCACTTTCGGCTATTATAAAGCTCAGATTTTACAAGGATTACTTTATCCTTATCACCAAATTAGACTGGATTAAATATGTTGCAACTGATTTTAGGTGGCGCACGTTCAGGTAAAAGTCGTTTAGCTGAGCAAGTCGCTAGAGAAAGCGGCTTATCTGTGGTGTATGTGGCAACAGCTCAAGCACTTGATGACGAAATGCAACAGCGAATAGAGCACCATCAGCAACAACGCCCAACGGAGTGGAAGCTTTGTGAAGAATCGATCTTTCTCGCTGATAAATTATTGCAATTGGATCAAGAAAATCAGTTGATTTTGGTTGATTGTCTGACTTTATGGTTGACGAACTTATTGCTGCACGATGATATTGAATTGCAGCAACAACAAACCGCAAAACTTTTAGATGTATTACCAAAGTTAAAATCAACAATCATTCTCGTCAGTAATGAAACGGGGCTTGGCGTGGTGCCGATGGGCGAAATTAGTCGTCATTTTGTCGATGAAGCAGGGCGTTTACATCAAGCTTTAGGGCAGTTAGCACATAAAGTTGTGTTTTGTGTGGCGGGCTTTCCAATGATTTTAAAAGATGAGAAATAGCATGACAGAATCTGTTCAATGGTGGTTGGAACCTGTTAAACAGCCCGATATGAATGCAAAATTGCAAGCTGAACAACGTCAATTGCAGTTAACCAAGCCCACAGGTGCGCTTGGCGATCTTGAACAGATTGCGATTACCTTAGCTGGATTGCAAGCAACAGTTTACCCGCAAATTAAAACACCTTGGATTAGTGTTTTTGCAGGGGATCATGGTGTGGTTGCAGAAAATATTTCTGCTTATCCTCAAGCGGTTACACGGCAAATGCTTCAAAACTTTGCTTCTGGTGGCGCTGCGATTAGCGTCATTGCCCAATGTCATCAAGCACACTTGCAAGTGATTGATTGCGGTACGGTGGGCGATGTTTATGATTATGTTGGTGTTGAACGACATTGTATTCGAGCTGGTACGGCGAACTTCACTAAACACGCTGCAATGACTGAGCAAGAATGCATTGCAGCAATGGAATTAGGTAAACAAAGTGTTGATTTGGCACAATCTCAAGCAGCAGATATCTTTATTGCTGGTGAGATGGGTATTGGAAATACCTGTTCCGCATCTGCAATGGCAAGTTTATTAATAAATGAAAGTGCTGAGCAATTAACCGGTATCGGTACAGGAATTAACAATCAACAACTTCAGCACAAAATTGCAGTCATTCATCAAGCTATAAAACTTCATGCACCAAATACTGGCAATAATGCTTTAAAAATACTTGCAGCGGTTGGTGGTCTAGAAATTGCCGCAATGACTGGCGCCTATCTTCGTTGTGCTCAGATCGGTATGCCAATTGTGGTTGATGGCTTTATTAGTTCTGTGGCGGCTTTATGTTCAGTGCGTATTCAACCTAGTGTGAGAGATTGGATGTTGTTTGGTCATCAATCTGCTGAGTATGGGCATCAACGAATCCTAAAAGAACTCAAAGCTCAACCTATTTTAAATATGAATTTACGATTAGGTGAAGGCAGTGGTGCGGGTGCTGCCTTGTCAATGATTCAACTTGCTTGTGTGCTACATAATCAGATGGCAACCTTTGCAGAAGCAGCCGTCACAGGTGATAAAGTTGCAGATTGATCTATTGCGTCATGGTGAAACAACGCAAAGTCATACTTTACGTGGACACCTTGATGATGAATTGACCGAGCAGGGCTGGTTGCAGATGCAAACAACCGTTCAACGCCATCTTGACGCCCAGCAGCATTGGGATGTTATTTTTAGTTCACCTTTGCAACGATGCAGTCTATTCGCTGAAAACTTGGCGAAACAATTAGACTTAGCTTTCATTATTAACCCGCACATCAAAGAAATGTATTTTGGCGATTGGGAGGGTATTTCAACTCAAACGATTTATGAAAATACCCCTGAGTTACTGGCAAATTTTTGGCAATTCCCAACTCAATATCAAGCACCAAATGGCGAGTCTTTAGCTCGATTCCAACAACGAATTTTAGTTGGTTTTAAACAAATTCATCAGCAAATGCAGGACAATAATTGGAAAACTGCTTTGATTGTTACGCACGGTGGAGTAATAAAGTTACTGACCTGTTTAGCAAGACAACATGATTTAAATGAATTGTTAAAAATGCCTGCTGAACTGGGAAAACTGTATCGATTAGAGTTGCTTGAAGCTGAAAGTGAGATTGGTTTTATGGAAAAGTCACTTATTCCTTAGCTTCGAAATACGATTGTATTTAAATTTTTTACTGAATGGTGTAATAGAACTGTCATTGCTCCTGTCTATGATACATGGCACTTCTTTATCTATAAGCAAAAAATTCATGAATATATTATTTAAAAGCAGTGTGTTATGCGCAAGTATCTTGTTGGTCGCTTGCAACAATGATGATCATCAGCAACCACAAACAAAGCCTGAAAATAGTACACCATCAAAATATTATCAAACAAAAACACCTTATCAGCCCTTACAAGATCTAAAAAAATATGAGCCAATTCCACAAGGATTTGAACCTGTTTTTACTGAATTAGTTGCACGTCATGGTTCCCGAGGCTTGTCCAGTATCAAATATGATTTAGCACTTTATAATCTATGGAAACAGGCAAAGGCTGAAAATGCGTTGACCCCGTTAGGTGAAAAACTCGGTGCAGATCTAGAAAGCATGATGAAAGCAAATATTCTGTTAGGCTATGGTGTAGAAGGTATTCGCCAGTTTGGTTATGGCAATGAAAGTTTGACGGGGATTTTAGAGCATAGAGGAATTGCAGATCGATTATTGCAACGCCTACCAAATTTATTTAAAGCAGCAGAAAGCCAAGCGTCATCTATTTTAGTGCAAAGTTCGGGTGTAGACCGTGCCGTGGATAGCGCTAAGTTTTTTACTGATGAACTTATTCAACAAAACCAAAAGCTTAAAGATAAAATCACACCAATTTCATATACTAGCCTAGCCAGTGAAAGTGTGCCAACAGTTGAAGATGGTGGTGTAGATCGCTTCAAGCTTTATTTCCATAAGTTAACGGCAGATCAAGATTTGGCTCAATCTTTATCTGAGCAAGAAAAAGCCGTTTATGATGCGAGCCAGGCTTACCAGAAATTTGCCGAAGAAGATCAGGATTTAGCTCAAAAGCTGAAAGAACTGACAGGTGATACACGTGCTGAAACGGTTGCAATGCAAGTGCTTAGGCCAATTTTCAAAGCTGAGTTTATTCAAAAACTAGGGACGAGTGAGGCTTATACTTTTAGCAATAATGGTTCATATAGCGTAGTCGCACCGAATGGGGAAACCATTACTGAAAAAGGCAAGGGTAAAAATAGCATTACTAGTGCTGTGGATGCAGCCGCTTATTTATATGAGCTTTATTCAATCATGGGAGGTATGCAGAGTGAACTCAAAGGTGTCGATTTTGATAAATATATGCCTGAAGATGCAGCAAAGTTCTATGCAGAATTTAATGATGCCAATGATTTCTATGAAAAAGGTCCCAGCTTTAGCGAGTCGAATCAAGTCACCAGTGCGATTGCTCAGGGATTGAAACAAGATCTGTTTAAGCAGGTCGATGCAGTCGTAGATAAACAACAATCACATCGTGCAGTTTTACGCTTTGCGCATGCTGAAATCATTATTCCGCTTGCGACGACTTTTGAGTTGCATAACATGATGCAAACTTTGCCATTACGCCAAACCTATAACTATACAAATAGTGCATGGAGAGGTGAATTGGTATCGCCTATGGCGGCCAATTTACAGTGGGATATTTATCAAAATGCTCAAGGAAGTACCTTAGTCAAAATGCTCTACAATGAAAAAGAAACCTTGTTCAAACCTTCATGTAACTATGCTCGATATCGCGCAAACAGTTTTTATTATGATTCTTTAAAGCTTAAACAATGCTATCAAATTCAATAATCTAACTTCATAATTTCTTAGGATGGGAATAGGCTTGCTATTCCCATTTTTATTTCTTCATAATGGGCGAATAAAAGATATAGCTTGGCTGAGATTTCTAGCATGACACCTTTTTGGATTGCCTTGCAATTTTTAACTGTTTTACCGATTCAATTAAAAAATATGCCAACCGCGCAGCAAAATGCGCATGCCATTTTGTTTTATCCTTTCATTGGACTATTGATTGGTTTGGTTTTATTTGCCTGCTCAATATTGCTATTCAAACTGCCAACCTTATTGCTGGCAAGTATTATTTTAGTATTGTGGATTTGGCTGACTGGCGGATTACATCTCGATGGATTAGCAGATACCGCAGATGCATGGGTCGGTGGTTTCGGTGATCCTGAACGTACACTTAAAATTATGAAAGATCCCGCATGCGGGCCTATCGGTGTTTTAAGTTTGATCATGCTTTGCTTGCTTAAATTTGTCGCTATTTATGTGTTATTAGAGCAACAATTATCTGTATTTCTGATTGTTGTTCCTGCAATTGGGCGAAGTGCGGCTTTATTTCTTTTCCTAACCACAAGCTATGTGCGAAAACAAGGTTTAGGACGTTCTATTGCTGATCTGATACCTAAAATGGCAACATGGATTGTATTTGTCATTACATTGTCATTTCTTTGTGTGTTTGGATGGTCTGGCATTATTTGTTTAGCAATTTTTTTACTGCTGCTGTTTTATTTACGTGCGAAGTTCATTGAAAGAATTGGTGGGATTACTGGTGATACGATTGGTGCTTCGATTGAGTTATCAGAGATGGGTGTTTTGATCAGTTTTCTGATTACATTTTTCTATCTGTCTTAGGCTCATGAAATCGAATCTCGATAGATATTGATCCTCTCATTGTTCGTGAGAGGATCAAAAAACATTATCTTTTTTTACAGTAGGCACAGAAGCCTAGTATCACCAAAATAGCAATCAATGCAGCGATTAAACCTAATAAGATATCACGAACAATTTTATCAATCGGTAACCAACTCCACTTATGCAAATAAGTAAAACTTTTGCCTTCGAGTGCATCCTGTGCCGTGACTTTTGCCGCGATTACACCGCTACTTGGCTCGATATAGAGTCGTAATTGATCGTTTAAATAGGTATCAATTTTAATCACTGGAAGACGTTTATTGATAAAGCCGTATTCCCCACCAAAGCTGGTAATCCATGAACTTTGCCTAATTCTTTCTATCGGTACATTGAGATAATCGGCAGCGAGCTGTTTACTTTGCTCAAGCACGTCAACTGGTTTGGCTTGTTCAGCATCAATCCATTGGATCGCAGGTGTTTGATTTTTACTCTAACCATGATGATCATGTTCTTTGGCTGCGGTCATACTGCCTTGCATGTCTTTTTTGCCGATGAGTTGAATCATCCACGCAGCCCGTGTTTGATCGTGATCGAATGACATGGGTGCTAGGTGTAAACGTTGAATCGGCTGAACAGTTGCGAGTTGCCACGACGTTTGATCTAAATCTTGTGTCTTGAAAATAGGCTGAATATTTTCAATCTCGGGTTTCTTTTGCCAAAGATGGTAAAAACCACTGATCACCCAAAGCAAAATAAAGACACTCAGACTGATACCTAAATAGCGATGTAGAAATCGAACTGGTTTCTGACGTAAACGATGGTTTTTTCGGTTATGAATTTTGAAAAACAGTCCGATTCCCATGCAAGTGATTGCCAGTATGCCAATTAGGGCGAGCTGCATCAAAATAGTTTGACCAAACCATTGCTGATTATTCCACGTCCATGTATGACCTAAGCGGAAAATCCGTGCCATCCACATCTTTTGGTCATTAGAAATTGTGGCAAGTCGTGCGTGACTAGGATCAACATAGGCACGTAAACCTTGATCAAAATCAACACGCCAGATTGGCAACAAGCGATTTACACTCGGATAATCATCACTAAATTCTGTAACCAGTTGCGTGGAAACAATATGCTCCTCAGCAAGACCTGTATACCAAACGGCTAAACGTTTGGCATCTTGTGATTCTGCATTTTCAATACGATGACCTGAATGCGCATCATAGTATTCAGCAATATTTTGGTCTGTGCCCAATACCCGATATGCTGTTTGATCGGCATTGATTTGAATGGCTTGAAGTGCAGAAAATTGCTTGATCTGATTTTGCTCTAAGACCGTTTTTGCTGGTAAAGCATTGTTTAAATCTAGTTGTTGCGGTGGAGGCATTCGTTTCAAAGGCTGCGGTTGTGTTGCACTCATAATTGGATGCAACACACCTGTTAAAGCCCAAAATAGAACCAAAATGCCCAACACCATTCCAAGGCTACGATGAAAGCTCAGTAGCTTTTTGAGTTGGTTGGCATTCATGGCTTATTTCCCGAAATGATAGCGTAAACCTAATAAATAGGTACGCGGTGCAGCAGGGGTAAAGCTCGCTTGGTTATTACTAAATGAGGTACTTTCAGCATAATGCGCGTCTGCGGCATTGATGATATGACCATAGATTTCATAAGCATTGCGGCGATAGGTTGCGCGTAGATTTAATACCGTATGCCCATCATACTTTTCAGTATTGGCATCATTGATCCAGTATGATCCGACGTAGACACCTTCAGCGGACAACAACAACTCAGGAAAGGGTTTAATTTGATATTCAACTGTACCAAATGCCTTTGGAGCGCTTGGCATACGATTGCCATTATAATTTAAGCTTGCTGATGGTTGAAATTGCTTAAATTCATGTTTCGCCCAACTTCCGGATAGTTTCAAGCGTTGATCGTATTGATCCGTAATATTCCAAGTACCGCCAATTTCAATGCCTTGATGTCGTGTTTTACCTGCATTACGGGGTTCACGGGTATTATCAGGTTTAGTATAACTAATGACTTCATCCTCTCCATCTAAGCGATAAAGCGTAATTTCACCATCTAAACGTTCATCGAAAAGTTTGAAGCGTATACCAAGATCCATATTGTTAAAGGTTGCTTCAGACAAATTTGGTGTCACTAAGTTTGCACCGTATAAACTGCTGACTTCTGGCGGTACAAAACCTTGTGACCAGTTGCTATAGATATCCAACAGGGGGTGTGCATTCCAAATAAAGCCAAGTTGTGGGCTGGCTTTATGGAAGCGACGTGTTTCGTTCGGTGCACCCGTAACATTTGATGGCGTTAAATTATTCTGATAGTCATATTTAATCCAGTCGTAGCGAGCACCAGCAACTAGATTTAAGTTATCGAATGTTTGCCAATTGACTTGGGTGTAAATGGCTTGGTTATCGACATCGACATTGAAATCACGTAATAATTTTCGTGGTTTAAAACCTGTATAAATACGTGTTTTTGGATCACGAAATACTTCAATATCATTGGTTCTGGCTTTGTTTGGCGTATGTTCTGCCATCGTACCGACAATCCACTTCACTTGATCAAAGCTCGTGGCGTGTTGCAAATTTAAACCATAAGATTTGAACTGATTATAAGTGGTTTGACCTGTATAAGTTCCAGTAGGCACACCATTCCGCATATCAGTACGAATGCTATAACTTGGGTTTTGTTCAGTGGTGTTGTCTCTATAATATATGGTTGCTTGAGTTTGATTGATCTCATTCCAAGCATGGCTAATCTGTGAAGATAAACGGGTGGAATCGACTTCACGATAGGTAAATGTCTGGTAACTATAACCCGGACGTTCACTAAAATCTTTGCCGTTCAGGCTTCCAGTCATGTCGGCTTTTAGATGGTTATAGCTGGCAATATTTTTGATTTGTGTGGCATCAGAAATGTTCCAATCATGCCGCACAGTCAGACTTTGTTTATTACTTTCGGCGTGATCTTGCCAGCTGTCACCACGATCACTTGCGTAGCCAGACAAACGTAGACCATGTTCACCAGATTCAGTATCAAATGTATTTGAAGCACCAATATCTATACGGCGATATCCTTCACTACTCGCAAGTACGCCGATTTCAGCAGTCGGTGTTGTGCTTGGTGCTTTGGTTAGAAAGTTAATTGTGCCACCAATGGCATTACTTCCATATAAGCTACTGGCTGGACCACGTAAGATTTCAATACGATCAATTCCCGCAAGATTAAGTTCATAGAGCGCATTATGGTTAAACACACCAACAGGACGAACCGAAATACCATCTTCTAAATACTGATAAACTGCTGCTGTAGTCATCGGTTGCCGAATCGACATCATATGTTGTTCATTACCCAAGTCATTCATCAATACCCCAGGGGTTTGATTGACCAATTGCCCAATAAAAGTGGCATTTTTATCGGCTAATGTTTGGTTGCTAATTTGGCTAATCGCAGCAGGGGTATTATTGAGAGATTCACCTTCACGACTTGCCGTAACCACAATAGTCGCTAAGGTTTTGGTATCTTGTGCAGGATTTTCTTCAGCAATCGCCAATGAACTGTAAGTCACAGACAGGCACGCAGCCGTTAAGACTGACAAACGAAAATAAGTCGTCATTTTGAAAACTCTATAAAAGCATTAAACGAGCTGTATCGCAGTGATGAACTGGATACGTATGTAAAAGTTTGCGATTTATAGAGCGACTGGCGGAGCGTGTTTAAGGGGGGAAATATAGAAAATACGTGGAATATACAGATCCTGTGTCCACGCATGGCACAAACAGCGTACACGACTAAACCAAGCCAATAAGAAAATGATAATCAAGCCAAGCAATGGAATAATTGCGGCTGCATCTAAACCATAGGTACACAGTGGGCAATGCTTCATAATTTGGCTAGCAAGTGCATAGACTTGTTGTGCATATTCACTGAGCTGTGAACCGTGTTGAGCATGATCAAGGTGATGATTATGCTGCTGCATCGTATGGTGGTGATGTTCACTATGATCGTTGCTGTGTACTTGTGTCGATAACAGTGTGACTTTTTGAATTTCTGTGACTTGGCAATGTGATGGCATTGCATAAAGTGCAGGTACGACGCCAGTATGTACCATGGTTGGTAACAAGATATGCCAGAGTAAACAAAGCAAAGTTATCGTACCCAATAAGGTACGCCACTTGTACATATGTTGACGAAAACTGGGCTTCATATCGGTGATACGTCGCAGGAGGAATGTGGCAGCAGTATAATTAAAAAAAACTTACAGTTCAAAACATAGTTGATCTATCAAAAATAAAAACAGGCTCATGAGAGCCTGTTTTTGATCTATTCAAAGATTAACGATTTGGTAAAACGTCTTTTAACGCTTCATGCATTTCTAATAATGCTTTTTCAGTGGTTTCCCAATCAATACAGCCATCTGTTACAGATTGACCATATACGAGGTCACACAGATTTTCAGGGATGTCTTGACGTCCACCTTTTAAGTGACTCTCAACCATGATACCCACGATTGATTTGTTGCCATCAAGAATTTGCTCTGTGATGTTTTTCAAAACCAATGGTTGTAAATACGGGTCTTTGTTTGAGTTGGCATGACTGGTGTCAATCATGATTTTGGTGCTGACTTTCGCTTTGGCTAAAGCTGCTTCAGCTTCAGCAACTGAAGTTGCATCATAGTTCGGTTTGCCATTACCACCACGTAAAACCACATGCGCGTATGGATTACCTTTGGTATTGATGATCGCAACTTGACCACTTTCATTTAAGCCTAAGAAGCTGTGACCATGTTTTACGGATTGCATCGCATTGGTTGCAACCGTTAAACCACCATCAGTACCATTTTTGAAGCCCACAGGTGATGACAAGCCCGAAGACATTTCACGGTGTGTTTGGCTTTCTGTAGTACGTGCACCAATTGCAGACCAAGAAATTAAGTCTTGATAGTATTGAGGAGAGTTTGGATCAAGTGCTTCAGTCGCACATGGTAAGCCTTTTTCATTCAATTCAAGCAAAAGCCCACGACCGATATGCAAGCCTTTTTCAATATTGAAAGAGTCATTCATATCAGGATCGTTGATCAAACCTTTCCAGCCCACAGTTGTACGTGGCTTTTCAAAATAAACACGCATCACGATATATAAAGTATCTTTTACTTTTTCACTGAGCACTTTCAAGCGATCTGCGTATTCATGCGCAGCTTTGGTATCGTGAATAGAACAAGGCCCGATCACGACAAACAAGCGCTTATCATTACCATCTAAAATATTACGAACCGTGTTACGCCCATTAAGTACAGTTCGGTAGGCAACTTCTGATAAAGGAAGGTCACTTTTAAGTTCTGCTGGAGTAATCAAAGTCTGAATGCTTTTAATGTTAACGTCGTCGATATCTGGCTGAGAAACTGGATTTGACTGTAGAGTATTCATTGCTGTCACAAATTCAATCGAAAGAAGAGGTTAATTTGTCTACGAATATAGCACGAAAAGCCGATTGATTAACTAGCGATTCGCATCATTTATGTATAAACAATCGGCTATTTAATACTTAAACTATTGTTGTAGAATGAGTTATTTGCTGAATCAGAACCACTTGGGTTGTTTCAACAGGTTTCGGTTTCTCTTTTACAGGGTTAATAATGAAATTTATACCCAATGCAAATAGCGTGATTCCTAAGATTTTGCGGATAAATCGTTCAGGTAAATGCGAGCTGATCAATGTTCCCACAATAATTGCAGGAATAGAGCCAACCAATAACCACATCAATAAGCTGAAGTCGACATTGCCAGAAGACATGTGGCTCAAACCAGCGACAGCAGTCAGTAATACAGCATGCACAACATCAGAACCAATGATACGAATCATCGGTAAATTGGGGAACATAATCACTAACGCCATGATGCCAAAAGCACCTGCACCGACAGAAGACAGAGTTACCAACACCCCTAAAATAATGCCCATAAACACAATATATCGGCGTTTATGCTGTAGGGCATGTTGTTCGCTTTCCATATTGGCTTGTTCACGATTTCTAAAACGATCGAAGAACTTTTCAATTTGAGCACGGAAGACGATTGAGATACCCGTCAAGGTCAACATTACACCTAAAACCATGGTCAATACTGGTTTATAGTGTGCGGATTGACTCAAATAATGTTCTAACACCCAAGAGGTAGCGAAAGAGGCAGGGATACTGCCCAATGCTAACCATAGGACAATCGGCCATACAATATTTAGTTTTTTGGCATGAACCAATGAACCACAAAATTTTGAAATTGAGGCATAGAGTAAATCTGTACCAATGGCAATATGCGGTTCAATCTTAAATAAGCTGATTAAAATCGGTGTCATCAATGAACCACCGCCGACACCCGTGATTCCAACGCAGAAACCAACCAGTACACCAGCTAAAATAAATTCCATTGGACCAAACATCGACGATATGCCTAAATTATGCAAAAAACAGCATATCTTATTTCTTTTTTAGCTAACTCGTTGTGATGAAAAGTGATTTCCTTATGCAAAAAAATGCTAAGCGATAGAAATGATAATTATTATTATTTATATTAAAATTCATATATTCTCCTTGATGGTATGTGCTTGGTCACAAGGATATGGCGTTTTTGAATTTAATACCTTCAACTTCATAAACTAGAACGTAGAACATCATCATGATTTCTGGCTTATTTGTGCTTGGCGCTGCAAATTCTATTTTATTTTCACAACATCATCGGGGGATGATATGGGTAAATTAAAGCCTTTGGCTTGGGCAACTCAAATGATAATGGGTACGAATTTACTGTTAATTCAACATCTTCATGCACAAGAAGATGTCCAAAGACTTCCTGTGATTCAGGTTCAGGCAGAACAAGAACCTAGTTATGTTGCAAAACAAATTACACTGGCCAAATCAAATACTTCTTTAAAAGACACACCTCAATCTGTATCTGTGGTGACACGTCAGCGTTTAGATGATCAAAATATTAATACGCTCGAAGATGCAATGAAAAATGTTACAGGGGTTACTGTTCAACGTTTTGATTCAGCGGGTACGTATTCCATTTTTAATGCGCGTGGATATGGAAGTGATACCTATCAAATGGATGGTACAACGCTAAGAACTGACTCTAACGGTAGCTATATTGATCTAGCTGTTTATGATCAGATCGAGGTATTGCGTGGAGCTGCTGGTCTATTCAGTGGTGCAGGCGAGCCAGGCGTAACGTTCAATATGGTGCGGAAAAAAGCACTTGCTACGCCATCACTGGAAACCAAAGTGAGTGTAGGGTCGTGGAATAACTATCGTACAGATTTGGATGTTACTGGTGCATTAAGTGAAGATGGTAAAGTGCGTGGCCGTTTTGTCACCGCATTACAGTCATTTGATACCTATATCAATGGTCTTGATGATAATAGCAAAGCACTTGCTTATGGGACGATGGAATTTGACATTACTGATACTGCGACGGTATCGCTGGGCGCGACCTACCAATATATCGATACCGTCTTATCCCGCGGAATCCCAACATGGGCGAATGGGAAACTTTTGAATGTTTCGAGATCGACTTCTTTTATTCAGGACTGGAACAATCAACAACTAGAGAGTAAATCTTTTTTTGGTGAATTTAAACAAGCTTTAAATCATGATGGTGAAGTTAAAGCCACAGTACGTTATGTTACGCGTAAAAATGATGCACAATACAGTGATCCTGTAGTACCCAATGCCAATGGAGATATGATCAATTTCAATGCATTGGCTTTCAAACGTGAAGATAAAGACCTGAGTGCAGATTTATATTTAAGTACGCCATTTTCACTCTTTGGACAAACCCATAATTTCTTAATTGGTGCTGACTATTTGAAAGGTCAAGGTGAAACTGACTACACATCGTATCGAAATACGTTGTCAGGTGTCGTGAATGTCTACCATGATAATCAATATGCTTTCGGCAAGCCGGATTTTATTTATGGGATTAATGTTTCGAAAAGTGAACTAGAAAACTACGGCATCTATAGTCAGTTGAGGCTAAAACTGCTTGACGATGTGAGTTTAATCACTGGTGGACGCATTAGTTGGTGGGATAATACATCAACTGCACTGGTTTCGGATGGCGTTATAAAAAACACCCAAACGAATTATAAAGAAAGTGCAGAACTTACGCCTTATGCCTCGCTTCTATGGGATATTACTCCGCAAATTTCAGCGTATACGAGTTATTCACAAATTTTCAAACCGCAAAATAGCTATCGATTTGATTCCAATAATCCTAATGGTGTTGGTATTCAACTTGATCCACGCACGGGCAGTCAAATCGAGTTGGGAATGAAAGCTGGTTTATTTAACGATCAACTTAATCTTTCAACAGCAATCTTCCAGATTGATGATAAAAATCGTGCGATGGATGATCCTCTCAATGACCGTTATTCTATTGCTTCTGGAAAAGTACGTAGTCGGGGTTTCGAAGTCGACGCGGTTGGTAAGCTCTCCCAAGATTGGGATCTCAGTGCAGGTTATGCTTACAATGATAATAAATATCTTAAGGACAATAAGAACGAAGGTAAAACATTTAGTACGTTCACGCCACGACATAGCTTCAATTTATGGACACATTATAAATTGCCAGACACACTGATTTCAGGTTTAGATATTGGTACTGGTTTACGTTATGTTAGCAAATTTTATAGTCAATCAGGTCAAGTCCGCATTGAATCCGATGGTTATACTGTGGTAGATGCTTCCATTGGTTACAAAATCAATCCAAATATCAAAGCCAGTTTAAATGTATATAACTTGTTTGATGAATCTTATTGGGAAAAAGTCAGTGGAACTTCTCGTCAGAACTTCTTTGGTGCACCACGTAACTTTATGTTGACACTACGTGCAAAATATTAATTCAGTACTAACAAACACCTAGAGTATTTATTTTGTGATAGATGAAAATCCCCAATTAAGATTGATTTAATTGGGGGTGTTTATTTAGTTCTCGATTGTTTAATTAGATTTAAGCTCGTTGACCCATAAAATTAATAAGAAGGTTACAGGCGTTGCAAAGATCCACCATCCTACAAAACCGATTGAAGACCCGTAGATTAAACACAGCAAAGCACCTGCCAAGAAAAAACAGAAAAAAGCACACATTCTTAGCTGTAACCGAAAGCGCTGTACGAATGGTTGACGCTTCGGTTTAATTTTGCGGATCGCTTTATCACTGCATTGATATAATAACGTCATGCCTAAGCCAATCAGGATAAGTGCAAATAACATCATTTTTTTGTCTCTTTTCGGTCAAGTTTCGCTTTCAATTTATTGTGCGCTTTGGCTTGAATAGGTTGAATATTTTGATAAATAAATACAGCAAAGAGTGCACAAGCGATCAGAAATAAATCAATCCGCAAAAAAGGCCAATAGCTTTGTAGATCTGAAATGAGCCGATGGTGAGTTAGATAAAGCAAGTTATATATAGGCAAAGCAATTGCGAGCAATCCAAAAATGAGAATCTGTGATTTCCATAAATATTTTTGTTTCGTTATAAGTGCAATAATGAAGCTCAGTGCCCAAACAATGAAAAACGTATAAATCTCATAGTTAGGCATGGTTTCTGTTAGATGCACCAATCGGTTGGCAAAAAGATAGCCAAGCATTGTAATAGGCAAACCAACAAATGCAGCAACATTCAAGCGATCAACCAAGTAGTAGCCAAAATGGAACTGATTTGATTTATTTTGAATCTGACGTTTTAAGCTCCATAACAACAAACCAGAAGCAATCATTAAACAACCAAGAAGCCCTGACAGGAAGAAAGCAAATCGCAGCGCAGGCTGTGCAAAAGTTGCCATATGTAGGCTATAAACACCAAAGTTTAGGGTCGCTACAGCACTGTTGTTTCGAGTATCTGCAAGAATTTTACCTGTACCGTCAAAGCTAATTTGCGCTTGATTTAAGGTAATTGATCGATCTTCCAATTGTTTAAATGTAATGGTTGCTTGATCTGTATTTAGATTTTTTGCTTCGATCGTTGCAAGTGCTTGATCTCCCCATTGTTGCCGTACTTGGGTGAGGAGGGTTGCAATTGAAACTGTTTCAGCGGGTTTAGGTGCGGCATTATTGTTATTGCTTTGGTTCACTGTTCTGATTTCAGTGAAATATTGATATGGATTATCTGGATATAATTTTTTCATACCTAAGGGTAGATACAGATAAAAGAATATCGCTAAACCTGTAAAAGTAATGGTGAGAAAAAAAGGTAATGCCACAACAGAAGACACATTATGAAAATCGAGCCAAGAGCGTTGTGATTTAAAGGTTCTAAAGGTAAAAAAATCAGTAATAATTTTTTTGTGGGTAATAATGCCTGAAACCAAAGCAACCAACATGATAAATGCGGCCAAACACGCGATCAGCCGCCCGATGAGGATCGGCATCCCATAAAGTTGGTAATGGAAACGATAGAAAAATTCGCCACCTTGTGTTGCTGATAATTTTAATTCTTGCCCAGTGTTAATATCTAAGTTCCGACTTTCATAGCTACCATCTGCCTTTTCCCAATAAATTTTATTTACAGGCTGCTCAGGATTGGCAATGCCGATATACCATGACTTCGCATCTGCCGCATTTTTTTCTAAATAATCAGTCGCAGTGCCTATCGCCACATCTTGATTCACTTGATATTGTGCAAGTTGCGGCTGCATCCACAAATTTATGTGATGACGATAATAAGAACTCGTTCCCATCAAAAAAATGGCAAACAAAAGCCATCCAAAAACCAAGCCAGTCCAAGCATGTAACCATGCCATTGATTGGCGGACGCCTTTATTTTGCATTTTAATTTAAACCCGCAGATAAGCCAAACAAGAGTCCCACCAAAGCCAAACTGAGCAATGTCAATTTCAATAATGAGTTGAAACAAAATCCAACAATAACAAAGAGTAAATAAAACAAAATCGAGATAAATGCCGCGAGAAAAATTGCTTCTGCTTTATCTAGAAAATAGTTGAATAGTGTCGTTAGGCTTAAACTCAAATACATCATTGCTAAATAGCCAAGCACGAATATAAATATAAAGCGATAGAACACACTCAGTCGGTAGGCAAATGTTAGGGAAGTGGATTTAGCCATAAATGTACTTAGAAATAGCAGAAGGAGAGAAAATCACACATGTAAATGATTCTTGTTTATATTAATGTTTATATACAGCGCAAGCAATTGCTGATTTATCGCAAATCTAGATGCTCATTCACCCAATCAATGATTTATTAGATTAAAATGATCTTCACTAATCATGAACAAATTACATTGTTTGCTGTGATTCGATGTAAAATCATTCTGTTAGAATCTTTTAAACTTTTGAATGGGGCGTTAGTCTTGTTAAAGCAAAAACTAAAAATTGGCATTGTAGTGGGGGAAGTTTCTGGAGACACGTTGGGTGTAAAACTCATGCGCAGTTTTCGTGAACAAGGTATTGATGCTGAATTTGAAGGGATTGGTGGTCCACAAATGATTGCCGAGGGTTTCCATAGTTTTTATCCAATGGAAATATTATCGGTCATGGGCATTGTTGAAGTTTTAAAAGACCTAAAAAAACTCTTTGCTGTACGTGATGGCTTAGTTGAGCGTTGGACTGAACAACCTGTAGATATTTTTATTGGGATAGATGCACCAGATTTTAATTTACGCTTATCGAAAACGATAAAAGAAAAGAACTTACCGATAAAAACTGTTCAATATGTGAGCCCATCAGTGTGGGCATGGCGTCAGGGACGTGTCCATAGCATCAAGCGAAGTATTGATTTAGTGCTGTGTTTATTCCCATTTGAAAAAACCTTTTATGAAAACTATGATGTTGCAGCCGCCTTTGTTGGTCACCCATTGGCAAAGCAATTGCCTTTAAAAAATCCAATTATAGAAGCAAAACATCAGCTTGGTTTATCTGCACATAAAATGCATATTGCGCTATTGCCGGGTAGCCGTCGCGGTGAAATTGAACGTTTATTGCCTTTACTCACTGGTGCAGCCGAAATCTTACATCGGAAACATCCTGAGCTTGAGTTTTTGATCCCAGCCATCAACGATGCGAGAAAACAGCAGATAGCGCAAGGTATCCAAAACTTGGATATCAGCCTAAAAGCCAAGATTCATGTTTTAGAAAATACCGATAATGAATCAAAGATCGGGCGTATGGTGATGAGTGCCAGTGATATTGTGGCACTTGCATCAGGCACAGCCACACTTGAAGCGATGTTGCTGCATCGTCCAATGGTGACTTTTTATAAATTGCATTGGCTTACCTATATGATTGCCAAGTTTCTCGTCAAAATTCCATATTACGCATTGCCCAATATTATTGCGGGTAAAAAGGTGATAGAAGAATTGATCCAATCCGATGCTACGCCAAAACAGCTTGCGACTGAGATTGAAAAATTGATGGATCATGAAACGGCACATATTCAAATGATGCAACACTTGAGTATGCATAAGCAGTTGATCTCTGGAAATACTGAAGACCCAGTACAAGCCATTTTGAAATGCTTAGAAGCTGAGTAAAAAGAATGAAAAGGTGGCTTAGATGCCACCTTTTTACTTATGCACGAAGGATGAGTTCATACCCCGTATATTTACGAATATTGATCACGCCAATATCCAGCAATAAATATTGACCTTTAATGCCTTGTAAAACGCCACGAATTTTTGGGGTTTTATCGAGGTTCAGTGATTTTATCTTTTCAGGATAATGATCAACAGGGTAAATAAACTCACGTTGAGCTTCGTTTTCCAAAAACTCTAAGCCTTCATCAAACTCAAGATTTTGATTAAACTCTTCACGAATGCTTTGAATTTTTGGTGCAAACGTTTCAATGATTTGATCACGTTGTTCAATCAAATTTAAAGGTTCGGCTTCGCCTTTAAGTAACTTTCGCCAATCCGTCTTATCTGCGACTTGACTGGCAATCAGCGTCTCTAAATGACCAGATAAACGGCGAGAACCAACTTTCAGGATCGGCAGTGCTTGAGTCGCACCTTGATCTAACCATCGTGTTGGCATATTGACGATACGTGTAATACCAATTTTTAGCGCACTTGAATTGGCCAAATAAACGATATGTGGCTGGAAACAAACATTGTGTGCAAAATCATCTTCACGACAAGTTCCAAGATGATAATGACAAGTTTCTGGTTTCATAATACATAGATCACATTCTGCCTTGGTCTTGAAACATTTGAAACAATGACCTTGGGAATAGGATTTAGGTGTTTTAGCACCACATGATGTACAGAAAATATTGCCTGTCCATTCGATCTCTAGCTCTTGACCCAACACAAATGGCAGATCAGTTTCTGAACGATCCAATATAAATTTATATTCAACATTTGCCTTGTGTATTGGTTGATCAGTTACACTATGCGTTTTGAGCGCTGCATGCATTTTATGACAAATGCCTTGTAGTTCCATTAATAAACTCTCATCTTTCTCAATCAAGGGTTGCAGTTATGGCTGAACAAAATGTCATCACTTCTATGCTAGACGATTTATCTAAAGAACAGCCCATACATACTGCACTTTGTATTGGTCAACAGATTGACCAAAATGCGTCCATTCAATGGCATTATTTTAACGTAACTGACTTTCTAAGTCTGCCATTTACGCAGCGCTATGATTTAGGTTTTGTATTTTTTAATACCGTAGAGATGCAAAACGTCAGCCAAACACAAAAAGCGCAGTTGCTTGTCAAATTGCGTGATTTAATGGCAAAACGTATCGTAGTTGTGAGTCAATTAGATGACGAAAGATTACTTCGTTCGCTAGGCTTCACTCAATTGATTGACAAGACCACGCATGATAACGATTTTGCTTTGTGGCAATTTAATATTTTGACCTATAAACATGTGCCTGATTGGTTTAATTCCAAGTTTTGGGCGAATCCTGAAAACTGGAATAAATTTCGCTGGTAAATCTAAAAATGTCTCTGTTTTCAAAGACAGAGATTTAGTATAGGTTAACTGCAAGCCCTTGCAAAATTTAACAATTCAATTTTGTTCTGGGCTTTCAAAGCAGCGTATGCTTTTGGAATAAATAATTCCAAAAGGAACGTGTAAGCCATGACAGATTTAAGCAATATTGTTGAAATGTTAGCAAAACAAGCTTTAGGCGGTCAGCAACAATCAGGACAAGGCGGTTTGGGTGGCATACTTGGATCAGTACTAAGCCAAGTTGGTGGACAACAACAAAATACGCAAAACCAACAAGGTGGTTTGGGCGGTGTTTTAGGTTCGGTACTTGGCCAATTGAGCGGTGGAACAACTGCTTCTAACCGTAGTAATCCGCAAAGTCTTCTTATCGTTGTGTTGCCATTGGTACTTGCTTGGATTCAAAAGCAAGGTGGTTTACAAGGCGCACTGGATAAACTTAAAAATGCGGGTTTAGCCAATCAAGTACAAAGTTGGGTTGATCCTAATCAACCGAATAATACGGATATACCGACTCAAAATATGCAGAGTTTGTTTGATGATCAAGATGTAGAGCAGGTTGCACAGCAAACACAAGCCCCTAAACAAGCGATTTATGGCGCAATTGCATCGGTTTTACCACAAGTGATTGATTCTTTAACTCCACAAGGCTCTAGTACGAGTCCTCAAGAAGCGAATAATGATATTCAAAATGTGATGAATATTGTGAGTGGGTTCTTAAAGAAATAACCTATAAGTGTAATAAAAACAAGGAATAAAGCTCATGTAAATATGGGCTTTATTTCTTTTATAATTTAAATCGAATGTTAATTAGATGCATCCCGTAGGTGTAAAGCTCATTCAAAATGAATCAAACAAAGCTCTTTCGAAATTTTTACGGTCACTTTTTGTTCTGATTGTTTGTGTGAATAGCTTAGCCACGATTTTTCTTTTTTCAATGTAAAACTAAAAGGGCATCAAGCCCTTTTAGTTTGTTAGAAAATAATCTTCAAATTAGAAGTTATATTCCATACCTAAACCGATAGTTGTTTTCTTATCATCTTTCACTAACCAATCACGTTTTTGTTGGCCAACTACGCCATAGAAACGTGCTTGTTTGTTGATTTGATAGTCTGCACCAAGACCATAAAGATCTTGTTTACGATCATCACGACCATTTGATTCTGTTGTTGCAGAGATATACTGCGCTTTTAACTTGATCGGCGTAGAAGGGATCTTGTACGCTGCAGTTACGCCATACGCATCTTCTTGTAAACCTTTATATGATGTTACATCAGAACCGCTTGTTGTTGTAACCGTGTCATCTGTTGGTTGAGCTGTTTGCCATAAAGCACCCAATACAAACCCATCAAGACCTAACTTAGTGAAATCAAGTGAACCAGTTACACGGATTGCATCGGTATAGATACCAGATAAGCTATAAGCACCATATTTAGATGCGATACCGTAGTTACCTGCTACCGCCGCAGCAAAGCCGTAGTCTTTATTGTCATAAGTGATCGAAGTAGAAACGCCGTCACCAAAACCATCACGACTACCTTTATAACCATTAGCTGCATTTTCTTTAGCAGAAGACTCTTCACCTTGTTGGAACATGATGTTGAAAGCCAAGCCGCCTAACAATTTTTTGTCAGTTTCAAAACCGATCACATTTTTTAAACGATCTTCACCAGCTAAAATAGCGGTCATATCAAGTTCGTTGTGATCATTATAGATATCTTGGTTATTGCCCGCTGCAGTTTTGAAGTAAGAGTCGTATTGACCAACTTTTAATGTACCCACGCCATCTGATTTAAGACCAATAAAGCGGTTACGGTTAGTAAAAGATTGATCACCGTCACCATCTGCATTGATTTGCCATTCAATTAAGTAAACTGCTGAAAGGTTGTCTGTTAATTTTTCTTCGCCTTTTACCCCAATACGAGAAGCGTTTGAATTTACTTTTGTTACGCTTTCGTCTTTAAAGCCATTCTTGTCGATTTGATCGAGCGTCACATTGAGCTTACCATACAATGTTGGTGCTGCTTGCGCTGCATTCATGGCTAATGTTGCTACAGTAGCAGCAAGAAGCAATTTTTTCATTGAGATTTCTCCAAAACACTTTTTTGTAAATGGCAGTTGCCTTAGTTACTGTTATAAGTTTGCTCGTGTACAAAAAGTTACATAGCTCACTAACTTGTATGCAGTATCGACAAACTTTGTTACAGAGAAGTGAAAGAAAAATGACAGTTTGGTGACGATTTATATGGAATGATAATTTTGTTTCTTATTGATTTTTATATAATTACAAAAACAAAAAAACGGAGTCATTGCTCCGTTTAAGATATTTTCAAAGATTAAAGTGCTGCTTTGATCTTTTCAGCGAGTGCCTGAATCTTATCTTGATCACCCATTTGCACCGCATGACGTCCTAACTCGTGGACAGAACTCGGAATTAAATGGAAGTGCACATGTGGTACAGTTTGTCCAGCAGAAGCACCTGAAAGCTGCATAAGCACTATCCCTTTGGCATCGAGAGCCTTTTCCATCGCTTGAGCAACTTTTTGAACGATTTGAATCGTATAGGCAGCTGCATCGGCAGGGAGGTCGAGTAAGGTAACTGCTGGTGTCTTAGGGATAACTAAGGTATGACCATCGGCTTGAGGCATGATATCCATAAACGCAAGAACTTGCTCATCTTCATAAATTTTAATCGCGGGTAACTCTCCACGAAGAATTCTTGCGAAAATATTCTGGTCATCGTATGCCATGCTTAGTCCTTTAATTTAAATCATAGATGTTTTGGAATGTCCCTCGATGTTTGCAAAGAGGGGCGAAGAAATATTACTTACAATTCAGTTCTTTTTGACGCGCTTTGATTTCATCTAAACGTTGCTGTTCTTTGTCAGAAAACTTTGGCTTAGTGGTATGACAGTTCTCATTACCATACTTGGCTTTAGCATCTGCATCTTTAAAACAGAAGCCTTTAGATGCATAGATCAGGTTATAGTTATCTTGTAACTTTTTACATTCTTGTTCCGATGCCGAAGCTTGCATGCTGAAACCTGTAAGGGTCATTAACGTAGCAAAAGCGGCAATTGTAAACTTATTCATGAGGTGTTCCTCTCGTTATGAGCAAGCACTGCGTTGAGCGCAGCGCAAGTACTAATATACGGTGTATAGATGAAATTTCAATGAAACTGTATTATTTGAATGTAATTTTACTCCATATTCTATCCTTAATCATATAGAAAAACTATAAAGATCAATGGTTTTATTAAAATCAAATATACAGAAGAAAATTATCAGCATTTTTATAAGGTTTTATATTCATTCTTTTAAACTTTATTAGCGCGTTATTCTGAAAACGGTGTCAGATATCCGTGCTAGGGAACTCTACCATTGACGTTTTGCCTTAAGAATATAATCAATAAAGAGCTGCTAGATGCGTACACAATAATGCTAACCCCGTTTAAATTTACTTTTAAGCGGGGTTCGTTTTTAAACAAATTGATAGTTAATAAACTACATAAAAAGCATTTTTACTTAGCTTAACGAAACAGTCTGATGTGGTTCTAGGATTTTAGACCACGCCTATAAGTGATAATCTACTCCCCAATAAGCATGGGAAATGCTTGTTTTTGGAGTCAACCATGACACGAAGAAAACGTCGTAATCATTCAGCAGAGTTTAAAGTTAAAGTTGCTCTCGCAGCAATTAAAGGCGACCACACACTCGCTGAACTTTCTACTCAATTCGATTTACATCAAAACCAAATCATCGATTGGAAAAATCAACTGCTTGAGCAATCAGTCAATATTTTTTCACGACCAACAGCACAACAAGAACCAGAGATTGACCTCAAAGCTCTACATGCCAAGATAGGACATCAGGCATTGCAAATTGATTTTTTAGAAGGTGCGCTCAGAAAAATAGGGCAGCTGAGCGGCAAAAAATGATCGATAAGACCCATCAACTTTCGGTACGACAACAATCGCAATTGATTCAAATCAATCGCAGTACGTTGTATTACAAGCCCAAAGAGATTTCATCAACTGATTTGAGTTGGATGCGTCTAATCGATGAAATTCATCTCGACTACCCATTTATGGGCAGTCGAATGATACGAGATATGCTACAGCGTCAAGGACATCAAATAGGTCGGCGTAAAGTCCGACGTTTAATGCGCTTGATGGGAATACATGCCTTGTATCCAAAACCCAATACCAGTAAGCCTAATCTTGCACACCGTATTTTCCCATATCTGTTGAAAAACATGGTCATCGATCACTCTAATCAAGTCTGGTGTACAGATATCACGTACATTCCTATGGCTAAAGGCTTTGTCTATCTGTGTGCAATTATAGATTGGCATAGTCGTAAAGTACTGGCTCATCGAGTATCGATCAGTATGGAAACAGACTTTTGCATAGATGCGTTGCAAGAAGCAATTGTGAAATATGGTTGTCCTGAGGTGTTTAATACAGACCAAGGCAGTCAATTCACAAGCGAGGCATTTTTGAATGAGTTAAAATTGCGAAATATCCGTATCAGTATGGATGGGAAAGGACGATGGATGGATAATGTAATGATTGAGCGTTTATGGCGCAGCGTGAAGCATGAGGAAGTCTATTTGAAGGCTTACGATACGGTTAAACAAGCGAAACTATCAATTGCTGAATATTTGGATTTTTATAACATGATACGTCCTCATTCAAGTTTGAATAAGGCAACACCAAATGAATTTTATGATCAACATTTACTAAAAGTAATGGCAGCATAATTTAAATATTTAGAGCGGATTTATCACTTATAAAACTGAATTGAGTGGTCTAATTAACGGAACCACATTAGTCTTTGAGCTATGTTGTGTCATTTTTTCAAAGTACTGTACCGCCGGTGAGCGGGCCATATATGCTAAAGCTTGTTCAGTATCACCTTCATGGATCGGATTAAATTTTGGCGATACCCAACGTAAAGTCGCTTTCCATAGATATTTAATGGTTGGGAGGTTATCTGTTTTCGTAGCCGTTTTTTCAAATTCACGAATAAAAACAAAGAATCCACGACGCATTAATTTCTGAATGTCTTGATGTTCTAAATCCTGTTTCCCAAGACTGCGAGCGAAATCTGCAAGGAAGTAAATAAACAGTGGAAAAATTGCCATCATAATGACCTGACGAGAAACGTAGAAACCTAACTTGTTTGTTAATAGATGTTCGAATAAATCATAAGCGACACAACGATGTTCAACCTCTTCAGCTAGATGCCAACGGAATAAATCGGTCATAGCAGGGTCTGCTTTATCCCAAGACTTGCTATCAAGTGTCCATTGCCCAATAGTACCTGTAAAGTGCTCAATTGCGGCAATCACACCTACACGAAACAGTAACCAATATTCATCAAGCTTCTCACCTCTTAAAAAAGGGATACCTAATGGTTTATCGCCTAATAGGATATTGAAAACAAGGTGAGCACGGTTTAATGGATCTTGTATGTCATAGCCATTTTCCCTGAGAAAATCTTGTGCCTTTTCATGAGCACGGGCATGGGCTGCCTCTTGGCGGACAAATCCAATAACTTCTTCTTTTAATTTAGCATCAGTAATATATGGGATGGCTTTATTAAATACTCGACAGAACCAAAACTCACCAGCAGGTAAGAGCATATTTATACCATTGGCTATGTGCGAGCAGAGAGGATCGTTCGGCATCCAACATACGGACGATTCAGAAAAATCGAAATATACTTTTCTTGCTTTAATTTGATGATTTTCTGTGATCATACATGTCACCCAAGATGAAATTTCGAATTAAATTGACTAAGTAATTTTTAACATTGAGTAAATTAGATCACCATGTGCTTATGGGACAAAAATGTACATTAAAGAGGTTTTAAGGATAAGATTAGATTCTAAAAGCAATTTTTCTTATATGGTTGAGTATTTAAGTCTTTACTATTGTTAAGGTGTGGATGTTGAAAATTAGCTATTCATATTGTTTAACATTTGAATTGAACAACGGATTATGAGTCCGCTGTTCTAAGCAGCGATAAAGTCAGGCATTATAATACGCTTTCTAATGACTTTATTTTTACCATTTGATAAATTATGTGAATTAAACAACAAATGGTTCATAAAATGAAATACTTCATAATACTAGCAATAATTTCAACTTTTATCTCAGTCAGTACTTTTGCAAGAGAAACCAATTCAATGCGTTCATCCTATGAGCTTGTTAGCGTAGGGGATAGTGAAAGAGATTTACTCAGAAAAATGGGCAAATCCTATCCAAGATATTTTAAACATAGAGATGGTCGATATTCATGCAACGCAACAGAATATGTCTATGAGATTGATATGCAGACCTATACCGTTTGGGTCTGTAATGGAAAGATATTTAAAATTGATGTGAATAGTAAATAATTTTGCTAATAAAAACCATAACAAAAATTAAGCTATGGTTTTTTATGATAGTACTTGTTATAAATTTACATATAATCAATCTTCATAAAATAAACGATTTCATTTGCTTGAATCGGCTGTTCAGCAAAAGGGATGATTACAATACAGTTCGCGGTAAGAAAAGGTTCAATTTGATATGAGCATTGCTTTTCAATGATCTCAATAGAATATTGGCCATCATCATGTAGTTGATATTTGCCCCATAACAATTTCTTTTTCTTTTGGTCAGTCTCAATTTCTTGATTAGACTTCCTTCATAAATCATTTTTCAATCAATTTAATTGTTTATCTTTCACCCAATCTAAATTGTATATGCCAGCAAGTAAATTAAACCGCAGGTTTAATCTTTTACGACGATTTCTATATACACAAGATAAAATCTTAAAACATTTCATCCTTCCAAATACATGCTCTACTTGAATTCGTCTACGACCAATCTCTTTATTTAACTTTTTTAATTCAGAATCTAGTTTTTCAGTTTTCTTTGCTTTAGATGGCATGAGGCATCCAAAACCCAATTTCTTTATCCCTAAATAACCCTTATCAACGATAAAAAAGGGCTTAAATTTTAATTTCCTCATGCTTTTTTTAAATATTTTAAAATCATGCATGCTTCCATGACTTCCACATACACTCAGTATTTCACCTGTTATATAGTGCATAGATAGCTGAAATTTAAAGGTATGTCGCTTTTTTTTACCGCTATACCATTTCTTCTGTTTTTTTTGGACGTTGAACTAATATTTCAGTGGCATCAATCACAACAACTTCCCAATCCACTTCATCTCGATTAGGAAGTTGTTTTGGCAAGTTGAATTTTCCAGAACGGATTAAGGTATCTTCAATAACACGTGTGATACGAATTGCACTCGTTTCAGATACACCGTAACTCATACCAAGATGGAAAAATGTTCGATATTCTCTCCAATATTCTATACATAAGAGCAAACGATCTTCCAACGGTAATTTATGCGGTCGTCCTTTACCAATATGACGAGGTAAATGCTTATTTAGCTCGGCCAACATGAGGTTAAATGTAGCCCAACTAACACCGGTAAGCCTACGAAACTTAACGTTTGATAATTTTTGAATATCTTTGAATTTCATCCAAGGATTATCTCTTGAATTAAATAATTTTGCTGATTAATTTAAGATCAAATAAATTGTACGTTTTTTGATTTATGACGGAAGTCTATTGATTTGGCCTTTTAAAAAGATATTGCTGAGAAAATCTGGGATATGTTTATTTAATATATACTTCACTATTAAATGCATCAATAAGGCAATATCTTGCATATCGCCAGGCAAATTAATGATCGTTGTTTTATCTTCTGTGGTGACGGTCTTGGAACCTCTATGATTACCCTGATCATCATATAGCTGTACAGTTTCACGCACAGGGGGCTTTCTAGGCAAACTTTTAAGGATACTCATTTCACTGGCGGGAATAAAACGAGTCTCATAATTTAACGCCGTACTACTTGGATCAAAGGCCGCAATTTTTCCGATTGAAAATACGGAACCACCAACATTCTTATGTGTACATAGAATCATGACATCAAAATTTGGAATATGATCTTCAAAAAAATGATTATAACTTTCCCAATCTGTTGTTAATGTTTCTTCTAAAGCAGGGTCTTTTTCTTTCTTTAGACTATTGAATGCTGAATCATAACGCTGTGGTTTAAGCAGTTTTATATCGACATCGTTATAACCCCACGTTTTCAATACGTCTTTAACATACAAGCTTTCTTCACAAAGTGAATGCTCTTCGTCAAAAGTATGCATACTAACAACCAGAATTCGTAGATTTCTATAAATTGTTAGTTCTTTAATTCCAGCACGTCTTAGTGCAATCAATTTTTCTGGTGAGATTTTCTCATTTTTAGCTAAGATCAGATCACCTTTTTTAATTACACTGCCTTGCTGAATAACGCCTTGCATTGTAGAGACAGGCGCTATAATTTTTTTATTATCATAATCAGAAATATCTAAACGCTGATCGTTTTCAGAAATGATAGCATCAACATATTTTGGGAGTCTTGTATATTGAGGGATTTTTAGTAAATTTTGGCCGCTCAGCTCCAATTTATATGGATTTAGTGAACGATAGAGTTGTTGTCCCCAAAAATATAGATCATTGATTACTAGTGGACGCTGTTTACTTGCAGTTTGGGTTAATTCTGAATTAACAGCCCAACCTACATAAGCTGACAGATTATGAGGTGGATAATCCTGTAAAGCATAGACATCACTTGCGTTCACTTGGTTAAGCGCTGCTTCTAAGTCTATTGTCTCCTTTAACTCCCCCAGAGGAAGCTGCATAAAAAGGCGATAGTAGATTGTAGTCAGATCATATGGAAGATTTTCGGGTACAGGAAGTTTGTGCATAAATATGAGTCCAAGATACATCTAGAGCACTAGCAGCGTAACTATCTGTTACTGTAGTAAATTATTTTATTTATCATCATTAAAAACCGCTCAAAAGAGCGGCTTTTAACATTATAAAGAGAAAAATTTACGCTATAAAATTTTTAAGTGTAGATGTCTTATTCCAGCGTGATTTTACTCCAAGACTCATACATTTTCACAGCAGCAGAGAAATCACTATTAGGTTCGGCAGTTAAACTCGCAGCTTGAATCAAACTTTGCGTTAAAGCGAGTATAGGCGCAGGAAGTTTAGCTTCGTGCACTAGATCTAAAGCAATTCCTGTATCTTTAGCCAGTAAAGGTAGAGCAAAGGTCACAGGGAATTCACGGCTCAGAACACGCTGAGGAAAGATATTTTCGGTGACTAAACTTTTACCGCTAGAAGCATTAATACAATTAAGTGCGGCATCTAAATTGACACCATGCGCTTTTAGTGTAGAAAAACCTTCTGCAACTGACCATAAATTCACAGCGAGCAACATATTATTAATCGCTTTCACCGCAAAACCAGCACCTGAATCACCTACGTGTTGAATCAATTTCCCAACCGCAGCCATCGCAGGGTAAGCACGTTCAAAAGCGTTAGCATTTCCACCCACCATAACCGTTAAAGTCGCATTTTCGGCGCCAACGGTTTGACCACTGACAGGTGCATCTAAGAAATCAACATTTTGTGATTTTAGTTTTTCTGCAAGACGCTGCGCTGCCTCAGGAACGCCGCTGGTACAATCAATCCAAATCGCCCCAGATTTGATTTCAATACTGTCTATTAAGCTTTCAACGTCACTACTGGTTGGTAAACAAGAAAAAATAATGTCTGCTTGTGCAGCTTGAGACAACTCAGCAGCGATGGTTCCATATTCTGTTGCATGTTGTTCAGCCTTTGTAAAATTACGATTCCAGACTAAGACTTGATCGAAATGTTTTGGTAAATGTGCTGCCATGCGATAGCCCATCGCGCCTAAACCGATAAATGCAACAGATTGAATCATCGCTTATTCCTTCATTGGAGTTGATCGTTCAGCTAACCATGTGGTTAATGTTGGCCAAAACTCAATTGAACTGTTTTGACTAGACATTAAACCTAAGTGCCCGCCAGGTATAAGAGTAAACGTGACATCTTGACTATTTGTCAACTGGGTAAGCGGAAATGCGGATTCGGAACTAACAAGTTGATCTGATTTTCCAGCACCCACGAGTAAAGAACAATCAATGTTTTTAAGTTCAATGGTTTTATCTTGGAGTGTGATCGCGCCATTTTTTAAGGGGTTTTGCAGCCAGACATTAAAGAGCATGTCTTGATTCACGCCACCCGGATAATCAATCATATTGTTTAAGAAATGACTCAGCGTTGCATCTTCTTGAACCAATTTAAGATTATCTAAATTTTTTAATAATTGAATATTGCCATCAATCCAACCTTTAGGGTCAAGTAACTTAAATCCGAGTGAATTTAGGAAACCCGGTGAATGAATCATCAATTTAGGGAGTCGATTGTAGACATAGTCTTTGATTGTGGCATTGCGTGTGGTGATCGATGCCAAGGTTTTATACAGTTTGCCGATATAGCCTGAAGCATAACTGTCAATCGGACTGCCGAGAACAATTAAGTTTTTCACCACACTTGGTTGATGGTGCGCGGTATAAAGCGTGACGAATACGCCCGCCATACTCCATCCATGCAAAGAAATTTTTTCTGAGTTGGCATGTTGTTGAATTGCTTCAATACACTTGGGAATGAATCTCTCAATGAAAGATAGAAAATCAACGCGATAGTTTTTATAAGTGAGCTTGCCCCAGTCAATCAAATAAACATCAAATCCAGCTTCTTGAAAATGCTTCACCAAAGAACGATAGGGATATAAGTCGTAAATATCCATATTAATCGCTAGAGGAGCAACAAATACAAGAGGTTCTTTAAAGCGTTTGTTCTCTGAAGCGTAAAAGCGGACACGGGTTTGTTTAAACTGAGCAATCACTTGATAGGGGGTAGATTGAGATAACACCAGTTTGTCTGCTTCAAATATGCGCATTGCGAGGTGTTTAAAATTTACTTTTTGTAGTTCCACAAGTGATTTCATCTTTTAAAGTCTCATCATGAGTCAAGATTGCGCGAAGTCTAAGCGATAATTTCATCTTATACCTTGACCTCAAATACCTTAGGCGATCAAAATGTTGGCATATATAGATAGGATTTGATAATCCCTTTATGAAAAGCATTTTTATAAAGGGGGATTAGGACCATTGATCATAAGGCATATAAAACCATGAATCCAAGCGATGATTTAGAATATCAACTTGAAACACTCGCCATTCGTACGGGACATAATCGTACTTTTGAAGGTGAACATAGTGAGCCTATTTTTTTAACGTCATCGTTTGTTTGTGAAAGCGCCGCTGATGCTGCTGCTAAATTTTCTGGGCAAATTGCAGGAAATACCTATTCACGTTATACCAACCCAACTGTACAAGCTTTTGAAAAGCGTTTAGCTGTACTTGATGGTGCGGAGCGTGCGGTTGCAACCAGTTCAGGCATGGCGGCTGTACATGCAATCTGTATGGCGTATCTGAAAGCAGGCGATCATGTGATTTGTTCACGTGCTGTTTTTGGTTCGATTATTGCCTTGTTTGAAAAATATGTCGCTAAATTTGCGGTTGAAGTGACTTTTGTCGATCTAGGCGATCTTGACGGCTGGAAACAGGCGATTCAACCAAATACACGTTTACTGTTTATTGAAACGCCGTCTAATCCATTGGCTCAAGTGGGTGATATGCAAGCCATCGCTGATATTGCCCATGCGCATGGTGCATTGTTTGCGGTTGATAACTGTTTCTGCACACCAGTTTTACAACAACCGATTAAGTTTGGTGCTGATTTGATTGTATATTCAGCAACTAAATATATTGATGGTCAAGGTCGAGCTTTAGGCGGTGCAGTGGTGGGGAAACATGATTTACTTGAAGAAGTAAATGGTGTTATTCGTACTTTAGGCAATTCAATGAGCCCGTTTAATGCGTGGATTTTCCTTAAAGGTTTAGAAACGCTCAGTATTCGTATGAAAGCACATTGTGAAAGTGCCCAAAAGCTTGCTGAATGGTTACATCAACATGATAAAGTTGAAAAAGTATACTATGCGGGTTTACCTGATCATCCGGGTCATGAACTTGCGAAAAGACAGCAAAAAGGTTTTGGTGGAGTCGTATCATTTGTTGTGAGAGGTGAACGCCAAGGTGCTTGGACTGTGATTGATAATACTCGGTTTTTATCTATTACCAGTAATTTGGGTGATGTAAAGTCGACAATCACGCATCCAGCAACGACCTCGCATGGTAGAATGTCGGCTGAGGCCAAACAAGCTGCAGGAATTGAAGAAGGTTTAATTCGTGTTTCTGTAGGCTTAGAAGATATTGATGATATTATTCGCGATATATCACGTGGTTTAGATTTAATTTAACGAGAGAGACTTATGAACATTAATATGCTCATGCAGCAAGCTCAACGCATGCAAAAAGACATGGAAGTGAATCTTAAAAAAGCGAAAGAAGAGCTTGCAAATACCGAGGTTCATGCCGAAGCTGGTGGTGGTTTGGTTAAAGTGACCATGACTTGCCGCAATGTCGTTAAGCGTATCGAAATCAGCCCAGAACTGTTGCAAGACGAAGCTGACATTATTGAAGATTTGATTGTTGTTGCTATCAATGATGCAGCGCGTCAAGTTGAAGCTATTTCTGAACAGAAGCTACAAGGCGCAAATACAGGCATGGGTTTACCACCAGGCTTATCAGGTTTGTTCTAATTTAAATTTAATCCTTCCTCTAAGCTCCCTTTGTCATAAAGGGAGCTTTCCCTTAAATAGCAATAATTGATTTTTGGGATTTCTCCATGCGATGCAATTCAAGTATCGTAAGAATGAGAGATGAGGAGGACCCTCCTAAGAAGTATCAATTTTTATGTTTAGCGAACGATTTGAACAGTTGGTTCATGCATTACGTATTTTACCGAGTGTTGGTCCGAAATCCGCCCAGCGTATGGCCTTACATTTATTAATGAAAAATCGTGAAGGCGCATTTGCTTTATCTTATGCCTTGCATGAAGCATCCAGTCATATTCATGAATGTCATATTTGCCACTCTTTAACTGAAAATGAAATCTGTGATATTTGTGCTTCAGTTGAACGTGATGAGCAACTGTTATGTGTAGTTGAATCCCCAGCAGATGTGATGGCAATCGAGCAAAGTGGTAGTTTTCGGGGTAAGTATCATGTATTGGGCGGGCATTTATCGCCTTTAGATGGTATTGGTCCAGAAGAGATTGGTATTCCATATCTGATCCAACGGTTAAGCGAAGGCAAAATCCAAGAAGTGATTTTGGCCACCAACGCAACGGTTGAAGGTCAGGCTACAGCACATTATTTGGTAGAAGCAACCAAACACTTACCACTTCATATGACTCGGATCGCACAAGGTGTACCACAAGGTGGCGAGTTAGAATATGTGGATAGCCATACTTTGAGTCAGGCAGTACATAATCGGATGCGGATGAAATAGCAGATTCATGCTATTTTCTTATATTTATTTTAAATTCATGTTGTTAATTTAAACAAATAATTAACTTTTACATTTTGTCTAACATTATTCTAGATCTATTTGCTGGAATTTATGGCACTATTGGCGGGCGAAAAGGATTTTCGTTTTTTGATTAAAAGGAATAGGAGTAATTTCATGTTGTGTATGTGGAATACTGATTAATTTTTTACATTTAATCTCGCATGTACGATGACTGAACCGTACCGGGTTTGTCGGAGACTTTTTTATTTAAGTTAAGCCACCTGACCTAACGGGTTAATCTTATCATAGTACATTGCTTCAAACTCAAAAGGCGACACATAACCCAGTGCACTGTGTACACGCTTTTTATTGAACCAATCTACCCAGTTTAGTGTCGCAAGTTGTACATCTGCTAAACCTTGCCAATCTGCTTTTAAATATTCAATCACCTCTGTTTTGTATAAGCCATTCACCGTTTCAGCCAAAGCATTATCGTATGAATCACCAGTTGTACCGACTGATGCTCGTAAATTTGCTGCTTCTAAACGATTGGTATAGCGAATCGAAAGATATTGCACACCCCTGTCGGAATGATGAATCACATTCTTTGGCATGCCTCGATCGTGCAATGCTTGCTCAAGTGCATCGAGCACCATATCTGTATTCATCCGTGTAGATACTTTCCATCCAACAATTGCTCGTGAGAACACATCAATAATAAAGGCGGTATAGACCCAGCCTGAATGAGTTTGAATATACGTAAAGTCACTGACCCATAATTGGTCAGGTCGATCAGCACTAAAATTACGTTTCACTAAATCATCTGCTCGTTTTTGATCATCTCGGTTGCGGGTAGTTTGTTTGTTCTTACCACGCCAAACACCTTGTATATCTAGCTTCTGCATCAATCGAGCAACTGTACAACGTGCAATAACATAGCCTTCACGTTTCAATTTTTGCCAAACTTTACGTACACCATATCGACCTAAACTTTCCTTCCAAATTCGTTTAATTTGTTCAGCATGATGCTCATCATGTAGATCTCGTTTCGCTCGATGTTCTGGATTGTCAGCGAGATCTAAAGTTCGGTAATAGGTTGAAGCTGCGATCGGTAAAATCCTACAAATCGCATCAACACCATATAAGTCTTTATTGTTATGGATGAAATCCACCATTATTTGTGTGGGCGGTCGAGCTCCGCCTGGGCGAAAAAAGCGGCTGCTTTACGTAGAATTTCATTGGCACGCTTTAATTCTTTAATTTCACGTTCCATTTGCTTCATTTTTTCTTGATCAGATATCTGTTGTACTTTAATAGGATTTTGCTGATCTAAATGCTTTTGATGCCAGGCACGAAGTGTTTCAGGAGTACAACCAATCTTAGGCGCAATTGCTGTGATTGCAGCCCAAGTAGAAGGATAATCTTTTTCAGATTCAATTAGTAATTGAACCGCTCTTTCTCTAATTTCGGGGGTATAGGTTGGTTTTTTCATCGGAATAGTCTCTCAGAATATTGAGTCTCCGACAAACCCGGTACGGTTCAGACTGTATTTAACAGCTAGTCGCCAATGGTTCTTTTATTATTGTATTTGAGCAAATATGTTTCAATTTATCCAACAGCAAAACGATTTAGCTGTTCTCCTCTCCCAAATGGAACAATGTTCCACCTATGCACTTGATACTGAGTTTATTAAGGTCGATACCTTATATCCAAAACTTGGAGTCTGCCAAATTAATCTAAATGGACATGTTTCCTTATTGGATGGGGCCGCACTGGACTTATCGCATTTTTGGCAAAAAGTATTTAACGCACAACAAAATATTTTCCATGCGTGTAGTGAAGACATTGATCTGATCTATCACTATGCTGATCAGAAACCATTAAAGAATATTTTTGATACTCAAGTGGCAATGGCATTTCTTGGACATGGGCTTCAAGTGAGTTATCAAAATGCGCTCAAAACTTGCTTAAATATTGATATAGAAAAAGATCAAACACGCTCAGATTGGTTAGCTCGACCGCTCACCGAGAAGCAGATGTGTTATGCAGCCAACGACGTACTGTATTTGGTAAAGCTTGCAGATGCCTTAAAAAATGATCTACAACGTAAAGGTCAGTACCAATATGTTCTAGAGGATTGTCAAAACTTAACCAAAGAAATTGCAATGGAAACACCACTTCCAGAGCTTTATACTAATATTGGCAATTATCGTCATACACGCCGTGAGTTGATGCAGTTACAACAATTGAGTATTTGGCGAGATCAAATTACCAAAGCAATGAACCAGCCACGCAGTTTCATTCTGAAAAACACCACCATGCTGGATTTGGTGGAAAAGAACCCACATAATAATTTTCAACTGGCTCAGATTAAAGAAATACGACCGAATGTAGTGCGTGAGCATGGTCGAACGATTTTAGATTTGTTGAAGTTTTTACCTCCTGAAGATGATTGGCCATTAAAAATGGCTCGACCAGTAAAAAGTAACTCTAAAGAAGTCGCGCCTAAAGTAGATGCGCTGATAGATGATATTGTTATGCAAACAGGAATACCAAAAGAAGTCTTGCTGCGTAAAAAATGGCTGAATGCCATTTATGAGCATGTGGTTTTTCATTTGCCTGAGCAAGAGTTACCAAGCTATTTACTTGGGTGGCGTTATGATGTTCTCACAGAACCATTGATTGCATTGTTGCAACAGGACACTGAATATTTAGCCACACAAATGAAAATTTCCAGATAAACAAGGTAGTCAAAAAATCGACTGTTGCGTTAACATTCATTAATGTACCTGTTTTTTTTTTCATGTATGCTGTTTATGGTCTGTTGAGATGATATCTAGACCAATAGCCCCTAAGATTGTTAAGAGTTGTGAGTAAACATGCACTGCGATATTTATAGATCGAGCAAAAAAGACGAAATGTATATGTATATTGCTAGTCCAAATCATTCTGATGACAAGGAACTCGAAAATCCATTTGAAGGTGTTCCTGAAACAGTTCTACAAGCATTTGGCAAAGCAACTTTTGTGATGCATTTAGAACTTCATCCTGAACGTAAACTTGCACGTGTAAATGTGCTTCATGTTTTAGACTCATTACAGACCAAAGGCTTTTTTATGCAGATGCCGCCAGAGGGATTAATCAATCCAAATGCGGTAGAACCAGAGGGTTTGCGTGGTGCTTGAAACTTTAACTGCAATATGGGCAAACATTCTTTCAGTACTTGATCAATTTCCTGAAGAGAATGTTGCAATCATTGTATATGTTACGGGAACACTCATTGCATTGTGGTGCTGGTATCGTTTGATGACACGCTTACCAAACCCAATTGGTGGAATCTTGTGGATTGTTGCTTTTGCGATTCTTGCAACACCTACGATTTCAGAAGGTCCCAATTCAGCATTAGCACCTGCTATTTTTGGTTTGATTTTTGGTGTGCTCACCAAAGAACATGTTTTAATCTGGTCGAACTTATCATTGATTTTATTTGTCATTGGTACCGGCCTATTGATTGGCTTTTGCTGGTCAAAATACACGGCAAATAAAACTGCACGTTCAGTTTAGGTATACATCCACACATTGTTAAAGATAGAAAAATAAGGTTTTAAAATGTCTGCTGATACACAACACTTCGCTGGTACAAATCAATATATTGCAACTGATAGCCTGAAACTTGCAGTCAAAGCTGCACGTGCGCTACAAAAACCGTTATTGGTAAAAGGCGAGCCGGGCACAGGCAAGACATTACTTGCTGAGCAGGTTGCAGAGAGTCTCGGTTTAAAGCTCATTACTTGGCATATCAAATCAACGACCAAAGCGCAGCAAGGTTTGTATGAATATGATGCAGTGTCACGACTGCGTGATAGCCAGTTAGGTGATGATCGTGTCTATGACATTAAAAACTATATTAAACCGGGTAAATTATGGGAAGCGTTTACCAGTGAAGAACGTTGTGTGTTATTGATTGATGAAATCGACAAAGCAGATATCGAATTCCCAAATGATTTATTGCATGAACTCGACAAAATGTCGTTTTATGTTTACGAAACAGGTGAGACGGTTACCGCGATACAGCGTCCGATCGTGATTATTACTTCGAATAATGAGAAAGAATTGCCTGACGCATTCTTGCGCCGTTGTTTCTTCCATTATATTGAATTCCCTGATGAAGCAACGATGCGTGACATTATCGCGGTTCATTTTCCAAGTATTTCAAATACCTTGGTCAGTGAGGCTTTGCAAGTCTTCTTTAAACTACGTCAAGTTCCAAATTTAAAGAAACCGCCGTCAACTTCAGAACTCATTGATTGGTTAAGCCTATTAATGGCAGATGATATGCCTGAAGATGTATTACGTAATCATGATAAATCTAAAGCCATTCCACCACTATATGGCGCTTTGATTAAAAATGAACAAGATGTACAACTCCTTGAACGTTTAGCCTTTATGTCACGCCGTTAAGAGTGTTTTTCAATGTTTGTTCGATTGTTTTACACCTT
The DNA here is from genome assembly GCF_000367985.1 of Acinetobacter sp. CIP-A165. Classification (NCBI taxonomy): domain Bacteria; kingdom Pseudomonadati; phylum Pseudomonadota; class Gammaproteobacteria; order Moraxellales; family Moraxellaceae; genus Acinetobacter; species Acinetobacter sp. CIP-A165. The sequence continues at coordinate 990,400 of NZ_KB849202.1, forward strand.
ACGCAAATATGGGGTGCCAGTCACAACACGTGAACTGATTGATCTCAATCAGGCGGTTGCATCAGGGCTTGTGTTTGCTGATCAAGAACAGTTCTATCAACTGGCTAAAACAGTTTTAGTTAAAGATGAACGCTTCTTTGATAAGTTTGATCGTGCCATGAAAGACTATTTCGATGGCATTGAAACTTTCGATCTAGACGAATTGCTTAAACAAGTTCATAAGCTGCCCAAAGATTGGTTTGATCTGGAGCTATTAGAGAAGCATCTGACTCCTGAACAACGAGCCGAACTACAAAAAGCAGGTTCCCTTGAAGAACTGATGAAGATGTTGGAAGAACGTTTACGTGAACAACATAAGAAGCATCAAGGCGGTAATCGCATGGTGGGCACCGGTGGAACTTCACCTTTTGGTGCTTTTGGTGATCATCCTGAAGGTGTACGTATCGGTGGACCGGGTCGTAAACGTTCAGCGGTAAAAGTGTGGGAACAACGTAAGTACCAAAATCTAGATGATGATCAAGTCTTGGGTACACGCCAAATGCAAATCGCCTTACGCCGTTTACGCAAGTTTGCGCGTCAAGGTGCTGCTGAAGAGCTGGATGTTGATGGTACGATTCGAGAAACAGCAAAACAGGGCATTTTAGATGTACAGCTTGTTCCTGAACGCCGTAATCGCATCAAAGTACTGATGTTATTTGATGTCGGTGGTTCAATGGATGCTCACATTGCTGAATGTGAAAAACTGTTTAGTGCCGCGAAGTCCGAATTCAAAACCTTAGAATATTTTTATTTCCATAACTGTCTATATGATTATGTTTGGAAAGATAATCATCGCCGTAGTTCAACACGGATGAATACGTGGGATCTATTCCATACCTATGGACGTGACTATCGTGTCATCGTTGTGGGTGATGCAAGTATGGCACCATATGAGTTAAAGTCTGCTGGTGGCTCTGTCGAATACATGAATGAAGAAGCAGGCGAAGTATGGTTAAGACGATTACGCCAACACTTCGACAAAACAGCTTGGCTCAATCCTGAATTGGAAGGCTATTGGCATTACACCCAAACGATTCAATGGATTAAAGAAACTTTTGAAGATCATATGTATCCGATGACTTTGAAAGGTATCGAAGATCTGACGAGATATTTGTCACGTTAAAAATTTAAATAAATACGATATAAAACCGTTTCTTTGATTTGAAGCGGTTTTTTCTTGTTAAATAAGCCTCAAGCGGGTTAGAAACTTGTTAAAGCGTTGCTTTGCTTTTCTTGGCTCAGGTAAAATAAACCGTTTTGCAATTAGCACTTTTGGAGACGCCTAAGTGGAGCGACCTACAATCAGCCCTGAACATTTACAAGAAGCGGCTGAAAATCTAGTAACCATTCGAGATTTTATTCGTTTTGGTGTAACTGCACTTCGTCAATACGACGCACACTTAGGACAAGGCACAGAAGATTATTTTGCAGAAAGTGCTGCACTGGTTTTGCAAACAATCTCACTTGAGTGGAAAGCTGATCCAGAAATTTTAGATGCTAAATTATTGCCAAGTGAAAAAGCTGAATTCTTGAGCCTATTGGAACGCCGTGTCAATGATCGGATTCCAACGTCTTATTTATTAAATCTTGCTTATTTCTTTAACAAACCATTTTATGTCGATGAGCGTGTACTTATTCCTCGTTCACCAATTGCAGAATTGATTGAACAACGTTTTGCACCTTATTGCTTAGATGAAAGTGGACAGATGCTTGAGGCAATCAATAGTTTGCCTGAAAATAAGAATCCTAAAACACCACAACGTATTTTAGATATGTGCACAGGTTCTGGTTGTATCGCAATTGCACTAGCTTATGCATTCCCAGAGTCTGAAGTTGATGCAACTGATATTTCAAAAGAAGCATTGGAAGTCGCATCAATTAACGCTGAACATCACGATAAACAATATCAAGTCGCTTTGCTTGAGTCTGATCTATTCGCAAAAATTCCTGCTGAAAACCAATATGACCTGATCATCAGCAATCCACCGTATGTGGATGCAGAAGATATGGCAGATTTACCAGAAGAGTTTTTACATGAGCCAGAGCTCGCATTAGCTGCGGGTCAAGATGGCTTGGATTTAGTCCGTAAAATGTTAGCGCAAGCGGCTGATTATCTCACTGAAGATGGTTTGATCGTTATTGAAGTTGGAAATTCAGAGTGGGCAATGCGCCAGAACTTCAATACCGTTGATTTCCATTGGTTAACTTTCAAAAAAGGCGGTTCAGGTATTTTTGCATTAACAGCTGAACAATGCCGTCGTTATAAAGACGTATTTCAGCAATCCGTTCAAAACTAAGGGGCAAAAGCATGGCAGGGAATAGTATTGGGCAACTCTTTCGAGTGACAACATGTGGAGAATCACATGGTGTTGGCTTAATGGCAATTGTCGATGGTGTGCCGCCAGGTCTTGAACTTTGCGAAGATGATTTGCAGAAAGATTTAGATCGCCGTAAACCGGGGACATCTAAATTTGCCACGCAACGTAAAGAACCTGATCAAGTTGAAATTATTTCAGGTGTCTTCGAAGGTAAAACCACGGGCACACCGATTGGATTATTGATTCGTAATACCGATCAAAAATCTAAAGATTACGGCAACATCGCGCAAACTTTCCGCCCTGGTCATGCTGATTATACCTATACACAAAAATATGGCTTCCGTGACTATCGTGGTGGCGGTCGTTCAAGTGCCCGTGAAACGGCAATGCGTGTTGCAGCAGGTGCGATTGCTAAGAAATATTTGGCTGAAAAGTTTGGTATTGATATTCGCGGACACGTGACTCAAATCGGTAATGAAGTTGCAGAAAAACTAGATTGGGCTGAAGTTCCAAATAATCCGTTTTTCTGTGGAGATATCGATGCAGTTCCACGCTTTGAGCAATTGGTCACTTCTTTACGTGAGCAAGGCACAAGCTGCGGTGCGAAGTTAGAGATCTTGGCTGAAAAAGTACCTGTGGGTTGGGGTGAGCCTGTATTCGATCGTTTGGATGCTGATATTGCCCATGCGATGATGAGTATCAACGCGGTAAAGGGTGTGGAAATTGGTGATGGTTTTGCTGTTGCAGGACAGTTTGGTCATGAGACGCGTGATGAATTGACCACTGAGGGTTTTCTTGCTAATCATGCTGGTGGAATTTTAGGTGGGATCTCGAGTGGTCAAACCATCCGTGTCGCCATTGCACTAAAACCGACAGCAAGTATTACCACACCGGGTAAAACGATTAACATTGATCGTGAAAACACTGATGTGTTAACCAAAGGTCGTCATGATCCTTGTGTTGGCGTGCGAGCAACACCAATCGCAGAAGCAATGTTAGCAATTGTACTCATGGATCATTTTTTACGACACCGCGCACAAAATGCGGATGTAGTACCTCCATTTAAACCAATTGAAGCTTAATTCAAAAATTCGAAACCAAGCACATATTTATTATGCGCTTGATTTTATTATTATTTTAGTTGATGCTTAAACAATAAGTTATAGCGCTTCAGAAATCATGTTTTCTGAAGTCGAAATATGATATTGATTTCGGCCATTACTTTTTGCGGTATATAAAGCATGATCCGCCTGAGCAATAAACTCTGACAGGCTATCATTTATATTGGGTGTCATGGTTGTCACACCGACACTAATGGTTACATACTTAGAGACAGGGCTTTTTGGATGGCTAATATTTATATTACGAACGACATCCATCAGTCTTTGGACTTGTATTAATGCCTGCTCTTGGTCGGTCATTGAAAACAGAAGTAAAAACTCTTCGCCACCATAGCGAGCAGCAAGATCGCCACTTCTTGAGGTGAGCGAACCCAGTGATATCGCAATACGTCTTAAACATTGATCGCCTTGTATATGCCCCAAAGTATCGTTATATGGTTTGAAGAAATCAATATCAATCATCATGATGGTGATTGGCATTTCGTGGCGCATTGCACGTTTCCACTCATTTTCCAATACTTCATCTAAATAGCGACGATTTGCTAAACCCGTTAAAGCATCCTGTTGCGATAAAATAGAGAGTTGTTGTGCTTGACGCATGAGTTCTAATCGATTTAATTCGATCATACAGTTTTGTAAATAATTTTCTCGATGCTGTCGGTCTGTGGCATAGGCGAGGGCCATACCCAAGAAACTACTAAACGTATAAGTTCTATTTAAAAAAGTCCAATCTATTGAGCCATTTAACCATGTACTGGCTGCGACACCCACAAGACCACCACACCAACCAGCAATGATCGCTGTGTAGAAACGCATACCAACGAAACCATAGATAATAACCACTGCATACATCATTGCAGCGTGAAATAACACGTTGTTTTGGCCTTGTTCTAATACGTTGATCAAAGTAATAGCAACAGCACCCGCTGAACCTATGCAGACATAATGATCGAACCATCGATTCATAATTGGGAGAAAGGAAAGTAACCATGCGATTAGGATAATAATACCCACCCATCCATAGTACGAAATCCACTCAAGTCGCATGTCTGGTGGTAATACTTGATAAATACCGAAACTAAGAAATGAGTACAGACCTAGAATGATGGGACCACGATAACGAAACTCGTGTGCGGCCTCATTTCTATACTGATCTCGATAGATCGCTTCTAATTCTTTAGGAAACCAAACTAAATTTAGCCCGCGAGATATTAACAAGTCGATTTGTTCTTGTCCCAAGATATTGGAAGCCTTCAACTTCATTTTATCTCTCACCACCCCTAAAGATTTTTTATGTAAGTCAGATGTAGGAATTCTTTTTTACTACGTTACACTGAATTAATTAAAATGTGTATTAGATAATCAAAAAAAGTCAATTTTTTGTCACAATGTTTTTTTTATGCTTAAAACCTACACTATTTCAGAGTTTTTAGAGTCGATTGAGCGATCTAATAGAATGATTTCAATAAAAAAGATGATCGGTAAACAAAACAACTACAAATCGAAGAATGGTGATTGTATATTTAGGATATTAGGATACAATTTATAAAAAAGCAGCAATCATGGAATGTGATTGAGTCAAGTCATACGAAATAGGATGCATCGCAATGACTGCTATGAGTCAATATGGAACAAAGTTGGAAATCACAGCTCATTCTGGCTGGTCACAAAAGTTCTGGGATGAACTTTTGCCTGCAAAAGAACGAGTTAGCAAACACCCATTATTTTTAGATATGGCAAGTGGTTCATTAAGCCTTGAATGTTTTCGTTCAGCATTATTGAACTTTTATCCTTTAGTTGCTCATTTTCCCTCATATATGGCTGGAACCCTAGCCAAAGCCACATCGTTCTCGCAGAACGGGGTCACAGAGACTCGTGATTGGCTGATTCAAAATATTAAAGTTGAAGAGCGCCACCTGAGTTGGTATCAGGATTGGGCAGGTGGTTTTGGGCTAACTGTTGAAATGTTAAATACGGTCAGACCACCCGCTGCGATGAATGCCGTCAATCATTTTTTATGGGATGTCAACTTTCGAGGTAGTTTAGCTGAAAGTATAGCCGCGACAAATCTTGCAATAGAATGGGCGACAGGGGATTGGAGCATACAAGTTTATAAAGGGGTGCAAAGTTACACTCAAAACCCAGAGGTCAATATCAATAAACGATCGCTGGCTTGGTTAAGAGCACATGCTCACTATGATGATCTACATCCTTATGAAGCGATGGAGCTGATTAAGAGACTTTGTGATAAAGATCCAGACATGCAACGAAAAGCGTTCTTAGCAGCTCAGGAAGGTTTAGCGTATTATGAACTTGCGCTAGACGAATGTTATAAGCTGCAACGGGCGAGCAACTAAGAATTTCACAAATATAGAGACTGCGGCTTTGCTTGGGGACTTAGTCGCAGTCTCTATTCTTATTTCTTATGTAAGTGGGTTCATTTTTTCATCAAAATTTTCTAAATGTGGAAATTCAAGCGCTTCTAAATCATCTAAGTTTTTAATATAGTCTTCAAAATTCATTAAAATATTTTGTCTATCTTCATTGCTGATATATGGTACATGATAAGCCATAAATGGCGGTAAAACTTCAAAACCAACATAGGCGAGTGTGCCGCGTTGGATAGATGATAAATAATGTTCAATAGGGCCATGTACTGTGTTTTCACCAAACATGTTGCTGCGTCCGCCCAGAGTCAAACAAAGCATCGCTTTTTTCCCAGTCATGCCACCATGATTGTAAAAGCGCTTACCACCATAAAAAAGACCAGAAACAAAAACACGATCTATCCAACCTTTTAAAATGGCGGGAACCGATGTCCAGTACAACGGAAAGCTAAATAAAATCAGATCCGCACGTTTTACTTTTTCAATTTCGATTTCAATATCTTTAGAAAATTGTTGTTGCTTCAGAGCATGACGTTGCTCAAGTGCATAATTGAAATATTCTGGTTGATTAAGCTGCTCAAAATCATCTTTTGATGCAATTGGATTGAAATTCATTTCATATAAATCTGAAACCTCAACGGTATAACCTAATTGCTCAAAAGTTTGTTGGGCCGTATTCTTTAGCGCCGCAGTAAAAGAAAGTTTCTCAGGATGTGCATGAACAATCAAAACATTCATTGATCAATAACCTTAATATGTAAATTTTTAGATAGATATACTATGCCTAAAAGCTAAAAAATGGCATAGTTCTAAAACCGCCAATATTTACCATTTCACGCCAAATGTAGCATCTAAAAGGATGAGTGATGAACCCTGAATTACCTGGCACATATGTCAATCTATTGGTAGATGTCGTTAAAAAGTGGGATATTTCTTCGGAACAGCTTTTGGCTGGGACAGGTATTTCCTCGCAAAAATTAGATGCTCCATTTTGGTATGTGGATTTCAATGTCTTTAACTACTTATTGGAAAAAGCAGCACTACTTACAAAAGAGCCAGCAATAAGTTTATATCTTGCAAAAGAGATGAAAGTTTCTTGTTATGGACATGTTGGAATTGCAGCAACAGCATCAGAAACTTTAGGGGATGCAATAGAGGTCTTAGAACAATTTATTGGCTTACATTGTTCGGTGTTTAAGCCTAGACTTAAAGTCGATGAAGAAATGGCGTATCTATATTTTAATCAGCCTTTACAAAAGTTTAGATTGAATACGCATGGTATTACGTTCTTGGTTTTTGGATTTGCACAGATATTGGAAAATTTAGTTCAACACAAATTGGAAATCATTTTTAGATTTCAGCAAGATAAACCTGTTTTTTACAAAGAACTTAGAAAGTTTAATGGGTTAAATGTCAGTTTTGGTCATAAAAATGACTGTCTAATCTTAAAAAAGGATGTGCTTGGTTTAGCGCTTAAAACTGCAGATGCATTGGTAGCTCGGCTAACTAAACAGCAATGCAAACAAGACGCTCAGAACTTAACTTTAAAAAGAAGAAGCAAAGATAACGTGACATCAGTAGTAAAGGAGCTAATTTATGATGAGTTTGAGGGCTTTTTATCTTTAAAACAGGTCGCAGAGAAACTTCATATTTCAGAAAGAACACTACAACGACAATTGACGAATGAACAGACAGCATTTCAGCTTCTAGCCGCAGAAGTTCGTAGAAAGCATGCTGAGCATTTATTGAGACAACGTAAGTTATCAATTGAGCAGGTTTCTGAGCGTCTAGGATATGCAGATATTTCTCATTTTTCCCGTGCTTTTAAAAAATGGACAAACGTCACGCCTAAGTTTTATCGAGAAGTTGCTAAGGGTAATTTCTATTAAATATTTGAATCGATGTGAGCCATAAGCAAGGATCGAATTGGGTTTATGCTTAAATTACGTGGGTGGTCAATCAACATGAATAATAAAATAATCATTCATTATAAAGCAGATACTTGGCATTGATCAATATCAGATCGGTGCGTATAATGTGTACGAAGATTATGTTACATAGCTGATTTGCAATGATATTTCTCACATGCAAATCAGCGTTATTTAACATCAATCTTCATTATGCGCAATTGATGGGCAGGGTAGTGGTTGCTTATAATTTAATCACTACTTTTAGTTTTTTGTTTCTACTTTGACGTTTCCGTCTCTTGTTACTTCTATAAATCCATTGAGCAAAGTTTGCTTAATTATTTCGTGAAATATTTCTGTATCACGTAGTGGTTTTTTCCCAGCTTTTACTAGGTCTCTATTCAGTTTTAAAGCAACTTCATTTAGTGCTTGTTCTTCTTCGTCTGTAAATCGAAATGTCTTAGCCATTACATAATCCTTTTAAAATCACTTAATTCTAAATGAATTTGTGATTAGTGCTTGTGTTTATATGTGATTTATGTTTTTATCCTTGATAAATGATTTATAAATTTGTGATTTATAAAATGGAAAAAGAACTAGCTTTCGAGACTGTAGCCAAAATCATCCATGACAGGGGTGTCGAACTCATTGTCGGTGGTAATCCTGCCTTTGAGACTGAATTCGTCCTTTTTTACATTGAATCAACGATGAACCAGTGGGGCTATAAAAATCCTAAAGTTGCTGCCTACTGTGACGCAATCAAAGCTGAAAACGATAATTTTAGATCGATGGGGATTTGCTGATGGATAAGTACAAAAAACAACCAATCCCCACTGTTTTATCGGGGGGAATGAAAAAATCGGCAGTTGGAACCCCCATTAATAAGATGGGGGTAAAGAAATTCGATACTCGTCCACAAGACGCAGATATCCCGTACCAACACAATCCGCTATACACAATTCCATCAAGTCACATGATCATGACAAACGATGGCGTGAAGCACATTGAATACAGAATGCCTGCTGATAATGAGATTGCTGTCATTGATTGGGTCAACTTTACAATCGGCTTAGAGTCACTGGGTGATCACCTTTGGCAAGAAGATGAATTTATCCTTGAATCACATCGTTGTACTGCTGCTGTAGCTGTACTTGATCCACTTTTAGAACATATCTTTGGATTTTCAACGACTTCATGTCGTAACAATGGTCTTAATTTCTATAACCAAAGCTATGTGTTAGGTGAAGACTTTGGTTTTGTCTGCATTGGCGGTCAGCGTAATACCATCTTAATTATGATTAATGGACGTGGTTGTAATTTTGCTAAAAGTGGTTGGGAATTAAGACTTTATAACTTCTTAGTTACTCAAGCTAAACGAGCTAAATTAACACGTGTTGATATTGCACATGATGACTTTGAAGGTAAAAACGTTAGTGTCGATTGGGGCAATATGCAAGATGGGCTAGGTGGCTTTCAATTAGGTAATCGTGCACCAAATATTGAACATAAAGGCAATTGGCGTAGACCTAATGGCAAAGGGCGTACATTATGTATTGGTAGCCGTGACTCAGGTAAGTATCTGAGATTGTACGAAAAAGGTCGTGCAGAGGGTGATCCCAACGATAATTGGCAACGTGCAGAGGTCGAATTTAAATCTATAGATCGAATTCTTCCTTTTGACATGCTACTTGCACCATCAGAATTCTTTATAGCTGCATATCCATGCTTCCGCGATCTAGCTGAACATTTACAGCCTGAACGTATCGAAACCATTACAAAGACAGCTCAAATTAATTTCCAAACCGCTATTGAGAATATCAAGCATCAGTACGGTAAATACATCAACGTCTTTAAAGACGTATTCGAACCTGAAGAACTTATCAATTTAATCTGTTGTGCTGATCCGCTTGCATTTCCCAAGCGACTCGATCATGTGCTTCTAACTGCTCGGAGAATGTAATGCATACATCAAAAGTAAAAATCTT